>JBJTHN010000001.1:0-84048 GCA_046094505.1 Betaproteobacteria bacterium
GGTGGGGGCCCCGGACGGCGGGGCCACGCAGGCTTGCTGCCACCAAAAGGCACCCGCGCCGGCGACCAGACCCAGGGCTCCGACACCCAACCACCGACGGCGGTGGTTTGAGGCTTGGGCGGGCTGGGCCGGTGAAGGGTCGCTGGGCTGGGGGGCTTGGGGGCTTGTACTCATGGTGTCGGGGCCTGGAGCAGTTGCGTCAAGCCCGCCAGTGTGCCGCGCCAGCGCAGGCCGCGGGCGTCGGGCTTCAGAGCACCCTTGAGGTCGTCGGGTGACCACACCGAGATCTCGATCGGCACCACAGTGCCGATGGCCGGGCAGGGGACCTGCAGGCCGATCACCGGAACCGGCTCGCGTCCGCGTCCGCTGCGCTGGCCGGTTTCGAAGGGCACGCCCTGGTTGAGCAGGGCCAATTCCGGCCCGGTGGGGTCGTCGGTGTACAGGTCCAGCAGGATCGGGGAATGCGCCGAGGCGGTACCACGCCAGACGGCACCGCCCACATGGGGGTCGAAGTCCTGCAAGCGTCGCATCCACTGGGAGGCCAGCTCCCGCAGGGCGCGCAGGGCTGCCGGCTGGGTGTCGGCATGAAACAGCGCCAGGTGCTCGCGCACCGCGTCCTCGAGTTCGAGGTGGTCGGGCATGGGCAGGCCGCGCTGGCCCGCCACACCCAGGTGTTCGGCGGCCTTGCGGCAGGCCGCGGCGTAATCCAAGCCGTGCTCCACGATCCAGGTGGCGGCTGATGCGGCGATCTCTGCGGTGCTGTTCATGGGCGAACCCCGGTGGGCAGCTTCACTGCGGGCATGCGCGCGGCGATGGTCTCGGAGCGGCTGGACAGGTAAGGCGACTGCGGCAGGCGTTCAAAGCGCCTGGGCGCGGGCAGCATCACCGCCAGCCGCGCTGCCTGCAGCGCCTGCAGTTCATGCGGGCGCAGCCGGAAGTAGTGCTCCGCCGCCGCTTGCGCGCCGTACACCCCTTCGCCCCATTCCACCGTGTTGAGGTAGAGCTCCAGGATGCGGGCCTTGCTCAGGCTGGCCTCCAGAGCCCAGGTGATCGCGGCTTCCTGCCCTTTGCGCCAATAGGTGCGCTCCCCACTGAGGAACAGGTTCTTGGCCAGTTGCTGCGTGATGGTGGAGCCACCCACCGGCCGCTCGGGGCTGCGGCGTTCGTTGCGCCCGCGCGCCTTGTCGATGGCCTCCCAGTCCAAGCCTTGGTGGTCCACGAAGCCGGCGTCCTCGCTGGCGATCACCGCGCGCGGCAAGACACTGCCCATCTCGCGCAGGTCCATCCAGTTTTGGTTCCAGGCCAGGCGCCCGTCGCGCTGCAGGATGCGCAGCGCCTGTGTGCGCTGAAAGGTGCTGGAGGCGGTGTCCAGGTGGGCCATCAGGGCGGTTCGGCCCAGGAAGTACAGCTGCAGCGCCGCCAGGCTGATCAAGAGCAGAGCCAGCAGACGGCCCAGTTGCTGCAAGCCGGCGCGAATCATGTGCGGGGGCTGGCTGCCATGCGTTGTCGCAGGGCGGACAAGACCGCGGCCGTGTTGGGCGGACGCACCCCGCGCCAGAACTCAAAGGCATGCGCCGCCTGTTCGACCAGCATGCCCAGACCATCGCGCGCTTGGGCGCCTTGGCTCTGTGCCCAACGAAGGAAGGCTTGCGCAGCAGGCCCATACATCATGTCCACCGCTAGGCCGCCGGGCCTGAGGATGCCTTCGGCGACTGGGGCAACGGCGCCGGCCATGCTGCTGGCCGTTCCATTGACCAAGACCTCACAGCCTGCTGCGCCACACAGCTCGGCGGCCTCGTGCAGCCCACCACCCAGCACCGTGCTGCCGTGCTCGCGCGCCCAAGCCGCGTGCGCGGTGGCCAGCGCCACCGCCTTGTGCGCCGTGCGGTTGACCACCACCACCTTGGCCGGCCGCGCTGCCAGCAAAGGCCCCAACACCCCGGCCGCTGCACCACCAGCGCCCACCAGCAGCACCGTGCAGCCCTTGAGCGGCAGACCCGCATGCAGCTGGATGTCGGCCACGAGTCCCAAGCCATCGGTGTTCTCGGCGCACCAGCCCGCTTCGTCAAACCGCACGGTGTTGGCGGCCTGCGCCAACTGCACGCGTGCACTGCAGTGCGTCACCAAGCCGGGCACCTCAAACTTGAACGGCACGGTCACGTTGCAGCCGCACGCGCCGGCGGCAGCCCAGTCCCGCAGGGTTTGGGCAAAGCCATCCAAGGGTGACTCGACCCGCCCGTAGTCGATGGCCTGTCCCGTTTGGCGCGCGAACTCACCGTGGATAAAGGGCGACTGGCTGTGGGCCACGGGGTGGCCGATCACGGCGTAACGGTCTGGCTGCGCGGGTCCCGTCATCTTCAGGATGCTGTGCTGTGGGTGTCTGGGCTCGACGTCGCTGACCCTGCGGCCGCTGGATCCGCCAAAGACCCCTCGTCGGCTTGTACGTCAATGGCCAGGGCCAGCGGCGCAGAGGCTTGGCTCAGGTCTTCATCGTCTTCGGCGCTCCCATCTGCCGGCGCTGCTTGGCCCGGCCCGGCTTCATCCAGCCTGGCCAGCAGCGTGGCGTGCACATCCAGCGTCAAGAGGTCCAGGCCCTGCACCCGGGCCATCAGGCGCGCGCCGCGCGGCAAGGGCTCCGCCCCGGCCACCTTGAAGACCAGGGGCAACTCCTCGGCCCGCACCAATCCGTCCTTGAGCACGGTGGCCGGCACTTCGTTGACCGCGTTTTGCTGCAGCCAGCGCAAGGTCCAGTAGCGTTCAACACCGCGCTGAAAGTCCGCATAGGCGGTGTAGGCCGCATCGAATGACGACACCACCGAGAAGAGTTGCGCGTCCTTGGGCTTGAAGGGTGCAGCCAGCGCCGCGGTGCGGCCGTGGCGCGCGCAGGCGATGATTTGCCACTGGTTGACCAGGTCCACATAGCGGCGCAGCGGCGAAGAGGCCCAGGTGTAGTGGCTCACGCCCATGCCGGCGTGCGGTGCGGGCTTGGTACCCATGCGCACCTTGATGCCTGGTGCGAGGCTGGCCTGGCTGCGGTAGATGCCCGGCACGCCCAGTTCGGCCAGCCACGCACCCCAACTGCTGTTGGCCAGGATCATCAACTCGGCCACCAGCAGGTCCAGGGGAGACCCGCGGCGGCGCTGGCTGATGAGCACCGTTTCGGCGCCGTGCGGCGGCTCCTCCTGGGTGCCGTCGCGCCCTTCGAGCTTGAAGCTGAAGTCAGGGCGGTTGAAGGTCTCGGGCTTGCCGCGCACGGCTTCGCGCTGCACCTTGAGGTGTTGGGCCAGGCGAAAGCTGAAGGCCAGTTCGCGGTGAAAGGGGATGGAAACGCTGCCGGTGGAGCCGGTGGGCGTCTGTGCATCGGCAGCGCCTTCCAACACCGCGGCCAGCGAGGCCTCGCTGATGTGCGCCTCCAGGTGGTCGTGGCGCAGGTTGGCGGCAACCTCCACGCGCTCCAGGCGTGTCACGCGTTCGCGCACTTCCAGCGTGGCCTCGTCCAGGGTGATGTACAGGCTGACGGTGGGGCTGGCCCGCCCCTGCACCAGGGTGTAGGCCTGCACGACCTCATCGGGCAGCATCGTCAGCTTGTGCCCAGGCATGTAGACCGTGGACAGCCTCCGCGCCGCCAGTTGATCGACCGGAGTGCCCGGTGCAATGGCCAAGGCCGGTGCCGCGATGTGGATGCCCAGCACCACCGTGCCGCTGCCCAGGCCCCGCACCGAGATGGCGTCGTCGATTTCGGTGGTGCTGGAGTCGTCGATCGAGAACGCCTGCACGCCTTCGGCCAGGGGCAGGTCCGGTGGCGCCTCGGGTGCGGCCACCGCAGGAAAGCCGGTGCCCTTGGGGAAGAACTCGAAAAGAAAGCGTTTCCAGTGGAACTGATAGGGGCTGTCGATGGCGCCCGCGTCCTTGAGCAGGTCCAGAGGCGAGCGCTGGCTGTGGCGCGAAGCCTCCACCACCGCCTTGTACTCCGGCGCGTTCTTGTCGGGCTTGAACAGAATCCGGTACAGCTGCTCGCGCACAGGCACCGGGCATTGGCCTTGCACCAGTTCCTGCGTCCACTGCTCGATTTGGGCGGCCACCTGCTTTTTGCGCTCGATGCCCAGCAGCGCGGCCTTGAGCGTGTCCTCCGAGGACTTGCGGAACAGCCCCTTGCCCATGCGGCGGAAGTAGTGCGGCGCCTCAAACAGACAGATCAAGGCGGCGGCTTGGTGCACCGCATCGGCCTTGGGGTCGAAATAGTCGCGGGCGAGGTCGGCAAAGCCGAAGTCGCCCTCAGGAGCGAACTCCCAGGCCAGGTTCAGGTCGATGTCATCGGACAGGGCCCGAGCCTGGTTGAGCAATTCAGACGGAGAGGGCTGGGCAAAGCGCAGCAGCACATGGGCGGCCTTGACCTTCACACGCTTGCCCGATTCGAGCTCGACCTGCATCGAACTCTCCGCTTCGGACATCACACGGCCGGCCAGAAATTTGCCAGCCTCATCAAAGAGGGCGTAATTCACCCACGAATTGTCGGCGGTTTTTGCGGCGGCCTGGGGTGATCGGCAAGGCCCTTAAATGGTCAAGCCGCCGGCCACCTCAATCACCGCACCATTGATGTAGCTGGCATCGTCGCTGGCCAAAAAGGCGTAGACGCCGGCGATCTCTTCGGGCTTGCCCAGGCGGCGCAGGGGGACCTCTTGGGTCATTTCAGCCAAGACCTTCTCGGGGATGGTGTCCAGGATGTGGGTGGCCACAAAGCCCGGCGCCACCGCGTTCACCCGCACCCCTTTGGGTCCGAGCTCGCGGCTCCAGGTTTTGGTGAAGCCGATCACCCCGAACTTGCTGGCTGCATAGTTGGTTTGCCCGAAGTTGCCGTACAGGCCCACGATGGAACTGGCATTGAGGATCACACCACTGCCCTGCAGGACCATTTGATCGGCCACGGCTTGGCTGCAATGGAACACCCCTCGCAGGTTGACATCGATCACCCGGTCGAACTGCTCCAGGGTCATCTTCTGCAAGCGCGCGTCTTGGGTGATGCCGGCGTTGTTCACCAGCACATCCACGCGGCCAAACTGGGCCTTCACCGCGGCCACCATGGCATCCACTTGGGGCCGGTCGGTGACGCTGAGCGCAAAGCCCGTGGAGCGCGGGGCCGCACCGCCCAAACGGCGGCACTCGGCCACGGCCGCGTCCACATCGGCTTGTCGCAGGTCACACACCACCACCAGCGCGCCCTCGGCGGCAAATCGGCTTGCCGTGGCCAGGCCTATGCCCTGGCCCGCGCCGGTGATGATGCAAACCTTATCCAGCAGTTTCATCGTGGCTGTCAAACGCCTTGCTTGTTCAGCGGGGCCTTCAGCGCCTCGCTGATCATTGCCAAGCTGTCCTCCAAGTGCGCGCGCGCCATATTCGACCAGCCGCCGGCGCTCAGGGCGCCACGCAGCTCCGACTCCAGCTGCCGTGCCACCATGCGGTTGACCGCTGGCGCATCGGCGTTGCCGCTGGAGGCGGCAGGCCGCAGCAGGCCCGAGGCCAGTCGCTTGATGTGTTCACGCTGCAGGTTTCGCCGCAGGCTATCCACTTCTCGGCCGCTGGTCTTGCCATCGCGCAACTCCGCCCAAATGGCTCCGCTCAAGCGCGTTTGCACATCGGCAAAGCTCATCAGGGCCTTGGGGTTTTCAACCTTGTGCTCGGCGTCGGCCATGCGTGAAGCCAGGGCCTCGCTCATCAGCGCGTCCAGCGCGCTGCGCTGTACGCCCAGCACCGTTTGCGCCAGGCTGTAGTCGGTGGAGGTTAGGCTGCGCGCGGAACTGCGGTCGAGCTGGTCAATGCCCAGGCGGCTCAAGATCTTCGGGTCGAACTTGAAGCTTTGGGTGGTGAACAGCTCGTTGACCACAAAGTTCAGCGCCTCGCGCTGGCGCGCGGCCGGCACCGGTGCAATCAAGGGCTCGTTCTTGCCCGCCAGTGCACGCGAATGGATGGAGCCGCCCACGTAGCGTGTGGCCAGCGGCACCGTGGCGTTGATACCGGCGAACACCCGCTGCAGCACGCGGCGGTAGATCGTCATGTCATCGTTGGCTGCCAGGGTGCGGGCCTGGGTGCGGTTCCACAGTTCGCGCGACAGCTTCATCTGCCGTTGGGCATAGGCCAAGGGATCGTCGCCCAGGTCGTAGCGGTTGACCAGCGGGTCGGGCGTGGAAGCGTCCTCGTCGGTGGCGTAGGCCAGTGAGATGTCGGTGTCGCTGCGCTGCGCAATGGCGGCCAAGCCGGAGGCCTCGCGGTCGGCCGGGAAGTCTCGGTAGCCGTACTCGATGGCCCACATGTCGTAGGCGCCCAGGCTGCCCATCTGCAGGTCGGCGTCGGCCTCATCGGCCAGGGGCAGGTTCAGGGCGTTGTAGTCCATCACTGAGTTGGACACACCGCGCAAGGCTGTGAAGGCCTTGTCGCGCAACTGGCTGCGGGTGATACCGGTTGAAGCCTTGAAGTTGTGGCGCAGGCCCAGGGCGTGGCCGATTTCGTGCATCGTCACATCCTTGAGGCTGCCGGCGATGAAGCGGTCGGCTTCAGGGCCTTGTGGGTCGATCTGCCCGCGGGCCACCAACAATTCAAAGGCCATTTCCGCCTGTTCCAAGGCCTCGTGGCCCAGCGTGCACAGGCTGTGATCGTGGGCCGCAGCCATGCCCGGCAGGCTGTAGGGCTGGGCAAAGTTCAGGCCTGCAGCGTGGCCGCCCGCTTCGGCTGACTGGCTGCCCAGGCGAGGCTGCGTGTCCGTGATGCGGTTGCGGCCGATGCGCACCCAGTTCTCCGGAATGATGGACGCACCGCGCAGGATCTCACCGGTGCGCGGGTCGGCCTGGCTGGGGCCCACGGCCGTGGCGCCCGGGCCCTCGATGGCGAACCAGCGCACGGCCAGCAGCCGGGTGCCCTCCAGGGTGCTCCAGTCGGCGTTGTCAGCTTGCTGCTCCACCACGATGGCATTGCGCCAACCGGCTTTCTCAAAGGCCTTGTTCCACTCCAGGATGCCGGCCTTGATGGGCTCGCGCCACTTCACTGGAATGTTGCGGTCCATCACCACGCGGATGGGCTCTTTGGGCTCCGACACCTCAGCCGTGGGGTCCTTCTTTTCCAAGCGCCAGCGCTTGATGTGGTGGGTGCGGCGGTCGCCGCCGGCATCCTTGCCGAAGTCCATGAAGGACTCGGTGAAGTAGCCCACGCGTTGGTCGGCCGCGCGCACCGCCATGGGTGTGGCCGGCAGCGGCGCCATGGTGTAGGTGTGGCCCAGGAACAGGCTGCGCGGATCGGGCACCACCGTGGGCGGAGAGGGCATGGCCGCCGGGTTTGGCGTGGCGCCACCCGGGCCGCCGGGCGGCGTGGAGGGCAGCTTGGGAATGGCGAAGTGCTGGCGCACCGTGAAGCTCGTGCCTTGGGCGTTGCTTGTGCTCTTGACGATGCCCGAGTTGGCGCGGTCCAGGGTGTAGGGCAGACGGTAAGAGCCTTCCAGGCGGGTCTGCGCACCGGTGAGGTCGCCGCCCAGCAGGGTATTGGCGTCCACCAGGATCGACTTGCGTTCGGGGTGCGGTGCCGAGGCAGCGGGTGCAGTGGCCAGCAGGCTGTCGGAGTAGCTTTCCTCCAGGGCTTTGGCCAGCGGCGTATTGGCCGGGGCGCGCACCTTCACATTTTTGGCGATCAACTGAACCGTATTGCCCACCTTGCGCAACGCCACCACTTGGCTGCCGCCCATGAGGCCGGGCCAAAAAAAGCGCTCGCCCAGGCCATTGGCCACCGAGACGGCAAAGAAGAAGGGCTTGTCCATCGCAGCGGCGGGGATCTCCATCCACACCTTGTCGTCCTTGGTCCACACCGGCAAGAAGCCGTCGCTGCGCTTGGCGTCGCGGATGACCTCGGCAAAGGCCGGTGGGCTGCCGGCTGCAGCCGAACGTGCCGCTTGTGCAGCGGCGATGGCCGCCGCATTGGGGGTGCCCGGTGCGGCAGCACCGGCGGATGCGCCAGGCGCTGCGGGCGCGGTGGCGCCAGCGGCTGCAGCCGGGCGGGCGGGTGTGGCCGCAGCGGCTGCTGTTGGCGCGGCTGCGGGCTTGGCGGCGGCAGCCGGTGCAGCCGGTGCAGCCGGTGCAGCCGGTGCATTAGCAGCCGTGCCTTGCGGGGCCGTCGGGTTTTGGGCGCAGGCCACGAGCAGCGTTGCCAAGGCAGCCGCCATCCACGGATAGGGTGCGCGTGCCAGGTGTGGGGGCAAGGCGGTGGCAGTAGCGGCCTTCGCCGAGGCTGCGCGATGCAGGTGCTTCATTCGAGTCCTTCTGGGGGTGAAATCCAAACCGTTAACCTTACCCCAAGGCGGGGCATGCAGGCCACGGTGCCTTCCACGACCCCAGGGGCTAGTGGGCTGCCGGCTCCAGCGCCTGCAGCAGCTTGGCGTGTACCCCGCCGAAGCCGCCGTTGCTCATGCACAGCAGGTGGTCGCCAGGCCGTGCCACGGCCGCCACCGCCGCCACCAAGTCATCGACCGAGGGCAGCACGCGGGCCCGAGGGCCCATGGGCTTGAGGACTTCGGCCGCGTCCCAATCCAGGCCGCCGCTGTGGCAGAAGGCCAGGTCCGCTTCTTCCAAGGCCCACGGCAACTGGGTCTTCATCGTGCCCAGCTTCATGGTGTTGGAGCGCGGTTCAAACAAGGCCAACACGCGCCCCAGTGCACCGCCCTGTTGGGCCTGGCGGTCGAGCTGGCGGCGCAGGCCATTGACCGTGGTGCGGATGGCCGTGGGATGGTGGGCAAAGTCGTCGTACACGCAGATGTTGCCGCCGGCAAGCTGCACCGTGCCCACACACTCCATGCGGCGCTTGACGCTTTCGAAGCGGCTCAGTGACGCACTGGCCTGCTCGGGGCTCACGCCCACGGACTCGGCCGCGGCAATGGCGGCCAGCGCATTGAGCTGGTTGTGCTCGCCGCTGAGGCTCCACTCCACACGCCCCACCTTCAAGGCGCCGCGCAGCACATCAAAGGCCTGGGGTTCACCGCGCGCGCGCAGGCAGCCGGCTTCTTCCTTCTGGCAGCCAAAGCGTTGAACGCGGCTCCAGGCGCCCCGTGCCAGCACGCGGGCCAGTGCGGGTTCGCGGGCGTTGACCACCAGGGTTCCGGACGACGGTACGGTGCGCACGAGGTGGTGGAACTGGGTTTCGATGGCCTGCAGGTCGGCAAAGATGTCGGCGTGGTCGTACTCGAGGTTGTTGAGCACTGCGGTTCGGGCCTGGTAGTGCACGAACTTGCTGCGCTTGTCGAAGAACGCGGTGTCGTACTCGTCGGCTTCGATGACGAACAGGGGCCGTGCTTGCCCAGCGGCGTGGCCGCCCAAGCGAGCCGAAACCCCAAAGTTCGCCGGCACGCCACCCACCAAGAAGCCCGGCTGCAGGCCCGCGGCCTCCAGGATCCACGCCAGCATGGCGGTGGCGGTGGTTTTGCCGTGTGTGCCAGCCACCGCCAACACATGGCGGCCCCGCAGCACCTGTTCGCTCAGCCACTGCGGGCCGCTGGTGCAGGGCAGGCCGGCATCCAGAATCGCCTCCATCAGCGGGTTGCCCCGTGAGACCACATTGCCCACCACGAACAGGTCGGGCTTGAGCGCGAGCTGCTCGGGGCCGTAGCCTTCGATGAGGTCGATTCCCAAGGCCCGCAGCTGGTCGCTCATGGGCGGATACACCCCGCGGTCGCAGCCGGTGACCTGGTGACCAGCCTCACGCGCCAAAGCGGCCAGGCCGCCCATAAAGGTGCCGCAGATGCCCAGGATGTGGATGTGCATGGTGGCCAGGCCCGGGTGCAGCAGGGTGCTTCAGCCCCGCAGGGCCTTGAACGACTCGCGGGCCGCTTGCAGCGTTTGGTCGATGTCTTGCGCGCTGTGCGCGGCGCTGACAAAGCCGGCTTCGTACAGGGCGGGCGCCAGGTACACGCCTTGCTCAAGCATGCCGTGGAAGAAGCGGTTGAAGCGCTCTTTGTCGGTCGTCATCACCGTGGGGTAGTCCTGCGGCAACTGGTCGTGGAAGAAGAAGCCAAACATGCCGCCCTCGCTGTCGCCGCACAGGGGGATGCCGGCTTCGCGCGCCGCGCCCACCAGGCCCTCAACCAGTGTGCGCGTGCGCTGGGCCAGCGCATCGAAGAAGCCCGGATTGGCGATTTCGCGCAGCGTGGCCAAGCCGCAGGCGGTGGCCACTGGGTTGCCCGACAGGGTTCCAGCCTGGTACACCGGACCCAGGGGGGCCAGCTGTGACATCACTGCGCGCGAGCCACCAAAGGCCGCCAGGGGCATGCCACCGCCAATGACCTTGCCAAACACGCTCATGTCCGGCGCGAAGCCCGGGATCAGCCGCGCATACACGCTCTGCGCGCCGCCCAGGGCCACGCGAAAGCCGCTCATGACCTCATCGAAGACGAGCAGGGCCCCGTGTGCGGTGCACAACTCGCGCAGTCGGGTCATGAAGGGCACGGAGGCGCGAACGAAATTCATGTTGCCCGCGATGGGCTCCACCATCACGCAGGCCAGGTCGTGGCCGTGTTCGGCAAAGGCCGCGTCCAGGGCCGCCACGTCGTTGTAGGGCAGCACAATGGTGTGCTGTACCACCTCAGCCGGCACGCCGGCGCTGGTGGGGTTGCCAAAAGTGGCCAACCCAGAGCCGGCCTTGACCAGCAGTGCATCGGCATGGCCGTGGTAGCAGCCCTCGAACTTGATAAGGCGGTTGCGCCCGGTGGCGCCGCGGGCCAGTCGGATGGCGCTCATGGCTGCCTCGGTGCCGGAGCTCACCAGTCGAACCTGTTGCAGCCCCGGAACGAGGGCAATGATGGCCTCGGCCAGCTCAATCTCGCGCTCGGTGGGTGCGCCAAAGCTCAGGCCATCGGCGGCGGCCTGCCGCACCGCTTCCAAGACGGCCGGGTGGCCGTGGCCCAGGATCATGGGACCCCAGGATCCGATGTAGTCGATGTAGCGCTTTCCCTCGGCGTCCCACATGTAGGCGCCCTGGGCACGGGCCATGAAGCGCGGCGTGCCCCCCACGGCGCGGAAGGCCCGCACGGGGGAGTTCACTCCGCCGGGAATCACGCGCTGCGCGCGCTCGAACAGGCCAGCGTTGGTCTTGTCGGTCATGGGCTCTTCCTATCCACGGCGATGCTGCTGCGGCGCCACTCAATGCATGCGCTTGGGTCCGCGGGCCTGCCCCGGGTCTTCCAGACCACCGGGGCCACCGAAAGGCTCGTCGCCATCCTCGCCCTCGTCTTCCGGGGGCACCGCCCAGAAGAAGCGGTCGGGTACCACCTGGCCCATGCCGGGGCGAAAGCCCGCGTCGAGGCTTTGGTCCAGGAAGGACAGGGCTTCCGACACGGCGCTGGGCAGGTCGGCGCCCGAAGCCAGGAGGGCGGCCAAGGCGGCCGACAGCGTTTCCCCAGCCCCAAGGAAGGACGCTTCAAAGCGCTCGAACTTCTCGCCGCAGATGGCGCCACTGGCACTGGACAACACGTTGTCGATGAAGCCTTCCTGTGCGCGAGCGGGCAGCACGATTCCGGTGACCAGCACATGGCGCGCACCGTGTTCGGCTGCAGCCACGGCCAGCTCGCGGGTGGACGGCGGCCGCTCGCTGTCCCACTCGGGCAGCAGGAAGTCGGTCAGTGTCTTTTGGTTGCCCACCAGGACTTCAGCCGAGGGCAGGATCAACTCGCGGTACGCGTCCAGGTAGGCCGCATGCTCGTCCTCGTCCATCCAACCCACGGCCGGCATGTAGGCCACCAAGGGCACGTCCGGGTAGTCCGACAGGATTTCAGCCACGGCACTCACGTTTTCCGCTGAGCCCAGGAAACCCACCTTCCACGCGGCGATCGAGATGTCCTCCAGCACCGTGCGGGCCTGCTCGGCCACCGCATCGGCTTCGATCACGTGTTGGTCGAACACCTCGGCGGTGTCCCGCATCACCAGGGTGGCCACCACGGGCAGGCCGTGTGCTCCCATGGCGGCAAATGTGGCGATGTCGCCGCCCAGGCCCCCGGCGCCGGTGGCCTCGCTGGCATTGAAGCTCAGAACATTGGCCGGTGCAGCCTCGGGCTCTTGTGCGGCGGCGTCGTCGGCGCCCGTCGGTGGGAGTTGATCGCTCATGTGCTGGGTGTCACGCTGTCATTCGGCCGGCGCGGCATGAAGCTGGGCCGTGGTGCATGACTAGAATTCAGCAATCATTGTAGTGACGGTTCCCGCCGGTCCAAGACCATGTCTGAAAGCAAAACCTGGATGTGCCTCATTTGTGGCTGGATTTACGACGAGGCCGCCGGTGATCCGGAGCACGGCATTGCGCCGGGTACCGCTTGGGCCGACGTTCCGATGAACTGGACCTGCCCGGAGTGCGGGGCGCGCAAAGAAGATTTCGAGATGGTTCAGATCTGAGGCCAGCCCGGCGCTTCAGGCCTTGTTCTTGACAACGGCGTAGCGCTCCAACGTGGCCTGACGCGCCACGTCATGTTGAACGATGGGCAGCGGATAGTCGCGCCCAAGCACCACGCCTGCCGCCGCCAGGTCCAAGGGCCGCGCCTGCCAAGGCGCGTGCAGCGCGGAGTCGGGCAGGCCCTTGAGCGCGGGCAGGTAGCGGCGGATGAATTGCCCCTTGGGGTCGAACTTTTCGCTTTGGCTCACCGGGTTGAAGATCCGGAAGTAGGGCTGTGCATCGCAGCCGCTGGAGGCCGCCCACTGCCAGCCGCCGTTGTTGGCGGCCAGGTCGAAGTCAATGAGCTTCTCGGCAAAGTAGGCCTCACCGCGGCGCCAGTCGATGCCCAGGTCCTTGATCAGAAAGCTCGACACCACCATCCGCAGCCGGTTGTGCATCCAGCCGGTCTGGTTGATCTGGTGCATGGCCGCGTCCACCAGGGGATAGCCGGTGCGGCCTTCGCACCAGGCTTCGAAGTGGGCTTGGGCTTGGGCCCCCGTGGCCCAGGCAATGCGGTCGTATTCGGGCTTGAAAGCACGCTCCACCACGCGGGGGTGGTGGTGCAGGATCTGGTGGTAGAAATCGCGCCACACCAACTCGGCGAGCCAGCCTTCGGCCCCTTCGGAGCCCGCCTGCGCGCGCGCCCAGGCTTCCCGGGTCAGCTGCCGAACCGACACCGTGCCAAAGCGCAGGTGGGCCGACAGGTAGCTCGGGCCCTTGACCGCGGGAAAGTCGCGGGTGCGTCGGTACTCGTCGATGCGCCCCAAGAAATCCTGCAACAGGCCTTGCGCGCCGCTCATGCCGGTGGGCACCCGAATCTCTTGGGCGCTCAAGGCCTCAAATCCCATCTCCGGCAGCGTGGGGCAGGGCCTGCGTTGGGCTTGAGGCACCGGCGCCAAGGCGCCGGCCAGCGGCTGGGTGGGCAATGGCTGCACCGCTTGCGGCTCTTGGGTCAGCCGTTTGATCCAGGCGTTCTTGTAGGGGGTGAACACACCGTACGGGCCGCCGCTTTGCGTCATCACCTGGCGGCGCTCAAAAACCACATGGTCTTTCACGCTCACCCACTCGATGCGCTGGCGGGCCAAGGCCTGCAGCACCGCAGCGTCCCGCGCAAGGGCCTGCGGCTCATCGTCGTGGCTGGCCACTACGCGCTGCACCCCCAGGGCCGAAGCCAGGGCGGCAATCTCCTGCGAGGCGCGGCCGTGGCGCACGATCAGGCCCACATCGGCAGCGCCCAGCACACCGGCGGCCTGCGCCCAGGCGCGCAGCGTGGCGTCCACCTCCAACAAGGCCGCGTGTATGAAGGCCACGCGCTGGTCGCGCCGCGGCAAGGCGTCCAAGATGTCGGTGTCAAACACAAAGGCGCACCACACGCGCCGGGCCTGGCTCAGCGCGTGGTGCAGGGCTGCATGGTCTTCACAGCGCAGGTCGCGCCGCAGCCAAACCAGGGCGCTTTCAAGGGGTTTCGCAGTCATGCCTTGCAGTATCGAACAGCATAGAATTCGGGCATGGCAGGCCAGCCGATCAACCTCACAAACCAGTTCCTGATTGCCATGCCCGGCATGGCTGATGAGCGCTTTGCCGGAACGGTGGTGTACCTGTGTGAGCACAACGACCGCGGCGCCCTGGGCTTGGTCATCAACAAGCCCATCGACATCACCCTGCCCAGCCTCTTCGAAAAGGTGGACCTCCACTTGGGGCGCGACGACCTGCACGATTCCCCCGTGTACTTCGGCGGCCCGGTTCAAACCGAGCGCGGTTTCGTGTTGCACGAGCGTGTGGGCACCGAGGAAAGCCCCTACCACTCCACCCTGGCCATCCCCGGGGCTCAGGTGGAAATGACCACCAGCCGCGACGTGCTGGAGGCCCTGTCCAGCGGCGCCGGTCCCCGCAGGGTCTTGGTCACGCTGGGCTACAGCGGCTGGGGTGCAGGGCAGTTGGAAGATGAGATCGGCCGCAACGGTTGGCTCACGGTCGAGGCCGAACCCTCTGTGATCTTCGACACGCCCATTGAGCAGCGCTACCAGAAGGCCCTGTCCTTGCTGGGCATCGACCCACGCATGCTCAGCCAGGAGGCCGGGCACGCATGAGCGGGGCGGCACCCGAGCTGCCCCAGCGCCCGGCGCGTTCCTATTTGGCTTTTGACTACGGGCTCAAGCGCGTGGGCGTGGCCACAGGCAACACGGTTCTGTGCCGCGCACAGGCCCTCCAGACCCTGCACGAACTGGGCGACCAGCGGTTTGCCGCCATCGAGCAGCTGGTGCGGGAGTGGCAACCCGATGCCCTGGTGGTGGGGGTGCCCTTCCACCCCGACGGCGCCCCCCACGCGAACACCCAACGGGCCCAGCGCTTTGCCCGCCGCCTGCAGGGACGCACCGGTCTGCCGGTGTACGAGGTGGACGAGCGCTACAGCACGGTTGCGGCACAGGCCGATGGCGCCCACGACCTGGACGCGGCCGCCGCTGCGGTGATACTTCAACAGTTTCTGGATCAGCAAGCATGACCCAACTCGCTCTGGACGCCGAAGCGCTCTACCAACAGCTGTGCCACCAGGTTGGCGCTCTGGTGCAGGCCTCAGGCCCGGCCAGCGTGGGCCTGGTTGGCATCTGGTCGGGTGGCGCCTGGCTGGCCGAACGGCTGCACAAGGACCTGGCCCTGCCCGGCGCTGCCGGCAGCCTGAGCATCACCTTGCACCGTGACGACTATGCCGAGCGTGGGCTGGGCAGCACCGCCGGCGCCACGCGTCTGCCCTTCGACGTCGAGGGCCGGCACATCATCCTGGTGGACGACGTGCTGTTCACCGGCCGCACCATCCGAGCCGCGCTCAACGAGCTTTTCGATTTCGGGCGCCCCGCACGGGTGAGCCTGGCGGTGCTGGTGGACCGTGGCGGGCGCGAGCTGCCGGTGGAGGCGCAGTGCGCCGCTGTGCGGCTGACGCTGCCGGCGGCCCAGCGCCTGTCCTTGGCGCAGGACGCCCAGGGCCGATTGACCTTTGCCGTGGAGGGCGTGTGAACATGCGCAACCCCCAGCTCAACCGACACGGTGAACTCATCCACCTCTTGTCCATTGAGGGCTTGCCCAAGGCGGTCCTGAACCACATCCTGGACACCGCCGGCACCTTCCTGTCGGTGCACGAGCGGGAAGTGAAGAAGGTGCCACTGCTGCGTGGCAAGAGCGTGTTCAACCTCTTCTTCGAAAACAGCACGCGAACCCGAACCACGTTCGAAATTGCGGCCAAGCGGCTGAGCGCGGACGTGATCAACCTGGACATCGCACGCAGCAGTGCAGCCAAGGGCGAAAGCCTGCTCGACACGATTGCCAACCTGAGCGCGATGCACGCCGACATGTTCGTGGTGCGCCACAGCGAGTCGGGTGCGCCGTACCTGATCGCCCAGCACTGCGCGCCCCATGTGCATGTGGTCAACGCCGGTGATGGCCGCCACGCGCACCCCACCCAGGGCCTGCTGGACATGTACACCATCCGGCACTACAAGAAAGACTTCAGCAACCTGACGGTGGCCATCGTGGGCGACATCGTGCACTCGCGGGTGGCGCGCTCTGACATTCATGCCCTGACCACGCTGGGCGTGCCGGAGATCCGCGCCGTCGGGCCCAAGACCCTGGTGACACCCGACTTGAAGTCCATGGGGGTTCGGGTGTGCCACGACATGGCCGAGGGCATCCGCGGCGCCGATGTGATCATCATGCTGCGCCTGCAAAACGAGCGCATGAGCGGCGCGATGCTGCCCAGCTCGGCCGAGTTCTTCAAGAACTTCGGCCTGACGCCTGAAAAGCTGGCCCTGGCCAAGCCCGATGTCATCGTGATGCACCCCGGACCCATCAACCGAGGGGTGGAGATCGACTCGGCTGTGGCCGATGGCGAGCACAGCGTGATCCTGCCCCAGGTCACCTTCGGCATCGCCGTGCGCATGGCGGTGATGAGCATCATCGCAGGCAACGAGGCGTGAGCACCATGAAGATCCTGATCTCCAACGGCCGTGTGGTCGACCCTGCCAGCGGCCGCGATGCGGTGGGCGAGCTGGCCATCGTGGGGGACCGCATCGTGGCCATCGGCGCGGCGCCTGCGGGCTTCGAGCCTGATCAGCGTTTCGATGCCCAAGGCTGGGTGGTGATGCCCGGCTTGGTGGATTTGGCGGCACGGTTGCGTGAGCCTGGCCATGAGCACGAAGGCATGCTGGAAAGCGAGCTCGCCGCAGCGGCCGCCGGCGGTGTGACCAGCCTGGTGTGTCCGCCGGACACCGACCCCACTTTGGACGAGCCGGGCCTGGTGGAGATGCTCAAGTTCCGCGCGCGCCAACTCTCGCGCTGCCGACTCTTTCCCTTGGGAGCGCTCACGCAGGGTCTGCGCGGCGAGGTGCTCACGGAAATGGCCGAATTGACCGAGGCGGGTTGCATTGGGTTTTCGCAGGCCGAGGTGCCGATTCAAGACACGCAGGTGTTGCAGCGCGCCATGCTGTACGCCGCCACCTACGGCTATACCGTGTGGCTGCACCCGCAGGACCATGGCCTGGGCAAGGGCGTGGCCGCGAGCGGGGCCGTGGCCACCCGCATGGGTCTGTCGGGTGTGCCGGTGGCGGCCGAAACGGTGGCTCTGCACACCATCATTGAGTTGATGCGCTCCACCGGTGCCCGCGTGCACCTGTGCCGCCTCAGCAGCGCAGCCGGTGTGAACCTGGTGCGGCAGGCCAAGGCCGAGGGCCTGCCCATCACCAGTGATGTCAGCATCAACAACCTGCACCTGACCGACGTGGACATCGGATTCTTCGATTCGGCCATGCGCCTGGTGCCGCCGCTGCGGCAGGACCGTGACCGGCAGGCCCTGCAGCAGGGATTGGCCGACGGCACGCTGGACGCCTTGGTCAGCGACCACCTGCCACTGAGCCGAGACGAGAAGACGCGACCCTTTGCGGAAGCCGAGCCGGGCGCCACGGGTTTGGAACTGTTGCTCAGCCTGGCCTTGAAGTGGGGGCAAGCCTCGGGCCTGTCGCTGGCCGATACGCTGGCGCCCATCACCAGCCGAGCGGTGGCCGTACTGGGCCCCACCTTGGGGTCGCTGTCGGCCAGCGCCGGACGCCTGGTGGAAGGCGGTGTGGCCGACGTGTGCTGTTTCGACCCCGGCGTTCAGTGGCAGGCCACGCCCCAGGCCCTGCGCAGCCAAGGCAAGCACACGCCCTTTGCCCCCAGCAGCACCGAGTTCGCGCTGCCCGGCCAGGTGCGCTTGACGCTGGTGGCCGGATCCGTGGCGTACAACGCTGCGCCCTGAGCCCGGCTTGCGCAACACCTCCATGTGGCTGGCCCTGGCTCGACTCCTGCGCGTGGTGCTGCACGGTGTGCATGGCATCGCGATCGTTCTGTGGCGCTTTCCCGGGTTGGACGAAGCCGGCCGGCAAGCCCGTATCCAGTGGTGGTCTGCAGGCATGCTGCGCTGCCTGGGCATGGGCCTGGAAGTGCAGGGCCGGTTTCGGACCGGCGGCACCCTGATCGTGGCCAACCACATCTCGTGGATCGACATCATGGCCATCCACGCGGTGTGCCCGCGCGCGCGTTTCGTGTCCAAGGCCGACGTGCAGGAGTGGCCCTTGGTCAACCGATTGGTGGACTGCGCGGGCACGCTGTATGTGCGCCGTGAGCAGCGGCGCGACGCCATGCGCGTGATGCACGAGATGGCGCAGGCCTTGAACGATGGCCACTGCGTGGCCGTGTTCCCCGAAGGCACCACCGGCAGCGGGCGCGCACTGCTGCCCTTTCACGCCAACCTCCTGCAGTCGGCCATTGCCGTAGAGGCCCCTGTGCAGCCCGTGGCGCTGCGCTACCGCGACCGCGACCTTGCCATCAGCCCGGCGGTGGAGTTCCTGGGCGAAACCACCCTGACCCAGAGCCTGTGGCGCATCGCCCGTGGCCGGGGCGTGGTGGTCACGGTGAACGCGCTGACCGCGCGCTCGAGTGCGCACGCCGACCGACGGTTGCTGGCTGCTGTTCTGCGAAGCGACCTGGCCCAGGCTCTGGGTGAAGAGATGGGTGAAGAAGGGGGGCCATCGTGCGGTGCACACGCCGACGCGGCGCCTGCGGTTTTGGGCGATACACCGTCCCGTGGTGCTGCCTAGAATGCGGCTGGCCCTTTCACGACCTTGCCTGCCCGAGCGATGAACACCGAACCCACCACCCTTGAGCCGCGAGACAAGGCGGAGATCCTGGCCCAGGCGCTGCCCTACATCCGGCGCTTCCACGGCAAGACGATGGTGATCAAGTACGGTGGCAATGCCATGACCGACCCGGCCTTGCAGAAGGCCTTCGCGGAGGACGTGGTGCTGCTCAAACTGGTGGGCATCAACCCCATCGTGGTCCACGGGGGCGGCCCGCAGATCGACGAGGCCCTCAACCGCCTGGGCAAGAAGGGCAGCTTCATCCAGGGCATGCGGGTCACCGACGAGGAAACCATGGAAGTGGTGGAGTGGGTGCTGGCCGGTGAGGTGCAGCAGGACATCGTGGGCCTGATCAATGAGGCCGGTGGCAAGGCCGTTGGCCTGACCGGCCGAGACGGGGGCCTCATCCGGGCACGCAAGATGCGACTGCAAGACAAGGATGACCCGAGCCGGGAACACGACATCGGACAGGTGGGCGCCATCGAGTCCATCGACCCCGGCGTGGTGCAGGCCCTGCAAGACGATGCGTTCATCCCGGTGGTCAGCCCCATCGGATTCGGCACCGAAAACGAGAGCTACAACATCAACGCCGACCTGGTGGCCAGCAAGCTGGCCGAGGTGCTCAAGGCTGAAAAGCTGCTGATGCTCACCAACATCAAGGGCGTGCTGAACAAGGAGGGACAACTTTTGACCGAGCTGACCGCGCGCCGCATCGACGAATTGGTGGAAGACGGCACCATCAGCGACGGCATGCTGCCCAAGATTGCCGGGGCCATCGACGCGGCCAAGTGCGGCGTGAATGCCGTACACATCGTAGACGGCCGCGTGCCCCATGTGCTGCTGTTGGAGATCCTGACGGATCAGGCCTTCGGCACCATGATCCGCTCGCACTGAGCGCACGCCGTGGCTTGGCCCGCCGCCGGTGCGCGCACCGTGTGGTTCTTCGATCTGGACAACACCCTGCATGACGCCGGCTCGGTGGTGTTCCCACGCATGAATGCGGCGATGACCGCCTACATCTGCGAGCACCTGGGCCTGCCTGTGGAGCAAGCCGACGCCCTGCGCGTGCACTACTGGCAACGCTACGGCTCCACCCTGCTGGGCCTCATGCGCCACCACCGGATCAAGGCGGCCCACTTTCTGCACGAAACCCACCGATTCCCCGACTTGGAACAGCGCGTGCGTGGCCACGCGCACGATCTGCATCGCCTGCGCCGCCTGCCGGGCGTCAAGCTGCTGCTGACCAATGCGCCGGCCCAGTACGCGCGCCGGGTGCTGCAGGCCTTGCGGATCGAAGACTGCTTCGATGCCGTGATCCCGATTGAACAGATGAAGGTGTTTGGCCGCCTGCGCCCCAAGCCCGATCGGCGGCTGTTTCGCAGGCTGCCGGCCTTGTTGAAGGTGGCACCCCGGCGCTGCGTGCTGGTGGAGGACACCCTGGAACACCAGAAGGCCGCAAGGGCCGAGGGCTGGCGCACCGTGTGGATGCAACGCTGGATGCGCGCCAGCCAGCGCAAAACCGAGGCCATGGGGCGCGGCTTGATGCGCCGCCCGGCCTATGTGGACCGCCGCCTGAGCAGCCTGGCGGCCCTGTGACAGAATCAGCGCTCAGGTGTACTGCACCTTCTACCGCCTGTTTCCGCCATGACGCCCCAGCCTGCCAGCCCGTTCCCTACTGCCGCCGCTGCGACTGACGACGCCGCCAGCCAGGCCGCTTCGGGCGCGGACCGCAAGCGTCCGCGGCCCGGTGAGCGGCGCATCCAGATCCTGCAGACCTTGGCCTCGATGCTGGAGCAACCCGACGCCGACCGCATCACGACGGCGGCCTTGGCCGCCCGCCTGGAGGTCAGCGAGGCGGCGCTGTACCGCCACTTCGCCAGCAAGGCGCAGATGTTCGAAGGGCTGATCGAGTTCATCGAGTCCAGCCTGTTCACCCTGTTCAACCAAATCACCCAGGGGTCGGGCGATGGGCGTGAGCACGCCCGGCGCATCGTGTTCGTGCTGCTGCAGTTTGCCGAACGCAACCCTGGCATGACCCGCGTGATGGTGGGCGATGCCCTGATACTGGAGCATGAGCGGCTTTCCGCGCGCATGGTGCAGCTGTTCGACCGCGTGGAGTCCCAGCTCAAGCAGTGTCTGCGCGAAGCGGGCGATGCCGCCGGCTCCACCACCGCCACCGTCGATGCGCAGATTCGGGCGGCGGCCTTGACTGCCCTGGCCCTGGGTCGCCTGCAACGCTTTGCCCGATCGGGTTTCAAGCGCAGCCCCACCGAACACGCCGAGGCCACGCTGGCCCTCATGACCGTCTAGTGCAGCCTCAGGCGCACGGCTTGGGGGCGGGGCCCGCCCAGCACATCGGCCCGCAGGGCTGCATCTTGGAGCTGTGGCCGCAGCGAGCAGCCTTTGATCCGGCGCTCAAGATGCTGCTGGTGGCCGATGCCCACTTCGGAAAAGGGCACACCTTTCGCCGCCATGGGCTGCCGGTGCCTGCAGCCTCAGAAGAGGCCATGGTGCGTCGCCTGGAGGTGCTCTTGGAGGCCACCGGTGCCCACGAGCTCGTTTTTCTGGGCGACCTGCTGCACGGCCCCTGGTCCCAGGAGCCGCAGGCACTGCAGGCCCTGGCGCAATGGCGTGCCCGCCACCCGGCTTTGGAGGTTCACCTGGTGCGGGGCAACCACGACCACCATGCTGGAGACCCTCCGGCCCACTTGGGTATCGAGGTCCATGCGGGTCCGCTTCGCCGTGGCCCGTGGGCCTTGGTGCACGAACCCGAGGCGGTGGCCGGCGCGTACGCGCTGGCCGGCCACCTGCACCCAGGGGTGCAGTTGCGCGAGCCGGGCGGCCTGCGCCTGCGCCTGCCCTGCTTTCGCATGACCCCGGCCTACGGCGTGCTGCCGGCCTTTGGGGCCTTCACCGGATTGCACACACAGGCTGCACTGGGAGACGATCGGGTGTACGCTGTGATGGAGGAAGAGGGCTTGGTGGTGCCCTTGCAGCGTTGAGCGCAGCGCCACCCGTGCAGCCCCCGTTCACCATGAACCCATCCGGACCCACCAGCGAACACCGCCCCAACGAGTTGCACCTGCAACCGCACATGCTGGCGCGGCGCACCATTGCCCTGGTCTTGGCCGGCGGGCGCGGGTCGCGGCTCAAGCAGCTCACGGACAGCCGGGCCAAGCCGGCGGTGTACTTTGGCGGCAAGTTCCGCATCATCGACTTCGCCTTGTCCAACTGCGTCAACTCCGGCATTCGGCGCATCGGCGTGGTCACACAGTACAAGTCCCATTCGCTGCTGCGGCACCTGCAGCGGGGCTGGTCCTTCCTTCGTGCCGAACTCAACGAGATGGTGGACCTCATGCCCGCGCAACAGCGCGTGGACGAGGAGCACTGGTACCGGGGCACGGCCGATGCCGTCTATCAGAACCTGGACATCGTGCGCAGCGCCAACCCGTCCTACGTGATGGTGCTGGCCGGTGACCACATCTACAAGATGGACTACTCGGTGATGCTGCGCGACCACGTGTCCAGCGGCAAGCCGTGTACCGTGGGCTGCATTGAGGTGCCCCTCAAGGAATCACATGCCTTTGGGGTGATGGCGGTGGATGGGCAACGCGCCATCACCGCCTTCGTCGAAAAGCCCCAAGACCCGCCGCCCATGCCTGGCCGCCCCGACACCGCTTTGTGCAGCATGGGCATCTACATCTTCGATGCCGAGTACCTCTATCGCTTGCTCGATGAAGACCTGGCCAATCCATCATCCGAGCACGACTTCGGCAAGAACGTGATCCCCAAGGTGGTGTCGGAAGGGCGTGCCTTGGCGCACCCTTTCTCCATGTCCTGCATCACCAATAGCCAGCTGCACTACTGGCGCGACGTGGGCACGATCGATGCCTTCTGGTCGGCCAATCTCGACCTGGCTTCCATCACGCCCGAGCTCGACATCTACGACACCAACTGGCCGATCTGGACCTCGCAGCGCCAGCTGCCACCGGCCAAGTTCATCCCCGACCGCACCGGCATGCATGGCATGACGGTCAACACCATGGTCAGCGGCGGCTGCATCGTCAGTGGTTCGCATGTGTCGAACTCGGTGTTGTTTTCCGAGGTTCGGGTGCACTCGTTTTGCTTCATCGACCAAGCGGTGATCCTGCCTGGGGTCACCGTGGGCTCAAGATCGCGTTTGAAGAAGGTGGTGATCGACCGGGGCTGTCGCATACCCGAGGGCATGGTCATCGGCGAAGACCCGCTGGCCGACGCCCAGCGTTTTGAGCGCACCGACAACGGGGTGGTGCTGGTCACCCGCAGCATGTTGGAGAAGTTGCAGGCCGCGCAAGATCCCCTTCAGGACAAGGCCTGAACGCTGGATGAAGGTTCTGCAAGCGGCGGCTGAGGCCGTTCCCCTGGTCAAGACGGGTGGCCTGGCCGATGTGGTGGGCGCTTTGCCCGATGCGCTGACACGCGCCGGGGTGGCCAGCCGTTTGCTGCTGCCGGGCTTTGCGGCCGTGCGCGCAGCGCTCAAGGACCCGCGCGTGGTGGCCGCGCTGCCGTGTCCTTGGGGTGCGGCAGCGCCCCGCCTGGTGGCCGGGCGGCTGAAGCCTTTCGGTGATGCGCCGGCCTATGTGGTGGTGGCGCCCGACCTTTATGAACGCCCGGGTGGCCCTTATGCCGACTCCACGGGCGCGGCCTGGCCCGACAACCACCGACGCTTCGCGCCCTTGGCCTGGGCGGCCCGGACCCTGGCTCGAGGGGCGGATGCCCGCTGGCGGCCCGATGTGGTGCACGCGCACGACTGGCATGCGGGGCTGGTGCCGGCCGCTTTGGCCCACGCGGGGCTGCCGGCCGCCAGTGTGATGACGGTGCACAACCTGGCCTATCAGGGCTTGTTCCCGGCGCAAACCTTTTTGGACCTGGACCTGCCGGCAGCGGCCTGGAGCATTGAAGGCCTGGAGTTCTGGGGGCAGGTGTCCTTCATGAAGGCCGGGCTTCAGCATGCACAGGCCATCAGCACGGTCAGCCCCCGATATGCGCAGGAGGTGCAGCAGGCTGCCCTGGGCTGCGGGCTCGATGGTGTGCTGCGCGCGCACACGGGTGGCGTGACCGGGATCCTCAACGGGGTCGACTATGGCGTGTGGCACCCCAGCATCGACCTCCATGTGCCGCAGCGCTTTGACGCCAGCGATCTGCGCGGCAAGGCCGTGTGCAAGGCGCAGCTGCAGCGTGAGCACGGCTTGCGCGGCGACGGGCGGGCCATGCTGATGGCCGTGGTCAGCCGCTTGACCAGCCAAAAAGGGCTGGACCTGTTGCTTCAGGGTTTGCCACAGGCCCTGGCCGGTGGTGCGCAGCTGGTGGTGCTGGGGCAGGGGGATGCCGACCTGGAAGCCGGATTTGCTGCGGCTGTTCGGGCCTACCCGGGGCAGGTGGCCTTGCTGCGCGCACACGACGAAGCCCTGGCGCACCAGATCTTTGCCGCAGCCGATTTGGTGCTGGTACCTTCTCGCTTTGAGCCCTGCGGGCTGACGCAGCTGTACGCCATGGCCTACGGAGCCTTACCGCTGGTGCACCATGTGGGCGGCTTGGCGGACACTGTGGTGGACGCCACCCTGGAGGCCCTGGAAGACGACCAGGCCACCGGGTTGGCTTTCCACCGCTTTGATGTGCAGGCCTTCGAGGCCGCAATGCGCCGCGCGCAGCTCTTGTGGACGCGCCCGGCGCAGTGGGCACAGGTGCAGCAGCGGGCGATGACCCAGCGTTTTGATTGGGACCGGGCGGCACGCGCCTATGTGGCCTTGTATGGCCAGGCCATCGCGCGACGGCAGGCCCTGGCTACACTGGCTTGATGGCTGATTCAACCGATCTGCAGCGCTTGCTGCAGCGTGCACACGACCTCATCGACCGCTTGGAGCAGTTGGTGCCACCCCCTGCACCGAAGCCGGATTTCCAAGCGAGCATCGCCTTTCGTTGGCGCCGCCGAATTGGCCTGGGCCTGCTGCAACCGGTGCGGCAGGTGGCCTCGATCTCCTTGTCAGACCTGCAAGAGGTGGAGGGCCAAAAGGAGCGATTGGTGCGCAACACCGAGCAGTTCGTTCTGGGCCGCCCGGCCAACAATGTTCTGCTGACCGGTGCGCGCGGCACGGGCAAGAGCTCGCTCATCAAGGCCTGTTTGCAGGCTTACGCCAGCCAAGGTCTGCGCCTGATCGAGGTGGACAAGGCCGACCTGACCGACCTGCCCGACATCACCGAGCTCATCGCGGACCGCCCTGAACGCTTCATCATCTTTTGTGACGACCTGTCTTTCGATGAGGGCGAGCCCGGCTACAAGGCGCTGAAGTCGGTGCTCGACGGCACCATTTCGGCCGCGGCCGACAACCTGTTGGTGTATGCCACCAGCAACCGCCGCCACCTCTTGCCGGAGTACAAGAAGGACAACCTGAGCTACACCCACACCGAAGATGGCGAGGTGCACCCGGGCGAGGTCATCGAGGAGAAGATCTCCCTGTCCGAGCGCTTCGGCCTGTGGCTGAGCTTCTACCCCTTCAGCCAAGCGGAGTACCTGGCCATCGTGACCCAATGGCTGAAGCACTTTGCCTGCGACGAGGCTTCGATTGCCGCGGCGCGTCAGCCCTCATTGGTCTGGGCCTTGGAGCGCGGCTCGCGCAGCGGCCGCGTGGCTTGGCAATTCGCACGCGATTGGGCGGGGCGCGACCACGCCGGCGACCCAGCCGCAGCAGCGTCGTGGGATACGCCGGCACCCGACGGCTTGGACCGTGTATGACCCTTGGGTCTTGCCTTGAAGCCTGATCGGCCCGACGCGAACCTGGTCACCGTGGTGGATGGTGCCCAGCGCAGCTTGGAAGCACCCGCCACCGATGTGGCGGTGGGCATCTTGGTGCGACGAGATGAGCAGGGCCGTGAATGCGCCTTCCTGCTGACCAGCCGCCCCCCGGGCAAGGTGTATGCGGGCTACTGGGAGTACCCGGGCGGCAAGTTTGAGCCGGGCGAGACGCTGGAGCAGGCGCTGGCGCGCGAACTGCATGAAGAGTTGGGCATCCGCATCGCAGACGTCCACCCGTGGCAAGAGGAACTCTTTGACTACCCGCACGCCCGCGTGCGCCTGCATTTTTGCAAGGTGTACGAGTGGGAAGGTGACTTTGACATGCGGGAAGGCCAGCAGATGGCCTGGTGCAGCTTGCCGGTGACGGTGGGTCCGGTGCTGCCGGGCACCCTGCCGGTGTTGGCCTGGTTCGCGCGCGACTGGCAACACCCCGGGCCGCTGACCGTGCCGGCCCCGCTGCCAGTGGGCGTATGAGCCTGCCCGTGGACACTACACTGGGCTTATGAGTTGGTTGGACGACATCAAGTGGGACGGCAACGGCCTGGTTACGGCCATCGCGCAGGAAGCCTCCACGGGCGACGTGCTGATGGTGGCCTGGATGAACCGACAGGCGCTGGAGCTCACGGTCCAAACGGGCCACGCCGTCTACTGGAGCCGCTCGCGCGGCCGCCTGTGGCACAAGGGCGAAGAAAGTGGCCATGTGCAGCAGGTGCACGAGGTGCGCCTGGACTGCGACGGGGATGTCCTTCTGCTGAAAGTCACACAACTCGGGCATGATCCCGGGATTGCCTGCCACACCGGTCGCCACAGCTGCTTCTACAGCGTCCTGCGCGAAGGGCGCTGGGAGCCGGTGGAGCCCGTGCTCAAAGACCCCGATTCGATCTACCGTTGACGACCCCCAGCCGCGCGCCTTGCGTACCCATGAGCCCCTCCCATTCAGCCCCCGGTTCCAACCCTGCGTCCCAGGATGTGCTGGAGCGCCTGGCCGATGTGATCGACCAGCGCCGCCAGGGCGATCCTGACAAGAGCTATGTGGCGCGTCTGTTTCACAAGGGCCCGGACGCCATCCTCAAGAAGGTGGGCGAAGAGGCCACGGAAACCGTTATGGCCGCCAAGGACGGCGACCCGCAAAAGATCGTCTACGAGGTAGCCGACCTGTGGTTCCACAGCCTGATCGCCCTGGCCCAATTCGGCTTGCGGCCGGCCGATGTGCTGGCTGAACTCACACGCCGAGAGGGGCTTTCCGGTCTGGAAGAATTCGCAGCCCGCAAGGCACAGCAACGCGAACAGGATGAGCCATGAGCGCTGACCCCAACTGCATCTTCTGCCGCATCGTGGCTGGGCAAATCCCCGCACGCAAGGTGCATGAAGACGAGCACATGCTGGCCTTCCATGACATCAACCCCTGGGCGCCGGTTCACATCTTGCTGATACCGAAGTTGCACATTGTTTCGATGGCCGATGTGCAGGCCGAGCACGCCGGGCTGATCGGCCACATGATGGCCCAGTCCCCGCGCCTGATGCGCGAGTTGGGCGTGAGCAATGGCTTTCGGCACGTGATCAACACCGGGGAAGATGGCCGCCAGGAGGTGTTGCACCTGCACATCCACGTGATGGGCGGCCCAAGACCCTGGAACAAGGGCTGAACGGCGCCCACCCTAGAATCAAACCCCCTCACAAGGAGCAAGGCATATGGGATCGTTCAGCATTTGGCACTGGTTGATCGTGCTGCTGGTGGTCATTTTGATTTTCGGCACCAAGAAGCTCAAGAACCTGGGCTCGGACCTGGGTGGCGCCGTCAAGGGCTTCAAGGACGGCGTCAAGGGCTCGCAGGAAGGCGCCGACGCGGCTGCTCCGGCGGCAGCGCCGGCCCAGCAGGTGACGGCCCACAAGACCGACGCGCAGACCGTGGATGTCGACGCCAAGACCAAGTCCTGATCACCGCGCACGCGGTGGCCGGGTGACCGTGCGCGCAAGCGCCTGATCGCGCCCCATGATCGACTTCGGCTTCGACAAGCTTGCCCTCATCGGGGCGGTGGCGCTCATCGTCATCGGCCCTGAGAAACTGCCCAAGGTGGCCCGCACGGTGGGCCACCTGGTGGGCAAGGCGCAGCGTTACGTGGCCGATGTGAAAGCGGAGGTCAACCGCTCGATCGAGCTCGAAGAGCTCAAAAAGATGAAGAGCCAGTTCGAGACCGCCGCGCGCGACGTCGAACAGTCGGTTCAGCAAGAAGTCAACGCAGCCAACGCCTCGGTGAGCAGCACCTGGGAAGGCCTGGGCAGCGACGCGGGCAGCTCATCCGGTTCCAGCACCTCCGATGCCAGCGCGGACTGGTCGCAGCAGCCGCTGCAAACACCGGTGCCGAGCTACCGCAACCCCAAAAAGAACTGGCGCCTCAAGCGCGCCGCCGTGCCCAACTGGTACAAGCAGCGCCAAGGCGTTCGCAGCCGGGCTCAGTCGGGCGCGGCGCGCGTGGCGCGTTTCCGGCCCAAGCCCACCGCACGCTGAGCCTTGAGCCCTGCCCAGCCCTTCACCGCGCCCCGCCGCGCGCCACCCGATTCAACAGCCCGATGACATGAGCGACCCGCAAGCGCCCCAGGACGAACTCGAGGGGACCGAGCAGCCCTTCGTGGCGCACCTCATCGAGCTGCGCGACCGGCTCATCCGCGCCTTGCTGGCGGTGGTGGTGGTCTTCGTGGGCTTGTGCATCTGGCCCAGCCCCTCTGGGCTATACGACATCCTGGCCGCGCCCCTGGTGCGCTACCTGCCCGCAGGCGCCACGCTGATCGCCACCAACGTGATCTCGCCGCTGCTGGTGCCCTTGAAGATCACGCTGCTGGGCGCCTTCATGGTGGCCCTGCCCTATGTGCTTTGGCAGGCTTGGGCCTTTGTTGCGCCGGGCCTGTACAACCATGAAAAGCAGCTGGTCCTGCCCCTGGTGGTGTCCAGCACGCTGCTGTTCTTCATCGGGGTGGCCTTCTGTTACTTCCTGGTCATCCCCTCGATGTCCCAGTTCATCCAAAGCTGGGCGCCCCAGAGCATCACAGCGGCCCCAGACATCGAGCAGTACTTTGGCTTCGTGCTCACGCTGTTCATGGTGTTTGGCCTGGCGTTTGAAGTGCCCATCGTGGTGGTGGTGCTGGCGCACCTGGGCATCGTGCCCATCCAGAAGCTGCGCGAGTTCCGTGGGTACTTCATTGTGCTGGCCTTCATCATCGCCGCGATCGTGACGCCGCCGGATGTGATTTCGCAATTGGCCCTGGCCGTGCCCATGTGCCTCCTGTACGAGTTGGGCATCATCGCGGCCAGCCTGATGGCGCGAAACAAGCCGCCGCCAAGCGAGGACTGAAGCCCCGCGTGCCTGGCCGACCGTGTCGGCCTTCAAGGCGCTAGCCCCGGTCAGTCGGCGGGCTCTCTTCTGGGGGCGGGGCGCTGTGCCACCACCAAGCTGCGTTCGATCGACTGTTGGCCCCGCTGCAGCAGCAGCGACACGCGGCTGTTGGGGGCCAGCGCACTGACCGAACTGAGCAGTTCAGCAGTATTGGCCACCTCGCGCGGGCCCACCTTGAGCACCACATCACCGGGCTGAATACCGGCCTTGGCGGCAGGCCCACCCCGCAGCACCCCGGTGATCAGCACGCCGGTACGCACCGGCAGCCGCAGCATTTCGGCCACCTCGGGGTTGAGGTCGCGCGGCTCCACGCCGATCCAGCCCCGGGTGACCTGCCCGTTTTGGATCAGGCCTTCCATCACCTGGCGGGCCACGTCCACCGGGATGGCAAAGCCAATGCCCAGGCTGCCGCCGCTGCGCGAAAAGATGGCGGTGTTGATGCCCACGAGCAGGCCGTTGGCGTCCACCAACGCGCCGCCCGAATTGCCGGGGTTGATGGCTGCATCGGTCTGGATGAAGTTCTCAAAGGTTGACAAGCCCAGTTGGCTGCGGCCCAGTGCACTCACGATGCCCGAGGTCACGGTTTGCCCCACGCCAAAGGGGTTGCCGATGGCCAGCACCGCGTCACCCACGTGCAGCGACGCCGAGGGCGCCAAGGTGACGGCCGGCAGGCGGTCCAGGTTGATCTTCAGCAGGGCCAGGTCGGTGTCCGGGTCGGTGCCCACCACGGTGGCCTGCGCAGAGCGGCCATCGCTGAGTTGCACCTCGATCTCGTCGGCGCCATCAATCACGTGGTTGTTGGTCAGCAGGTAGCCCGTTGGCGAAACGATGACACCCGAACCCAGCCCGCGTTGGCGCTGCGCGTCTTCCTCGCCGTCGCCGAAGAAGAAGCGGTACCAAGGGTCGCCGGCGTGGGGGTTGCGCTGGGGCGCCTTGCTGGCCACGATGCTGACCACGGCGGGCGAGGCGCGCCGCGCGGCATCGGCATGGCCGCGCCCGGCGCCAGCCGCTTCAGGTGGTGCGGTGAGGATCGGCACCACCTCAGGCATGATGAGGCCTGGCGGGCGCGCCAGCCATTCCGGCTTGAGCGTGGCCACCACGAACAGCACCGCCACCGAAACCGTGACGGCCTGCGAGAAAATCAGCCAGATGCGGCGCATGGGAGTGGGTTCGGTGCGGTGGGCGTTCAACAACCCAGGGTGTGGGTCATGACGGAATCACAGGGGCACAGGGGTCAAGCAGGGTCGAAGCGGGCCACGGATTCAGCCACATCGGTGGGCCGCGATGCGCTCGTGGGCCACCTGGACCAATGGCTGCAAGCTGCCCAGTTCAAGGATTATGGGCCGAATGGCCTGCAGGTACAGGGGCGCGAACAGGTGCGCCGCCTGGTCACCGGGGTGACGGCCAGCCGCGCCCTGATCGAGGCGGCCATTGAAGCCCAGGCCGATGCCGTGCTCGTGCACCACGGCCTGTTTTGGCGCGGCCAGGATGGCCGGCTCACAGGCTGGTTGGGCGAGCGCGTGCGCTTGCTCATGCGCCACGACATCAACCTCTTGGCCTACCACCTGCCCCTGGACGCCCACGCCAGCCACGGCAACAACGCGCAGTTGGGGATGCGCCTGGGGATGCAGGCCGATGCCCGCTTTGGCGAGCAGCAGTTGGGCTTCATGGGGCCTGCAGCACACGCCGGGCTGGCAGCGCTGGCTCAGGCGGTGCACAACAGCCTTCAACGTGCACCACTGGTGGTGCAGGGGGACGGGCGTGCGCTGCGGCGTGTGGCCTGGTGCACCGGTGGCGCACAGGGCTACTTCGAAGCGGCCATCGCCGCGGGTGCGGACGCCTTCATCACCGGCGAGATTTCCGAGCCTCAGGCCCACTTGGCGCGCGAGACGGGTGTGGCCTTTTTGGCCTGCGGCCACCATGCCACGGAGCGCTTCGGCGCGCCGGCGGTGGGGCAGGCGGTGGCCGAACACTTCGGCCTGGAGCATGTGTTCATTGAGGTGGACAACCCGGCATGAGTGGCGTGGGGCCTGTGCTGATCACCCTGGGCGATCCGGCCGGCATCGGGCCAGAGCTGGTGGCGCGCGCCCACCTGGCTGGCGAACTGCACGATGCGGTGGTGGTGGGTGACCCGGCTGTCATGGCGCGCGGCCTGCGGGCTTGCGGAGCCCCTGCCGTGGCCGGCCCACGCCTCATCCATCCGCTGGATGCGCTGGCCCAGGCTGCTGAGGCTGCCCACGGCGCACCGGCCAGCGCGCCGCCTTGGGCCACCCTGGGGCAGCTCGATGCGCCTGACTGGGATGCGCTGGCCTGGGGTGCGGTGGATGCACGCTGCGGCGCCTATGCCGCCCTGTGCCTGCAGGCCGCCGTTGGCCTGGCGCGCCAAGGGCAGGGCAGTGCCATCGTTACCGCGCCCATTCACAAAGAGTCGCTGGCCGCCGCAGGCCTGCCCTATCCAGGGCACACCGAAATGCTGCAGGCCTGGGCCAACCCGGGCGGCCCGCCGCCCGATGTGCGCATGATGCTTGCCAATGACGAGCTGCGCGTGGTCTTGGTCACCATCCACCAGTCGCTGCGCTCGGCCATTGAGGCCATCACGTTTGAGCGCGTGCTGCAGACCATCGTCATCACGCATGCAGCCCTTCGGGCCTGGGGCTGGGAACAGCCCCGCCTGTCCGTGGCTGGGCTCAACCCACACGCCGGCGAGGGAGGGTTGTTCGGCCGTGAAGAGGTGGAGGTCATTGCCCCGGCCATAGCCGCGGCGCGCAGCCAAGGCATCGTGGTGGACGGGCCACACCCGCCCGACACGGTCTTCATGCGGGCGCGCCACACCCCGCAGCGCCCGGGCGCCTGCGACGCGGTGGTGGCCATGACACACGACCAGGGCTTGATTCCGGTCAAGTACCTCGGCCTGGACCAGGGGGTGAACATCACCCTGGGCTTGCCCTTCGTGCGCACCAGCCCGGACCACGGCACCGCCTTTGACATCGCCGGCCGTGGGCAGGCCGACCCCAGCAGCTTCCTGGCAGCGCTGGCCATGGCCCGGCGCTTGAGCCCGCTGGCCTGAGGCACGGGGCTGGCCGGATGCATTCCCCGTTTGGCCTCTGGGCCGGTGTCGATTGAGGGGCGCCTCCTGCTCGGTTAGAATGCCGGGTTGACCCTAGTGGCCCTCGCGGGCCAGCAGTTTTCAAGGACTCTCCATGAGCGAATCTTCCGTCGACAGCAGCAAGCGCACCTGGCTGATCGCCTCCACCTGTGCCGGCGCGGCCGGTGGCGTGGCGGTGGCTGTGCCCTTCGTCAGCACCTTTGCCCCCTCCGAGCGCGCCAAGGCCGCCGGGGCGGCCGTCGAAGTGGACATCAGCGGCATCAAGCCCGGTGAGAAGGTCACCGTGGAGTGGCGCGGCAAGCCGGTGTGGATCATCCGCCGCACGCCCGAGCAGGTGGAGTCGCTCAAGAAGACCGAAGCCCAAGTGGCCGACCCCAATTCCGACCGCAAGGCCTACCCCACCCCGGCCTACGCCAAGAACCAGCACCGCTCCATCAATCCCGAGTTCTTCGTGGGCGTGGGCATCTGCTCGCACCTGGGCTGCTCGCCGTCCGACAAATTCGCCACCGGCGCGCAGCCTTCGCTGCCCGACGATTGGAACGGCGGCTTCCTGTGCCCCTGCCACGGCTCCACCTTCGACCTGGCCGGCCGCGTGTTCAAGAACAAGCCCGCGCCGGACAACCTGGAGGTGCCGCCGCACATGTACCTGTCCGACACCCGCATCCTGATCGGTGAGGACAAGAAGGCCTGAACCCAGGCCCGAGTCCCCAAACGCCGAAACCACCATCCCCACAGCCCATATTGGCGAGCCCGCAGTCACTGGAGTACCCCATGGCCGAGTTCAAGACCGCCGCACCTGATGCCCCCATCGGCGAAAAGCTGATGACCTGGGTAGACAACCGTTTCCCAGCCAGCAAGTTGTACAAGGAGCACCTCTCCGAGTACTACGCGCCGAAGAACTTCAACATGTGGTACTTCTTCGGCGCGCTGGCCCTGCTGGTGCTGGTGATCCAGATCGTCACGGGCATCTTCCTGGTGATGCACTACAAGCCGGATGCCAACCTGGCCTTCGCCTCGGTTGAGTACATCATGCGCGACGTGCCCTGGGGCTGGTTGGTGCGCTACATGCACTCCACCGGCGCCTCGGCCTTCTTCGTGGTGGTGTACCTGCACATGTTCCGTGGGCTGATCTACGGCTCCTACCGCAAGCCGCGTGAACTGGTGTGGGTCTTTGGCTGCGCCATCTTCCTGTGCCTGATGGCCGAAGCCTTCATGGGCTACCTGCTGCCCTGGGGCCAAATGTCCTACTGGGGCGCGCAGGTGATCGTGAACCTGTTCGCCGCCGTGCCCTTCGTCGGTGAAGACCTGGCCCTGCTGATCCGCGGCGACTACGTGGTCTCGGACGCCACGCTCAACCGCTTCTTCAGCTTCCACGTGATCGCCGTGCCGCTGGTGCTGTTGGGCCTGGTGGCCGCGCACATCATCGCGCTGCACGAAGTGGGCTCGAACAACCCCGACGGCGTGGAGATCAAGGCCCACAAAGACGCCACCGGCAAGCCGCTGGACGGCATCCCCTTCCACCCCTACTACACGGTTCACGACATCATGGGCGTGAGCGTGTTCCTGATGGTGTTCTCGGCCATCGTGTTCCTGGCACCTGAGTTGGGTGGCTACTTCCTCGAATACAACAACTTCATCCCCGCTGACCCGCTGAAGACGCCCGCGCACATTGCGCCGGTGTGGTACTTCACGCCCTACTATTCCATGCTGCGTGCCACCACCGACGTGATGATGAACGTGCTGGTGGTGATCGTGGCCCTGGGCGCAGTGGCCGCCTTGGTCAAGGGCAAGTTCTCTGGCACTGCCAAGGCGGGCATTGTGGTGGTGGCCCTCGTCGCCGCTGCGCTGTTCAAGACCTTTGACGCCAAGTTCTGGGGCGTGGTGGTGATGGGTGGCGCCGTGATCATCCTGTTCTTCCTGCCCTGGCTGGACAACAGCCCGGTCAAGTCCATCCGCTACCGCCCCACCTGGCACAAGTACCTGTACGCGGCCTTCGTGATCTTCTTCCTGGTCTTGGGCTACCTGGGCATCAAGCCGCCCTCGGATATCGGTACCTTGCTCTCCCAGATCGGCACGCTGGTCTACTTCGGCTTCTTCCTGCTGATGCCCTGGTGGAGCCAGGTCGGCGAATTCAAGCCGGTGCCTGAGCGCGTGGTGTTCCAGCCGCATTGAACAACCGCGCAACACGGAAGACACAAAACATGAAAAAGCTGTTCGCATCCCTGTGTGCCGCCGCCGCGCTGACCTTCGGCGCCGCTCCGATGGCCCAAGCCGCTGGTGGCGGTGTGGCCTGGGACAAGTTCCCCACCGAAAAGATGACCGACCTGGCCGCCCTTCAAAACGGCGCCAAACTGTTCGTCAACTACTGCTTGAACTGCCACGCCGCCGCTTTCATGCGCTACAACCGCATGAAGGACATTGGCCTGACCGACGACCAGATCAAGGACAACCTCATGTTCGCCACCGACAAGGTGGGCGAAACCATGAAGGTGTCGCTCGACCCCAAGCAAGCCAAGGACTGGTTCGGCGGCAACCCACCTGACCTGACCCTGATCGCGCGTTCGCGTTCTGCCGCAGGCATGGGCACCGGTGCAGACTACCTGTACACCTACCTGCGCACCTATTACCGCGACGACTCCAAAGCCACCGGCTGGAACAACCTGGCGTACCCCAACGTGGGCATGCCCCACGTCTTGTGGGAACTCCAAGGTCAGCGCAAGGCCGTCTTCCAGGACCAGGCCGACCCGCATGACAAGAACAAGATGGTTTCGGTGTTCAAGGGCTACGAGCAGTTGACCCCGGGGTCGATGAACGCTCGGGAGTACGACAACGCCGTGGCCGATTTGGTGGCCTTCCTGCAGTGGATGGGCGAGCCCCAACAGGGCGACCGGGTGCGCCTGGGCGTCTGGGTGCTGCTGTTCCTGGGCGTCTTCACCGTGATTGCCTGGCGCCTGAACGCCTCCTACTGGAAAGACATCAAATAAGCCTGATCACACGCAACCCGGCGCTTCGGATGCGGGTTGTTGCGCAGTGGGTGCACCAGAGCGGGTGCCAAGATGCCCACTGCGCTTGGTGTTTATGACGGCCTGAGTTGACGTACCGCGGCAAGCCTCTTGGCCTGCCGAACCACCACACCCTTGAGGGGAGACCACACACCATGATGGTGCTTTATTCCGGAACAACCTGCCCTTATTCGCACCGCTGCCGCTTTGTGCTGTTTGAAAAGGGCATGGATTTCGAAATCCGCGATGTGGACCTGTTCGCCAAGACCGAAGACATCGCCTTGATGAACCCCTACAACGAGGTGCCCATCCTCGTCGAGCGCGACCTGATCCTGTACGAGTCGCACATCATCAACGAGTACATCGACGAGCGCTTCCCCCACCCACAATTGATGCCTGGTGACCCTGTGGCACGGGCCCGCGTGCGGCTGTTCCTCTTCAACTTCGAAAAGGAACTGTTCACCAATGTGAACATTCTGGAAGGCCGGGGCACCAAGCCCAATGACAAGCAGATCGAGAAGTCGCGCTCGCAGATCCGCGACCGGCTTACGCAACTGGCCCCCATCTTCATGAAGAACAAGTACATGCTGGGGGACGACTTCTCGATGCTGGATGTGGCCATTGCCCCGCTGTTGTGGCGCCTGGACTACTACGGCATTGAGCTGTCCAAGAATGCCGCACCCCTGTTGAAGTACGCCGAGCGCATCTTCTCGCGTCCGGCCTACATCGAGGCCTTGACGCCGTCAGAAAAGGTGATGCGCAAGTAAGTTGCGCGGCACGGTGGCATGAGCAATCCCCTGAGCCCCGAGTCGCAAGGCGGCAGCACGCGGCCGTACCTGATCCGCGCTCTGCACGACTGGTGCACCGACAACGGCTTCACGCCCTACCTGGCGGTGCATGTCGACGACAGCGTCGATGTGCCGCGCGAGTACGTGAAGAACAACGAGATCGTGCTCAACGTGGGCTTCGAGGCCACCAGCGGATTACAACTGGGCAACGACCTGATCGAGTTCAAGGCCCGGTTCGGCGGCGTGGCGCGCGACATCTGCGTGCCGGTGGACCATGTCGTGGCCATCTACGCCCGCGAAAACGGCCAGGGCATGGCCTTCCCCATGCCTTCAGCGCCGGGCACGGCCCCCAGCATGGGGTCCTATGACTCGCCGGGCCTGCCCTCCGATGCCCCTGCCATGGGCTCGCGCCCGTCAGGGCCCCGGCTGGCGGCCGTTCCCTCGCGCAGCGCGTCGTCCGTATCCCCTTCAGCACCGGCACCCCAGGGCCACGCACCCGAGGCCAGCGCGGCGCCCGGCGCTGCCCCGAAGGCTGACGGCGGCCCGGATGACCGTGAACCAGACCCCTCGGGGCCCGATGCGGCGGGCGCACGCCCGTCGCTCAAGCGGATCAAATAAACTCCAGGCTTGGGGTACCAAGCCGACTTAGCTCAGTTGGTAGAGCACCGCTCTTGTAAAGCGGGGGTCGTCAGTTCGAGTCTGACAGTCGGCACCATTCCCACCACCATCAGCCCATCAGCCCACCATCGCATCAGCGCGTGAGCAGGGCGTTCAGGCGAATGCGGGGCACGGCCAACCCCTGTTGCGCCAACGCATGCTCCATCAAGGGCACCAGCTGCCGCAGCTTGCTCAAGGCCGCGGCTTGCCGGGTCAGCAAGGTCCAGCCCTGATCGTCCCAGGGGCCGGCCACCAGGTGGGGGCGCAGCGCCGGCGGCAAGACGGGCAAGACCGCCGCCAAGCACGCCTTCGAACGCGCCATCCGGTGGGCCAGTTGCGCCAAGCCAGGGTCCTCGCGCAGGGTGGAACCCAGGGCACGGGGCAGGGGAACCGAGTCAGCGAACCTGCCCATCCACGTACCACCACCGCCCGGCTTCCAGCACGAAGCGGCTCAACTCGTGCATCCGATGGGCTTGGCCGGCCAGCTTGCTGCGCGCCACAAACTCCACTTCCGCACTCGTGGGGCCCGTTACCTCGGTGCGTTTGACCTGCAGCCCCAGCCACTTCAGGCCCTCGGGCAGGGGCTCCAAGGTGGCCGGTCGGGTGCTGGGGTGCCAGGTGTCCAGGATGTAAGCCCACCTGCCCAGCGCGTAGGCGCTGTAGCGCGAGCGCATCAGCGCCGGTGCGTCGGGTGCCTGCAGGTGTTGTGGCCCTTCGTGCCAGCGGCCGCAACAGGCTTGCAAGGGCAGCCCCGAATCACAGGGGCAGGCGGTTTGCGCGGTGCTCATGGAGACGAGTGTAGGCCCGGGATAAACTCGAAAGTTGACCTTTTTGACGGCCAGACCCCAAGTCCAGGCCGCTACAGCGCATGTTGCCCAAGCTCCTGACCTCGATTTTTGGCAGTCGAAACGAACGCCTGCTCAAGCAGTACCGCAAGGTGGTGCAGCAGATCAATGCCCTGGAGCCCCGCTTCGAACAGATGGACGATGCGGCGCTGCGCAGCTTCACCGACGAACTGCGCGCGCGCGTGTCGGGCGGCACCACGCTCGACGAAGTCTTACCCGAGGCCTTTGCCCTGACCCGCGAGGCCGGCAAGCGCACGCTGAAGATGCGGCACTTCGATGTGCAGCTCATGGGTGGCATGGCCCTGCACAACGGCAAGATTGCCGAGATGCGCACCGGCGAAGGCAAAACGCTGATGGCCACCTTACCTGTGGTGCTCAATGCCTTGGCGGGCAAGGGCGTGCACGTGGTAACGGTCAACGACTACCTGGCCCGGCGCGACGCCGAGTGGATGGGGCGCCTGTACAACTTCCTGGGACTGAGCGTGGGCGTGAACGTGCCGGGCATGGAGCGCGAGGCCAAGCAAGCCGCCTACAACGCCGATGTCACCTACGGCACCAACAACGAGTTTGGGTTTGACTACCTGCGCGACAACATGGTCTATGAGACGCGAGACCGGGTGCAGCGCGCGCTGCACTACGGCATCGTCGACGAAGTGGACTCCATCCTGATCGATGAAGCGCGCACGCCGCTGATCATCAGCGGGCAGGCCGAGGACCACACCGACCTGTACGTGCGGATCAACGCGGTGGTGCCAGCCTTGAAGCGCCAGATCGGCGAAGCCGATCCGCGCACGGGCGAAGGTGTGATCGAGCCGGGCGATTTCACGGTGGATGAGAAGTCTCACCAGGTGGTGCTGACCGACGCCGGCCACGAGAACGCCGAGCAACTGCTGGCCAAAGCCGGCCTCTTGCCCGAAGGCGCCAGCCTGTACGACGCCGCCAACGTGACCCTGATGCACCATGTGTACGCCGCGCTGCGGGCTCACCACCTCTACAACCGGGACCAGCACTATGTGGTGCAAAACGGCGAGGTGGTGATCGTGGACGAGTTCACGGGCCGTCTGATGAGCGGCCGCCGCTGGAGCGATGGCCTGCACCAGGCGGTGGAGGCCAAGGAGGGCGTGGCCATCCAGTCTGAAAACCAGACGATGGCTTCGATCACCTTCCAGAACTACTTCCGCATGTACGGCAAGCTCTCGGGCATGACCGGCACGGCCGACACCGAGGCCTACGAGTTCCAGGAGATCTACGGGCTGGAGACGGTGGTCATTCCCCCCAACAAGCCCACGGTTCGCCGCGACGAGAACGACCTGGTCTACAAGACCGCCCACGAAAAGCACAACGCGGTCATCGAAGACATCCGCGACTGCCACGGCCGTGGCCAGCCGGTGCTGGTGGGCACCACCTCGATTGAAAACAGCGAGATCCTCAGCGACCTGCTTCAAAAGGCGAACCTGCCCCACCAGGTGCTCAATGCCAAGCAGCACGCCAAGGAGGCTGAGATCGTGGCCCAGGCGGGGCGCCCCGGCATGATCACCATTGCCACCAACATGGCCGGCCGCGGCACGGACATCGTCCTGGGGGGCAATGTCGAAAAGCAGGTGCAGTTCATCGAGGCCGACGGTTCGCTGGCCGATGCTGTGAAGGCCGAGCGCATCGCCACCTTGCACCGCGAGTGGCAGGGCCTGCATGAGAAGGTCAAGGCCGAAGGGGGCTTGCGCATCATCGCCACCGAGCGGCATGAAAGCCGGCGCATCGACAACCAGTTGCGGGGCCGTTCAGGCCGCCAGGGCGACCCGGGCTCTTCGCGCTTTTACCTTTCGTTGGACGACCCCTTGATGCGCATCTTTGCGGGCGACCGCGTGCGCGCCATCATGGACCGGCTGAAGATGCCCGAAGGCGAGGCCATCGAGGCGGGCATCGTCACCCGTTCGATCGAAGGTGCGCAGCGCAAGGTGGAGGCGCGCAACTTCGATGTGCGCAAGCAACTGCTGGAGTACGACGACGTTTCCAACGATCAGCGCAAGGTTGTTTACCAGCAGCGCAACGAAATTCTGGAAGCCCAGTCGCTCAAGGACACCATTGGCCACCTGCGCCACGGCGCACTCACCCAGTTGGTGCGCCTGCACGTGCCCGAGGAGACGCTGGAAGAGCAGTGGGACCTGGCCGGGCTGGAGCGCACCCTGCGCGATGAGTGGACCCTGGAGCTGCCCTTGGCCCAGCTGGTTCAGGCCTCCGAGTCCATCACCGATGAAGACATCCTGGAGAAGGTGTTGGCTGCGGCCGACGACCTGTTCCAGACCAAACTCGACATCGTGGGCGAGGAGCAGTTCACGCCCTTCATGCGCATGGTGCTGCTGCAGAGCATGGACACGCACTGGCGCGAGCACCTGGCCGCGCTGGACTACCTGCGCCAGGGCATACACCTGCGCGGCTATGCCCAAAAGAACCCCAAGCAGGAGTACAAGCGCGAGGCTTTCGAGCTGTTCTCGCAGTTGCTGGACGCCGTGAAGCTGGAGGTCACCCGCACGCTGATGACGGTGCGCATCCAGACCCGCGAGCAGGCCCAAGAGCTGGAGGCTGCTGCCCAGCAAATTGAAGAAGCGGCCGGCCAGCTCAGCAATGTCACCTACACCCACCCCAATGAGGATGGTTCGGTGAGCACGGAAACCGACCCGAGCACCGTGGCACCTGAACTGCCCCGCGTGGGACGCAACGACCCTTGCCCCTGCGGCAGCGGCAAGAAGTACAAACAGTGCCACGGCAAGTTGAATTGAGACCCGAACATGCCGGTCAACCTTCAAGCGCCTGACCCCGCCAGCCTGCAGCCCGTGGCCGGGGTGCAACTGGGCATCGCCATGGCCGGCATCCGAAAGGCCAACCGGCGTGACCTGACGGTCATCACCGTGGACGAGGGCGCCTGTGTGGGTGGCGTCTTCACGCTCAACCGCTTTTGCGCTGCGCCGGTGCAGCTATGCCGCCAACACCTGTCGGCACAGGCCCCCGCGGGGCAGGGCATCCGTGCGCTGGTGATCAACACCGGCAATGCCAACGCAGGCACCGGCGAGGATGGCCTGATCCGTGCACGCCAGACCTGCATCGCCTTGGCTCGGCACCTGAACCTCGCACCCGAGCAGATCCTGCCCTTTTCAACCGGCGTGATCATGGAGACCCTGCCGGTCGACCGCATCGAGGCGGGGCTGCCGGCAGCGTTGGCCGACCTCAAGCCCAACAACTGGGGCGTGGCCGCAGAAGGCATCATGACCACCGACACCCTGCCCAAGGCGGCTTCGCGCCAGGTGGTGATTCAGGGCAAGACCGTGACCGTGACCGGCATCAGCAAAGGCGCGGGCATGATCAAGCCCAACATGGCCACGATGCTGGGCTTTGTGGCCACCGATGCGGTGATTGCACCGCGCCTGATGGATGAGCTGGTCCGCGAGACGGCCGATCGCAGCTTCAACCGCATCACGATTGACGGCGACACCTCCACCAACGACTCCTTCATCGTCATCGCCACACACAAGGCCGGCCACTCGCCGATCGAGCAGCTCGACAGCCCAGAGGGCGTGTTGCTGCGCGAGGCCCTGTTTGGTGTGGCGCAGGAACTGGCACAGGCCATCGTGCGCGACGGTGAAGGCGCCACCAAGTTCATCACCGTGCGGGTCGAAGGTGGGCAGACCAAGGAAGAGTGCCGCCAGGTGGCCTACGCCATCGCCCACTCGCCGCTGGTCAAGACCGCCTTCTTCGCCAGCGACCCCAACCTGGGCCGCATCCTGGCTGCGGTGGGCTATGCCGGCATTGCCGACCTGGACCAGACCAAGATCGACCTGTACCTGGACGACGTGCACGTGGCGCACCAGGGTGGCCGCCACCCGGACTACCGTGAGGCCGATGGCCAGCGCGTGATGAAGCAAAGCGAGATCACGGTTCGGGTGCTGCTCAACCGGGGCGGCCTTGCGCGCGCCACGGTGTGGACCTGCGACCTGTCGCACGACTACGTGAGCATCAACGCGGACTACCGCAGCTGACTTGCCAAGGCGCAACCACCCGTTGACGGACCCTGCCACAAACGAGGCTCAAACACACGTTGCCACGGCGCGTGAACGGGTGCTCTTGACATGGGCCCGAATGATGGGATGGGCCACCCTGGCTGAGGGCGACCTGTTGCGCGACCCGGCCTACCGCCGGCTGTGGACCTCCATCCTCACGAGTGCCTTTGGTGCGCAAGTCACCATGCTGGCGCTACCCTTGACGGCAGCGGTGCTGTTGAACGCCAGCCCGACCCAGATGGGGCTGCTCACGGCCATGGAGATTGCGCCGTTCGTGCTCTTCTCGTTGCCGGGTGGGGTTTGGCTGGACCGCGTGCGCAAACTGCCCGTGTACGTGGTGGGCGAGTCGATGATCGGGCTGATCCTGGCCACCGTCCCCCTGGCCTGGTGGATGGGTTGGCTGGCCATGCCCTGGATGTACATGGTGGGGTTCGTGATCGGCACCATCCACACGGTGGCCGGCAGTGCGGCGCAGATTGTGTTGACCCAGGTGGTGCCGCGTGAGCGGCTGGTCGAGGCACATGCGAAGAACGCCATGGCCAATTCGGGTGCAGAAGTGGCCGGCCCCGGCTTGGCCGGTGCCCTGATCAAGCTGATGGGCGCGCCGGCTGCGCTGCTGGTGGATGCGGCGCTGCTGGTGGGTTCGGCCTTGATCCTGCGGGGCATTCCCATCCACGAAGAAGCCCCCAAGGCCGCACAGGGCTCGGCTGTGCAGGCCTTCTGGCGCGACCTGATGGAGGGCTTGCGCTTTGTCAGGGGCAACCCGCTGCTGGTGACCCTGGCCGTCACCGTGGGCTTGTGGCAGATGGCGCACCACGCGGCGGTGGTGGTGCAAATCCTCTTCGCCACCCGCCTGCTGGGCATGGGTGAGCAGTCCATTGGGCTGTCCTACATCGCCCTGGGTGTGGGAACGGTGGTGGCCAGCATCCTGGGCCGGCGCATCAGCGCGCGCATCGGGCCAGGCCCGTGCATGCTCATGGGTTTTGCCATCACCGGGGTAGGTTGGTTGGTCCTGGCCGTGGCGCCCACCGGGCCGTTGGGGGTGGTCTTGTTTGCCACCATGCTCATGAGCTTCAGCGCCGGGGCCATTTTCATCTTCATCAATTTTTTGGCCCTGCGCCAAGCGGTCACCCCAGCGCCCCTGTTGGGCCGTATGACCAGCACCATGCGCTGGCTCACCCTGCTGGCCGCGGGCCCGGGGGCCCTGATGGGGGGCTGGCTGGGCGAACACCTGGGCCTGCGTTGGGCCTTGGCCTTTGCGGGAGGCACGTCTTTACTCCTGGCCCTGGGCGCCTGGCGGGTGCCACGGCTGCGTCAACTCAAGGTCCTGCCGGCCCCAGACGGCCAAGTCCCTGAGAAGCAGGCCTGAAACCCTGTCAGCAGGGCGGAAGGGGCCACTCGGTTAGCATACCGGGTCAGTATCGGGAAGCGGGTAACCGTCTGCCCGCCGATGCTGCGGTTTTTCATGAATGCACCGCTTTCCCTGACCGCGCTGGGTGATCTGGATGCCGGTTTGGCCGCGCAGGACACACCGCTGGCGCAGCGCCTGCGCGAGATCCCCTACAACTACACCTCGTTCTCCGACCGGGAGATCGTGATTCGTCTCTTGGGCGCGCGCGCCTGGGACCTGCTCAGCCGCCTGCGCCAGGAGCGCCAGACGGGCCGCTCGGCCCGCATGCTCTACGAGGTGTTGGGCGATATCTGGGTGGTGCAACGCAACCCCTACCTGCAAGACGACCTGTTGGACAACCCGCGCCGGCGACGCTTGTTGGTGGAGGCGCTGCACCACCGGTTGCAGGAGGTGCAGCGCCGGCGCACCGCCTCGCAAGACGCTGCGCGCGACGCCCTGGTGGGCGAACTGCTCGAGGCGGCGCGGCGCAGCGTTCAGGGCTTCGAGCAGTCCTTCGACCTAATGGCCGACTTGCGCAAGCGCACGCGCCGCGTGCTGGGCCGTCACACCGCCAAGGACAACATCAAGTTCGATGGGCTGTCACGCGTGTCGCACGTCACCGACGCCACCGACTGGCGCGTGGAGTACCCGTTCGTGGTGCTCACCCCCGACTCCGAGGCCGAGATGGCCGCCTTGGTCAAGGGCTGCGTTGAGCTGGGTCTGACCATCATCCCCCGGGGCGGCGGCACCGGCTACACCGGCGGGGCGGTACCCCTGACGTGGAAGAGCGCGGTGATCAACACCGAGAAGCTCGAACAGATGACCGAGGTGGAGATGGTTGAACTGCCAGGGGTGGGCCGCCCCGTGGCCACCATCTGGACCGAAGCGGGTGTGGTCACCCAGCGCGTGGCCGATGCCGCCGAGCGCGGCGGCTTTGTGTTTGCAGTGGATCCCACCAGCGCCGAGGCTTCGTGCATCGGCGGCAACATCGCCATGAACGCCGGAGGCAAGAAGGCGGTTCTGTGGGGCACGGCCCTGGACAACCTGGCCAGCTGGAAGATGGTCACGCCCGACGCCAAGTGGCTGGAGGTCGTGCGCCTGGACCACAACCTGGGCAAGATCCACGACGTGCCGCAGGCGCGCTTCGAGCTTCGTTTCTTTGATGCCTCGGGCAAGACACTGGAGCGCACCGAAACGCTGACCATTGCTGGCAGCGTGTTCCGCAAGGAGGGGCTGGGCAAGGACGTCACCGACAAGTTCCTGGCGGGCCTGCCGGGTATCCAGAAGGAAGGCTGCGATGGCCTGATCACCAGCGCCCGCTGGGTGGTGCACCGCATGCCTCAGCACGTGCGAACCGTGTGTCTGGAGTTCTTCGGCAACGCCAAGGATGCGGTGCCCTCGATCGTGGAAATCAAGGACTTCTTGTTCGAGCAGGCCAAGGTGGCCACCGCCCCCCTGGCCGATGGGCAGGCCGGTTCGCCCGTGATGTTGGCGGGTCTGGAACACTTGGACGACCGCTACCTCAAGGCCGTGGGCTACACCACCAAGAGCAAGCGCGGTGGCCAAAGTGCCTCGGGCTTGCCCAAGATGGTGCTGATCGGCGACATCGTGGGTGACGATGAAGACGCCGTGGCGCGTGCCGCCTCGGAAGTCGTGCGCTTGGCCAACGGCCGCAGCGGCGAAGGTTTTGTGGCGGTGAGCGCCGATGCGCGCAAGAAGTTCTGGCTGGATCGCAAGCGCACGGCTGCCATTGCGCGCCACACCAACGCCTTCAAGGTCAACGAGGACGTGGTCATCCCCTTGCCGCGCATGGGGGAGTACACCAACGGGATCGAACGCCTGAACATCGAGCTGTCGCTGCGCAACAAGCTCGAACTGCTGGACGCCTTGGAGGCTTTCCTGGGCAAGGGGCAACTGCCCCTGGGCCGCGGTGACGACGCGGGCGAAATTCCCTCAGCCGAACTGCTGGGCGACCGCGTGCAGCAGGCCTTGGCCTTGCTGCAGGAGGTGCGTACCCTGTGGGCGGGCTGGTTGACGGGCTTGGACACCGTGCCCGAAGGGGCTGCACGCACCGTGTTTGAAGACCTGCAGGACGCCACCCTTCGCGCCTCTTGGAAGCTGCAGGTGCGCAAGCCGCTGCAGGGCATCTTCGGTGGTGCTGCCTTCGAGCCCATCTTGCAGGCCTGCCAGCGCATCCACGGCGAGGTCTTGCGCGGCCGGGTATGGGTGGCCTTGCACATGCACGCCGGCGATGGCAATGTGCACACCAACATCCCGGTCAACTCCGACAACTACGCCATGCTGCAGACCGCGCACGAAGCCGTGGCGCGCATCATGGCGCTGGCGCGCAGCCTGGGGGGGGTGATTTCGGGCGAGCACGGCATTGGTATCACCAAGCTGGAGTTCCTCACCGAAGAGGAGTTGGCCGCCTTTGCCGACTACAAGCGGCGGGTGGACCCCGAGGGGCGATTCAACAAGGGCAAGCTGCTGCGCTCCAACGCCCACCTGGGTGACGATGTGCGCGCGGCCGACCTCTCGCACGCGTACACCCCCAGCTTCGGCCTGATGGGGCACGAGTCGCTGATCATGCAGCAAAGCGACATTGGCTCGATTGCCGCCAGCGTCAAGGATTGCCTGCGGTGCGGCAAGTGCAAGCCCGTGTGCGCCACCCATGTGCCTCGGGCCAACCTGCTGTACTCCCCCCGTGACAAGATCCTGGCCACCTCGCTGCTGATCGAGGCCTTCTTGTATGAAGAGCAGACCCGGCGGGGGGTTTCCATTCAGCACTGGGGTGAGTTCGAGGACGTGGCCGACCACTGCACGGTGTGCCACAAGTGCGCCAGCCCGTGCCCCGTGAAGATCGACTTCGGCGACGTGTCCATGAACATGCGCAACCTGTTGCGCAAGATGGGCCAGAAGACCTGGCGGCCGGGTAACGCTGCGGCCATGTTCATGCTCAATGCCACCAACCCGCAAACCATCAAGCTGGCCCGTTCGCTGATGGTGGATGTGGGCATGAAGGCCCAGCGCTTTGCGCACGATGTGCTGAAGTTGGCGGCGCGCAAACAGACCGCGGCTCCGCCCGCCACCGTGGGGGCTGCGCCGATCAAGGAGCAGGTGGTCCACTTCATCAACAAGAAGATGCCCGGTGGCCTGCCCAAGAAAACGGCGCGCGCGCTGCTGGACATCGAAGACCGGGACTACGTGCCCATCATCCGCAACCCGGCCCAGGCCTCGGCCGAGTCGGAGGCGGTGTTCTATTTCCCCGGCTGTGGCTCTGAGCGCCTGTTCAGCCAGGTGGGCTTGGCCACCCAGGCCATGCTGTGGCATGCGGGCGTGCAAACCGTGCTGCCACCGGGCTACCTGTGCTGCGGCTACCCACAGCGCGGCAGCGGGCAGTTCGACAAGGCCGACAAGATCATCACCGACAACCGGGTGCTGTTCCACCGCGTGGCCAACACGCTGAACTACCTGGACATCAAGACCGTGGTGGTGAGTTGCGGCACCTGCTATGACCAGCTGCAGGGCTACGAGTTCGACAAGATCTTCCCCGGCTGCCGCATCGTGGACATCCACGAGTACCTGCTGGAGCGCGGCATCACCTTGCAGAGCAAGGGCGCGTACCTGTACCACGATCCCTGCCACAGCCCGATGAAGCTGCAGGACCCCATGAAGACGGTCAAGGCCTTGGTCGGCGAGCAGGTGCTCAAGAGTGAGCGCTGCTGCGGCGAAAGCGGCACGCTGGGCGTCACGCGGCCGGATGTGTCCACGCAGGTGCGATTCCGCAAGGAAGAGGAACTGAAGAAGGGCGAGGCGGCCCTGCGCGCCAGCGGGGCGCTGGCGCCCCAGGCGGACGTGAAGATCTTGACCTCCTGCCCCAGCTGCTTGCAGGGCCTGAGCCGATACGGCAACGACCTCAACAACGGCCTGCTGGAAGCGGACTACATCGTGGTGGAGATGGCGCGACAGATGCTGGGCGAAAACTGGATGTCGGAGTATGTGGAGCGTGCCAACGCGGGCGGTATTGAGCGGGTGCTGGTGTGAGCTCCGTGAACTGCGTGTTGTGTGGTGAGGGCGAGGACCCCAGCGTTCATCTGGTGGCCCGCAACCGTGATTGGCGGGTGGTTCGCGTGCTGGACAACCTCGACCACCCGGCCTTCTGGCGCGTGATCTGGAACCACCATTGCGCCGAGATGACCGACTTGGCGCCCGAGCAGCGCAGTGCGCTGATGCAGGTGGTGTGCAAGGTGGAGGCTGTGGTGCGGCGGGCGCTGCAACCCCACAAGGTCAACCTGGCCAGCCTGGGCAATGTGGTGCCTCACCTGCATTGGCACGTGGTGGCACGGTGGACCGACGACCCGCACTTTCCACAACCCATCTGGGGCGAACGCCAGCGTGGCGTTTCCAACGCCCACTTGATGCGCCTGGAGGTTGCCTTGCCCCAGGTGGACCGCGGCATCCAAGCCGAACTGATGAGCCGCTGAAGCCCAGCATCCACGACCCAACACAGACCCTGAACCCCAGCGATGAGCAGCACCAAGACCCCCGCGCCCACCGGGCTCACCCTGCACCAACAGTCCAAGATTCTGGAGGTCAGCTACGAAGACGGGCAAACCTTTCGCATTCCCTTCGAACTGATGCGCGTGTACTCGCCATCGGCCGAGGTGCAGGGCCACGGACCCGGGCAAGAGGTCTTGCAGACGGGTAAACGGCATGTGGGCATCACCGGCTTGGAGACGGTGGGCCACTATGCTGTGCAACCCGAGTTCGACGATGGACACAACTCGGGTATCTTTTCCTGGGAGTACCTGTACTTCCTGGGCTCGCGCCAAAGCGACCTGTGGGCCGAGTACGAGCAGCGCTGTGCTGAGGCAGGGGTGAGCCGCGATGCCCCGATGGCAGCCTCTGCCCCCTCGGGTGGCGGTTGCGCCAGTCACGGCCATCAACACTGAGAACCGTCTATGGCCACCACCCACTTTGGATACCAGACCGTCGACGAGGCGCAGAAGGCGGCGCGTGTGCGCGGCGTGTTCGACTCGGTCGCGCAGAAGTACGACATCATGAACGACCTGATGTCGGGCGGGCTTCACCGTGCCTGGAAGGCGTACACGGTGGCGGTGGCCGCCGTTCAGCCCGGGCACCGGGTGCTGGACATTGCGGGGGGTACAGGGGATCTGTCACGCGCGTTCGCACGTGCCGTGGGGCCCAGCGGCCTGGTGGTGCACACCGACATCAACGAGGCCATGCTGCGGGTAGGCCGAGACCGCTTGATCGACGAAGGCCTGGCCCTGCCGACCAACCTGTGTGATGCCGAGAAGCTGCCCTATCCCGACAACAGCTTCGACCGGGTGAGCGTGGCATTTGGCTTGCGCAACATGACCCACAAGGATGCGGCCTTGGCGGAAATGTGCCGCGTGCTCAAGCCTGGTGGTCGCCTGCTGGTCCTGGAGTTTTCCAAAGTGGCCGCCCCGCTGGCCAAGCCCTACGACTGGTACTCCTTCAACATCCTGCCCAAGCTGGGGCAGATGATCGCCGGCGACGCCGAGAGCTACCGTTACCTGGCCGAGTCAATCCGCATGCACCCCGATGCCCCGACCCTCAAGGCCATGATGAAGACGGCCGGCTTTGGCCATGTGGACGTGCACAAGCTCACCGCTGGTGTGGTGGCCCTGCACGTGGGCATCAAGTGCTGATCTGATCCAAAGTGCCAACAAGGGCCAACGCCCGCTGGCCCTGCAGCCCTAGGACCGGCCGTAGCTGTCCTCGAATCGCACGATGTCGTCTTCGCCCAGGTAGCTGCCGGACTGCACCTCGATGATCTCCAGAGGCACCTTGCCCGGATTGGCCAGACGGTGCACCTGACCCAAGGGGATGTAGGTGCTTTGGCTTTCCGACAGCATGATGGTCTGCTCGCCGTTGGTGACCTCGGCGGTGCCGCTGACCACGATCCAGTGTTCGGCGCGGTGGTGGTGCATCTGCAGGCTTAGCGAGGCGCCTGGCTTGACCATGATGCGCTTGACCTGAAACCGCGGGCCCTGGTCGATGCTGTCGTACCAGCCCCATGGGCGGTACACCTTGCGGTGCAGGGCGTATTCCTCGCGCTTCTGTGCGGTGAGCGTGCCCACGATCTGTTTGACCTCTTGGCTGCGGGCGCGGTCGGCCACCAGCACCGCGTCCGGTGTTTCCACCACCACCACATCCTGCAGGCCCACCGCGCCCACCAGGCGGCTGGTGGCGTGGACCAGGGTGTTGCGGCTGTCGCGGATGATGGCGTCCCCATGCGCCACGTTGCCCTGCGCGTCCTGTGCAGCCACCTGCCACACGGCATCCCAGGCCCCCAGGTCGTTCCAGCCGGCATCCAGGTTCACCATGCGGATGGGCACGGCTGCGCCCGGGCACTTTTCCATCACGGCGTAATCGATGGATTCCGAGGGAATGGCTTCAAACAGGGCGCGGTCTGGGCGCACAAAGACCTGGTCCGTCTGCCGGGCGGCCCAGGCGGTCTGCGTGGCGTGTTCGATGTCGGGCCTGAATTGGCGCAGCGCCTTGAGCCAACTGGAGGCACGCAGCACGAACATGCCGCTGTTCCAGGTGTAGGTCCCTTCGGACAGGTAGCGAGCGGCGGTGGCGGCATCGGGCTTTTCCACGAACTGCAGCACGCGGCGCTCGCCATGCTCTCCGGCCTCGGGGGCGCTGCGGATGTAGCCGTACCCGGTCTCGGCACGGTCGGGTTGTATGCCCAGGATCACGATGGTGCCGTCGGTGGCGGCAGCGATGGCCCGCTGCAGCGCCGCCCCAAAAGCGGCGGCATCGGTCACGGTCTGGTCGGCTGGTGTCATCACCAGAATCGGGTCGTCCCCTTCGGCGGCGGCCTGCAGGGCGGCCATCGTCAGGGCGGGTGCGGTGTTGCGTCCGGCGGGCTCCAACAATACCGCTTCGGGCACCACACCCATCTCGCGCAGCTGGTCCAAGACCAGGAAGCGGTGGTCTTCGTTGCCCACGATCAGCGGCGGCTGCACGGCCCATTGCCCGTGGCCCAGCGCGCCCACACGGCGCACCGCCTGCTGAAACAGGCTGCTGCGGTCGTGCGGGTCTTGGCCCAACACCAGAAACTGCTTGGGGTAGGCCGCGCGTGACAAGGGCCACAGGCGGGTGCCAGAGCCTCCGGCCATCACCACCGGCTGGACCTTGATCAGGTTACTTGCGTTCATGAAGCCTCCAGCCCCAAATGGTATCGCCCCGGCCAGAGGCGACCCACGAGGTGTCAGAATCGCCGGATGTCCATGAATTCAAGCCCTGCAGAGCCCCTGGACCTGCGTCAGCTGTTGGAGCAGGAGGGGCGCGAACGCCTGGTGTTGCTGCTCAACCATGTCTTGGCTTCGGAGCCCGTGGCGCCGGCCCGGCTGCAGCCGCACGCGGGTCGGCGCCTGCGCGTGGTGGGCCAGGGGTGGCCCCAGCTGTTGGCCGTGCTGGTGCCCCAGCCGCAGCCGCTGGAGGTGGTGGTCACGCCGGCGGGCTTGCTGGAACTGTGCCCGTTGCAGGCGCCGCAGGACCCGCCCAGCCCGGCAGACCTGGAGGTGGTGGTGGACACCCACGACCCCTTGGGGCTGGCCGCTCGGGTGCTGTCGGGTGGAACGCCGCAGCTGCAGTTGGCCGGTAACGCACAGTTCGCCGCGGATGTGAACTGGCTGGCCGACAACCTGCGCTGGGACGTGGCGGCCGACCTGGAGCGGCTGTTTGGGCCGGTACCGGCCGAGCAGCTCCGCACCTGGGGCCAGGCCCTGGCGCGTGCCTTGCGTAAAGCGGTGTTGCACTGGGGCGGCCGGGTGGGGGCGGGCTGATGGGCGGTTCCTCGATTCGCCAGTTTCTGCGCTTGTTGCGCATTGCCCTGACGCTGTTGCGCTTCGGTGTGGACGACATCGCCCTGTCGGGCTTTCGCCAGCCTTGGGTGCGCTTGCTGGCGCGTCTGGTGACCGTGGGGCGCCGGTTTGATGGCAGCCGCGGGCAGCGGCTGCGCATGGCGCTGGAGCGCTTGGGGCCGATCTTCGTGAAGTTCGGCCAGGTGCTTTCCACCCGGCGTGATTTGGTGCCACCAGACATCGCCGACGAGTTGTCGAAGCTGCAAGACCGTGTGCCGCCCTTTCCCAGTGCACAAAGCGTGGCCTTGATCGAAAAGGCCCTGGGCCGACCGGTGGCCGAACTGTTCGATGCCTTTGATCCCATCCCCGTGGCCAGCGCGTCGATCGCCCAGGTGCACTTCGCCACGCTCAAGGACGGCCGTGAGGTGGCGGTCAAGGTGTTGCGCCCGGGCATGCTGCGCGCCATTGAAGATGACATGGCCTTGCTGCACCGCTTGGCCGTTTGGGTGGAGCGGGTCAGCAGCGATGGCAAGCGGCTCAAGCCCCGCGAAGTGGTGGCCGAGTTCGACACCTACCTGCACGACGAACTGGATCTGGTCCGAGAGGCCGCCAACGCGGCGCAGCTGCGCCGCAACATGCAAGACCTGGACATCATCCTGATCCCGGAGATGATGTGGGAGTATTGCCGCGACAACGTCATCGTGATGGAGCGCATGAAGGGTGTGCCCATCAGCCAGATGGAGCGCCTGCGCGAGGCGGGCGTGGACATCAAGAAGCTGGCGCGCGATGGGGTCACGATTTTCTTCACGCAGGTGTTTCGAGACGGCTTCTTTCATGCCGACATGCACCCGGGCAACATCATGGTCAGCGTGGACCCCTCCACCTTGGGCCGCTACATCGCCTTGGACTTCGGCATCATTGGCACGCTGAGCGAGGTCGACAAGGATTACCTGGCGCAAAACTTCATTGCCTTTTTCCGGCGCGACTACAAACGTGTGGCCGAGCTGCACATTGAAAGTGGCTGGGTCCCAGCCGGCACCAAGGTCAACGAGTTGGAGGGCGCGATTCGGGCCGTGTGCGAGCCGCACTTTGACCGCCCCCTGAAGGACATTTCGCTGGGCCAGGTCCTGATGCGCCTGTTCCAGACCTCTCGGCGCTTCAATGTTGAAATCCAACCGCAGTTGGTGCTGCTGCAAAAGACACTGCTCAACATCGAGGGGCTTGGCCGGGAACTGGACCCCGAGCTGGACCTGTGGAGCACGGCCAAGCCCTTCTTGGAGCGCTGGATGAACGAGCAGATCGGCTGGCGCGGCTTCGTGGCGGCCTTGAAGGCCGAGGCGCCGCGCTATGCGCACATGCTGCCCGAGCTGCCGCGCCTGGTGCACCAGAGCCTGAGCCGTGGCGGCGGTGCGCCGCGTGAGGCCATTCTGCTGGAGATGCTGGCCGAGCAAAAACGGACCAACCGGATGCTACGGGCGGCCCTGTGGGTCGCGGGCGGTTTCCTGCTGGGGCTCTTGGTGGCCCAGTGGGTCATGGCCCTGTACCAGCAGGGTTTTGGCGCGGCTTGGTGACTCGGGCGCCCTGATCGCGCACACTTCGCCCCACACGTGCGGCCCGTCGCCTGGCCCGTAGCCGGCTTCGCCCTTCATCCTCCTCGATCATCTCCGTTTTGATCCTGCAGCCATGAACACCACGCTCCTCGTCTTTGTCGCGGCTTACCTCTTGGGCACCTTGGCCCTGGGCGTTTGGGCGGGCTCGCGCATCAAAAACACGGCCGATTTCGCCGTGGCCGGCCGCAGCCTGCCCCTGATCATGGTGATCACCACCACCTTCGCCACCTGGTTTGGCGCGGAAACCGTCATGGGCATTCCGGCCAAGTTCATTCAGGGCGGTTTGGGCGCTGTGGTCGAAGACCCCTTTGGCGCGGGCATGTGTCTGGTGCTGGTGGGGGTGTTCTTCGCGGCCAAGCTCTACAAGCTCAACCTGCTGACCATTGGCGACTTCTACCGTCAGCGCTACGGCAAGGGGCTGGAGGTGTTCTGCTCTTCGGCCATCATCCTGAGCTACCTGGGTTGGGTGGCGGCGCAAATTACCGCGCTGGGCCTGGTGTTCTCGGTGCTGACCAATGGCGCCATGAGCGAGACCACGGGCATGATCATTGGAACCTTGGCCGTGTTGATCTATGTGGTGGTGGGCGGTTTTCTGGCGGTGGCCATCACCGACTTCGTACAGATGATCGTGCTGGTGGTGGGCTTGTCGGTGATCGCCTGGTTTGCGGCTGATCTGGCCGGTGGGACCCAAGTGGTGCTGGACCAGGTAGCCGCACGGGAGCTGTGGACCTTTTGGCCTGAACCCACGCTGACCGATGTGGCCATGTTCATTGGCGCGGCCCTGACCATGATGCTGGGCAGCATTCCCCAACAGGACGTTTACCAGCGCGTGATGTCGGCGCAGGACGCCAAAACCGCGCAGCGGGGCGCCATCATCGGCGGTGCCAGCTACATCCTGTTTGCCTTCGTGCCCATGTTCATTGTGGCCAGTGCGGTGGTGGTGATGGGCGACCAGGCGCTTGAAATGGCCAAAGACGATTACCAGCGCCTGCTGCCCACCTTCATCATGGGCCAGATGCCCCTGATCATGCAGATCCTGTTCTTTGGTGCGCTGGTATCGGCCATCAAGAGCACCTCATCGGCCACGCTGCTGGCCCCGTCCACCAGCTTTGTTGAAAACATTCTGAAGAACCTGCGACCCCACATGGACGACCGCCAGCAGCTCTTGGCCATGCGAATCACGATCGTGATCTTCGCTGCTTTGGTGCTGACCTACGCGATTGCGATGCACGGCACACCGATCTATGAACTGGTGTCCTCGGCCTACCAGGTGACCTTGGTCGGGGCGTTTGTGCCGCTGGTGTTCGGCCTTTACTGGTCTCGGGCCACCACGCAAGGCGCCATCTTCTCCTTGGCGGCGGGCATCGGCACCTGGGTCTTCTTCTTTGACCAGGTCAGCGGCTTGGCCGAGGTGTTCCCACCGCAGTTGGCTGGCCTGATGGCCGCTCTGGTGGGTATGGTGGCAGGCTCCTTGCTGCCGCAGTGGCTGCGCAATCGTCACGAGCCCGTGCGCAAGGTGCTGGGGATGAACGCCTGAAGGCCGCGGGCTGCCGGCCTGCGGCCCCATGCCCACCCATGGGCGCAGGCGGGGGCCTGAACTTATAATGGTGGGTTGTCGCGACTTGTCTGACCTGAGCCCACCATGCCCATCTATGCCTACCGTTGCACCGCCTGCGGCCACGCGAAGGATGTGCTGCAAAAGATCTCCGATCCGGTGTTGACCACCTGCCCGGCCTGTCAGGCCGAAGCATTTTCCAAGCAGGTCACCGCGGCCGGTTTTCAACTCAAGGGGTCGGGCTGGTACTTCACCGATTTCCGTGGCGGTTCGGGGGCGGGCTCGGGCAAGGCGGCTGATGCGCCGACGGCCCCGGCTTCCAGTTCCTCGGACGGTGGCTCGGACGGTGGCGCATCGGGCTCCTGCGGCTCCTCGGGGGGCGGCTCCACGGGCTCGTCGGGTTCCTCCGGCTCTTCCGGTGAGTCCGGGTCCGGTACCTCGGCTGCTGCAGCCTGTGGCGCCTCTTGCGCCTGCCACTGACGAGCACAAAGGCCTCGCACCATGCTCAAGCGCTACCTGATCGCCGGCCTCTTGGTTTGGTTGCCCCTGGTGGTGACGGTGTGGGTGCTGCACGCGGTGTGGGGAGCCCTGGACGGCCTGTTTTTGTGGGTGATTTCGGCCACGCAGGCCGTCATGCCGGCCGAAAGCCATGCGGCCCTGGAGTCGCTGCGCCACATTCCGGGCATGAGTGTGGTGGCCGTGTTCCTGGCCTTGCTGCTCACCGGTGTTTTCGCTGCGAACTACTTCGGGCAGTGGGCCTTGCGTCAGGGCGGGCGCATTGTTCAGCGCATCCCCATCGTCAAGAGCATCTACAGCTCGGTCAAGCAGGTCTCCGACACGCTGTTCTCCAGCAGTGGCAACGCCTTTCGGGAAGCGGTCCTGGTGCAGTACCCGCGTGCCGGTTCATGGACGATCGCTTTCGTGACCGGCAAGCCCAGTGGGGAAGTTGCTGCCCACCTGCAGGCTGATCACACCAGCGTGTACGTGCCCACCACGCCCAATCCCACCTCGGGCTTCTTCTTGATGATGCCCACCGCCGAGCTGCGCCCGCTCAACATGAGTGTGGACGAAGCGCTCAAGTACATCATTTCCATGGGCGTTGTCACGCCCCCGCCGGCTGCCAATGTGCCGGGGGAGGCCGACCCCAATCGGCGGGGCTGATCGTCGAGGCTGACGGTCAGTCCTCAGGGGCCCAGCCCCGCGGCCATGCAAGGCGGCCCACACGGCCGCCCCAAACCTTTCCAACTGATCACTTCCTTTGAATCGGCGCCGTGCGTGGCCGATGGCCCGGCATGACAGCGGCCTTGGGTTCAGCCCGCACGGCCCACACGGATACGGAGAACCTTATGCGCACCACCTATTGCGGACTCGTCAGCGAGCAGCTGATGGATCAAACGGTCACCCTCATGGGCTGGGCCCACCGGCGACGCGACCACGGCGGCGTCATCTTCGTCGACCTGCGCGACCGCGAGGGCCTGGTGCAGATCGTTTGCGACCCAGACCGCCCCGACATGTTCAAGACCGCTGAAGGCGTGCGCAACGAGTTCTGCCTCAAGGTTGTGGGCAAGGTGCGCGCCCGGCCCGCCGGCACCGAGAACGGCAACCTGGTCAGCGGCCGCATCGAAGTGCTGTGCCACGCCTTGGAGGTGCTCAACCCCAGCGTCACGCCGCCCTTCCAGCTGGACGACGAAAACCTCAGCGAGACGGTGCGCCTGACCCATCGGGTGTTGGACCTGCGCCGCCCGGCCATGCAGAAGAACCTGATGCTGCGCTACCGAGTGGCCATGGAGGTACGGAAGTACCTGGACGAGCAGGGCTTCGTGGACATCGAGACCCCCATGCTGACCAAGAGCACGCCCGAGGGTGCGCGCGACTACCTGGTGCCCAGCCGCGTGCATGACGGACAGTTTTTTGCGCTGCCGCAGTCGCCGCAACTGTTCAAGCAGTTGCTGATGGCCTCGGGCTTTGACCGCTATTACCAGATCACCAAGTGCTTCCGCGACGAAGACCTGCGCGCCGACCGCCAGCCCGAATTCACCCAGATCGACATCGAGACCTCCTTCCTCAACGAGCAGGAGATCCGCGACATGTTCGAAGGCATGATCCGCCACGTCTTCCGCAAGGCCATGAGTGTGGAGCTCGGCGAGTACCCGGTGATGACCTATGCGGATGCGATGTTCCGGTTCGGCTCGGACAAGCCCGATCTGCGCGTGAAGATGGAGTTCACCGAAATCACCGACGTGATGAAGGACGTGGACTTCAAGGTCTTCAGCGGGCCGGCCAATGCAGCCGGTGGCCGTGTGGTGGCCTTGCGCGTGCCTGGTGGGGCTGCGCTCTCGCGCGGGGACATTGACGGCCACACTGATTTCGTCAAGATCTACGGTGCCAAGGGTTTGGCCTGGATCAAGGTCAACGACATCGCCGCGGGCCAAAACGGAGGTGACCTGCGCTCGGGCCTGCAATCGCCCATTGTCAAGAACATCCACGCCGCCGCTCTCAAGGCCATCTTGGAGCGCACGGGGGCGCAAAACGGCGACCTGCTGTACTTCGGCGCAGACAAGGCCAAGGTCGTCAATGACGCCATCGGCGCCTTGCGTCTGAAGATTGGCCTTGGCGACTTCGGCCGCGAGCATGGCCTGTTTGAAGACCGCTGGGCCCCGCTGTGGGTGGTGGACTTCCCCATGTTCGAGCACGATGAAGAGGAGAACCGTTGGAACGCGGTTCACCACCCCTTCACGGCACCCAAGGACGGCCATGAGGACTACATGGACACCGACCCGGGCCGTTGTGTGGCCAAGGCCTACGACATGGTGCTCAACGGGTGGGAGCTGGGTGGCGGTTCGGTTCGCATCCACCGGGCGGAGGTGCAGAGCAAGGTCTTCAGGGCCCTGAACATCTCAACCGAGGACGCACGCGTGAAATTCGGCTTCCTGCTGGATGCCCTGCAGTACGGCGCACCGCCGCACGGTGGCTTGGCCTTTGGCCTGGACCGCCTGGTCACCTTGATGACCGGGGCCGAGAGCATCCGTGACGTGATCGCCTTCCCCAAGACCCAGCGTGCGCAATGCCTGTTGACGGGTGCGCCCAGCCAGGTTGATGAGAAGCAGCTGCGCGAATTGCACATCCGCCTGCGCAATGCCCAGGCTGCGGCCTGATGTCGCGTTTGGCGGCATCATGCAGGCATGAACACCGCCGCCTCTGAGCCTGGCCGTCCGCCCAAGATCCCCATCAGCGTGCTGGTGGTGATCCACACCGCTGATGGCCAGGTGCTCTTGATCGAGCGTGCCGACAAGCCCGGCTTCTGGCAAAGCGTGACCGGCTCCAAAGACTCGCTGGACGAGCCTTCGCGTCTGACCTGCAAGCGCGAGGTGCAGGAGGAAACCGGGATCGTGGTGGGTTCGGCACAGGTGCCGGAAAGCCACTTGCGCGACTGGTCGATGGCCAATCGATACGAGATTTATCCGGTTTGGCGCCACCGCTATGCGCCGGGTGTGACCCACAACACCGAACATGTGTTTGGACTGCTCGTACCTCGGGATGTGCCGGTGGTGTTGTCGCCGCGGGAACACCTACAGCACGGGTGGTGGCCTTGGCGCGAGGCGGCCGATCGTTGCTTCTCGCCCAGCAATGCCGAGGCCATCCTGATGCTGCCGAGGTTCTCAGACCTGAAGCCCGCAAGTTCCTAAGGGAGCGCCACTGCACCATGAAGCCCCCGGCCACCACGCTGCGCGTGGCCACCTACAACATCCACAAGGGTGTGCGTGGCCTTGGGCCGCGCAAGCGCCTGGAAATCCACAACCTGGAGCAGGGGGTGGCCTCGCTGAAGGCCGATGTGGTGATGCTGCAGGAAGTGCGCTTGTTTCACCACCGTGAGGCTCGGCGCTTTGCGCACGGCCCTCAGGCCTGGCCTTCGGCGGGGCAAGCGGAGTTTCTGGCACCCGATGGCTTTCACAGCGTGTACCGCACCAACGCCGTGACCCGGCATGGCGAACACGGCAACGCGCTCTTGTCCCGTTGGCCGGTGGGAACGGTGGGGCATCACGATGTCAGCGACCACCGCTTTGAGCAGCGCGGGCTCTTGCATGTGCCCTTCCGTTGGTTGGGCACCACCGTGCACGCCGTGGTGGCGCACTTCGGCCTGATGCACGCCAGCCGGGTTCGACAGGCCGAATGCGTGCTGGCCTTGATCGAGCGCGAAGTGCCGCCGCAGGAACCGGTGATCGTGGGCGGCGACTTCAACGACTGGGGCGAAAAACTGGACCCCTTGTTTGAGCGGCAGGGTTTGAGCCGGGCCCGCACTCCGCCGGGCCCTCTGGCTGCCTTCACCCCGATGCGGCCGCCGGGTAAACCTCTGCCCACCTTTCCGTCGCGCGTGCCGGTCTTCGCCCTGGACCGCTTCTACACACGCGGCCTGCGCTGCACCGCCGCGCAGGTGCCCCGTGGGCTGAACTGGGCGCGCCTGTCCGACCACCTGCCCTTGGTGGCGGAGTTCGAAACCTGCTGAGGCTGGGCCATATGGAACCGCTGCCCGCTTGGTACCTGCGACGCCGCGCACACTACCTGCCCGGCAATGAGGTGCGGCTGCTCAAGGGTGGAGCCGAGCTGTTCCCGGCCCTGGTGGCGGCGGTGAACCAGGCGCGCTACGAGGTGTGGCTGACCACCTACATTTTTCATGACGATGCATCGGCACGTGCGGTGGCCCAGGCCCTGACGGCCGCAGCTCAGCGGGGTGTGCGCGTGCGCGTGTTGGTCGATGGCTTTGGCTCGATCAAGTCCCTGGCCGCCCTGCAGGGCTGGTGGAGCCACACCCCGGTCGCGTGGGCGGTCTACCGGCCCTTGGACCGCTGGTGGACCTGGCTGCAGTCCGAGCACCTGCGCCGGCTGCACCAGAAGGTGGCGGTGGTCGATGGCGAGTTGGGTTTTGTGGGTGGCATCAACCTCATCGACGACCGCATCGACCTGCACGATGGCCCCCTGGGCGCGCCACGCCTGGACTACGCGGTGCAGGTGCGGGGGCCGGTGGTGGCCCCCATGGTGCAGGCGGCCCGCGCGATGTGGACCCGCGCCGCGTTCGGTGCCGATTGGCGAGACGAGCTGGCCCAGGTGGTGCGTGGCCCGCATGGTCTCCAGCGCGCACGAGAGCTCATGAAATCCATGCGCCTGGCGGGCCGTCCTGCACTGAATCGGGCCGCCGCGGCGCCAGACCCCAACGAGCCCTCCCACCCGGGTCAGGTGCAGGCTGCCTTCTTGCTGCGCGACAACCTGCGCCAGCGGCACAGCGTGCAGGCCGCCCTGTTGCAGGCCTGCGCACAGGCACGCCAGGAGATCGACATCGCCTGCCCCTACTTCTACCCCGGCCGTGTTCTGCGCCGCGCCTTGGTGCAGGCAGCGCAACGCGGCGTTCGGGTTCGGCTGTTGCTGCAGGGCCGGCCCGACTACCGGATTGCCGCAGTGGCCGCGCGGGTGCTGTACCGCGAGTTGTTGGCCGGTGGTGTGCAGATCTTCGAGTACGAAGCTGCGGCCCTTCACGCCAAGGTGGTGCGGGTGGATGAGCGGTGGGCCACGGTGGGCAGTTCCAACCTCGACCCCTTGTCCTTGCTGGTCAACTTTGAGGCCAACCTCGCGGTTCGCGACGGGGCGTTCGTGCAGGAGGTGGCGCAGCACCTGGAACAGGCCTTTGGCCAGGCCCATGCCGTGTCCGACACCCCGGTGGCGGCGGGCTGGGCCGCGGTGCTGCGCCGACGCTCGGTGGCCTTGCTGGCCCGTTTGTACCTGCGCCTGGCCGGTGTTCGGGCCAGCTATTGAGCCGCGGCGATGGAACCCTGCAGCCACCGTGGGCCCTTGAGGGCCTGGCCATGAGCGTGACAGCGCCAACAGACGATCTGGTGGTGGAGACACCCCAGGGCCTGTACTGCCCGCCGGGTGACTTTCACATCGATCCGTGGCGGCCCGTGGACCGGGCCGTCATCACACACGCCCATGCCGACCACGCGCGGCGGGGCAGCGCCCGCTATTTGGCCAGCGCGCGCAGCGAAGGGGTGCTGCGGGCGCGGCTGGGCGCCGACATCGAGCTCACCAGCTTGGCCTGGGGGGAAGTGGTGGAGCACCGTGGCGTGCGCATCAGCCTGCACCCGGCTGGGCATGTGTTGGGCGCCGCCCAGGTGCGCTTGGAACACCGGAGGCGGGTGTGGGTGGTGTCGGGCGACTATTTTTTGAGCGAACACGACGAGCGCAATCCCACCTGCGACCCCTTCGAGCCGGTGCGCTGCGATTGCTTCATCACCGAGTCCACCTTCGGCCTGCCCATTTACCGATGGAAGCCCCAGGCCCAGGTGTTCGGCGAAGTGAACCGCTGGTGGGCCGACAACCGCGCCGCTGGCCGTGCCAGTCTGCTGATGGCCTACAGCTTCGGCAAGGCGCAGCGCATCCTGGCCGGGGTGGACGCGGGCATTGGGCCGATCGTGGTCCATGGGTCGGTGCAAGCGCTCAACGAAGGCTACCGGCAGGCCGGCGTGCAGCTGCCCACGGTGCAGCGTGCGCAAGACTTGGGCAAAGCCGACCTGGCGGGTGCCTTGGTGGTGGCACCCCCCTCGGTGCAGGGCTCGCCGTGGCTCAAACGATTTGGAAGCTACAGCGATGCGTTTGCCAGCGGGTGGATGCAGCTGCGCGGGGCGCGCCGCCGCCGCGCCATCGACCGGGGCTTCGTGCTCAGCGACCATGCCGATTGGCCAGGCCTGCAGCGGGCGATTGCCAGCAGCGGTGCGCGCCGGGTGATCGTGACCCATGGCTATGAAGCGGTGATGGTGCGCTGGCTTCAGGAGCAAGGACTGCAGGCCGGCTCCTTCAAGACCGCCTTCGCAGGGGAGGGGGACGGGGAGGGCGAATCTGATGCGTGAATTCGCCCGGCTTTATGCGCAGCTCGATGCCAGCACCTCTACGCAGGCCAAGGTTCGGGCCTTGCAAGCCCACCTGGCCTGTGCAGCACCGCAGGATGCGGCTTGGGCCGTCTACCTCTTGTCGGGCGGCAAGCCTCGCCAAACGGTGCCCACGGGGGTGCTGCGGGCAGCCGCCTGCGAAGCTGCGGGGGTGCCGCCATGGCTGTTCGAAGAGTGCTACCAAGTGGTGGGCGACCTGGCGGAAACCATGGCCCACGTGCTGCCGGCGCAGTGTGTTGCGAACGCCCAAGGCAGCAGCCTGCGTGCGCAAGATGGACTGGCCGCCTGGATGGAGAAGGGCCTGTTGCCCCTCAGGGGCTTGGAGCCCGACGTGCAGAAACAGCGCCTGCAAGACCTGTGGGCGGTGCTGGATACGCCCGAGCGCTACCTCTTGACCAAACTGGTGGGTGGTGGCTTTCGGGTGGGCGTGAGCAAGCTCTTGGTGCAGCGCGCCATTGCCGAGCACGCGGGCCTGCAGGCCAGCGAGGTGGCGCAGCGAATGATGGGCTACACCCAGGCATCGGTGCAGCCCACGGCGCAGGACTGGCTGCGCCTGATTGGTCAAGCGCAGGGCGACCGGGCCTTGCAGCAGGGACAGCCCTATCCTTTTTTTCTGGCGCAGTCACTGAACCCCGCCGACGAAGGCCAGTTGGAGTCGGTGATGGGGCCGGTGGACGACTGGCTGGTGGAGTGGAAGTACGACGGCATTCGGGCGCAGGTGGTGCGCCGTGCGCAGCAGGTGTGGATCTGGTCACGCGGTGAGGAGCTGATCACCGACCGCTTCCCAGAGGTTGCACAGGCCGCGCAGGCCTTGCCCGATGGCACGGTGCTGGACGGCGAGTTGCTGGTGATGCGCCAGGGTCACCCGGCCTCCTTCGCAGAACTGCAGACCCGCATCACCCGCAAGACGCTGAGCAAGGCGATCCTGGCCAAAACGCCGGTGAGCTTCATCGCCTATGACCTCTTGGAACACCAGGGACAGGATTGGCGACCGCAAGCCCAGCAACGGCGCCGGCAAGCCCTGCAAGTCCTGCTCCGTGAAGGGCCCTTCTCGGTCTCACCTCTGGCCGAACCCGACGCGCCCACCCCGAGCTGGGCGGCGCTGCAGGCCCTGCGGCAGCAGAGCCGCGCGCGGGGTGTGGAGGGCTTCATGCTCAAGCACCGCGCCGCGCCCTACGGCCTGGGGCGCCGGAAGTTGGACGGCCCGGGTGTGCTGGGGTGGTGGAAGTGGAAGGTGCAGCCCATGACCGTGGATGCAGTACTGGTCTATGCCCAGGCGGGCCATGGCCGGCGCGCCAACCTGTACACCGACTACACGTTTGCGGTGTGGAGCCGAACGCCGCGCGATGCAGCCGAGGTGCAACAGGTGCTGCAGGCCATCGCCCAGCGCCAGCCCCCGGACTCCCAGGGCCTGCACCTGGTTCCTTTTGCCAAGGCCTACTCCGGCTTGAGCGACGAGGCCTTCGCCGAGGTGGACAAGGTGATCCGGCGCAGCACCGTGGAGAAGTTCGGCCCGGTGCGCAGCGTGGTGCCCAGCCTCGTGTTCGAGTTGGGTTTTGAAGGCATCGCCCCGAGCCCGCGCCACAAGAGTGGCTTGGCGCTGCGGTTTCCGCGCATGCTGCGCTGGAGAACCGACAAGCCGCTGCACGAGGCCGATACGCTGCAGGCCCTGCAGGCCTTTCAGGGCCAGGGCTCAGTGCCCCAAGCCTGAAAGCGCCGTGCGCAAGGTCGATGCCGCCCGCAAGCGGCCCACTGAACGGCCCTGCCAGTTGCGCAGCTCCAGGTCGCTCAGGGCGTGAAGGGCAGCCGCATCGTCTTCAGACAGGGGCAGCAAGGCTTCGATCAAGGCGGCCATCACCACCTCGGCCGCGCGTGAAGTATTGCCGTCGTCCATCTTGAGCGCCACGCCCAAACCGCGCTCGGGCAGGCTGGCGCAATAAACACCTTCGGCGCCAATCTTGCAACACACCCGTGGCCCCAGGCGCTGCATCACCCGCGTGTCAAAACGCCCCGTGCCGGCCACCATCAGGGGTGCCTGCGCGATGGCCGCGCGCAGCCGCTGGGCGGCTTGCGCCCATGGCGACGGCAAGCCGTGTCCGGTCGCTGCGCGGGCAAAGCCCAGGGCCAGGTTGTACAGGGGCAAGGCATAGGTGGGTATGGAGCAGCCGTCAATGCCGCGCGGCGCCCGGGCCACATCGAAGTCCGTGGCCACGCTCATCGCCCGCGTGACTTCGTGCATCACCGGGTGATCCGGCTCCACGTAGTGGCGCATGAAATCCACGAGCGGCCTGCCCGTGAGGCCGCTGAGGGCGCAGCCCACGCACACGAAGCCTGCATGTTTGCCCGAGCAGTTGTTGTTCAAGGCCGTGGGCTGGCCGCCGCTGCGTGCCAGTTCGCGCGCGCTGGCTTCATGCGAAGGCCAATGGGCGCCACAGGCCAGGATCCCGGCATCCACGCCGGCCTTGCCCAGCATGGCGGCGGCGGTTTGTGTGTGCGCCGATTCGCCGCCGTGCGAGGCACAGGCCAGGGCCAGCTCCGTATCCGTCAGTGCCAGGCGCTGCGCAGCCCCACTGGCCACCAGGGGCAGGGCCTGCAACAGCTTGACGGCCGAGCGGGGGAACACCGCACGCTCCACATCGCCGCAGGACCACAGCAGGCGGCCGTGGTCGTCCACGATCGCCACCGCACCGCGGTGAAAAGACTCCACCGTGTCGCCCCTGAGGGCCTCAACCAGGATCGGGTTCTCCATGGCCACACTGTAGCGCTGCGCGGCTTGTCCTACAGTGCGTTCATGCCCCAGCACCGCACCGATGCCCCAGTCCCTGAATGCCTGGTGGGCGTGGATTTCAGCAGCGCCCCGAGCCGGCGCAAGCCGGTGATCCTGGCCTGGGGACAGCGGCGTGGGCCGCGCGTCAGCCTCCTGCGCCTGCAGGCCTGTGCCCAACACACCGAAATGCTGCAGGCCTTGCGGGACGAGGCGGCATGGGTGGGTGGCTTTGACTTGCCCTTTGGCCTGCCGCGTGAATTGGTGGAACAACTGGGCTGGCCCACCGATTGGGCGGCTTGCATGGACCACTACTGTGGACTCAGTCGCGCCCAGATACGCGAGACCTTCGCTGCCTTCACCGCCGCCCGGGCAGTGGGCTCGAAATTCGCCCACCGCGCCTGCGACACCCCTGCAGGATCCAGTCCCTCGATGAAATGGGTGAACCCGCCGGTGGCCTACATGATGCACGCCGGTGTGCCGCTGTTGCGGGCTGTGCCGGCGAGCTTGCCAGGCCTGTGCGAGCGTTCCTTGCCGCGCGTGGCCTTGGAGGCCTACCCTGGACTGCTGGCCCGCGAGCTGATCGGCAAGCGGTCCTACAAGAGTGATGAGGTGGCCAAGCAGACCCCCGACCGCCTGATTGCGCGCAAGGACCTCATCGACGCCTTGGAGCAGGGCCGCAGCCGCCTGGGGCTGCGCATGGTGCTCACCCATGCCCAGCGCGATGCCCTGGTGGACGATGCCCGGGGCGACGCTCTGGACGCGGTGTTGTGCCTGATGCAGGCGGCTTGGGCCAGCCAGCAGCCGGGCTGGGGCTTGCCGGCCAACCTGGACCCCTTGGAGGGTTGGATCGTGAGCGCATGAGCCCACCAGGCGTGGCCCAGGCTTGGATGCGCGAGCGCGGCTGGCAGCCGCATGGCTTTCAGCAGGAGGTGTGGGCGCACATCGCCCAGGGCAGCAGTGGGCTGTTGCATGCCACCACCGGCAGCGGCAAAACCTATGCGGTGCACCTGGGCTTGCTGCAGCGCGCACAGGCCCTTGCCCCGGGCCCAGCCGGCGCCACACGGATCCTGTGGATCACCCCCATGCGGGCTTTGGCGCAAGACACGCTGCTGGCCCTGCGTGAACCCCTGTCGGCACTGCAGCCCGCGTGGCAGGCCCAGGTGCGAACCGGTGACACCCCGGCGGCCGAGCGCGCACGCCAGGACCGACGGGCCCCGGAGCTACTGGTGACAACGCCTGAGTCCTTGAGCCTGATGCTCACCCGCGAAGACGCGCCGCAGCGCTGGGCCCACCTGCAGGCCGTGGTGGTGGACGAGTGGCACGAGCTGATCGGCAGCAAGCGCGGCGTGCAGCTTCAGCTGGCCTTGGCGCGCCTGGCCAGCTGGCAACCCGGCTTGCTGGTGTGGGGTTTGAGCGCCACTCTGGGCAATCTGTCGGAAGCCCTGCAAACCTTGGTGCGCCCGGTTCAGACAGCACCGGACCCCGCGCCAGCCGCCCTGGTGCAGGGCAAGGTTGACAAGTCACTGGTCATCGACACCCTGCTGCCCGACCAGCCCGGGCGCTTTTCCTGGGGCGGGCATCTGGGTTCACAAATGTTGCAGGCGGTGGTGCAGGAAATCGAGTCCTGTGGCACCTGCTTGGTGTTCACCAACACGCGTTCGCAGGCCGAGATCTGGTACCAGATGCTGCTGCAGGCCCGCCCCGACTGGGCCGGCCTCGTGGCCCTGCATCACGGCTCGCTGGACACCGAGGTGCGCACCTGGGTAGAGCAGGGTCTCAAGCAGGGGCGGCTCAAGGCGGTGGTGGCCACCTCGAGCCTCGACCTGGGCGTGGACTTCTTGCCCGTGGAGCGGGTGCTGCAGGTGGGATCGGCCAAGGGCGTGGCGCGCCTGTTGCAGCGTGCCGGGCGCAGCGGGCATGCACCCGGGCGGCCCAGCCGCATCACCCTCATCCCCACCAACACCTTGGAACTGGTGGAAGCAGTGGCGGCCAGGAGGGCCGCGCAGGCCGGTCGTGTGGAGTCGCGCAGCAGCCCCGATGCCCCGATGGACGTCTTGGTTCAGCACCTGGTGACCGTGGCCCTGGGTGGTGGGTTCGAGCCGCAGGCCCTGTACCAAGAGGTGCGCCGCACGCAGGCCTATGCCGGCCTGAGCCTCGAGTCCTTCGAGTGGGCCTTGGCCTTCGTCGAGCGTGGCGGCAACAGCCTGTCGGCCTATCCCGAATACCACCGTGTGCAGCGCGTGGACGGGCGCTGTGTGGTGCAGGACCGGCGCTTGGCCCAGCGCCACCGCCAGCAGGTGGGCACCATCGTCAGCGATGCCGGGCTGCAGGTGAAGTGGGTTTCAGGTGGCACGCTGGGCACCATCGAAGAAGGTTTCATGGCCCGCCTGTCACCCGGGGACTGTTTCGTGTTTGCCGGACGTGTGCTGGAGTATGTGCGCACCCGGGACATGACCGCCTATGTGCGCCGCGCCAGCAAACCCAAGGGGGTGGTCTCCACCTGGGCCGGCAGCAAGATGCCCCTGTCCACCGAGTTGGCCGATGCCACCTTGGCGGTCCTGGGTGAGGTGCAGGCTGCCAGCGCCGTGTCGGCCGCGGGCTTGCACACCCATGAGCCCGAGCTCCAAGCGGCCTGGCCCATGTTGCGCACCCAGCAAGAGCTGTCGGCCTTGCCGGTTCAGGGCCGCTTGCTGGCCGAAGTTCTGCACACCCGCGAAGGCGAACACCTGTTCCTCTACCCCTTTGCCGGCCGCTTGGTGCACACGGGCCTGGCCCAGCTCTTGGCTTGGCGCCTGGCGCAGCAGCAGCCCCAGGGCTTGAGCCTGTCGCTGTCGGTCAACGACCTGGGGCTGGAGATCCTCTCGCCCACGAAGCTGCACCTGCCGGCTGACGCGCAGGACCTTCAAGCCTTGCTGCTGCCCGAAGGCTGCGAGGACAGTTTGGTGGACGACATCTTGAACAGCCTGAAGGCCGGACACTTGCCGCAGCGGCGGTTTCGCGAGATTGCGCGTGTGGCGGGGCTCGTGCACGGTGGTTTGCCCGGAGCGCGCAAGACCACCCGGCAGATCCAGGCCTCCAGCAGCCTGTTCTATGAAGTGTTCCGGCAATACGACCAAGGCAACGAGCTGCTGTTGCAGGCCGAGCGCGAGGTGCTCAACCAGGAGCTCGATGTGCACCGCCTGCGCCAGGCCCTGATCCGCATGCGCCAGTGGCCGTGGCAGCTCATGGCGCTGAAGTCACCCAGCCCGTTTTGCCTGCCACTTCTGGTGGAGCGCCTTCGGGAGCAGCTGTCCACCGAGCAGTTGACCGCGCGCATCGAGCGCTGGATCCAGCAATCCAGCCGCACCCGTCACGCCGTATCGAAGCCCTGAGGGTTCAGGCGCTGCCAGCGCCAGCTGTCTTCGCACATCTGGGCCAAGCCCCGTTGGGCACGCCAGCCCAGCAGGGAGTGCGCCAGGGTGGGGTCCGCGTAGCAGGCGTCGATGTCGCCGGGGCGGCGGGCCACCACCTCATAGGGAATGGGCCGTCCACTGGCGGCCTCATAGGCCTGCACCAGCTCCAACACGGAGCAGCCCTGTCCGGTTCCCAGGTTGACGGTGAAGGACCCATGGCCACCCAAGAGGGCCTGCAATGCGGCCACATGGCCTTGCGCCAGGTCCATCACATGGATGTAGTCGCGCACGCCCGTGCCATCGGGTGTGTCGTAGTCGTTACCGAAGACCTGCAAGCGCGGGCGGCGTCCCACGGCCACTTGGGCCACATAGGGCATCAGGTTGTTGGGAACACCTCGAGGGTCCTCGCCGATCAAGCCACTGTCGTGCGCACCCACCGGGTTAAAGTAGCGCAGGATGCCGGTGCACCAATCGGGGTTGGCGAGTCCCAGGTCGTGCAAGATCTGCTCGCCCATGCGCTTGGTGTGCCCGTAGGGATTGGCGGCCTGGATCGCCGCGTCTTCTCGAATTGGCAGCCGCTCAGGCTTGCCGTACACCGTGGCGCTGCTGCTGAAGACCAGCTTCCCACACCCGCTGGCTTGCAGCGCTTGGCACAAGGAAACCAAACCACCGATGTTGTTGCGGTAGTAGGCCAGCGGTTGTGCGGTGGACTCGCCGACTGCCTTGAAGGCCGCAAAGTGCACCACGGCGGCAGGCTTGTGGCGCGCCAGTACCGTGGCCAGCGCCGCCCCGTCGTTCACGTCGGCTTGCTCGAACACCAGCTTCGAGCCGGTCAGGCGCTCCAAACGCGGCAACACCTGGGGTGAGCTGTTGCTGAAGTTGTCCAGGCCCACAACCCGAAACCCCGCACCATGCAGGGCCAGCCACGTGTGGGAGCCGATGTAGCCGGTGGCTCCGGTCAGCAAGACGGTTGTCATGCGGTGATTATTTCAGCATGACATACTTTTCCCATGAGCTGGGTGCCTGCACCTCCACCGGCGTGCCTGCACGACCTGATCCTGCGCCACAGCGGTGCTGACGAGGAGCGCCTGGCCTTGGTGGAGGCCGCATCGCCGCACCCCGGCCCTCAGGTCGGTGAAACCCGTTGAGCGGACTCCACGAAGGCCCACAAACTGCCCACGGTGGCAAAGGTGCGGCCATCGATTTCATCGTCGGCCACCCGCGGGCCCCAGCGCTGCTCCAGCGCGGCGATGAGGTCGATCACGGCCATCGAATCCAATTCCGGCAAGGCCCCAAAAGGGGGGTGTCGGCAGTGAAGCTGTGGGCGCGCCCGTGTAGGCCCAGCACGTCATCGAGGAGGAACAGCAACTCGCTCACCCCTTGGGCCGCGGTGCGCGCACACGGGGCAGTGGGGCTGGCGCGCCAGGCGAACCTCGTCCCATTGCGCGGTGCGCAGGTCGAACATGCACAGCCGCCCCGCCAAGCTGCTGCCGGTGCCGGCCAGCAGCTTGAGGGCCTCGGCGGCCTGCAGGCTGCCGATGATGCCCACCAAGGGGGCAAACACCCCCATCGTGGCGCAGCGCACCTCTTCAAAGGTGGTCTCGGGCGGGAAGACACAGGCATAGCAAGGGTGCTGTGGCTGGCGGGTGTCGTACACGGAGATCTGGCCGTCCCAGGCGATGGCCGCGCCCGACACCAGGGGCACGCCATGCGCCACGCAGGCGGCGTTGACGGCGTGGCGCGTGGCGAAGTTGTCGCTGCAGTCCAAGACCACATCATGCTCGCCCACCCAGGCCTGCAGACGGCTGGCATCGGCCTTTTCCTGCACGGTGTGGATGCGGGCCAGCGGGTTCATGTCCAGCATGCGCTGCCGAGCGGATTCCACCTTGGGCCGGCCAACGCTGTGCTGCCCGTGCGCGATCTGGCGCTGCAGGTTGGTGACGTCCACCGTGTCGTGGTCAACCAAGGTGATGTGCCCCACGCCGGCACCGGCCAGGTACAGCGCCACGGGAGATCCCAGGCCGCCGGCCCCAATCACCAGGGCTCGAGAGGCCAAGAGCCGCTCTTGCCCCTCCACCCCGATTTCGGGCAGCAGGATGTGACGCGAGTAGCGCAGCAGCTCGTCGTCGGTCATGCCGTGCCGGGTGTGCGAGGACAGCCCCAGCCCTGATCGTCGATCAGGACTCGGGCGCCTGAGCCTTGCGCTCGGCCGCGCTCTTGCTGGCCATCACCGGCTTGCCTTTGAGTCGGTTGAGCGCCTGCTGCAGCGGGAAATCCTCGGCGCTGCCGAACTCCGGCAGCGGCTTGATCTCGTTGTTCTTGCTCAATTCCTCGAGCTTCTTGCGCGCCTCTTCGCGGGCCTTCTCGCGGGCCTCGTCCTTGGCTTCTTCACCCTGGCTGAGGTGCTTGGTCAAGTCGGCCTCACGCGTGCGCAACGCAGCGAAGACATTGCCTTCGGCCGTTTCATCCAGCCACACATCGGGCACGATGCCCTTGGCCTGGATGCTGCGGCCGCCGGGCGTGTAGTAGCGGGCGGTGGTGATCTTGAGTGCCGTGTCAGCCGACAGCTGTCGCACCGTTTGAACCGATCCCTTGCCGAAGGTCTGCGCGCCCATGATGGTGGCGCGCTTGTGGTCTTGCAGCGCGCCGGCCACGATCTCGCTGGCCGAAGCCGAGCCTTCATTGACCAGGACCACCAAGGGCACCTTTTTGACCGCATCGGGCAGGCGGCGCAGCGGGTCGTTGCCACCGCGGCGCAGGTAGTGTTCGGGCGTGGCCTTGAAGACGGCCTTGGAGTCCTGCAGCTGGCCGTTGGTGGACACCACCACCACGTCTGAGGGCAAGAAGGCTGCCGACATCGCCACCGCGCCTTCGAGCAGACCGCCCGGGTCGTTGCGCAGGTCCAGCACCAGGCCTTTGAGGTTGGGGTCTTGCTTGTACAACTCGTCCAGCTTGCGCACGAAGTCGTCGACGGTGCGGTCTTGGAACTGGCTGACCCGCAACCAACCGTAACCGGGCTCCACCATCTTGGCGCGCACACTTTGCATGCGGATCTCTTCGCGGATGATGGTCACCGGAAAGCTGCGGCTTTCCGCTTTGCGGAAAATGGTGAGGACCACCTTGGTGGCCGGTTCGCCGCGCATGCGCTTGACGGCCTGGTCCATGCTCAGGCCCTTGACGGGTGTGTCGTCAATGCGGGTGATGAGGTCGCCGCTCTTGAGGCCCGCCCGAAAGGCTGGCGAGCCCTCAATGGGGGAGACCACCTTGACCACGCCGTCTTCCATGCCGATCTCGATGCCCACGCCCACGAAACGGCCGCTGGTGCCTTCGCGGAATTCCTTGAAGCTCTTCTTGTCGAAATACTGGCTGTGGGGGTCTAGGCCCGACACCATCCCCGAGATGGCGTCGGTGATCAGCTTCTTCTCATCCACGGCCTCGACGTAGTCGCTCTTGACGATGCCAAACACGGCGGCCAACTGCTGCAGCTCTTCCAAGGGCAGCGGCGAAAACGCGCTGCGCGCGTACGCGGAAAACTGCAGCGTGGTGAGGGCACCGGCCAAGGCGCCGATGGCCACCAGGCCGGCAACTTTAAATTTTGAGCTCATGTTCGATCCGATCCCGCGTCACCGCGCTCCGCAAGCAAGTTCCCAATTCTAGGGACATGCCGACATTTGAGGTGCCCCGATGGGTGAAGTTCCTGACCTCGTTCAGGAGAGGCGTGGGAAGGTCACGACGTGGTCCATCTGCAGCCGAATGCCGATCCATTCGCCCAGGTGGTGGTCGTGGTGGCTGGGCACGTGCGTCAGCACCTGTTCCCCCGTGGCCAGGCGCAGCGTGTACAGGAACTCGGAGCCACGGAAGGCCTTGCGTTCGATGCGGCCCTTCACCGGGCTGTCGTCGTCGTGCAGGATGTCGTCGGCGCGCAGCAAGACGTCGCACCGCCCGTCGGGGTAGGCGCTGGGCAGCGGGCACTCGTTGGGGTTGTCGATTTCGCCCAAGGGCGTGTGTACACAGGGCCCATGCGCGCACAGGACGATCTGGGCTGGGGTGAACACCGCGTGTCCGATGAACTCGGCTACGAAGCGTGTGGCCGGACGGTGGTAGAGCTCGTAGGGGCTGTCCCACTGCTTCAAGCGCCCCTGGTGCATCACGCCGATCATGTCGCCCAGGGCGAAGGCCTCCTGTTGATCGTGGGTAACGAACAGGGCGGTGGTGCCCGTTTGCTTCAGGATGGTGCGCAGGTCGTGGGCCAAGCGCTCTCGCAGGTCCACGTCCAAGCTCGAAAAGGGTTCGTCAAGCAGCAAGAGCTGCGGCCCGGGGGCCAGGGCACGAGCCAGGGCGATGCGCTGCTGCTGGCCACCCGAGAGTTGGTGCGGGGCGCGTTGGGCGGCGTGCGCCAGGCCCACCACATCCAGCAATTCGGCCACCCGCCGGCTCCGCTTTCCAGCGGCCAGGTGCTTGATCCCAAAGGCCACGTTCTCTGCCACGCTCAGGTGCGGAAACAGGGCGTAGTCCTGAAACACCATCCCGATCTGGCGGTCTTCCGGGGCCACATGCTGGCCTGGTCCGCTGAGCAGGCGTTCCCGCACGCTGATGCGGCCCTCGCTCAAGCGCTCGAGCCCCGCGATGCCCCGCAGGAGGCTGGTTTTGCCACAGCCCGAAGGCCCGATGAGCACCCCGATCTGGCCTGTGGTCAGGCTCAAGGAGACGCCATCGGCAGCGGGCCGATGGGCGCCGGGGTAGCGCAGGGTGGCCTGGTCAACCTGGATGAACATCCGCCTATGATACGGGTTTGGTCGCAAATGCAAACCATTCTTATTCAATAGTCCACAGGCCTGCCGGCCTTCTGGTCAAACAGACCGGCCGGCATCCCCTTCCACATGCGTCTGATCAGCCTCGTGACCGCGCTCCTGTGCACCGCTTTGGGCCTGCCCGTCCTGGGTGTGCTGGGTTCGTGGGCGGGTGCGGATGCGCAGGCCTGGGCCACCCTGGCCCATCAGTGGAGCACCGTGCTGCCGGGCTATGCGCTGAACTCGGCCCTGCTGGTGGTGTCGGTGGCCCTGGGCGTAACGCTTTTGGGTGCGGGGGCCGCAGCGGCGGTGACCCTCTTCGACTTCCCGGGCCGCCGGGTGTTCGAGTGGGCGCTGCTGATGCCCCTGGCCATGCCGGCCTATGTGATGGCCTACGCCTACACCGATGCCCTTCAGTACAGCGGGCCGGTGCAAACCGCGTTGCGCTCGGCCCTGGGGTTGCAAGGCGCCTTGTGGCCTGATGTGCGCAGCCTGGGCGCGGCCGTGGTGTTGTTCACGCTGGTGCTGTACCCCTATGTGTACCTGCTCACCCGCACCGCATTGGCCGAGCGGGGTGTGCAGATGATGGAGGCCGCACGCCTCTTGGGCGCGGGCTTCTGGCGCCGGGTGGCCGAAGTGGCCTTGCCCCTGGCGCGCCCAGCCATCGTGGCCGGTGTGGCCCTGGCGCTGATGGAAACCCTGGCCGACTACGGTGTCAGCGCCTTCTTTGGTTTGGACACCTTGGCCACCGGCATCTACAAGGCCTGGTTGGCGATGAACGACCGCTGGGCGGCCGCTCAGTTGGCCAGCCTGCTGCTGTTGGTCGTGGCCCTGCTGCTGTGGATGGAGCGGCGTGCCCAGGCCCGGCTTCGGTTTTCCAGTGCCCGACAGGGCCCTTCAAGTTCGCAGGATGCGCGGCCCCTGGTCTTGCACGGGGGCTTGTCGGTGCTGGCCTTTGCCCTGTGTGCGCTGCCGGTGCTGTTGGGCTTTGTGGTGCCTGTGTTGCTCTTGCTGCGGCTGATGTGGCAGGAGCTGCAGTTTTCGGAATGGGGCTTGCCCCTGGCCCCGTTCGGACAGTGGGCGTGGACGAGCTTCCGCTTGGCCTTGTGCGCGGGGCTGCTGGCCACGGGCTTGGCCGTCTTGTTGGCCTTCCTGCAGCGCGTGAATGGCCGCTCGGTTCAAGGCCCCTGGGACCGCGGCTTGCAGCGGAGCCTGGCCGCTGGTGCACAGGTGATGGGCCTGGGTTACGCGGTGCCCGGGGGCGTGATTGCCGTGGGCATCTTGTTGCCCTTGGCCTGGGTGCAGGCCGTGGTGCCGCAGTGGGGTGTGCCGGCCTGGTTCACCGGCACCGTCCTGGGCCTGATGCTGGCTTATTTGGTGCGCTTTTCCGCGGTGGCCCTGCAGGCGGTGGAGGCGGGCTACTCCCGCGTGCCCGCGGCGGTGGACGACACCGCGCGGCTGCTGGGTGCGCGCCCTTGGCGTGTGCTGCGGGAGCTGCACATGCCACTGCTGCGGCGCAGTGCCTTGGCTGCGCTGTTGTTGGTGTTTGTAGACGTGATGAAGGAACTGCCAGCCACCTTGGTGCTGCGCCCGTTCAACGCCGACACCTTGGCGGTGGTGGCCTTCAACCTGGCGCGCGATGAACGACTGGGCGAGGCGGCCTTGCCCAGTCTGGCCATTGTGCTGGTGGGTTTGATCCCGGTGGTGATGCTGTCGCGCGCCTTGCGCACCCCAGCCGTGCAGCCCGCCGGCTGAGGGGTTCAGGCCTGCAGCAGGCGGGCCACCAGCGCCTGCAGGCCTTGGGCCTCCAGCGCCGGGGCGAAGCAGGCGGCTCGCCGCAGGCTTTGTGCCTGTAGCGTGGATCGAAAGTGCGCATCGGTCTGAAACCGTCGCAGCAGCTGCGCCAAACCGTGGGCATCGCCCACCTCGAAGTAGCCGGCGTAGTCGCTGCCCAGCATGCCCACATTGCCCGCCACGCGGCTGGCGACCACGGGTGTGGCGCTGCACAGTGCCTCCATGATCACATGCGCACCGCCTTCCACACGGCTGGTGTGCACCAACACATGCGCAGCTTGAATCAGCCGCCGGGTTTGTTGGTGGGTGCAGGCACCGTGCCAACGGTAGAGTGGACAGTCGGCTTGCGTGGCCTGGGCCGCGGCCCCGAGCTTGGGGTCCAGTGCCGCACCCAGGTGGTTGATGTGGATGCGCGGCACAGGCTCGCGCGGCTGCGCCAAGGCGCTCTCGTGCAGCAGGCGGGCTGCACGCATCAGGGTCAGGGGGTCTTTCTCGGCGCGCAGATGTCCCACCATCAACGCCTTCAGCGGTCTTCGCTGCAGGTCGGGCTTGTCTACGGCGCGCCGCGTGCTGCACGATTGATAGAGCACGTCGGCCTTGTCTGCAAAGGCTGCGGGCAGGTCGCGCAGGGCTTGGTCTTGCAAGACCACCAGGCGTTGGGCCGCCTGCAGGGACTGCTCCACCGTGGCCACCACCTCGGCATGCGCGCTGTAGAGGTCCTGGTAGAGGTCGGTACCCGTCAACACCACCACCAAGCCCCGTGCGCCATGCAGGTGGTGCCAGGCTTGGATCGAGGGGGCCGATCGACGGGCGTGCAGGGCCACCAGGGCCTGCGCCTGGCTGGCGAGTTGGCGCAGCTGTGCGTCGGACCATGATGCCGAGCCGCGCCCCAAAGCCTGCAGCCGGCCCTGCGGCCAAGCGTCGGCCAAGAGCACCGTATGCTTGGCGCTGAGCAGCCGGCCCCAACGGGCCGCCGTGCGCCAATTGCCATTGTTGGCGTCGGCCCAGGCGGGGGTGACGATCACCACCACGGGTTTGGCCGGTTTGGATTTCATGCGAGGGTTATAGCGCGAGATGAGCGGCGTTCCCCAACAGGCCGATGCCCTGGCGGCGGCCTTGCAACAGTCTCGGGCCCGAACCCTGGCCATGATGGAGGCTTGGTGCCACGCACTGCCCAGCCTGAGAGTGCCCGAGCGTGCCAGCTTGAACCTGCCCCTGTGGGAGTGGGGGCATGTGGGTTGGTTCCAAACCTGGTGGATTGGGCGCAACCCCCAACGGGGCCTGGGCCTGCGCTGTTCGCCCGACCACCCGCGAACGCCCCCGGCCGTGGCCGGTGCCGATGCCCTGTACGACTCCAGCACGGTGGCGCATGCCAGCCGTTGGTCCTTGAACCTGCCGGGCTTGCGCGCTGTGCGGGCGGAGTTGGCGCGGGGCTTGGCGCAGACGCTGGACTTGCTGGAACAGGCTACGCAGCAGGGGCAAGACCTGTACTGCTGGCAGCTGGTGCTGGTGCACGAAGACATGCATCAGGAAGCGGCCCTGTACATGGCACAGGCGCTGGACCTGCCCATGGGCACGGCTGCGGACGAGCAACGTGAGCGCCAGCCCCTGCCACCAAGCCTCCACGGGCGGCGGGCCCGCGTGGCAGCACAGACCCTGCACATGGGCCAAGAGGCCGTTGCGGGGCGCTTTTGCTTTGACAATGAATGTGGCCCCCATGAGCGCGTGGTGCCGGCATTTGAGATCGACCTGCAGCCGGTGAGCTGGGGTGAGTACCTGGACTTCGTGCAGGCCACGGGCCATCGTGTGCCCAGCGTGGTGCAGGGCCACGGCGGGCGCTGGAAGATGCGCCACTTCGGGCAGTGGCGTGACCTGGACCTGTCCGAACCGGTGGCCTACCTGAGCGCGGCTGATGCGCAGGCCTGGTGCGATTGGGCCGGGCGTGCGCTGCCCACGGAGGCCCAATGGGAGTGTGCGGCGATGTGCCTGCCGGACTTTCAGTGGGGATGGGTGTGGGAGTGGACCGCCAGCACCTTTGAGCCCTACCCGGGCTTCGTGGCCCACCCCTACCGCGACTATTCGGCCCCGTGGTTTGGCACCCACCGGGTGCTGCGCGGGGCCAGCCGGTTCACCGCCCCCCGGCTGCGCAGCGCGCGCTACCGCAACTTCTTTTTGCCCGATCGGCAAGACCTGCCTGCTGGTTTTCGCACCGTGTCGCGCGGCCCTGGGGTTTGATCAGCGGGCCTGGGCCCAGAACACCGCAAAGGCCTGGTGGGGATCGGCCCAGTGCCGCAGCCCCTTAAAGCCCGCACGCTGCAGCAGTGACGTGAAGCCCTCCAGCGTCCACTTGCAGGAGTTCTCAGTGTGCAGGGTTTGGCCAGCCTGAAACACCCGCTCACGCCGCTGGCCCTGTTCGTCCTGCCAGGAGACCGTCACCCGATGGCGGGCTTGAAGGTGCATCTCAATGCGCTGCAGCACCGTGTCGTAGTGAGCCCGGTGGCGCCAGTCGCGCAGCCGGAAGTCGGCCTGCAGCAGGCGGTTGAGGTGCAGCAACAGGTTCAGGTTGAAGGCGGCGGTCACGCCCAAGGCATCGTCGTAGGCAGCCTCCAGGGTGTCGCGGTCTTTGACCAGATCCACGCCAATCAGCAGGCCACTGCCGTGCAAGGGGCCGCAAGCTGCATGCACGCTGCGCAGAAACCCAAGCGCGGCATCGGGCGTGAAGTTACCGATGCTGGAGCCCGGGTAGAACCACAGGCGCTGGGCCGAGGCGGCCTCCTCGATGCTGGGGGGCAGCTGCACACCGCTGGAGAAGTCCACGCCCAGTCCCCACATTTCCAGCTGTGGGTGTTGGCGTTGTAGGCACTCCAAGGCACTTTGCAGGAACTGCACCGAGATGTCGATGGCCACATAGCGCGCCGGTTCGAAGCGGTCAAACAAGGACGCCGCCTTGTTGCAGTTGCCCGCGCCCAGATCAAAGAGGGTGGCGCCTGTGGGCAGGGCTTGGGCCATGTCCTGCGCGTGAGCCTTGAACAGGGCCGCTTCGGTGCGGGTGGGGTAGTACTCGGGCAGCTCGGTGATGGCCTCGAACAGGCGAGACCCCAGCGCGTCATACAGAAACTTCGGCGAGCAATGGGCCTGGCCCGGATCAAGCAGCCCTTGGGTCAACTCGCGGCGCAAGGCGGCCTGGTCTTCGCGGTAGACCTGCACGAATTGGGGCGAGCGCGGGGGCTGCTCGGCTTGTGAGTGCGTGGGCATTGAATTTCGTCTCAAATACGGGGTTTGGTCACTACACCCTTTGAGGAGCCTTCATGATCAGCTTGTCACCTTCGCGCACCCTGCGGGCCCTGATGGCCGGCGCGGTGCTTGTGTGGGGCATTGTCAGCCATGCCCAAACCGTCTTTCGCGTCACCACCATTCCCGAAGAAGCGGCCACGGAGCAGGTGCGCAAGTTCACGCCCATTGCCACCTACCTGGAACAGCGCCTGGGTATGAAGGTTGAGTTCACGCCGGTCAACGACTACCCGGCCGCCGTGGAGGCCCTGGTAAACAAGAAGGTGGACCTGGTGTGGTTCGGGGGCTTCACCCACGTGCAGGCCAACTTGCGCAGTGGGGGCAAGATCGTCCCCCTGGCACAGCGTGAAGAGGACACCCGTTTCCAGTCGGTGTTCATTGCCAAGACGAATTCCGGCATCAAGGCGCTGGCCGACATGAAGGGCAAGCAGGTCTCCTTTGGCTCCCAAAGCAGCACCTCGGGCCACCTCATGCCGCGCAGTTTCCTGCTGCAGGCAGGGCTGACCCCCGAAAAGGACTTCCGCCGCGTGGCCTACAGCGGCGCGCACGACGCCACCATTGCGTCGGTGGTCAGCGGAAAGGTCGATGCGGCCGCGCTGGACATCACCGTGTGGCGAAAGTTCGTGAGCGAGAACAAGGTCGACACCAAGGACGTGGACGTGTTCTACACGACCCCGGCCTACTTCAACTACAACTGGTCCGTGCATGCCGACATGCCCGCAGCGCTTCAAGAGCGCGTGAGGAAGGCCCTGCTGGACCTCAACCCCGCTGACCCGGTGCACGCCGAGATCCTGCGGCTCAACCGTGCCACCCGCTACGTGCCCACCTCCCCTGAGAACTACAAGGGCCTGGAGACGGCGGCACGCAGCGCCGGCCTGCTCTGAGGCCGGTGGCGTTGACCCAGCCCACCACCGCAACCCCGCCAGCCCAGCGGGTACCCGCCCCTGAAGGGCCCGGTATGGCTGTCCGCGGCTTGGACCTGGAACTGCAGCAACTCACCGCGCGCCACCCCGCGGCCCAAGCGGCTGCAGCGCCCGCCCTGCACGCCGTGGACCTGCGCGTTCAAGCCGGCGAGCAGGTGGCGGTGATCGGGCCCTCAGGCGCGGGCAAGACCACCTTGCTGCAGGTGATGTCGGTGGCCCTGGCGCCCGCATCGGGCGGCCTGCGTCTGGCCGGATCCGACCCCTGGGCCTTGAGCCACCGGAAGCGTCAAGCCCTGCGCGGGCGTCTGTTCGTCGCGCCGCAAGTGCCACCCCTGCCACCGCGCCAGCGCGTGGTCACAGCGGTGCTGGCCGGGCAGTTACCGGCCCTGTCCTTGTGGGCCAGCCTGCGCTCTTTGTTCTATCCCCGCGACATCCCCGCGGCCTTCGAGGCCTTGGAAGCCTTTGACTTGGGTGACAAACTGTTTGACCGTGTCGACCGCCTGTCGGGTGGCGAACGCCAACGCGTGGGCCTGGCGCGTGCTCTGGTTTCGCCTGGTTCGCTTTGGTTGATCGACGAGCCCCTCTCGGCACTGGACCCGGCGCGTGCCCAACAGGCCGTGCGTACCTTGGTAGACCGCACCCGTGCAGCCGGCATCACCCTGGTGGCCACCCTGCACCAGGTGGACATGGCTCTGGCTCACTTCCCCCGCGTGGTCGGTATGCGCGAGGGACGCGTGGTGTTTGACCTGCCGCCGCAGGACATCAGCCGCCAGCGCCTGGAAGACTTGTACAGCCAGTTCGAACACGAACTGCGCGGTGAGGCGGCCTTGCCCCTGCAGCCCAGCGGCCCGGCGACTGCACCACCGGTGGTGATGCACTGCCGATGAGCGCCGCATCCCCCATGGCCTTGCGGGCTGCGCCCGACCGTGACCCTGCCTGGCTGGGCCGGGTGGCCCTGATGGTCACCGTGGTGGTGCTGTTGTGGCCCCTGGGTGTGGCCACCGAATTCCGCCCCTGGGTGCTGTTCGAGCCGGGCAACCTAAAGGTGACCGGTCAGTTCCTGTCGAGCTTCTGGCCGTTGGCGCACTCACAGGAGTTTGTCGAGATGGTCGTGCGCGAGACTTGGCGCACCGTGGCCATGGCCACCGCCGGTGTGACGCTGGCCCTGTTGCTGGCCGTGCCCTTGAGCCTGGTCAGCACGCGGGTCTTGTCGGTCTCCGCGCTCAGCGGGCGCATGGCGGTGATGCCGGCCGCCGTTCGCACCCTGGCGCGGTGGCTGCTCATCGTCTTGCGCTCCATCCCCGAACTGGTCTGGGCCTTGGTCTTCGTTCGGGTGGTGGGCCTGGGACCCACCGCGGGCGTGCTGGCAATTGCACTGACCTATGGCGGCATGTTGGGCAAGGTGTACGGTGAGATCCTGGAAAGTGGTGAGGCCCATGCTACGCAGACGCTGTTGCGCAACGGCAGCGGCCGCCTGCAGGCCTTCTTCTGGGGCTTGTTGCCCACCAACGCGGGCGAACTCACGTCCTACACCGTCTACCGTTGGGAGTGCGCGATCCGGTCCTCCGTGGTCTTGGGCTTTGTGGGCGCCGGCGGCTTGGGCCAGCAGCTCGACAACTCCATGAAGATGTTCAACGGGGGCGAAGTGGCCAGCATGCTGCTGGTGTTCGTGGCCCTGGTGGCCCTGGCTGACCGCATCAGCGGATGGCTGCGCAGGGTGCTGGCCTAAGGGCGCGTCATGAAGCCCATCAGCCGAGACGCCGCCAACCAGCCCTATCGCCTGCCGCCGCCTTTGTTCAGCGCCCGCTGCACCGCCTGCTGGTTCAGCCTGGGGCTGTTGGCCCTGGTGGTGGCCAGCTTCTGGTCCTTGGACCTGCAATGGCGCCAGTTCCTGTCGATGGAGGCCCTGCGCAGCATGGCCCGCTTCGTGGCGGAGTTTTTCCCGCCCGACACCTCGGCGCCCTTTGTGCACAAGGTGTTGGTGGGCGCGTGGGAAACGCTGGCGATGTCGGTGTTGGGCACGGCACTGGCCGCCTTGGTGGGATTGGCATTGGCCATTCCAGCCAGCCGCCTGTACGAGCACGATGGCGCACCGCTGCGGGCCCTGACCCGGTGGTTGCTCAATGCCCTGCGCTCGATCCCCGAGTTGGTGTGGGCCTCGCTGCTGCTGATCTCGGCGGGGCTGGGGCCTTTCGCGGGCACCTTGGCCCTGGCCTTTCACACCGCGGGCGTGCTGGGGCGGCTGTTTGCCGAGGCCATTGAAAACGCACCGCCAGGGCCGGGTGAAGCGCTGCGCCGCCTTGGGGTGGGCCGCCTGGCCGTGGTGGCCTACGCCACGCTGCCGCAGGTGTTGCCGCAGTTGATGAGCTACACCCTGTACCGCTGGGAAAACAACATCCGCGCAGCCGCTGTGCTGGGCGTGGTGGGCGCGGGCGGCTTGGGGCAACTGCTGGCCTTCCACATGGGCTTGTTCCAGATGGGCAAGACCGCCACCATCCTGGGCGCCATGCTGTTGATGGTGGCCGTCGTGGACGGCTTGAGCCACGGCCTGCGGCGCTGGCTCACACGCTGAGCCCACAAGCGAATCGGCCGAACACCCCTTGCTGGGCGTTCGGCCGATGGTGTCAGGCGTGACCTGAAGGATCAGAAGTTGTGGCGGATGCCCACTTCGAAGCCCTGGGAGGTCTTGCCCGCAGCCAAGCCAGCCGCACCTGGTGCCTCCGACAGGAATCGAACCTGTATCTAGCGCTTAGGAGGCGCTCGTTCTATCCATTGAACTACGGTGGCTTGTGCGAAGTTTATTCGAGGTGCAACACGCAGCTGTCACCGCTGGCGTCGCGCCACACGCGCACCCGCACCAACTGGGGCAGGGGGCCGCGCAGGTGCCGCGCAATGAAGGCGCACAGGTTTTCCAGCGTGGCGGGGCCCAGGCCTTCGATTTCGTCGAGGAAGCGGTGGTCCAGCCGTTGGCGCAACTGGGCGATTTCGGCACGCACCAAGCCCAGGTCCATCACCATCCCTCGCTCATCGGGCTGGCCGCGCAGGGTGATGTCGGCCAAGTAGGTATGGCCATGCACGCGTCGGCTGCTTTCCACTTCGCCCGTGGCTTCGGCGCGGCGCAGCGTGTGCGCCGCTTCGAAGTGGAAGCGCTGGCTGAGTTCGTAGGAGGCGGAAGTCACAGACGGAATTGTGCCCTGCGCCCTTGGGCTTCAGCGGATGGCCAAGACCTTGTGGGTTTGCACACTCAGGCGCCAGCGGGGGTGGGCTTGGCAGTAGGCAATGGCCTGTTTGGTGTGCAGGGCCTGCAGCGGGCCGTCCATGGGTTGCAGCAGCCAGTGTTCAAAGTTCGGGCTGGAGGGCCCGTTCTGCTCGGCCCGTGATTCAACTGAGGTGGGCATCAACGCGGGCTGCGGGTACACGAGTTTGAGCTCATGCCCGCGGCGCTGAACCCAATCGGCACCGGCCTTGGGGCTGACGCACACCCAGTCGATGCCCTGCGGGCCCATGGGCACCGGCAGGGTGCCGTTGGTTTCCACCGCAATCTCAAAGCCCTGCGCGTGCAGGGCATCGATGAGCACTTGGTCCACCTGCAGCATGGGCTCGCCTCCGGTGAGCACCACATAGGGAATGGCCCCCGAAGAGCGGCCGTGCTCGGTTTGCGGCCATTGGGCGGCCACCAGCGCCGCCAGTTCGGCCGCGTTGTATTTGCCGCCCAAGGTTCCGTCGGTGCCCACGAAATCGGTGTCGCAGAAGCGGCACACCGCGCTGTAGCGGTCTTCCTCACGCCCGTTCCACAGGTTGCACCCGGCGAATCGGCAGAACACCGCAGGCCGCCCGGCCCGCAAGCCTTCGCCCTGCAGCGTGTAAAAGACTTCCTTGACCGAGTAGCTCATTTGCTGAGCAGCCGCATGGCGCCTTCCAGGCCCTGCAGCGACAGCGGGAACATTCGCTGGTTCATGATCTGCTGGATGATGGCGATGCTTTGACGGTACTGCCACACCCCGGCCGGTTCTGGGTTGATCCAGGCGTACTTCGGGAAGGCATGTGTGAGCCGCTGCAGCCACTCGGCGCCGGGCTCTTCGTTGTTGTACTCGACGCTGCCACCGGGCTGCAGGATTTCGTAGGGGCTCATCGTGGCGTCGCCCACAAAGATGAGCTTGTAGTCTTTGTTGTACTTGCGGATGATGTCCCAGGTCGGGAACTTCTCGGCGTAGCGGCGCCTGTTGTTCTTCCACACGAAGTCGTACACGCAGTTGTGGAAGTAATAGAACTCCAGGTGCTTGAACTCGGCCTTGGCCGCGCTGAAGAGTTCTTCCACCCGGTGGATGTGCTCGTCCATCGTGCCGCCCACGTCCATCAGCAGCAGCACCTTCACCTTGTTGTGGCGCTCGGGCACCATCTTGATGTCCAGCAAGCCAGCATTGGCGGCGGTGGAATGAATGGTGTCGTCCAGGTCCAGTTCGGTCTCGGAACCTTCACGCGCAAATCGGCGTAGCCGGCGCAGGGCCAACTTGATGTTGCGCGTACCCAGTTCCAGCGTGTCGTCATAGTCGGCATAGGCCCGCTGGTCCCAGACCTTCACGGCGCTGCGGTTGCCACCCTTGCCGCCGATGCGCACCCCTTGCGGGTTGTAGCCGCCGTGCCCAAAGGGACTGGTGCCACCGGTGCCAATCCACTTGTTACCGCCTTCGTGGCGGCCCTTCTGTTCTTCAAGGCGCTTTTTGAGCGTCTCCATCAGTTCATCCCAGCCCATCTTCTCGATGGCGGCCTTCTGCTCGGGCGTGAGTTCACGCTCGAGCGTCTTCTTCAGCCATTCCAGCGGAATGTCTTGGGTGAAGTCGGTCACCATTTCCACGCCCTTGAAGTAGGCGCCGAAAGCCCGATCGAACTTGTCGAACTGCGTCTCGTCTTTGACCAGGGTGGTGCGCGACAAATAGTAGAACTCGTCCACACTGGGGCCGATCACGCCGGCCTTGAGCGCCTCGATCAGGGTCAAGTACTCGCGGATGCTCACCTGCAGCTTGGCTGCGCGCAGCGTGTAGAAGAAGTTGATGAGCATGCGCGGTCCTCGCGACGTCCGGCTGCCTGGGTGCGGTCTATCTGACCTCAGGCCTTGGGCCGTGAAGCGGGCTTGGCCGAAGCACGTTTTGTGAGCTTGGCTCTCTGGGCACCCACATCGTGGCGGCGTAACCAGTCGAAGAATTCGCCGTACCACAGCCGTGAGTTACGGGGCTTGAGGATCCAGTGGTTTTCGTCGGGGAACCACACGAGCCGCGCATCCACGCCACGCGCCTTGAGCGTGTTGTAGTAGGCCAGGCCCTGCGCATCGGGCACGCGGTAGTCGAGCTGACCGTGAATCACCAGCGTGGGTGTCTTCATGTGCTGCGCAAAGGCGTGCGGGCTTTGGGCATGAACCCGCGCCATGTCGTCCCAGTACCATGCGCCCAGCTCCTTGGCATGCCAGGTGTAGGCATCGTCGGCAAACATGGCGGTCCAATCGAAGCAGCCCGCGTGGCAGATGTAGGCCGCGTAGCGGCCGGGCTTCACGTGTCCGTTCATCCACGCCACCATGTAGCCGCCATAGCTGCCGCCGGTGGCAAACACCCGTTTGCGGTCGGCCCACGGCTTCTTAAGCAGGGCATCGGTGGCGGCCTCGACGTCCTGCAGCTCCAGCTCGCCCCAGCGGCCGCTGATGCTGTCCTTGAAGGCATAGCCGAAGCTGCTGGAGCCGTGATAGTTCACCGCGGCCACCACATAGCCTTGAGCCGCGAAGGTCTGCACATTCCAGCGGTAGTGGAAGGCATCACCGAAAGCCGTGTGCGGCCCGCCGTGGATCACCTGCAGCAGCGGGTACTTCTTCTTGGGGTTGAAGCCCGGCGGATAGGTCACCCACAGCTGCACCCGGTCGCCTTGGGCGCCGGTGATCCACATCTCTTCGGTATGCCCCATGGTGATGGGCTTGAGCACGGCATCGTTGAACTCTTCAATGCGGCGCGGGGCCTGCTGGCCCACGCTGGCGTGCACCTGTGCCGGATGATCGACGCCATCGGCCACGGTGACCAACACGTCACCGCACACGTCGAAGGCCTGCACCCAGCCTCCATCGGCCACCACTTCAGCGCCATTGGCGGCCAGGGTCCATCGCCACAGGTGCTGTCGGCCCTCTTCCTCGGCGGTGAACAAGAGGCTGTGGCCATCATCGGCCCAGCGCAAGGGTGCGTTGACCTCGTGGTCCCACTGGGCACTGAGCACGCGCCAACCTAGCGGCCGTGACCACAGCGCCAACTGCGACGGCATGGTGTGTTTACGGCCCTGGTGGCTGGCCAAGAAGGCAATCTGCTGGCCATCGGGGCTGTAGCGAGGCGCACTGAAGTCCCACTGCGCATCCCGCGCGATCACCGTGACCTTGCGGGTCTTGAGGTCCATTTCCGCCAGCGCGTAGCGGCCGTCCATGCGCTTT
>JBJTHN010000002.1:0-29955 GCA_046094505.1 Betaproteobacteria bacterium
ACGGCCAGCAAACCGGCCACGCTGATCACCCCCAGGCCTTCGTCCAGCCAGATGGCCGCGCCGAAGGCGGTGAGCAGCGGCCCACTGCCCCGGGCCATCGGGTACACCACGGTCAGGTCGGCCTCTCGGTAGCCCTTGAGCAGGGCCAGGAAGTACAGCACATGAACGAAGCCGCTGAGCCCCACCAGGGCCCAATCGCGTGCCTGCCACCGGGGCAGTTCGGCGGGCCCCCATACCCACAGCAGCGGTGACCACAAGAGGGCGATGAAGATCACCACCAGGAACAGGAAATGGTGGTCGCCCCCCGAGCGCTTGGCCACCAGGTTCCAGCCTGCATGCAGCAGGGCGGCCAAGAGGACGATGCTCAGGGCCAGGGCCGACATGGGCGCAACGCGAACACGGACATGCCCCGATTGTGGAGCCGACCCTGAATCCATCAGGGCCCTTTTTGAGCTGATCCAACGGGTGACTGTTGCTGCGGTACCGACCTCATCCGCACGGCCGGCGCTGCAAAGAAGGACAATAGCGGGCTAGCCCGCCCACCATGAGCACCCTCCAACTTGATTCCCCGCCGCGCCAGCCCCAGGTAGCGCCCAAGCCCCAGGCCAGTCCCAAGGCCCTGACGGCCTACCGGCCCTATTGGGCCAAGCGATTTGGCACGTCGCCGTTTCTGCCCACCAACCGGGCCGAGATGGAGGCCCTGGGCTGGGACTCGTGCGACGTCATCATCGTCACCGGCGACGCCTACGTCGACCATCCCAGCTTTGGCATGGCGGTGATCGGGCGCACGCTGGAGGCGCAAGGCTTTCGTGTGGGCATCATCGCCCAGCCCGACTGGAACAGCGCCGAGGCCTTCAAGGTCTTGGGCCGCCCGAACCTGTACTTCGGTGTGGCCGCGGGCAATATGGATTCGATGATCAACCACTACACGGCTGATCGCAAGGTGCGCAACGACGACGCCTACACGCCCGGTGGCGTGGCGGGCAAGCGACCCGACCGCGCCACCCTCGTGTACACGCAGCGCTGCAAGGAAGCGTTCAAGGACGTCCCGGTGGTGATCGGCGGTATCGAGGCCAGCCTGCGCCGCATCGCGCACTACGACTACTGGCAGGACAAGGTACGCCGGTCGGTGTTGATCGACAGCAAGGCCGACTTGCTGCTCTACGGCAACGCCGAGCGCGCCATCGTGGAGGTGACGCACCGCCTGGCGCGTAAGCAGTCGATCGAGAGCATCACCGATGTGCGCGGTACGGCCTTCATGCGCAAGCCCGACGATCCTCAGTTGCATGGCTGGTTCGAGATGGATTCCACCGAGGTGGATCGACCCGGCAAGATCGACGCCCTGCTCAACCCCTACCTGGGCATGGAGGAGAACGCGCAGGCCAACGGCGAAAGCTGCCAGTCTGCGCAGGCCGGGCAGGGCGTTGCGCCTGCACCGGCGGCCCCGTCGGCGCCTTCTGCACCGGTGGAGCAGGTGGTGCGCCTGGTGCGCTGCCCCCTGATCAAGCGGGACAGCCGGGCCCTGGTCACGCCGCGCGACAAGACCGTGATTCGGCTGCCGGCCTACGAGCAGGTCAAGAGCGACCCGGCGCTGTATGCGCACGCCAGCCGCGTGCTGCACCTGGAAACCAACCCTGGCAATGCGCGCGCCTTGGTGCAGCGCCACGGGGAAGGCCACACGGCCCGCGAGGTGTGGATCAACCCGCCGCCCATTCCGCTGACCACGGCGGAGATGGACCATGTGTTCGACCTGCCCTACGCGCGCAGCCCGCACCCAAGCTACGCCGACGCCAACGGCAGCCACGACCACGCCACCAAAATCCCCGCGTGGGAGATGATCCGCTTCAGCGTGAACATCATGCGCGGCTGTTTTGGTGGCTGCACCTTCTGCTCCATCACCGAGCACGAAGGCCGCATCATCCAAAGCCGTAGTGAAGACTCCATCATTCGCGAGATTGAAGACATCCGCGACAAGGTCAAAGGCTTTACCGGGGTGGTCAGCGACCTGGGTGGCCCCACCGCCAACATGTACCGCATCGGCTGCAAGAGCCCTGAGATTGAAGCAGCCTGCCGCAAGCCCTCTTGTGTGTATCCGGGCATCTGCCCCAACCTGAACACCGACCACGGCCCGCTGATCAAGCTGTATCGGCGCGCCCGCACCCTCAAGGGCGTCAAGAAGATCCTGATCGGGTCGGGCCTGCGCTACGACCTGGCGGTGGAGTCCCCCGAGTATGTGAAGGAACTGGTCACGCACCACGTGGGCGGCTATTTGAAGATCGCGCCGGAGCACACCGAAGGTGGCCCGCTGTCCAAGATGATGAAGCCCGGCATGGGCACCTACGACCGCTTCAAGGAGCTCTTTGACCGGTTCAGCGCCGAAGCGGGCAAGCAGCAGTTCCTCATTCCCTACTTCATTGCGGCACACCCGGGTACCACCGATGAAGACATGATGAACCTGGCCTTGTGGCTCAAGAAGAATGGCTTTCGCGCCGACCAGGTGCAGACCTTCTACCCCAGCCCCATGGCTACGGCCACGGCGATGTACCACACCTCGCTCAACCCCCTGAAGGGGATCACGCGTGATTCGGCACGCGCTGAAAAGGTCGACATCGTCCGCGGCGAGAAGCGCCGCCGGCTGCACAAGGCTTTCTTGCGCTACCACGACGCCAACAACTGGCCGCTGCTGCGCGAAGCCCTCAAGTCCATGGGGCGTGCCGATTTGATCGGCAACGGCAAGCACCACCTGATTCCGACCTGGCAGCCCGACACCGATGGGAGCTACCAAAGCGCACGCCGCAAGAACAGCACCCCCACGGGCGTGAAGACCTCACCGGTGACGCAGGGTCGTGTTCTCACGCAGCACACCGGTTTGCCGCCGCGCCCGGGTGTCACGCGATCCCCTCAGCGCAGCAGTTCCATGCCTGTGCGCCCAGCGCGCAAAGGTCCCACTTCGCGCTGAAGTCGAGCGCACTACGCTCAAGGACATCGTCGATGAAATGGTTGCGGTTTGCCCATGCGGGCCAACAGGATTTCGGTGCGCTCGAGGGCGATACCGTTCGGGTGTTTGCAGGTGAGCTGTTCGGCGACCATGTGCCCACCGAGCAGCTCTTGCCGCTGGCCGATGTGCAGGTGCTCGCGCCCTGCCAGCCCACCACCGTGGTGGGCCTGTGGAACAACTTCCATGCCTTGGCGCAGAAGAATGGCTGGACGCCGCCTGCTGAGCCGCTGTACTTCATCAAGGCACAGGGCAGCCTGGCGGGCCCCGGCAGCACCACGCCGGCAGCACCCGAGTCTGTGGGGCGTGTGGCCTTTGAGGGTGAGCTGGCCATTGTGATTGGCCGCCCCACGCACGCCGTTTCCGTCGAGCAGGCGCCTGCCCACATCGCCGGCTACACCTGCGCCAACGACATCACCGCCATCGAGCTGCTGCACCGCGACGCCAGCTTTGCCCAATGGACCCGGGCCAAGGGCTTGCCCGGCTTTGGCGTCTTCGGCCCGGTGATCGAAACCGATTTCAACCATGCGCAAGCCACCTTGCGCACCCGCGTGGGTGGCCGCGAACGGCAGAACTACGCCCTGTCCGACATGATCGTGCCGCCGGCGCAACTGCTCAGCCTGATTTCCCAGGACATCGCCTTGCAGCCCGGTGACCTCATCCTGTGCGGAACGTCCCTGGGCGTGCTGCCGATGAAGCCCGGCACCGAGGTCGAGGTGGAGATCGATGGCATCGGCGTGCTGCAGCACCGCTACGGCTAGAGCACGGCCCTGAGGGCCAGCCCACCGGTTTAGTGCGCCAAGGCAGTTGCGTCCAACAGCGCCTGCACCTCGGCTGCCGTCGTGTATCCCTGTACGGAGATGCGCAAAAAGCGCCGGCCTTGGTGCTGGGTGACGGGAATCTCGATCCGGCTGTCGTCAAACAAGCGCTGCTGCAGATCTGTGGCCAGGTGAGGCGGCAGCGGGACGGGGGCCATCTGCGCGAAGTCTTGGTCACGAGCGATGGGCTCCAGGCCCCAGCGCTGGCACAGCGTGTGCATGGTCTGCACGGCGGCTTCATGGCAGCGCGCCTGCACCGTGGGCCAGTCGTGGGCCTCTTGAAACGAGATGGCCTGCGGCAGCGCCAGCCACGCTGAAACGTCGCGCGTGCCCTGCCACTGCAGGCGGCGCTGCAGGGTGTCGCCGCCCGAGAAGCGTTCAAGGGCTGCCACCGCAGCCTCGTGCCCCTGCGCTGAGGCTTGTAATTGTTCGGCCACATAGCCCCAGCTGATCACAGGGCCCTGCAGTTGCGCATGGTGTTCGGGCCGTACATGCAGGAACGCGCTGCCCTTGGGTCCACACATCCACTTGTGCCCGTTGCCGGTGTAGAAATCCGCTCCCACCGCTTGGAGGTTCAGCGGCACCTGACCCGGCGCATGCGCGCCATCGATCAGGGTGAGCACCCCACGTGCGCGCGCTGCCGCGCACAGCTCGCGCACCGGAAAGATCAGGGCCGTGGCCGATGTGATGTGGCTGAGAAAGATCAGGCGGGTGCGCGGCGTCACCTCGGCCATCAGGCGGTCGACGAATTCGGCCGCTTGGAAGGGCAGGGGAATGTCGACCTTTCGATAGACCGCGCCACGGCGCTCACAAACCCCATGGAAGGTGGCGTCGCAGGCCCCGTATTCGTGGTTGGTGCTGAGCACCTCGTCCCCGGGCTGCAAAGCCAGCGACTGCGCCACGATATTGACGCCCGTGGTGGCGTTGGGCACAAAGGCCAGGTGTTCGGCTTGTGCACCCAGGTAGCGGGCTACCGCCTGGCGTGCTTGGCCCAACAGCTGCCCCGACCGGCGGCTGAGGAAGGCCACCGGGTTGGCCTCGAGTTCGTCCTGCCAGCGCCGCTGGGCCTGGACCACCTCACGTGGACAGGCACCGAAGGACCCGTGGTTCAGGAACACCAGGCCGGGGTCGAGCAGGAAGTGTTCGCGCATCGCAGCCCCGGGATACCGGCTCACTTGCCTCGTGTGTCCTTCAGACCCGTGACGCGGTTGAACACGGCCTGCCCCGGTGCATGGTCGATGCGGTCGGTGACAAAGTAGCCATGCCGCTCGAACTGAAAGCGCTGGTCGGGCGCAGCGCTGGCCAAGGACGGTTCAACATAGCCTTGCACGACCCGACGGCTGTGGGGGTTCAACACCGCTTTGGGGTCTCGCCCACCGGCGTCGGGCTGCTCCTGGGTGAACAGGCGGTCGAACAGGCGCAGCTGCGCGGGCAGCGCCTCGTCGCAGGCCACCCAGGTCACCACGCCCTTGACCTTCACGCTGTCCGCACCGGGCGTGCCACTCTTGGTGTTGGGAATCAGCTGCGCCATCACCCGCACCACCTGCCCGGCCTCATTGGTCTCGAAGCCGCTGCACTCCACCACATAGCCATACTTCAGCCGAACGCGGTTGCCCGGCGTGGTGCCCCCGGCACCGTCGGCGCGTGGCGGGAAGAGGCGAAAGTAGCCCTTGGGAGGCTCAAGCTCGAAGTCTTCCCGCTCGATCCAGACCTCAGGGCCCAGGCGCATGGCGCGCTGACCCAGCTCGGGGCGCTGGGGGTGGGCGGGCGCCTGGCACGCTACACGGTGCTCGGCTTGTCCAAACACCTCGGCCCAGTTGGTGATGACCAGCTTGAGCGGCTCGAGCACCGCCATGGCGCGTGCGGCCTGCCCTTCGAGGTTGTCACGCAGGGCGATGTCCAGCACCTCGTAATCCAGCCAGGCGCTGGTCTTGCTTGCGCCGCTGTCATCGGCCATCTTGCGGATGGATGCGGGCGTGTAGCCGCGCCGGCGCAGACCAGCCAAGGTGGGCATGCGCGGGTCGTCCCAACCGTCCACGATGGCTTCATCCACCAGCTGCTTGAGCTTGCGTTTGCTCGTGACCACATAGCTCAGGTTCAAACGGCCAAACTCATGCTGGTGGGGCAACTTGAAGACATTGGCTTCGCGGGCGTCCAAGGCATGGGCCAGCAGCGGGGTGAACTGCTCCACCTGCTCGGTCAACAGCTGGAAGAAGCCCTCCAGGTCTTGCGACACAGCCCCCGGCTCTTGCTGCCAGCGCTGAAACAGCGCCCGCATCTGCGCCTCGGGCTCGCTGGCGAACAGCTTGTCGCTGCGGCGCAGGCAGGCCTGGGCGAAGGCCTCCCGCGCTTGGGGCTCTTGCGTGCGAATCTGCTCCACCAGGGCCTTTGCGCGCTCGAACTGGGGCGAGCGCAGCAGGGGCACGATGCGCTCCAGCGTCCAGTCGTAAAAAGGCCGCTGATCTTCGAACTCCAGCGTGCAGATGGAGTGGGTGATGTTCTCCAGCGCATCTTCGATGGGGTGCGCGAAGGTGTACATCGGGTAGATGCACCAGCGGTCACCGGTGTGGTGATGGGTGGCGTGCTTGATGCGGTACAGGGCCGGGTCGCGCAAGTTTATGTTGGGCGATGCCATGTCGATCTTGGCCCGCAGCACCATGGCGCCGTCGGCATGCTGGCCGTCGCGCATTTGCCGAAAGCGGGCCAGGTGGTGCTCGGGTGGCAGGCCCCGATAGGGGCTGTTGACGCCCGGCGTGTTGAAGTCACCCCGGTTGGCCTTCATCTGCTCGGGTGTCTGCTCGTCCACATAGGCGTGCCCCTGGGTGATCAGGTATTCCGCAGCCCGGTACATGAAGTCGAAGTAGGAGCTGGCGTAATACAGATGGGTGGTCTTGGCGCCGTTGAGCTCAGACTCCCAAGACCAACCCAGCCACTGTACCATCTCCACGATGGCGTCCACATACTCCTGCTCTTCCTTCTCCGGGTTGGTGTCGTCAAAGCGCAGGTGACAGGCGCCGCCATAGTCACGGGCCAGACCGAAGTTCAGGCAGATGCTCTTGGCGTGTCCGATGTGCAGGTAGCCGTTGGGCTCGGGCGGGAAGCGGGTACGGATGCGGGCGGCGTCCAGCGGACCCGTGGCGTGATGGGTGCCATCGCCCGGCGTGCCGGCGAAGTGTTGGCCCGCATAGGTGCCCTGTTGCAGGTCGCGCTCAATGATGGCGCGCAGGAAGTTCGAGGGCTTGGACGGTTCGGGCTTGGGCGGGGCAGACATCCCTCAACTATATCGAGGGGGGTGGGCCCGAACGCCCGCCGGCGTGGCCCTGTCCGCTGAGTTCAGCGCCGGCGGCCCGATCCCAGGATGGAGCCCAAGACCCCACGCACGATTTCCCGGCCCACCGCCGAGCCCACGCTGCGCATGGCGCTGCGTGCGGCGGTTTGCGCCAGGCCTTCGCGCTTGCCCCCTCGCGGGCCGGATGTGCCGAACAGCAGGTCTGAAAGGCCGCCTAAGAGGCCACCCTCGGCGGCCGTGCCGGCCCCCTGACCGCGGGCCGGGTCTGCACCACCGGGTGCGCGCATCGAGCCGGCGTCAGAACCTGGGCGCGCAGCCTCGGCGGCATCAGCGCTGCCGGTGGCCCGCACCCGAAGCTTTTCGTAAGCAGACTCGCGGTCGATGGCCTGTTCATACACACCTGCCACCAAGGACCCGGACAGCAAGGCCTGGCGCTGCTCAGGCGTGATCGGCCCGATCTGTCCGGCCGGTGGCATCACGTACACGCGTTGGGTGATGCTGGGCCGGGCCTTCTCGTCGAGCAGGCTGACCAGGGCCTCGCCCACACCCAGCTCCGTGATGGTCGCTTCCAGGTCCAAGCCGGGATTGGGCCGCATGGTGGTGGCTGCCGATTTCACGGCCTTCTGGTCGCGAGGGCTGAACGCCCGCAGCGCGTGTTGGACGCGGTTGCCCAACTGTCCCAGCACCGTTTCGGGGATGTCCATCGGGTTTTGGGTCACAAAGTAGACGCCAACGCCCTTGGATCGCACCAGGCGAACCACCAACTCGATACGCTCCACCAGCGCTGCAGGTGCGTCCTTGAACAAGAGGTGGGCTTCGTCGAAGAAGAAGACCAGCTTGGGCTTGTCGAGGTCGCCCACCTCGGGCAGGGTTTCAAACAACTCCGAGAGCATCCACAGCAAAAAGGTGGCGTAAAGCCGGGGTGCGGCCATCAGCTTTTCGGCCGCCAGGATGTTGACCACGCCCAGGCCCGAGACGGTCTGCATGAGGTCGTGGATGTCCAGCATCGGCTCGCCGAAGAAGCGGTCGCCACCTTGCTGCTCCACCACCAACAGGCCACGCTGAATGGCCCCGATGCTGGCCGCACTCACATTGCCGTACTCGGTGGTGTACTGCCGCGCATGCTCACCCACGTGGGCCAGCATCGCGCGCAGATCCTTCAGGTCCAGCAGGGCCAGGCCCTCATCGTCGGCGATCTTGAACACCAGGTTCAACACGCCGGCTTGGGTGTCGTTGAGCTCCAACATGCGGCTCAGCAGCAGCGGGCCCATGTCCGACACGGTGGCGCGAACCGGGTGGCCCTGCTGGCCAAACACATCCCACACGGTGGTGGGGCAGGCCATCGGCTCTGGGGCCGACAGCCCGCGCTCGGCCAGGATGGCCAGCAGCTTGGCCGAGGGCTGGCCCGGCTGGCTGATGCCCGTGAGGTCGCCCTTCACGTCGGCCATGAACACCGGCACGCCGATGCGCGAGAAGCCTTCGGCCATTTTCTGCAGCGTGATGGTCTTACCGGTGCCCGTGGCCCCGGTGACCAGGCCGTGTCGGTTGGCCAGCGAGGGCAGCAGGTGACAGGCGGTGTCGCCGCGCTGGGCCAGCAGGAAGGGTTCGGCCATGTTCAACTCCAATGGGGGCGGGGGCCACGTCGGCGGGGCAGGGTGGGGCTTGGCCCCGCCTAGAATTGCAGTCTAGCGAACCCGCATTCCCTACACCAAGAGGGCGCGCCCGTACCAGTGGGCAGCACCCCTCGCACCGAGGAGCCTTCGGCATGGCCGGACATTCCAAATGGGCCAATATTCAGCACCGCAAGGGCCGACAAGATGAAAAGCGCGGCAAGGTCTGGACACGCCTGACCCGTGAAATCATCGTCGCTGCGCGCGCTGGCGGTGGTGAGGTCAACATGAACCCGCGCCTGCGCCTGGCCATCGACAAGGCCAAGGCGGCCAACATGCCGGCCGACAACATCAAGCGCAACGTCGACAAGGCCACCGGCAACCTGGACGGGGTGACCTATGAGGAAATCCGCTACGAGGGCTATGGCATCGGGGGCGCCGCGGTGATCGTGGATTGCATGACCGACAACCGGGTGCGCACGGTGGCCGAGGTGCGGCATGCGTTTTCCAAGTACGGCGGCAACCTGGGCACCGAGGGTTCGGTGGCCTTTCAGTTCAAGCACTGTGGGCAGTTCATCCTGGCCCCGGGTACCAGCGAAGACCGGGTGATGGAAGTGGCCCTGGAGGCCGGGGCCGAAGATGTGTTGACGGGCGACGATGGCGCCATTGAAGTCCTGACGGCGCCGGCCGACTTCGAAGCGGTGGGCAAAGCCTTGGAGGCCGCCGGCTTGAAGGCCGAGTTGGCGGAAGTGACCATGCGGGCTGAGAACACCATCAGCCTGAGCGGGGACGAAGGCGCGCGCATGCAGAAACTGCTGGACGTCATCGAAGACCTCGACGATGTGCAGAACGTGTTTCACAACGCCGAGATCGACGCATGAACATTTTGGTGATCGGCGGTGGCGGGCGTGAGCACGCCCTGGCCTGGAAGCTCTCGGGCAGCCCCAAGGCCCAGAAGGTGTTTGTGGCGCCGGGCAATGGCGGCACCGCCTTGGATGTGAACCTCACCAACATCCCCTACAACGGCGTGACCGACATTGCGGCCCTGGCTGAATTCGCCCTGGCCAACAAGGTGGAGCTCACCGTGGTGGGCCCGGAAGCGCCCTTGGCTGCGGGCGTGGTGGACGAATTTCGCCGCCGCGGCCTGCGCATCTTCGGCCCCACACGGGCCGCCGCGCAGCTTGAAAGCTCCAAGGCCTTTGCCAAGGACTTCATGAAGCGCCACCGCATTCCAACGGCTGCCTACGAAACCTTTACCGATGCGGCGGCCGCGCACGACTACGTGAATGCCCAGGGTGCCCCGATCGTGATCAAGGCCGATGGTCTGGCGGCTGGCAAAGGGGTGGTGGTGGCCACCACGCTCGACGAAGCCCATGCCGCCATCGACTTCATGCTGCTGGACAACAAGCTCGGCGTGCAGCACAACGCCGGCGGCGCGCGGGTGGTGATCGAAGAGTTCTTGGTGGGCGAAGAGGCCAGCTTCATCGTGATGTGCGATGGCACCCATGTGCAGCCCATGGCCACCAGCCAGGACCACAAGCGCATCGGCGATGGCGACACGGGGCCGAATACCGGTGGCATGGGGGCCTACTCCCCCGCGCCCGTGGTCACGCCCGATGTGCACGCCAGGGTGATGCGCGAAATCATCCTGCCCACCATTGAAGGCATGCGGGCTGATGGCATCCCGTTCACCGGTTTTCTGTATGCCGGTCTGATGATCGATGCCAACGGCAGCGCCAAGACCTTGGAATTCAACACCCGCATGGGTGACCCGGAAACACAGCCCATTCTGATGAGGCTGAAGACCGATTTGGTGGATGTGATGATCCAGGCCACCAGCGGTGCCCTGGACGCAGCACCCATGGAGTGGGACCGCCATGTGGCCCTGGGGGTGGTGATGGCCGCGCCGGGCTACCCTGATTCACCGCGCAAGGGTGACCCGATCACCGGTTTGCCTGCCGCGCAAGCGGATGCCCTGGTGTTCCATGCCGGAACGGTGCGCGAGACCGATGGCACCTTGCGCACCAGCGGCGGCCGCGTGCTGTGCGTCACGGCCTTGGGCGACTCGGTCAAAAACGCCCAACAGCGTGCCTATGAACACCTTCAGGGCATCCATTTCGACGGCGCACAGGTCCGCCGAGACATCGGTTGGCGGGCGATTCGGCGATAAGCCGTCCGCACGCCGCCGCGAACCAGACGCATCACCCCAACGGCCCTTTGCAGTTCAAGGCCCCCATGAGCACCACCCCAATCACCGAGCGCCCCGTGCAACTCCAAGGCAGTGCCTTGGCCTTGTGGATCCTGCGGCGCTTGGGATGGACACTTGAGTTTTCAGGCCTCCCAGGGCCCCAAGGGGTGATGGTGGTCTACCCCCACACCTCCAATTTCGATTTCCCCATCGGCTTGCTGGCCAAGTGGGCCATGGGCTTGCAGGTGAACTTCTGGGGCAAAGACGCCTTGTTTCGGGTTCCCCTGTTTGGGGCCTGGATGAAGTGGCTGGGCGGTGTGCCCGTTAACCGCTCGGCGCCGGGTGGTTTGGTGGAGCAGGCGGCCGATCACCTGCGCCGCTGCCGAGACGAGAACACCTTCGCCTGGCTGGTGATGGCCCCCGAGGGCACCCGCAAGCTCACCGACGGCTGGCGCAGTGGCTTTTACCGGGTCGCTCACCAGGCCGAAGTTCCCCTGGGGCTGGCCACCATCGACTTTGGCCGCCGACACATCGCAGTGTCACAGTTCATGCGCCTGAGCGGGCAACAAGCGTCCGACATGACACACATTGCCCAACTGCTGGGCGACCCCAAGGGCTACCACCCCGCCAACGCCTCTCCCGTTCGCATCACATGAGCCCGACACTCGACACCCAACCCGTTCGCCACTACCTGCTGGGCCTTCAAGGCGCCATCATTTCGGCCTTGGAAGCCGAAGACGGCACGCCCTTTCTGCGCGACGCCTGGACGCGCCCGCCGGGCGAACGCTTGCAGGGTGATGGTGTGTCGCGCCTGGTGGAAGCAGGGCAGGTGTTCGAGCGCGGCGGGTGCAACTTCAGCCATGTGACGGGCCAAGCCATGCCCCCGTCGGCCACCCAACACCGTCCCGAATTGGCCGGAGCCCCGTTTGAGGCCATGGGGGTGTCCCTGGTCATCCACCCGCGCAATCCCTATGTGCCCACCGTGCACATGAATGTGCGCATGTTCGCCGCCCGCCCCAAGGACCGTGACCCCGTGGTGTGGTTTGGCGGCGGCATGGACCTCACGCCGTATTACGGCCAAGAGGAGGACGCCGCGCACTTCCACCGCACCTGCCAAGCCGCGCTGGCGCCCTTTGGCCCAGACAAGTACCCCAGGTTCAAGCAGTGGTGCGACGAGTACTTTTTCCTCAAGCACCGCGGAGAGCCGCGCGGCATCGGAGGCGTGTTTTTCGACGACTTTTCCGACCTGGGTTTCGATGGCAGCTTTGCCATGATGCGTGCGGTGGGGGATGCCCTTGTCGACGCCTACCGGCCCCTGGTTCAGCGCCGCCGGGCCCAGCCCTATGGCGAGCGTGAGCGCGACTTCCAGGCCTATCGCCGTGGCCGCTATGTGGAGTTCAACTTGGTGTTTGACCGGGGCACCCTGTTCGGGCTGCAGTCGGGCGGGCGCACCGAGAGCATCCTGATGTCGATGCCGCCCATCGTGAAGTGGCGCTACGACTGGAAGCCTGAGGCGGGCACGGCCGAGGCGAGGCTGTACACGGACTTTCTGAGGGCCCGCGATTGGGCGGCCTGGTCGGGCCCGGGCTCGGTGGCCTGAGTTCACAGCCTGAGTCGAGCCTGGGCATGACGATGGGCAACCCCGTGCGCCAGGTGGCTTTGTTGGGCGGCAGTTTTGACCCGGTGCACCTGGGGCATGCGGCCCTGGCCCAAGCGGCCTTGCAGCAACTGCCCATCGACGCGTTGTGGTGGCTGCCGGCAGGCCAGCCCTGGCAGAAGGACCGGGCACTGACCCCAGTCGAACACCGCGTGGCCATGTTGGACAAGACCATCGGCCCGGACAGCCGCCAGCGCATCGAGACCTGTGAGCTGGAACGCCCAGGCCCCACCTACACGATTGACACCTTGCGCACGCTGATCGCGCGCCATCCCGGGGTGGTGTGGCACCTGCTGCTGGGCTGGGACCAGTTCCTGAACCTGCCCACCTGGAAACAGTGGACCGAGGTGGTGGCGAGGGTGCGGTTGGCGGTGGTGCCGCGCGCGGGGGCGGCTTCAGCCCTGGCGCCCGAGCTCAAGGCGCTGCCGTTTCAGCGTCTGCTGATGGCGCCCTGGGAGGTGTCATCCACCGCCATACGCGCCGATGTGGCGCTGGGCCGGGGCATCCTTGACCGCGTCAGCGCGCCGGTGGCGCGCTATATTTCCGAGCACGGTCTGTATTCAACCCGCCCCCCAAGCCAGGAGCTCAATGGACATCCGTAAGCTGCAGCGCGCCATCGTCGACGGTCTCGAGGACGTCAAGGCCCAAAACATCCGCGTCTTCAACACCGAACACCTGTCGCCGCTGTTTGAGCGGGTCATCGTTGCCTCGGGTACCAGCAACCGGCAGACCAAGGCCCTGGCGGCCAGTGTGCGGGATGCGGTGAAGGCGGCCGGCTACGCGGCGCTGCGCACCGAAGGTGAAGACAACGGCGAATGGATCATCGTCGACTGCGGGGCGGCCGTGGCCCACATCATGCAGCCCACGATCCGCGAGTACTACCACCTTGAAGAGATCTGGGGCGACAAACCCGTGGCCCTGAAGCAAGCGGCCGCCAAAAGGTTGCCCAAGGCCGGCGGGGAATCAGCGCCGAAGAAGGTGGCACCTGCCAAGAAGGCGGTGCCTGCCAAGAAGGCTGCACCTGCCAAGAAGGCTGCACCTGGCAAGAAGGCTGCTAAACCTGCCAAGAAGGCGGCACCGGCCAAGAAGGCCGCTGCGGCGAAAAAGGCCGCGCCTGCCAAGAAGGCGGCACCTGCGAAGAAGGCCGTGCCCGCCAAGAAGGCGGCCACCCGCAAGCCCAGCGCCTGATCCGTGAAGCTGTGTGTCCTGGCCGTGGGGCAGCGCATGCCGGCCTGGGCCGATGCGGCTTGGCAGGATTTCGCCAAGCGCTTTCCCCCCGAACTGCGCCTGGAACTCAAGGAAATCAAGGCACAGGGCCGTGCCGGCCAAACGGCGGAGTCTTGCAAGGCTGCCGAAGCCTTGCGATTGGAGGCGGCCCTGCCCAAGGGCTGCCGGGTGGTGGTGCTGGACGAACGCGGGCCGGGCCTGTCGACCACGGCCTTGGCTGCTCGCCTGCAAAACTGGCGCGGCGATGGACGCGACGTCGTCCTGTTGATCGGCGGCCCCGACGGCCTGCACGACCGCATCAAGTTGCTCGCCGATGAAACCTGGCGCTTGTCGGACCTGACCCTGCCGCACGCCTTCGTGCGGGTCTTGTTGGCCGAGGCGCTTTACCGGGCCTGGACCGTGACCACGGGCCACCCCTACCACCGCGAATGAGGGCCAGGGCATGAGCACACATGACTTTGTCTATCTCGCTTCGCAGAGCCCGCGCCGCGCGCAGCTGCTGGATCAGTTGGGGGTCGCCCACCGCCCCTTGCTGGCAGGCCCGAACGAAGACGCTGAAGCCTTGGAGGCCGTTTGGCCAGGCGAGTCCGCTGAAGCCTATGTGCAGCGGGTCACGGCCTTGAAGCTGAAGGCGGCCCTGCAACGCCTGCGGCAACGCGGCTTGCCGCCGGCTCCCGTTCTGTGTGCGGACACCACCGTGGTCCTGGGTCGGCGCATCCTGGGCAAGCCGGCCGACGATCACGAGGCCCTGCAGATGCTGCAGGCCTTGTCGGGGCGCAGCCATCGCGTGCTCACTGCAGTGGCCGTGGGTCATGGCCGTCGGCGCCTGACGGCCCTCAGCCGGTCTCACGTCCGGTTTGAAGCGGTTTCACGCCAGGCCTTGGCGGCCTACGTCGACAGCGGAGAACCCCGTGGCAAGGCCGGTGCCTACGCCATCCAAAGCCGCGCGGCCCAGTGGATCGCCCGCATCGAAGGCAGCTACAGCGGCATCATGGGCCTGCCGCTGCACGAAACCGCACACCTGCTGCGGGCCATACGCGTGACGTTCTAGTGCGAGACTTGGGCCATGCAAGACATCCTGATCAACTGGACCCCGCAGGAAACCCGTGTGGCGGTGGTGGAAAACGGCGCGGTTCAGGAGCTGCATCTGGAGCGTACGCTCGAGCGCGGCTTGGTGGGCAATGTCTACCTGGGCAAGGTGGTGCGCGTGTTGCCGGGCATGCAAAGCGCTTTTGTGGAAGTGGGCCTGGGGCGCGCTGCCTTTCTGCACGTAGCCGATCTGCATTCGCAGATCGCTGCGCGGCTGGAACAGGGCGCTGCCGCAGTCACCCCCACACCGATTGAGCGGCTGGTCTTTGAGGGTCAAAGCCTGATGGTGCAGGTGCTCAAGGACCCCATCGGCACCAAGGGCGCGCGATTGAGCACCCAGATCAGCATTGCCGGCCGCCTGCTGGTGTACCTGCCGCAGGACCGGCACATCGGGATCTCCCAGAAGATCGAATCGGCGGAGTTGCGCGAACAGTTGCGCCAGCGCGTGCTGGCCCTTGCCACACAGGCGGCCCTGGCCGAGCAGGGAACCGACCCCGCCGGCGCAGAACCCGGCGGCTTCATCCTGCGCACCAACGCCGAAGACGCCAGCGACGACGAGCTGGCCGCCGACATCGCCTACCTGCGCCGAACCTGGGCCCGGATTCGGCAGCGCAGCCAAACCCAGCCTCCCGGCAGCCTGCTGCATCAAGACCTCACCTTGGCCGAGCGCGTGCTGCGAGATCTCAGCAACGAGGACACGCAGGCCATTCGGATCGACTCCCGTTTGCAGTTTGAGCACCTGCAGGCCTTCGGCGTCAGCTACACCCCGGGTGCGGTGGCCAAGCTGCAGCACTACACCGGCGAGCGGCCGATCTTCGACCTCCACAACATCGACGAGGAAGTCTCGCGCGCCCTGCAGCGGCGGGTGGATCTCAAGAGCGGGGGGTACTTGGTGATTGACCAGACCGAGGCGCTCACCACCGTCGATGTGAATACCGGTGGTTTTGTGGGCGGCCGCAACTTTGAAGACACCATCTTCAAGACCAATTTGGAAGCCGCCGGTGCCATTGCCCGGCAGCTTCGGCTTCGCAACCTGGGTGGCATCATCATCGTGGACTTCATCGACATGAGCCGCCAGGAGCACCGGGATTCGGTCCTGGCCGAGCTGCACAAACAGCTTGCCCGCGACCGTTCCCGCACGAGCGTGGGGGACTTCACCAAGCTGGGCCTGCTGGAGCTCACCCGCAAGCGAACCCGTGAATCCTTGGCGCACCTGCTGTGCCAGCCCTGTCCCACCTGCGACAGCCGCGGGCAGGTGAAGACGGCCCGCACTGTCTGTTACGACGTGCTGCGCGAAATCCTGCGCGAGGCGCGGCGCTTCGAGCCGCGGGAGTTTCGGGTGGTGGCCAGCCCGGCGGTGGTGGAGATGCTGCTGGACGAAGAGAGCGTCCACCTGGCCGGCCTGAGCGAGTTCATCGGCAAGCCGATCTCCTTGACGGCCGAGCCGTCGATGAACCCGGAGCAGTACGACATCGTGCTGCTCTAGCCCGCGCCAGCCTGGAGGCTCAGCCTTTGCTGCGGGGCACGCGACCCATCAGGTAGAACTCGTCGTTGGGCCGCATGGCGGTCAAGTTGGCCATGCGGTTGGACAGGCCGAAGAAGGCGGTGATCGCGCCGATGTCCCAGATATCCTCGTCGCTGAAGCCGTGCGCCCGAAGCGCTGCGCAGTCGGCTTCGTCGACCGCTGCAGAGTCCAGGCAGACCTTCATGGCGAAATCCAGCATGGCTCGCTGGCGCGGTGTGATGTCCGCCTTGCGGTGGTTTACCGCCAACTGGTCGGCCAGCAGAGGCTTCTTTTCATAGATGCGCAAGATGGCCCCGTGCGCCACCACGCAATACAGGCAGTGGTTGGCGCCTGATGTGGCCACGATGATCATCTCCCGCTCCCCCTTGGACAAGCCGCGTGGCGTTCCGTCAGGCGCGGTGGGCTCTTCGGGTTTGAGCAGCAGGGCGTCGTGATAGGCCAGGAAAGCCCGCAATTCCGCCGGCCGGTGGGCCAGGGCCAGAAACACATTCGGCACGAACCCGGCCTTGTCCTGCACTTCCAGGATGCGCGCCTTCAGGTCTTCGGGCAGATCGGCCACCGCAGGCACCGGCCAGCGGCTGATGGGCCGCGCATCGGCACCCGGGGTGTGGTTGACGGTGGGCTGCGCTTGGCTCATGGTGGGTGTTGCTTGGTTTCAGGTATGGGCGGGGCTATCGGTGCGGAACTGCAGCGCGTGCAAACGCGCGTAGAGCCCGTGTGCGGTGAGCAGTTCTGAGGGCGTGCCTTGCTCGACCACGCGGCCATCGGCCAAGACGGCCACGCGGTCGGCGTGCTCAATGGTCGACAGGCGATGGGCGATCACGATGGTGGTGCGCCCCCGCATCAGCCGTTCCAGGGCCGTCTGAACGGCTCGCTCGCTTTCGCTGTCCAGTGCCGATGTGGCTTCATCCAGAATCAAGACCGGGGCGTCCTTGTACAGGGCGCGCGCGATGGCCAGTCGTTGACGCTGGCCGCCGGACAGCCGGGCACCGTTGTGGCCCACCGGGGTGTCCATGCCCTGCGGCAGGGCCTGCACAAATTCCAGCAGGTTGGCATCCTGCAAGGCCCGCTCAATACCTTGTCGCACCTGTGGATCACCCAGGTGTGCCGACGCGCCTGCGCTGCCCAAGGCGACGTTCTCGGCCACGCTGCCGTTGAATAACACCACGTCTTGGCTGACCAGCGCGAACTGTTCCCGCAGGGTTTGCAGGTCCCATTCGGGCAGTGGTACGCCGTCTAGCCGGATCTCGCCCTGGCTGACCTCCAGGAATCGGGGCAGCAGCTGCACCAGGGTGGTTTTGCCCGAGCCAGACGGACCCACCAAGGCCACGGTATGGCCAGGGGACACCCGCAGGTTGATGTCGCTGAGTGCAGCAGGCCCCGAGGCGCGGTACCGCAGCCCCACGCCCGCAAAGTCAATCTCACCTCGCAGGCGCTCTCCTGGGGCCAGCCGGTGCGTGCCGCCTTGTTCAGGAGGGCTGCTGTCCAACAGGTCCAGGCCACGCTCCAGCGCGGCCATGCCGCGGGCCAGGGGGGCTGTGGCGTCGCTCAAGTGCTTCAGGGGCGCCACCAGCAGCAGCATGGCGGTGACGAAGGCCACAAAGCCGCCGACCGTGCCCTGGCCTTGCTGCCACAGCGCGGCGGTGATCACGCTGGAGAGGGCCACGGCCGCCAGCATTTGCGTCAAGGGCGAGCTGATGGCGCTGGCCGCCACCGACTTGAGCATCAGGCTGCGCAGCGATTGGCTCTGGTGTTCAAAGCGTTGGCGCTGCTCGGCCTGCGCGGCGTGCAGGCGCACGATGCGCCAGGCCAAGACGTTTTCCTCCACCACATAGGCCAGGCGGTCGGTGGCCTGCTGCCCAGCCACGGCCAGCTTGCGCAGGCGGCGTGAAACCGTGCGCATCACGGCCGCCACGGCGGGCGCCAGGAGCAGCACCATCAGGGTGAGGGTCCAGTTCAGCCACAAGAGGTAGGCCAGCAGGGCCACGATGGTCAGGCCATCGCGCACGATGCCCAGGACCGCGCCCCCCAGCTGTTGGGCCCCTTGCTGAACCTCATACACCACCGTGTTGGTCAGGGTGCTGGCGCTGCTGTGGGCATACAGGTTCGGTGTGGCGTCGAGCAGGCGTTCAAAGAGCGCTGCACGCAGTTGCAGCACGGCTCGGTTGGTGGACCACGCCAACGCATAGTTGGCCACGAAGCTGGCCAAGCCCCGCACAAAGAACAGGCCCAACAGGGCCACCGGCACCGCCCAAAGGGGAAAGTCCCCCTGGCCGCTGAAGCCGTTGTCCAGCAGGGGCTTGAGCAGGGCCGGAATCAGGGGCTCGGTGGCCGCGCCCACAGCTGCAGCGGCCAAAGCGGCCCAGATGCCGGGCAGGGCCCCCCGCGCATACGGCTTGAGCCGCGCAACCCGCTGAGCCCAGGGCCGCGCAGCGGCCGGCGCGGTGGGTGGGGGGGATTCCTCAAAAGTGGATGGGGTCATGGGGCATCAGACATCAGCGGCGATTATCGCGATACCCCTTCACTAAAATCGGGGGCATGAGTACTTTCAGCAACAGCGCCTCCCGCCGTCGATTCCTGGCCTCTTGCGGCGCGGCAGCCGGGTCTGTGGGCCTCGTGGGGCTGGGCACCCACCCCTCGCAGTCCTGGGCCCAGTTTCGTGTGGAGATCGGTGGCGTTGGCGCCACGCAGCTGCCCATCGCGGTGGCCCGCTTCAAGGGTGAGGACAGTGCCCCGCAGCCCGTGGGCGCCATCGTGATGGCCGATCTGGAGCGCAGCGGGTTCTTCCGCCGCATCGAGGCCTTGCAAGTGGTGGAAGAAACCGGCCTGCCGCCCATGTCCGACTGGCGTGGCCGTGGTGCCGATGCCTTGGTGGGGGGCTCCATGACGCGCTTGGCAGATGGGCGCTTTGATGTCCGCTACCGCCTGTGGGATGTGGTCAAGGCAGCCGATTTGGGCGGCGGCAGCGAAGCCGTGGTGGCAGCCGACCTGCGCCTGGTGGCCCACCGCATTGCCGACAATATCTACGAGCGCCTGACGGGCGAGAAGGGTGTGTTTTCCACGCGGATCTGCTACGTCACGCGGCAGGGCCGCAACTTCCAGCTGCGCATCGCCGATGCCGATGGCGAGGGCGCGCAGGTGGCGCTCAACAGCAACGAGCCCATCATCTCGCCGGCCTGGGCACCAGGGGGCAAGGAGATCGCCTACGTTTCCTTCGAGTCGCAGAAGGCCGTGGTGTGGATTCAGCAAGTGGCCACCGGCGCACGCCGCATGGTGGCGAACTTCCGGGGCAGCAACAGTGCGCCCGCTTGGTCGCCCGACGGCTCACGTTTGGCGATGACGCTGTCGCAGGAAGGGGGCTCGCAGCTGTTCAGCCTGAACCGCGACGGCAGCGGCCTCAAACGCCTGACCCAAAGTTCGGCCATCGACACCGAGCCGGCGTACTCGCCCGATGGGCGGCTGCTGTATTTCGTCAGCGACCGCGGCGGCAGCCCCCAGGTCTACCGCATGAATGCCGAGGGCGGGCCTGCGGAGCGGGTGACCTTCAACAGCGCCCAAAGCCTGAGCCCGGCCATCAGCCCCGATGGGCGCTTGCTGGCCTACATCAGCCGCCAGGGCGGCGCTTACCGGCTGGTGGTGCAGCCCCTGGACGGCAGCGGGCCCGCCACCGCCATCACCGAATCGACGGACGACCAAAGCCCCAGCTTTGCGCCCAACGGCAAGCTCATCGTCTACAACACCCGTGCGGCCGGACGCGAGCTTTTGATGACCACCACGCTGGACGGTAAAATCAAGGCGCGTCTGGCGTCCACTGGTGCCGATATCCGCGAACCGGATTGGGGGCCCTTCGGACGCTGACCAGTCTGCGCCGGGTGTTCGGCATTGCGCCCATGCCCCGCGTCCATCAAGGTGCCGCCTTCGGGCACCCTTTACCGAGAACCCACGAGAACCTCATCATGCGTGCACATACTGTTTTCACTGCCCGAACCGGCCTGCTGCTGGCTGCCACGGCCTTGGTCTTGGGCGGCTGCGCCTCCAGCGTCAACCTTGAAGACGGCAACAAGGTACCCGTGGAAGACCGCAGCGCCCGCGCAGGGGCGCCGGGTGCGGCGGCCGGCGGTGCGCAGTCGGGTGTCTCCACCGTGAACCTCAACAACCGTGCTGCCGCGGGTGACAACCTGGTGCGGGTGGTCTATTTCGATTTCGACAGTTTTGTGGTGCGCGATGACGCTCGGCCGGTGATTGACACGCACGCCAAGCGCTTGGCGGCCAACGCGGGTCTGAAGATGACCGTGGAAGGCCACACCGATGAACGCGGCAGCCGCGAGTACAACCTGGCGCTGGGTCAAAAGCGTGCCGAGGCGGTGGTGAAGTCCTTGATGCTCTTGGGCGCTCGCAGCGCCCAGATCGAGCCGGTCAGCTTTGGCATGGAGCGCCCTGCCGTTCAGGGCTCTGATGAGGCGGCCTATGCCAAGAACCGCCGCGCCGAACTCAAGGACCGCTGACGTGCCGCACCTGCTTGGCCGTTGGGGCCTGCGCTCAGCTGCGCTGCTGTTGGCCTTGGCTGCTGTACCCAGCCAGGCCTCTTTGTTTGCGGATGACGAGGCCCGCAAGGCCATTCTGGAACTGCGGCAGCGCTTGGCACAAACCGACCAGCGCGCACAAGCCCAAACCGAGGAACTCTTGGGCCTGCGCAAGGCCTTGTTGGACCTCAACAGCCAGCTCGACCAGCTGCGCGCCGAGCTGGCGGCCAGCCGGGGAGGGCAAGAGAACCTCACACGCGAGCTCTCGGAACTCCAGCGCAAGCAGCGCGACCTGCTCAACGTGACCGAAGAACGTGTGCGGCGCTTGGAGCCAATGAAGGTCACGGTGGACGGCCGTGAGATCACGGTGGAACCCCAGGAGCGACGCGCTTACGAAGAGGCGGTGGCCCAGTTGCGCTCGGGCGACTTCAACGCCGCGTCGCAAGCCTTGTCGGCCTTTGTGCGCCGCTGGCCCGTCTCGGGCTATGCCGAATCGGCCCAGTTCTGGCTGGGCAACGCCCTGTACGGCAAGCGCGACTATCGAGAGGCCATCGCGGCTTTTCGCGTCACGGCGGCTGCGGCCGACCACCCGCGCGCGCCCGAAGCGCTGCTGGCCATCGCCAATTGCCAGATTGAGATGAAGGACGGCAAGGCCGCGCGCGCCACCCTGGGCGAACTGATGAAGGCGCACCCCAACAGCGAAGCCGCCAAGGCCGGCAAGGAACGCCTGGCGAGCCTGCCCTTGAAGTAGCCGGGCGCCCAGGACGGGCTGCCAGGGCCCAACAACCGTCGAGCGGAGTCCCTTGATGCAGGAAGTTGATGTGGTGGCTTTGGGCCACCAGGTGTTGTGGGCCACGTTCGCCCTGTCGTTGGCATTTGGGCTGATTGCGCAAAAGACCCATTTCTGCACCATGGGTGCGGTGGGCGACATTCTCAACATCGGGGATTGGAGCCGCATGCGCATGTGGGCGCTGGCCATCGGTGTGGCCATGCTGGGTTTCAACGGCATGGTGGCCGCGGCCTGGATCGATCCTGTGCGTACCTTCTACACGCAACCCCGCGTGCCGGTCTTGTCCCTGGCCTTGGGTGGCTTGATGTTCGGCGTGGGCATGGTCTTGGCCTCCGGTTGTGGCAGCAAAACCCTGGTGCGCATTGGAGGCGGCAACCTCAAGTCCCTGGTGGTATTCGCGGTGATGGCCATTGCGGCATTGACCGCCATACGGGGTGCCTTTGGCGTGGCCCGCGTTCAGTGGCTGGACCCCGTGTCATTCACCCTGCCCGGCGGCCAACATTTGAGTGCCGTGTTGTCGTCGGCGGTCGGCATCAGCCCGGCACAGGGGGCCTTGTGGGCTGGCCTGGTGTTGGGCGGTGGTCTGGTGTTGTGGAGCCTTCTGAAGCCCGAGGGCCGCAGCGCGGATGTGCTGCTGGGCGGGATGGGGATCGGCGCACTGACCGCAGCCCTGTGGTGGGTGTCGGGTGTATTGGGTTTCGTGCCCGAGCATCCGGAAACCCTCGAGGCGGTGGTCCTGGCCACCAACTCCAAGGCCATGGAGAGCTTCACCTTCGTCGGGCCCGTGGGCTACGCCGTGGATTGGCTGACCTACTTCAGTGACAAGAGCAAGGTGCTCACCTTGGGCATCGTCACGGTACCCGGCGTCATCCTGGGGGCCTGGTTGGCGGCCTGGCGCAGCGGTACCTTTCGCTGGGAATCGTTTCGGGGCACCGAAGACCTGGTCAACCACTTGGTGGGCGCGGTGCTGATGGGCCTGGGCGGTGTCACCGCCATGGGCTGCACCATCGGACAAGGCTTGTCAGGGGTGTCCACACTGGCCTTGGGCAGTTTCATCGCCCTGGCCTTCATCATGGTGGGTGCGGTCATCGGATTGAAGTGGCAGATGTGGCGCATCGAGCGTTCGCTGTGATGGCACGCCCGGTGATGGCTTGGATGGCCGAGCGTGCACACCGATCCGATTGATCAGGACCGTGCCTTCGGCGGTCTGAGGCGCCTGTATGGCGAGCGGGGCTACCGGCTCGTCCGCGCAGCCCGTGTGGCTGTAGTGGGCGTTGGCGGCGTGGGCTCCTGGGCGGTGGAAGCCCTGGCCCGCAGCGGTGTGGCGCAGTTGGTGTTGATCGACCTGGACCAGGTTTCTGAGTCAAACCTCAACCGACAGTTGCAGGCTACCGTGCCCACCTTGGGAATGGCCAAGGTACAAGCCTTGCGAGAGCGCATGGCCACGATCCACCCCGGCTGCACGGTCACCACCGTTGAAGACTTTGTGACCCCGGACAATTGGCCAGGTATCTTGCCCACCGAGGTAGACGCCGTGATTGACGCCTGCGACCAGGCCGCTGCCAAGCGGGCCATGGCCATTTGGGCGCTGCGCAGCCGCGCTTTGCACGTATGCGTGGGTGCCGCAGGCGGCAAGCAGATGCCGCAGGCCGTGGCGGTGGACGACCTCTCGGCCACCACGCACGACCCCCATCTGGCGGGGCTGCGTCAACGGCTTCGTCGTGACGGCGTAGCCCCCCGCCAAGGGCGCATCGGGGTGCGGTGCGTGTACTCTGCTGAAAGTGTGAAGGGGCCGATCGGGGCCGATGCTCAGGGCCCGGTAGGGCACGCAGGGGACGCGTGCGAGCCCGTGTCAGAACGTTCGGCGCGCGATCTCAGTTGCCACGGTTACGGCTCTTCGGTGGTGGTGACCGCCACCTTCGGCATGACGGCGGCCAGTGAGTGCCTGCGCCAACTGTTGGAAGCTCGGCGCGCTCAGCCTGGGCCCTGATGGGCCTTGCGGGCTATGCACACGTGCCGCCCGGCGTTTCAAAGCGGCAACACCGCACTGTGCTTGACCTCTTCCATCACCGCATAGGTTCGCGTTTCGCGTACGCCCGGTAACTGCCACAGCACCTCACCCGAGAACGCACGGTAGCTGTTCATGTCGGCCGTGCGAACTTTGAGCAGGTAGTCGAATCCGCCGGCCACCAGGTGGCACTCCAAGATCTCAGGCCGCACCTGCACGGCGGCCCTGAACTGTTCGAACACATTGGCGCTTGTGCGGTCCAGCACGATCTCCACAAACACCAACATGCCCGCGCCCAACTTCAGGGGGTTTAGGCGCGCCTCGTACCCCAGGATATAGCCCTCTCGTGTGAGGCGCTGCACCCTCGCCAGCACGGCGGTGGGCGACAGCGCGACGGCTTCGGACAACTTGAGGTTGCTGATGCGCCCATCGCACTGCAGCACCTCCAGGATGCGGCGGTCGATTCGATCTAGGTCCGTGAGACTGGTCATATGCTGTCAATAATCTTGCCAAATTGCTCTAATTTAGCGAAAAACTCAGCCAATTTTCAGGATCATGGGGTTGGTCTGAGCTCATCGACATGGCCATGAACGCCTGCATCAACGCGACGCCAGCCACTGAAAACCCTTCGACCTCGGCCCCGGGTACCCGTTTTTGCCACGGTGGGCCGCTGGGTCCCCGGGCTGCCCTGCGCGAGGCGGTGACCCAGGCCGCGCGCTTGCCGGAGGCTCAGGCCATGGCGCCGCTTCTGTCGTTGGCCCAGGCCAGCCCGGACCGTGTCGAGCGTACCGACGCGCTTGCCCGAGAACTGGTGCAAGGCCTGCGGGGTGGCTCCACGCCAGTCGGTCGTGCCGGCCGTGTGCAAGGCCTGATGCAGGCCTATTCACTGTCCAGCGAGGAAGGCGTTGCGTTGATGTGCATGGCCGAGGCGCTGCTGCGCATCCCCGATCACGCGACACGCGAGGCCTTGATCCGCGACAAGATTGGCCGCGGCGATTGGCAGCACCATGTGGGGCTGGGTGGTTCGCTCTTTGTGAACGCAGCGACTTGGGGCCTCATGCTCACGGGCAAGCTGCTGGCCCCACCAAAAGATGGCGATCTGCGCGGTGCGCTGACACGCCTGGTCATCAAAGGCAGCGAGACACTGATCCGGCAGGCTGTAGAGCTCGCCATGCAGATGCTCGGAGAGCAGTTCGTTGCGGGTGAAACGATCGAAGAGGCCCTTATCCGCGCGTGCGAGGGGCAGGCGCAGGGCTTTTCCTACTCCTACGACATGTTGGGCGAAGCCGCCCTGACGCAGGACAACGCGCAACGCTACTGGGCCGCCTATGAACAGGCCATCCACGCGATCGGTCGTGCTTCGGCGGGCCGAGGTGTGATTGACAGGCCGGGGATTTCCATCAAGCTCTCGGCCCTTCATCCACGCTACACCCGAGCACAGCACGCCCGCGTCATGAACGAACTGCTGCCGCGGGTGTTGAGCTTGGTTGAGCTGGCGCGGCACTACGACATCGGGCTGAACATCGATGCGGAGGAGTCGGACCGCTTGGAGCTGTCGCTTGACCTGTTGGAAGCGCTTTGCACAGCGCCGAGCCTGGCCGGTTGGAACGGGATTGGGTTTGTTGTGCAAGCCTATGGCAAGCGTTGCCCGGCGGTGATTGACTTTCTGGTGGACCTGGGGCGTCGAACGGAGCATCGTCTCATGGTGCGCTTGGTCAAAGGCGCCTACTGGGACAGTGAAATTAAACGTGCACAGGTCGATGGTCAGATCGACTACCCGGTCTACACGCGCAAGCATCACACCGACGTGGCTTACCTGGCCTGTGCCCGCAAGCTGTTGGCTGCGCCCGATGCGGTATACCCGCAATTCGCCTCGCATAACGCCCGCACGGTTGCGGCCATCGTGCACATGGGCGAAGCGTTGAGGGGTCCGTTCCAAAGCGAACACTATGAGTTTCAGTGCCTGTACGGTATGGGCGAGCCCTTGTACCGACAGTTGGTGGGTGCATCGGGCCTAGACCGCCCATGCCGGATCTATGCACCGGTGGGCACCCACGAAACGCTGCTGGCCTACTTGGTGCGCCGGCTTTTGGAAAACGGCGCCAACAGCTCATTCGTCAACCAGCTGGCCGACCCATCGGTGTCCCTGGATGAGCTGGTGTGCGACCCTGTGCAGCGCGCTTGGGCTGAAGCCGCGGTAGACGGCAGCCCGCCAGGGCAGCCCCACCCTCTGATTCCACTGCCCGGCGCTTTGTACGGCTCAGCCCGTGGCAACTCCTGCGGGCTGGACCTGGCCGATGAGTCCACGCTTGGCGGCCTGGTGCGGGACTTGGCTGCGCACGCGCAAACCCCTTTGTCGGTGAAGCCTATGGTGGCGGTGCCGTGCCCCATGCTTCCTGGGGCACCGGAGTATCCGCTGCGCAACCCCGCGGATGCCCGCGATGTCTTGGGTTCAGTTGGGCATGCTATGCCGCATGAGGTGGAGGCGGCGCTGCACGCCGCTCAGGCGTTGGCTGTGGACTGGGCGGCTACGCCACCACTGCAGCGTGCGGCACTGTTGGAGCAGGCGGCAGATCTGATGCACGCGGAGTCCACGGCCGGCCTGAGTCTGCTGGTGCGTGAGGCTGGGAAGACGTGGGCCCATGCAGTGGCCGAGTGGCGAGAGGCCGTGGATTTCCTGCGCTACTACGCGGCGCAGATTCGGCGAGACCCAGCGCAGACCGAGCACCGCCCGCTGGGGCCTGTGGTGTGCATCAGCCCCTGGAACTTTCCCTTGGCGATTTTCATTGGCCAGGCAGCTGCGGCTTTGGCCGCGGGCAACCCGGTGCTGGCCAAGCCGGCTGAGCAGACGCCCGCCGTTGCAGCCTGGGCCGTCAGCCTTCTGTGGCGCGCGGGTGTGCCCCATGCTGCTTTGCAGTTGTTGCCCGGTGGTGGTCGTGAAGTGGGGCAGGCATTGGTTGACGACCCTCGTGTCCAGGGCGTGATGTTTACGGGCTCGACCGAGACCGCCAAGTTGCTGCAGCGGGCGCTCGCGTCGCGTTTGAATGCGTATGGGCAGCCCGTGCCCCTGATTGCCGAGACGGGTGGCCAAAACGCCATGGTGGTGGACTCGTCTGCCCTTTTGGAGCAGGTGGTGCAAGACGCCGTGGCATCTGCTTTCGAGGCGGCTGGTCAGCGCTGTTCAGCCCTGCGGGTCCTTTGCGTGCAGGAGGATGTGGCCGATCGCTTGCTGCTCATGCTCAAAGGGGCGATGGAGGAGATCAGCGTCGGTGACCCCGCACAGTTGCAGACCGATATGGGGCCAGTGATTGATGAGCCCGCTTACCGAGCCATCGAAGACCATGTCCACAAGATGAAGGAGGCGGACCGTATGGTCCACCGCGGCGCGAACGCAAGCTGGTACCCGGCTGCCAAGGGCTTCTATGTGCCACCAACGCTCATTGAGATTGAGCGGTTGGACGAGTTGCGGGCGGAGGTGTTCGGGCCAGTCCTGCACGTTCTGCGGTGGAGGCGGGATCAATTGCACCAGTTGCTCCAGCAGATCAACGCCACTGGATATGCGCTGACCTTGGGCGTGCACTCGCGGATTGACGCCTTCATTGAGCAGGTCTTGAGGGATACGCGTTGCGGCAACACCTATGTCAACCGCAACATGGTTGGCGCCGTGGTGGGGGTGCAACCTTTTGGTGGCGACGGTTTGTCTGGAACAGGTCCAAAGGCTGGCGGCCCGCTGTACCTGCTGCGCCTGTTCGCGCGTTGCCCTGTCGATGCAGCGAAGCGCGCTGTGCAGGCGGCCGGCGGTGCACCACCGCAGACGTGCACCCGCAGGCCCTTGAATGCTCTGTACGAGTGGGCCGTGGCCACAGGCCGCGTGCGGGTGGCACATGCTTGTCTGCAGATGGCCAACAGCCATGCGGCCGGGATGGAGGCTCTGCTGCCCGGCCCCACAGGAGAGCGCAATCTTTATCAAGTGGGTCCCCGGCATCACGTTTGGTGCCGTGTCGGTAACCATGCGGGCGCAGAAGATGATCTGTTGGTGCAAATTGCGGCGGTGTTGGCCGTGGGGGGACAGGTGGTGTTGGACAAGACGGCGGGTGCCCTGTGGGAACATTTGCCCCAAGCGGTTCGGGCCCTGACAGCTGCCCCATCCGGAGACTTCCCAGCAGGCGTAGACGCGGCCCTGATCCACGACGGGCCGGCCGGCATCGTGGCTTTCGCTCGTCAACTGGCCGATCGGGAGGGCCCCATCGTCAGCCTGACGGCGCTTCCCCCTGGGTGTACGGAGGTGCCCCTGGAGCGCTTGGTGGTGGAGCGCAGCGTCAGCCTCAACGCGGCCGCCTCTGGCGGCAACCCGGGCCTGATGACGATGGGGGGCTGAAGCCCCTTCCAAGTTCAGGCTAGAATCGTGGGCTCTACAGACAGTGGGTCGTTAGCTCAGTCGGTAGAGCAGCGGACTTTTAATCCGTTGGTCGCGTGTTCGAGTCACGCACGACCCACCACACTCTCGGGTGCTGTATCTTTGGGGGCTCTTAGCTCAGTTGGTAGAGCAGCGGACTCTTAATCCGTTGGTCGTAGGTTCGAATCCTACAGGGCCCACCATCCCCTCTGTAAGCAAGTATCCATGCGCCTTCCAAGAGTGTCCTAACTCTTGAGGTGCATTTTTTTTGTTTACTGCGTTGCACAATGGTTGCACAAAATATTTAACGGTACTATGCTAGTTCTATGGTCAAACTACGATGTTAGTGATACATCAACAGTCACATGCCACAGAAGAGCAAAGCAACTGTGCACATCTTGGAAGGCAAGGCAACGCTGTTTCAACGCCCACTGACGCCACATTGGCATGTCAGATACAAGGTGCATGGCAAGTGGGAGCGTGCCACGACCAAGTGCGAGGGACTGAAGGAAGCCAAAGCGAAAGCAGTTGAGTTGGTCACCAACGCTTGGTTTCGAGAGAAGAACAACTTGCCCATCGTCAGCAAGAAGTTCAAGTCTGTGGCTCGTCTTGCCATCGAACGCATGGAGAAGATGCAAGAGGCAAACCAAGGCAAGGCGACATTCAAGACTTACATCCAGTCCCTACATCGATATCACATCCCATTTTTTGGGAATCACAACATTGATCGCATCGACGGATCGTTGATGACTGAGTTCAATGTTTGGCGCATTGAGCAGATGCAAAGGACGCCAAGCGCAAGCGTCATCAACAACCACAACTCAGCGATGACTCGTGTGTTCGAGGAGGCGCTTGAGCGTGGCTACATGACGAAGAACCAAGTCCCCTACTTGCGAAACGACGGCAGAGCCACAGAGAAGCGCCCAACCATCACAGTGGAGGAGTACACAACGCTGCATCGTGCGTTGAAGGGGTGGGTGGCTGATGGAAGAAAGGGCAATGAAAGTAGGTTGCGCCATGTGCTGCGTGACTACATCTTGGTCATCGCACACAGTGGGATAAGGGCAGGAACTGAGGGCATGAACCTCAAGTGGCGCTCTGTGTACTTCTACGAGAAGGATGGAGCGAAGTACTTGGCTATGAAGGTCAAGGGCAAAACAGGCGAGCGAGAAGTCACGCTGAGGAATGGAGCCATTCGCTACCTTGATCGCTTGAGGCAGATGAACGAGCATTGGCGCAAGTACTCGTTCGAAAACTTCTTGAAGAAGAAGTTCGATGCCTATGTGTTCAGAGTTGACGACAAGGACATGACAGAGACATTTGGAAAGATGTTCTCAAGGTTCTTGGAGCGATGCGAACTGTTGATCGATCCCACGAGTGGCAAACACAGAACGCTTTACAGCCTTCGTCACATGTACGCAGTCTTTGCACTCACATACAACCGTATGAGCGTCTACACGCTAGCGAAGCACATGGGCACTAGCGTTGCAATGATCGAGAAGCACTATGGGCAAGTCTTGCTGAGGAATAACGCTGCTGAGATCGCAGGAAAGGCAGTGGGGGAGTCGAAGCGTGTGAACAAGCGTGTAGCGCCCAAACTTGTCGTGAACAACACGAAGGACGAAGGCGCATCGCTGAAAGTGGTTGACTGATAGTCAACAATCAGAAATTTACAAATTAAATTTTATATGATCAATAGAAACAATCTCCTCGTAATTTGCGGGTTGCTGCTTGCGTTTGGATTGTTGTTTGTTCATCCTGTTAATGCTCAAAGCCTAACCTCTGCATATGTGATCGTAGTTGATTTCCATGAATCACACTCAAGATGTAAAGTTAGCGC
>JBJTHN010000003.1:0-18694 GCA_046094505.1 Betaproteobacteria bacterium
CTACGCAGCCATGGGCAACACCAACCTGGTCGCGGTCGTCGACATCGCCGCCATGCGACCGCTGGCCGTGTTCGAGGTGGATGCATGTCCATGGGCCGTCGCGCTGGATGTCGCACGCGGCGTCGGATACGTCTCGAGCAACCAGGCGGCCGCGCTGACCGTATTCGACCTGGCCAAGGTGCGCCAGGCGGTGGGGCGCTGATGCTGCTGCTGATCGCCGGCCTCGTCCTCTTCCTGGGCGCGCGCCGCTGCCGATCCCGCTGCGCGTGCTGCTGGCCGCGCAGCCCGAGCTGGTCATGCCGGTGCTGCAGGTGGTGCAGCGCGTGGTCCAGCGGCATCTGCTGGGCCACACGGGGCTCAAGAGTGACGAGGGCCAGGGCGGCGCGGTCACCTTGATCCAGCGCTTCGGCTCGGCCGCCAACCTCAACATCCACCTGCACTGTCTGGTGCTGGACGGCGCGTACCGCTGCGACGCCGATGGCGCGCCGGCCTTCATCGAGGCGGATGCACCGACCGACGACGAGCTCGATGCACTGCTGCGCACCGTCATTTCCCGGCTCATGAAGATGCTCACGCGCCGCGGCGTGCTGGTCGAGGACATGGGCCAGGCTTGGCTGGCCGAGCTAGATGCCGACGGCGAGGAATCGCGTACGCTGCGCCCGCTGCAGGCCGCGGCCATCACTTACCGCATCGCCTTCGGCCCCCGCGCCGGGCAGAAGGTGCTGAGCGTCCGGGGAGCGATGCCGCGCGAGGGCGCGGCAGTGACAAAGCAGTTCGGTCGTGAGCATGGCGATGTTGTGGGGCCTAACTCGGCGTAGCGGGATCCTACCAACCGCGGGATGACCAGCCATCCGGAAGTTCGGATCCTGGCGCTGACCAAGCGTTGAGGACTCAGGCCTTGATGCCGACCAGTCCTTCTAGCGCATCGCGAAGGTGTCCCAACTGCCTACCCGCTCTTCGTGCCTCCTCTAGCTTCTGCAGAACGGCGCGGAAGTACCAATCAGGGCACGACCCAGCCTTGGGGCACCGTTGAGTGCAGCGCTGACATGTGTCCGCTGGGAGCACGTGCCTTTCAAGCACTTCTAGACGCTTAGCAAGTTGCCGCTGCATATCAGTGAGAGTCCACCTCTAGATCGGGGCCGCCCTGCAGGCGATGACCAACCAAATCTCTAATGATGGATTTTATGATGGGTGAAACCGAAAAACACTCGTAAGTGATTGATTTCATTAACATCATGGCGGGCAAGGAGGGATTCGAACCCTCGGTACTGGAATACCAGTACGCCGGATTTCGAATCCGGTGCATTCGACCACTCTGCCACCTGCCCGGTGTGGCGCCGCAGACCCGGGCGCCGGTTGGTCTCGTATCGAGAACCGCGGATTTTAGTGCATCCCGGCTGGGTGCTCAGGCCGCCCTCAACACCGCATCGCCGCCCAGGTAGGGCCGCAGCGCCGCAGGCACATTGACCGAGCCGTCGGCGTTCTGGTGGTTTTCCAGCACCGCCACCATGGCACGGCCCACCGCCACGCCCGACCCGTTGAGCGTGTGCACCAGTTCGGGCTTGCCCGCCGCGTTGCGGAAACGCGCCTGCATGCGCCGGGCCTGGAAGGCTTCGCAGTTCGAGCACGAGCTGATTTCGCGGTAGGTGTTCTGCGCCGGCAGCCACACCTCCAGGTCATAGGTTTTGGCGCCGCTAAAGCCCATGTCACCGCTGCACAGCGTAACCACCCGGTAGGGCAACTCCAGGGCCTGCAACACGGCTTCGGCGTGCGAGACCATGTCTTCCAAGGCCGCGTTGCTCTGCTCGGGGGTGGTGATCTGCACCATCTCCACCTTGTCGAACTGGTGCTGGCGGATCATGCCGCGGATGTCTCGCCCCCCACTGCCCGCTTCTGAACGGAAGCACGGCGAATGCGCGGTGAGCTTCAGGGGCAACTGCGCCGCATCCAGAATCTGTTCACGCACGCTGTTGGTCAGTGAAATCTCGCTGGTGGAAATCAGGTACTGCTCCACCGGTGCTTCATCACCTTGCCCACCACCCTCGCCTTCGGCGCCGCGGTACACCCAGAACATGTCGTTGCGGAACTTGGGCAACTGGCCCGTGCCTTCCAAGACCTCGCGGTTGACGATGTAGGGCGTGTAGCACTCGGTGTAGCCGTGTTGGCGGGTGTGCAGGTCCAGCATGAACTGGGCCAGCGCACGGTGCAGCCGCGCCACCGGCCCCTTCAAGAAGGAAAAGCGCGAACCGCTGAGCTTGGCGCCGGTATCGAAATCCAAGCCCAGTGGGCCGCCCAGATCCACATGGTCTTTCACGGTGAAGTCGAAGGCACGCGGTGTGCCCCAGCGCCGCGCCTCCACATTGCCGCTTTCGTCTGCACCCACGGGCACATCGGCCTGGGGCAGGTTGGGCAACTGCATCAGCATGGCTTGCAACTCGGCCTGAATGCTCTCGAGTTGATCGGCCGAAGCCTTGAGCGCATCGGGAATGGCGGCCACCTGCGCCATCACGGCGGAGGCATCTTCGCCCTTGGCCTTGAGCGTGCCAATTTGCTTGCTCAGCGCATTGCGCTGGGCCTGCAACTCTTCGGTGCGCGTTTGAATGGTCTTGCGCTGGGCTTCCAGTTCCTGAAAGCGTGCCACATCCAAGAAGGGCTGGGGGCTGCGGCGGGTTTCCAGGCGGGCCACGACGGCAGCGAGGTCCTTGCGCAGCAGGGTGATGTCGAGCATGTTGCTTCTCTTTTTCGAAATTCAGTCGTCAGGGCAGCCGGTGATGGGGCTGCCGGTGTGGGGGATGGGGGCGTCCGTGCAACGCATCAAGATCGGCCGGATCGTGCTGCGGCCATGGACTTGTCACCCAGGCCCACCGGCAAGGGGAAGCGCACCGACTCTTCCACACCAGGCAGGGTGCGCACGCTGACGGCACCCATCTCGCGCAGGCGGGCCACCACCGACTTCACCAAGACTTCGGGCGCGGATGCGCCGGCCGTCAGGCCCACGCGCACCTTGCCCTCAAACCACTCAGCCCGCAGGTCTTCTTCAGAATCGACCAGGTAGGACGGCGTGTTCAGGCGCTGCGCCACTTCACGCAGCCGGTTGCTGTTGCTGGAGGTGTTGCTGCCCACCACGATCACCACGTCCACCTGCGGGGCCAGCACCTTTACCGCATCTTGCCGGTTTTGTGTGGCGTAGCAGATGTCTTGTTGCTTGGGCTCGCGCACCAGCGGGAAACGGGCCTTGACGGCTTCCAGAATCTCCGCGGCATCGTCCACGCTCAGCGTGGTTTGCGTGACCACGGCCAAGCGCGCCGGGTTCTTCACCTGAACGCGCTGCACATCGGCCACATCTTCAACCAGGTAGATGCCATCGGTGAGTTGCCCCACGGTGCCTTCCACCTCGGGGTGGCCCTTGTGGCCAATCATCAGGAACTCGTAGCCTTCCTTGTGCAGCTTGGCCACTTCCACATGGACCTTGGTGACCAGCGGGCAGGTGGCATCAAACACCTGAAAGCCGCGCAGGGCCGCCTCTTGCCGCACCGCTTGGCTCACGCCGTGTGCACTGAAGACCAAGGTGGCACCGGCCGGCACATCAGCCAGGTCTTCAATGAAGATGGCGCCCTTGGCCCGCAGGTCTTCCACCACATAGGTGTTGTGCACGATTTCATGGCGCACATAGATGGGTGCACCGTGGAGGGTGAGTGCGCGCTCAACGATTTCGATGGCACGATCGACCCCGGCGCAAAAGCCCCGAGGCTCGGCCAGCACCACTTCCTGCAGACCCTGCGTCATCACAGCACCCCGATCACATGAACCTCGAACCGCACCGCTTGGCCGGCCAAGGGATGGTTGAAATCAAACAGCAGCCAAGCCTGGGGACCAGCCGCACCGCCGAGCTCCTGGCCCCCCACCTCGCGCACCACGCCGGCGTAGCTGGCCTGCCCATCGGGCGTGGGGAACTGAACCACATCCCCCACGCTGTAGGTGGCGTCGGGGTCGCCCATTTCGCGCAGCAAAGAAAGCTTCACCTTCTGCAGCAATTCGGGGTTGCGCTCGCCAAAGGCCTCGCCAGGGGCGAGGTCGAAACCAGCCTGTGCACCTTCGGCCAGGCCCACGAGGCGCTGCTCCATGGCCGGTGCCAGCGCACCGCTGCCCAGGGTCAAGGTGGCCGGCGAGCCTTCAAAGGTGCTGACGAGTTCATCGCCGGCCGGGCCCAAAAGTCGATAGTGCAGGGTCAGAAACGACCCCTCGCGGATGAGGTTCACCAGGAGGCAGGCCCCGCGAACCGGGGCCGTTGGCTAGACTGAGCGAATTCTACGAGGCCCGCGTGTCCATCAAGAGTTTGCCCCCCGAGCTGCGCCCGCGCGAAAAGCTGCTGCGCCTGGGCCCGCGCGCACTGGCCGACGCCGAGCTGCTGGCCGTGCTGCTGCGCACGGGCCATGGCGGGCAAGATGCCTTGGGGCTTTCGCATGCGCTGTTGCAGCGCAGCGGCGGGCTGGGGCCCTTGCTGCGCAATGCGCCCAGTGCGCCGGGCGCGCCCGGCTTGGGGCCGGCCCGGCGCGCCGAGCTGGGGGTGGTGGTGGAACTGGCCCGGCGCAGCCTGGGCCAGGCGCTGACGGACCGGCCCATCTTTCATTCGCCCAGCCGGGTGCGCGAGTACCTGCAACTGGAAATCGCGCATCGCGAGCACGAGGTGTTCATGGTGCTGTTTCTGGACGCGCAGCACCAACTGCTGGCCGCAGAAGAACTGTTTCGGGGCAGCCTGTCACAAACCAGCGTGTACCCGCGCGAAGTGGTCAAGCGCGCGTTGGCCCACAACGCGGCGGCGGTGGTCCTGGCACACAACCATCCTTCTGGGTGTGCCGAGCCCTCATCGGCCGACACCCACCTCACCCAGGTGCTGCGCAGTGCACTGGCCCTGGTGGATGTGCAGGTCCTGGACCACTTTGTGGTCACCGCTTCGGCGGTGACATCCATGGCTGAAAGGGGCTTGGCATGAGTGGCACCGCTCGCCTGACCCTTTCAGACCTGGCCGCCCTGAAGCGGCAGATCGACCGCCAGCGGCGTGAAGCGGACGAGCGGCAGCGCGTGGAGCGCGAAGCGCGACTGAAAGCCGAGCGCGAACGGCATCTGTTCCGCTTGAGCGTGGGCGACATCACGCCGCTGGAAGACGCCGGAAAGGTGCTGTTGCAGCCGCCGCCACCCGCACCGGTGCCGCGCCAGCGCGAACTTGACGAACAGGCCGCCTTGGAAGAGGCCTTGTCCGACGAGATGGACGTGGAGACGCTGCTGGAGACCGACGAGGGCTTGAGCTTTCGGCGCCGGCACATTGGCCAGGATGTGGTTCGGCGCTTGCGCCGCGGGCAGTGGGCCATTCAGGCCCAGGTGGACCTGCACGGGCTGCGCCGAGATGAGGCGCGCGAGGCCCTGCAGGCCTTTTTTCGGCTGTCGCGCCGGCTGGGCCACCGCTGCGTGCGGGTGGTGCATGGCAAGGGCTTGGGCTCGCCAGGCAAAGCCCCAGTCCTGAAGTCGCGTGTGCGGGCCTGGCTCATCCAATCGCGTGCGGTGCTGGCCTTTGTGCAGGCCCGTGCCAGTCAAGGTGGCCATGGTGCGGTGATCGTATTGCTGGCCCCACCGGAAGACCCCCGACACGCCCGCCAGGGCTGAGCCTGTGGGCCAGGCAGCTGCCGGCCCTCGCCTTATCCGCCCTTGTTTCGCATCCAGTCGGCGGTGTTGAAGAACGATTGCACCAAACGCTCCACCAAGGGCTCGGGGTGCCCCTCTTCGCGAAGGGCCTGCACCATGCAGTGCATCCACTGGTCACGCTCGGCCAGGCCAATGGCATAGGGCAGGTGGCGGGCCCGCAGGCGCGGATGGCCAAAGCGTTCCACGTAGTGCGAAGGCCCGCCCAACCAGCCACACAAAAACCAAAACAGCTTGTTGCGCGACTCGACCATGTCCGGCGGGTGCAAGGCGCGGATGCCGGCATAGGCCGGCTCCAGGTCCATCAGGTCGTAAAAACGGTCCACCAGAGCGCGCACGGCAGCCTCGCCGCCCACCCACTCGAAAGCGGTGGCAGGCTGTGCGGGCTTCGTGGGCTCGGGGGTTGGGTCGTCTGGGTGGCTTGGCATGGGTGGCCTGGCATGGGTGGTTTGTGCGTTGGGGCTCGAGGGCTGCCGTTCAGCCCGGCAGAAACAGCGCTTGGAGATCTGACAGAAAGTCCAAGCCCCGCTCGCTGGCCCGAACCTGCAGCCCATCGTGCACCAGCAGGCCCTGCGCCACCGCACGCCGCAGCGCGGGCTCCAGCAGCGCCACGTTCATGCCGGTGCGCTCATGAAAGGCGCGCAAGCTCACGCCCTCGATCAGCCGCAGTCCATTGAGCATGAACTCGAAGGGCCGGTCCTCCAGGGCAATGGCGCTTTCGTTGGACACGGGCTGCCCGCGCTCAACTGCTTCGAGGTAAGCGCGCGGCTCGCGCCAGCGCACTTGGCGCACGAGGCGGTCGGGAAAGCTCAGTTTGCTGTGGGCACCGGCACCCAGGCCCAGGTAGTCCCCGAAACGCCAATAGTTCAGGTTGTGGGTGCAGCGGTGGCCCGGCCTTGAAAAGGCTGAGACTTCATAACGCGACAGCCCCTGGGCGTTGGTGACCTCGATGATGCGGTCCAGCATCGCATAGGCACTGTCGTCGTCGGGCAGCTGCGGCGGAGGCTGCCGTGCAAAACGGGTATTGGGTTCGATGGTCAGGTGGTAGACCGACAAGTGGGGCGGCTTCAGGGCCAGTGCGGTGTCCAGGTCCCGGTCCAAGTCGTCCAGCGTCTGCCCCGGCAGGGCATACATCAGGTCCAGGTTCCAGGTGTCAAAGCAGGCGGCGGCTTCCTGCACGGCTGCACGGGCCTGTGCGCCGTCGTGCACTCGGCCCAAGGCGGCCAAGGCGCGGTCGTCAAAGCTTTGTACGCCGATGGACAAGCGCGTCACGCCCGCGCGGGCATAGGCCGCAAAGCGCTGCGCCTCGAAGGTGCCGGGATTGGCCTCCAAGGTGATTTCGCAAGCGGGCTCCAGACGCAAGCGCGCACGGATGTCGGCCAGCAGCGCCTCCACCTGTTCAGGCTCGAAAAGGCTGGGCGTGCCCCCGCCTATGAAGACGCTGTGAACGGTGCGTCCCCAGATCTGGGGCAAGGCGGCTTCCAAGTCGCGCACCAACGCCTGACGGTATCGGGTTTGCGTCGCAGCGTCGGGCTTGGCCCCAGCAGCCGGCGCATCGGGTGCGCGCCACTCGTGAGAGTTGAAGTCGCAGTAGGGGCACTTGCGCAAGCACCACGGCAGGTGCACATACAGCGACAACGGTGGTAAGGCTGTGAGTGCCCCTTCGGCCTGCGGCGCAAGCGCCTCGCTGACGCCCGCACTTGGGGCCACGCCGGCAGTGGCCCCACCGGCTGGAGCCTGCACCAAGGCAATCGGAATGGGCCGGCGCGGACCGGGGCGTTCGCTCATGTGCCGGCTCAGTCGCCCAGGGCCCAGCCCCACACCTGCTGCATCTGTTGGCGCATGAGGGCTGCGGCGCGAGCACGGTGGCTCGCACTGTTCTTGGCGTCGTGGCCCAGCTCGGCCACGGTAGCCTGGGCCTGCGCAATCCACATGACCGGGTCGTAGCCGAAGCCCCCCTGCCCCCGCGGCTGTCGCAGAATCTCGCCGTCCCAGCGGCCCTGGGCCACCAGGGGCTCGGGGTCGTGCGCGTGGCGCAACGCCACCAAGGTGCACACGAATCGGGCGTGTCGGCCGGCGCCCATGGGGGCCTGGCCTGATGCGGGTGCGGCGTCGTGCAGTGCCTGGAGTTCACGCAGCAGCCTGGCGGTGTTGGCCGCATCCTGGCGCCGGCGCAAGGCTTCGCGGTCTTCACCTGGCTGGGCCGGCAGCACACCGGCATAGGTGGACGAGTGCACACCCGGTGCCCCACCCAAGGCGGGCACCGCCAGCCCAGAGTCATCGGCCAAGGCCGGCAGGCCCGTGGCTGCGCAAGCCTGCCGTGCCTTGTGCAGGGCGTTTTCCAGGAAGGTGTTGAAGGGCTCGTCGGGCTCGCTCAGGCCCAAGCCCTGGGGGCTGAGCAGCTGCACGTGGCCCGCGCCCGGGTCGAACAAGGCCTGCAGCTCACGCAGCTTGCCGGCGTTGTGGGACGCCAAAACCAGGCGCTGCACCATGCTCAGGCTGCGCGGCGGTTCAAACGGGCAAACCGAGTGCGGCGCGCTGCGCGCGCACGAGCTCGGCAATGCCGGCCGAGGCCAGGTCCAGTAGGGCGTTCATCTCGTGGCGCCCGAAGGCCGCGCCCTCGGCTGTTCCCTGTACCTCCACGAAGTGCCCGCTGCCCGTCATCACCACGTTCATGTCGGTGTCGCAGGACGAATCTTCCGTGTACTCCAGATCCAGCAGCGGCACCCCCTGCACGATGCCCACCGACACCGCAGCCACGTGGTCGCGTATGGGGCTGGCGCCCAGCACGCCGCGCGCCACAAGGCCTGCCACCGCATCGTGCGCAGCGACAAATGCGCCGGTGATGGCCGCGGTGCGGGTGCCACCATCGGCCTGCAGCACGTCGCAGTCCAGGGTGATGGTGCGCTCGCCCAACGCAGCCAGGTCGAACACCGCGCGCAGCGAGCGGCCGATGAGGCGCTGAATCTCTTGCGTACGGCCCGTTTGCTTGCCACGCGCGGCCTCGCGGTCGCTGCGCGTGTGGGTGGCGCGCGGCAGCATGCCGTACTCGGCCGTGACCCAGCCTTCACCGCTGCCGCGCTTGTGCGGCGGCACGCGTTCTTCCACCGAAGCGGTGCACAGCACCCGCGTGTGGCCAAAGCTCACCAAGACCGAGCCTTCGGCATGCCGGGTATAGGCCCGGTCAAAGGCCACGGGGCGCATGGCGTGGGGCTGGCGGCCATCGGACCGGGGCGTGGCCACAGGGCTGGCCGTGTGGGAAGGGGTGGTGGGCATGGAGGTTCCAAGAAGGGCGGGCCAGCCGTGGGCTGCTGCGGCCTTTGCCATAATCGATTTTTGACTGCAGCGCGCCTGAGAAACGGCGCCTTGCCTGAGCGATGCCAGTCTATAGCATGACCGGTTACGCCAGCGTCACGCACGGGCGTGGCCTGGTGGTGGAATGCCGTTCCGTCAACGGCCGATTTTTGGACCTCAGCCTCAAGCTGCCCGAAGAGTTGCGCGGCTTTGAGCCGGCCCTGCGCGAGCTCGTGGCCGCACGCATCAAGCGCGGCAAGCTGGAACTGCGCGCCAGCGTCCACAGCGGGGATGCCCAGGCCGCCCAGCCCCCCAGCGCGCAAGTGCTGCAGCAACTGGCGCAGTGGCAAGCCCACGTGCACGAATGCCTGCCACAGGCCCAGGCCTTGAGCGTGGCCGAAGCCCTGCAACTGGCGCGCAGCCTGGCGCCCAGCGCCCCGGACGAAGACACCGATGTGTTGGCCGCGGCGCAGGCCTGCATCGAGGCACTGGCCGAGGCGCGCGAACGCGAAGGCCAGCGCCTGGTGGACATGCTGTTGGAGCGCGTGGCCCTGGTCGAGTCCTTGGCGGCCAAGGCGCAGCCCTTGGTGCCGGCGGTGGTGCAACGCCAGCAAGAGCGCTTTGTGGAGCGTTGGCACGAAGCGCTCAAGGCCGCTGATGCAAAAGCCGGCGCCGCGGGCAGCCCGCCACCCCAAGCCCTGCAGGAACGCGCGCTCAGCGAGGCCGCGGCCTTTGCGCTTCGCATCGACGTGGCCGAAGAGCTCTCGCGCCTGCAGGCGCACCTGCAGGAGATTCGCCGGCTGCTGCAGCAAGGCGGCGAGCTGGGCAAGCGCCTGGACTTCCTCATCCAGGAGCTGCACCGCGAGGCCAACACCCTGGGATCCAAATCGGCCGCGCTGGAGCTCACCGGCTTGTCGGTGGACATGAAGGTGGCCATCGAGCAGATGCGCGAACAGGTCCAGAATATCGAGTGATGCGCCCATGAGCAACGACACCCTCCCCCACCCCGGCTGCCTGTTTGTGGTGGCCGCCCCGTCTGGCGCCGGCAAGAGCAGCCAGGTCAAGGCCCTGTTGGCCGCCGACCCGCAGCTGGCGGTGTCGGTCTCGCACACCACCCGTGCGCCCCGCGGCCAAGAGGTGCACGGCCGCGAATACTGGTTCGTGGACAACGCCGCTTTTGACCGCATGGTCTTGTCCGACGACTTCTTCGAGTGGGCGCAGGTGCACGGCCACCGCTACGGCACCTCGCGCCGCGCGGTGCTGCAAGAACTGGAGCGCGGCCAGGACGTTGTGCTGGAGATCGACTGGCAAGGCGCGCTCAACATCAAGCGGCTGTTCCCCGATGCGGTGCTGATCTTCATCCTGCCGCCCAGTTGGGAAGAGCTGGAGCGGCGCCTGGTGGGACGCGGCGAAGACGCCCCGGAGGTCATTGAGCGGCGCCTGGCCAATGCGCGCCTGGAGGTCTCCAAGGCCCAGGGCTTTGACTTCGTTATAATCAACGGTTGTTTTGAAGACGCCCAAACCGAGCTGCAGACCGTGGTTCGGGCCCAGCGGCTTCGCTACTCGGCACAGCGCCGGCGCCAGCCGCAGGTGTTCACTGCCTTGGGTTTGTAGGCCTGCAGCCGCTGCAGCCTGCGCCTTCTTGCCACACGCGCCCTGCGGCGCACCTGACCCGAACGGACACGACCATGGCCCGCATCACCGTTGAAGACTGCCTGGAAAAGATCCCCAATCGCTTCCAACTGGTGCTCGCAGCCACCTACCGTGCCCGCATGCTCAGCCAGGGCCACGCGCCCAAGATCGACAGCCGCAACAAGCCCGGCGTGACCGCCCTGCGTGAAATCGCATCGGGCCAGGTCGGCGTGGAAATGCTGCGCAAGGTTCCGGTCTAAACCGGTGAACACGGCCCGCCGCGGGCCGGCACACCCCTGCACATCCCCCTGCAGCCCCAAGCGCCCATCGGCCTGATAAATTCAGGCTATGGGTTTGAGATCCCTCGCCGCTGATTTGTTGCCCACCGCCTTGCAGGGCGGCTTGTGGGCTGCGCGCGCCGGTGTGCCCAAAGCACAGCAGCCGGAGGTGGCCTCCTTCGCTGCCCTCAGCGAGGCCCTTGCCTACCTGCCCAAAGGCGACCTGAAGCTCGTTCGGGAAGCTTTCAAGTTCGCCGACGCAGCCCATTTGGGCCAGTTCCGCGCCACCGGTGAACCCTACATCACCCACCCCCTCGCAGTGGCCGGCCTGTGTGCGGGCTGGCGCCTGGACGCGCAGGCCATCATGGCTGCGCTCATGCACGACGCGATGGAGGACTGCGGCGTCACCAAGCCCGAGCTGATCGAACGCTTTGGTGCGCACACCGCCGAACTGGTGGACGGCCTGACCAAGCTCGACAAACTGCAGTTCAGCACCCGAGAAGAGTCGCAGGCCGAGAGCTTTCGCAAGATGCTGCTGGCCATGACGCGCGACGTGCGCGTGATCCTGGTCAAGCTGGCCGACCGCCTGCACAACATGCGCACCATGGCCGCCATGGCGCCGGCCAAGCGTGGGCGCATCGCCCGCGAAACCTTGGACATCTACGCGCCCATTGCCCACCGCCTGGGCTTGAACCAGGTGTACCGCGAATTGCAGGAACTCAGCTTTGCGCACCTGCACCCCTGGCGCCACGCCGCGGTGAACAAAGCGGTGCAGCGCTCGCGCGGGTGGCGGCGTGACATCGTGGAGCGCGTGGAGCGCGAGGTGCATCAGGCCTTTGAAGACTCACGCCTGAAGGTGGGCATCAGCGGCCGGGAAAAAACCGCCTACTCCATCTACCGAAAGATGCGCGAAAAGCATTCGAGCTTCGCGCAGGTCAACGACCTCTTCGGCTTTCGGGTCGTGGTGCCCGAAACGATCGATTGCTACACCGCCCTGGGCGTGCTGCACCAGCTCTACAAGCCCGTGCCGGGCCGTTTCAAGGACTACATCGCCATCCCCAAGGCCAATGGCTACCAAAGCCTGCACACCACGCTGGTAAGCCCTTTGGGCACCGCCGTGGAGTTCCAGATTCGCTCGCAGGCCATGGACGCGGTGGCCGAGAGCGGCATTGCCGCGCACTGGATGTACAAAAGCAAGGAGTCGGCCCACGACGCACAACAGTTGGGTGCCATGTGGCTCAAGTCGCTCATCGACATCCAGGACGAAACACGAGACCCGGCCGAGTTCCTCGAACACTTGAAGATCGACCTTGCACCCGACTCGGTCTACGTGTTCACACCCAAGAGCCGCATCCTGGCCTTGCCGCGTGGGGCTACACCGGTGGACTTCGCCTACGCCATCCACTCCGATGTGGGCGACCATTGCGTGGCCGCACAGGTCAATGGCGAAGCGGTGGCGCTGAGCACCGAGCTGAGCAGCGGCGACGTGGTGGAGGTGACCACCTCGCCGAGTGCCAAGCCCAACCCGGCGTGGTTGAATTTTGTGAGCACAGGGCGGGCCCGCTCCAAGATTCGGCACTTCCTCAAGACCCTGGAGCAGGAAGAAAGTTACCTGATGGGCGAGCGCATGCTCACGCAGGCCTTGCGCGCCGAAGGCTTGGTCATGCCCGACACCAGAGGAGACGACGCGCCGGCCGAAGTGATCTGGGCTGCCCTGGTGCGATGGGCGGGCAGCCGCAACCGCAGCGAGCTGTTCATCGACATCGGTACCGGCCGAAAGATTGCCACCATCGTGGCCAAGCGCTTGGCCCGCCTGCTGGTGGAAGCTGGGCAGCGGCCCGATGCCATCACCCTGTCCATGGGGCGATTTGCCGCCAGCGCTGAAGACCCAGGCCATGGCCTGGTGCTGCTGGATGGCAGCGAAGGTGCATCCGTCAAGTACGCCCAATGCTGTCGGCCCATTCCCGGTGATGCGGTGGTGGGTTACTTGGGTCGGGGCGAAGGGCTCACGGTGCACACCGCCGAATGCAGCGTGGCGCGCAAGCTCGGCCAGCGCGACAGCGAACATTGGATGCCGGTGGATTGGGCCGAAGAGACGGTGCGGCCTTTCGAGACCGCCATCTCCACGGTCTTGCGCAACGGCAAGGGCGTGCTGGCCCAGGTGGCGCAGGCCGTGGCCCTGGCCGAAGCTGACATCACGCACCTGGACATGGGCGACAACCGCGCCGACGACGTCACCACGCTGCGCCTGGTGCTCAACCTGCGCGACCGCCAGCAGTTGGCCGATGTGCTGCGCCGCCTGCGCCGCTCGCCCCCGGTGATCCGGGTTTCGCGCCTCAAGTCCTGAACCTAGGGCCGCGGGACAGCCGCCTCGTCACCGCCGCGTGCCCCGTCAGCCTCGGCCCTCGGGCTTGGGGTAGCGCACCTCCAGCACCTCCAGCACCTCGCGCCCACCGGGGGTGTGCAGCACCACCTCGTCGCCCACCCGAGACTTCAGCAACACCTGCGCAATCGGCGAAACCCAGCTGACCTCGCCGCGCAAAGGCTCGGTTTCGTCCACACCCTTGATGGTCACGGTGCGCTGTTGGCCACGCTCGTTTTCCACCGTCACCGTGGCCCCAAAAAAGACCTGTTCGTTGCCGTGGTGCAGGCTGGGGTCAGCCACCACCGCGATGTCCAGGCGCTTGGTGAGGTAGCGAATCCGACGGTCGATTTCGCGCAGGCGCTTCTTGCCATAAAGGTAGTCACCGTTTTCAGATCGGTCACCGTTGGAGGCGGCCCAGTGCACCACCTCCACCACCTTGGGACGCTCTTCGTCCAGCAGTTGCAACAACTCCGCGCGCAGCGCATCGTGGCCCTGCGGCGTCATGTAGTTGCGCAGCCCGCGCGGCAGCGCAGGCGCGCCTGCATCGTCCTCATCGTCCGATGCGTCGGCTTCTCGGGTGAAGGCCTTGCTCATGCCGGACAGCCGCCCCGTCAGCGCATCAGTCCACCGCCGGCAGGCTTGAGCGCTGCCAGGTGTAGCTCACGCCCAGGCCCGCGCTCACACCGGTGGTTCTGCGAACCAGCGGGCTGGCTTCGTTGGCCGCACCCGCCACGCTGTCCATCCGGGCGTAGGTGAAGGCGTTCCAGTTGGTGCCCATGCGCCAGGCCACGGAGCCCGACACACGCCAGGTGAGCAAGCCCGCACGTGCCGAGTAGGCAGGCCGACCGGCGGTGGCCTGCGAGGCCTCCACACCATAGAAGGTGTGTGCCAAGTCTTGGTCGGCCACCACCGCACTCAGGCCGGTGTCGACGAACAGGCCTCTGCCCATGGGACCTTGCCACTTCAGCGCCGGCTCGAAGCTCGCGCCGCGCCGCTGCAGCCCATCACTGAGGTCGTGCACGCTGCGCAGGGGAAGGTCCAGGCGCCAAGTGGAGCCATCGGCTTGGCGCGCCAGGGTCCAGCGCAGGCGCGGGCCCAGCTCCACCAAGGTCCCCAGGTCGGGCATGCCGCGCCGCGCGTCGATGCGCTTGGCGCTCGACCCCAAAGCCGCCGAGGCGCCCAGGTCCAGCTCAAAGGCGTCGGCCTTGAAGGCGCGCAATCCGGCACCACCGCGCTCGGACCGCAGCCGCTCACCGCGGTAGATCAGAAAGGGCAGCACCAAGCTGCGCTGCACCTGTTGGTCTGAGCCCGGGTAGGCCTGCTGCGACACCAACAGGCCAAAGGCACCAGCCTCCCAACGGGGCAGCGCCGGTGGCTGCAGTGCAATCCCCGCCTGCGCCGTGTGGGATGCGGGCTCGGCTGGTGTCTGCGGCGTCTGGGGCTGGGTCTGCGCCTGCACACACGCACTGGCGCAGACCAGGCCCGCTGCGGCCAACACGCCGCCCCTGCGGCCCATGCGGCCCCTGCGGCCCCTGCATCCGTTGGAGGCTGCTGCGCACATGGCGCGGCTTGGTGATGTCTTGTTCATGGGCCCATTGTGAACGCTCAAGCCCAACCTCCGCTGCAGTGGCCCCGAAGGCCACCGGGCTTCTCACCGAAACACCAGGCGATGGGCCAGGGTCAAGAGACCTGCGTTCCCCGCAGCGGTGCCCAACAAGACGGCCGGCTCCAAGGCCTGAACCTGAAGCAGCCGCCCCAAGGCGGGCCAGCCCAGCAGCAGGGGCAGCACCGCAAGGCCGGCCAAGGCGATGTGGGTGGACACGATGTAGCCCGATACCTTGCGCAGGTTGTCGAACACCGTGCGGCCCTGCTGCCGCAAGCGCACCCGGGCCTGCTCGCTGCTCAACCCACCAAGCGCTGCGCCCACCATGCTGGCCATCGTCTACAAGCCCGGCCTGCGGCAACTGAGGCGGCTCGGCCTTCACCAGTCGCTCCACTACACTTCGTGAGCGGAATCAAGATTGCGGAGATCCCAAGATGAGCACCCCCCTGATGGCTGCGTTCGAACAAGCATCCCAGGATGTTCAGAACCTCGAAGAACGGCCGAGCATCGAGAACCTGCTCAAGCTGTACGCGCTGTTCAAACAGGCCAGCGAAGGCGATGTGCAGGGCGAGCGCCCCGGGATGATGGATATGAAAGGGCGCGCCAAGTTTGATGCCTGGGCAGGCCTGCAGGGCATGGGCGCAGATGAGGCGATGCAGGCCTATGTGGACTTGGTGGAGTCGCTGAAGTAGGCAGCGTGCGAGCCGAGGAAATCACATGGACATTCCGTCTCACACCCAAGTCGCCATCATCGGGGCCGGTCCTTCCGGCTTGCTACTGGGCGCCTTGTTGGCGCGCGAAGGCATTGATGCGGTCATCCTGGAGCAGCGCACGCCCGACTATGTACTGGGCCGCATCCGCGCCGGGGTGCTGGAGCAAACCACCGTAGAGCTGCTGCAGCGCGCGGGCGTGGCTGACCGGCTGCACCGCGAAGGCCTGCCGCACGAGGGTTTTGATCTGTGCTTTGGTGGCGGCCGTCACCGCATCGACCTCAAGCGCCTCACGCGTGGCAAGCAGGTGGTGGTCTATGGCCAAACCGAGGTCACGCGTGACCTGATGGACCACCGGCAAGGGCTGGGCTTGCCCACGGTCTACGAAGCCGAGCAGGTCAGCCTGCATGGTTTTGACGGAAGCAAGCCCGTGGTGCGCTATGTGCACCAGGGCCAGCCCCGTGAGCTGAGTTGCGACTTCATCGCCGGATGCGATGGCTTTCACGGCGCCAGCCGGGCCAGCGTACCCGCCAGTGCCCTCACGCAACACGAGCGGGTCTACCCATTTGGATGGCTGGGCGTGCTCTCGCGCACCCCGCCTGTGGCACACGAGCTCATCTACTCCAACCACGAGCGTGGCTTTGCCCTGTGCAGCATGCGCTCGCACAACCTGTCTCGCTACTATGTGCAGTGCAGCCTGCAAGACAAGGTTGAGCAGTGGAGCGACCGAGCATTTTGGGACGAGCTGCGCACCCGCCTGGACCCTGCCGCCGCACAGTCCCTGGTCACGGGCGACTCGATCGAAAAGAGCATTGCGCCGCTTCGCAGCTTCGTGACCGAGCCGATGCGCTTTGGTCGGCTCTTTCTGGCCGGCGATGCGGCGCACATCGTGCCGCCCACCGGCGCCAAGGGCCTGAACCTGGCCGCCAGTGATGTGTACTACCTCAGCAGCGCCCTCATCGAGCACTACCGTGAAGGCCGCCAAATCGGAATCGAGCACTATTCAAGCCGCTGCCTGGCGCGCGTGTGGAAGGCCTCACGGTTTTCCTGGTGGTTCACGTCGCTCATGCACCGCTTTGAGCAAAGCAGCCTCAGCGGCGGCCCCATGGGCTATCGCTTGCAGCAAGCCGAGTTGGAGTACTTGGTGCAGTCCGAAGCCGCACAAACTGTGATGGCGGAGAACTACGTGGGACTGCCGTTCTGATCTGATCCGCAAGAGGGAGATGCGAGGATGAGCCAACACCATAGGGACGCGGACGCTTACGGACCGTTCGTACAACGCCGCAGCGAGGTGCACCCCGCAGCACTGACACCGGGCTACAAGACCAGCGTGCTGCGCTCGCCGCGCCAGGCGCTGATCTCCATCAAGCACTCGCTCACCGAGCGCACCGGACCCTTGTTTACACCGCAAGAACTGGGCCCAAAAGACAACGACCTCATCCTCAACCACGCCCACAGCGGATTGCCCGTGGGCGAGCGCATCGTGGTGCATGGCTATGTGCGCGACGAGTTTGGCCAGCCGGTACGCCATGCGCTGGTGGAGGTGTGGCAGGCCAATGCCAGCGGGCGCTACCGCCACAAGAACGACCAGTACATCGGCGCACTGGACCCCAACTTCGGCGGCTGCGGACGCATGCTCACCGACGAGCATGGCCACTACCGCTACCGCACCATCAAGCCCGGGCCCTACCCCTGGCGCAACCGCATCAACGATTGGCGCCCCTCGCACATCCACTACTCGCTGCAGGGTGACGGATGGGCGCAGCGTCTGATCACACAGATGTACTTCGAGGGCGACACCCTGATCCCAGGATGCCCCATCCTTCAGGGTATTGCCGACGAAGAGCAGGTGCGCGGCTTGGTTGCCCTGGAAGACCGTGGGCACTTCGTAGAGCTGGATGCACGTTGCTACCGCTTCGACATCGTCCTGCGTGGGCGTCGCCAAACCTGGTTTGAAGGGGTCTGACATGCTGCAACCCACGCGATCCATCACTCGGATGAAGGAAACCGCCTCGCAAACCGGGGGCCCCTACGTGCACATCGGCTTGGCGCCTCAGCAGGCCGGCTTCGAGATTTTTGACAAGACCTTCGGCTCCACCCTGGTGGCGCCCGGGCAAAGCGGACACATCGCCATCGAGGGTGTTGTGTATGACGGCTCTGGCACGCCGGTGCGCGACCTGTTGGTGGAACTCTGGCAGGCCGATGCCCAAGGGCACTATGCACACCCGGCCGATCCCAAGCCTTCGGCCTTTCGGGGCTGGGCCCGCACCGGAGCCGACTTCAACACTGGCGCGTGGCGCTTTGACACCTGCAAGCCCGGTCCGGTGCCCGGGGCTGGCGGCATTCTTCAAGCCCCGCACATGGCCCTGATCCTGTTTGCACGCGGCATCAATTTGGGTCTGCACACGCGGCTGTACTTCGATGACGAGGCCCAGGCCAATGCCCAGGACCCGGTGCTCAAGGGCATCGAGTGGGAGGTGCGGCGCCAGACGCTGGTGGCCAAGCGCGAGCAGCGTGGCACCGAGGTGGTCTACCGCATGGACATCCACCTGCAGCACGCCAACCCAGCGCTGGAGACGGTGTTCTTCGACCTGTAGGCGCAGAGTGCAGCCATGAAAAAAGGGCCAACCCCGTTTGGGAGTTGGCCCTTTTGATGTCCGGATTCAGAACATGTTGGCGCGGCTGGCAGGATTCGAACCCACGACCCCTTGGTTCGTAGCCAAGTACTCTATCCAACTGAGCTACAGCCGCCGAGCCGACGAGCATAGCACAGCTTCATTCCAGTTCAGCTGCCTGGCGGAAACAGTTCTGGGCTGTCTGTGCATCGTCCTTGTTCAGGGCCAACTGCGCCAGGCGGCACCAGGCGTGGGGGGGGCCCGGCCCCGGGCGGTGGCCCGGCCCGGTTTGCGCCCACACCGGCGGGGGCGTGCCCCCCCCGTGGGGCGCCGCGGGCCCCCGCGGTTTTTGCACAACCCGGGGCGCGGCCATGGGCGGGTGGTGGTCCCCCCCGACGCCTGGTGCCGCCTGGCGCAGTTGGCCCTGAACAAGGACGATGCACAGACAGCCCAGAACTGTTTCCGCCAAGCAGCTGAACTGGAATGAAGCTGTGCTATGC
>JBJTHN010000004.1:0-7065 GCA_046094505.1 Betaproteobacteria bacterium
GTTGAGGTCCGTGCTCGGATGTACGCCGAGTTGGCTGGGTATGTCGCACCGAAGCGCAAAGCAATCCAACTCGATGGTGGAGATGCCAACCGGGTAATTTTCAACATCTGGATAGCACCCAGGAAGCAGCTTGTGCAGTCCTCTACCGAGTCGTCGCTTGTTATCGACGGCTGATCACGGTCGCCTATCCCGCCTGCAAGCGAACGGTGGCTGGAGTCCTCAAGCCCCCGGGGTCGAGGCGTAATGGTCCGATGGGGGTACACGGACTCAAATTTCCCACCAATTTCCCACCGGACAGCTGTTCAAACATCATCTGAGAACACTTGACGGTGTTAGCATGAAGCAATCATCAACCGCAGCAAGATCGCTAAGCAATTGATTTCCATGTGGAAATTGGCTTCCAACAGATCAACAGCTGTTGCCCTGCCGATAGCTCAGTCGGTAGAGCGCCGGACTGTTAATCCGTAGGTCCCTGGTTCGAGCCCAGGTCGGGGAGCCAAACACTGCTGCGATTGACTTAAGGCCTTGCGCACCCGCAAGGCCTTTTTCGTTGGGCCCACCAGCGCTGCGTTAGGCCAGCGCGCGCAGGGCCATCAACCACAGGGGCATCCCCAGCATCGCCAGCCCCGTCGACACGGTGACCAAGCCGGCCACATAAGCCGCCTCACTGCCCATGCGCACCGCCAACACATAAGCACTGCTGGCCGTGGGCATGGCGGCAAAGGCCATCAACACCGCTTGTTGGGCGGGCGGCAGTGGCACCCAGGCCAAGACACCCAGCAGTGCGAAGGCTGGCAAAAACCCATGGCGGATGGTCAGCAGTGCCGCAGCCAATCGGGGCGCATCACCCAAAGCACCCAGGCGCAGCCCCGCACCCACCGCCATCAGGCCCAGGGCCAGGGCGGCCGCGCCCATGCGCTGCCCCGTGACCTGCAGCACTTCGGGCAGGCGCAGGCCCATGGAATTGGCGATCAAGCCGGAGACCGTGGCCAAGATCAGTGGGTTGCGCACCAATTCGTTCAGCAGGCCCTGCCCCCCATGGCGTGCCATCGGCCACACGGCCGCAACGTTGGCCACGGGCACCGTCACCGCAATGATCAGCGCCATCGAGGCCACACCGGCCGACCCACCCAAACGGTCGGCCAATGCCAGCGCCACGTATGAGTTGAATCGAAAGGCCACCTGCGCACCGCCGGCATGGTGGCCACGGGGTATGCCCTGCAACAGCCCCAAGCCCAAGGCTAAGGCCACGCCCAAGAGAGTGACGCTCAGCCCTGCGCCCATAAGCGGCAAGTCGCCGGCCAGATCGAGCGGGCTGCGTGAAATCGCCGTGAACAACAAGATCGGGAACAGCACGTGGTACACCAAGCGCTCAACCCCCTCCCACACTGGGCGGTCCAGCGGCGTATACCGGCACAGCACGAAGCCGATGAGGATGAGCAGGAAGTCCGGGAGGAGCAGTTGTGCCTCGGCCATCGGTGCAGTATCGCGGCATCTGGCTGCGCCAGGCGCTTCCCCTTGGCACCGCCTGCGCGCAGCAGCGCCACCTGAGTGCCGGTTAAGCCACGCCAGTAGCGCGCAGGGCCACACCCAGGCCAGCGCACACCGCCAGCACGCCCATCACGCTGGCTCGGTAGCGAAACAGCGCCACGGCTGCGCCCAGGCCCATCAGCAGCGCCACTGCGTCCAAGGATTGCCAAGCAGGCCACAGTGCGGGCCATGTGCCCACGCCCTGGTCTGCCATAGCACTACCCAGGGTGCCCTGCGGCCACAGTACCTGCAGCCCGAAAAACAGCGCCAAGTTCAGGATCACACCCACCACCGCTGCTGTGATGGCCGACAGTGGCGCCGTAAAGCCCAGGTTCCCCCTTGTGGCCTCCACCACCGGTGCTCCTGCCAGGATGAAGATAAAGGAGGGCAAGAAGGTGAAGACGGTGACCACCGTGGCCGCGAGTGCCGCCCCACTGAACACAGCCTGTGGCCCCAAGACCTCGTGTGTCCATCCGCCCACAAAGCCCACGAAGGCCACCACCATGATCAAGGGCCCCGGCGTGGTCTCGCCCAGCGCCAGGCCATCCATCATTTGCGCCGCGCTCACCCACTGATGGGTTTCCACTGCACCCTGAAACACATAGGGCAGCACCGCATAGGCGCCCCCAAAGGTGAGCAAGGCCGCCTTCGTGAAGAACCAGGCCATCTGGGGCAAGGGTGAGGCCCAGTCGAACACCAGCGTGAGCACGGCCATGCCGAGGGCCCACAGCCCCAATCCCAGGGCCAGCACCCGCATGAAGGATCGCAGTGACGGGCGCGCGGGTTCGCTGCAGCCAGCAGGGGTATTGGCTGGAGCATCGGCCACAACCTCCGCTGAACCACGGGTATGGCTCCCCGAAGGCACGAACGCCTGTGGCCAGATCCGGGCACCCCACCAGCCCACCAAGGCTGCTGCGGCCACGATGGCGGGAAACGGGGTGTCCAGCACCGTGATGGCCAAGAATGAGGCCGCTGCCAAGCCCCACATCCAGCAGTTCTTCAATGCACGGGTGCCGATGCGGTGGGCAGCGTGCACCACCAAGGCGGTCACCGCAGGCTTCAGGCCGTAGAACGCACCGGCCACGGCCGGCACGTCCCCAAACCGCACGTACACCCAACTCAGCCCAATCAAGATGAAGAGCGAGGGCAACACGAAGAGCACACCCGCCACGATGCCGCCCCAGGTCCGGTGCATGAGCCAGCCGATGTAGGTGGCCAACTGCTGGGCCTCGGGCCCGGGCAGCAGCATGCAGTAGTTCAGGGCGTGCAGAAAGCGCGCCTCGCTGATCCAGCGCCGGCGCTCCACCAACTCCGCATGCATGATGGCAATCTGCCCTGCGGGGCCACCGAAGCTGATGAAGCCCAGCTTGAGCCAAAAGCGCAGGGCCTCCCCAAAGGGTACTCGCCGGTAGGGATCGAGCAGCCCGGAGAGCGCGGGCGGTGAAGTGGTCTCAGGTGTCAGGGACATGATGAAGCGCCTGAATCAATCGACCCGGGTCGCAATCTGCAGTTCCAAAGCTTCGGACGAACGTATCCAGTCGATGGAGTGACAGGAAGTCTTCATCGCCCGCTCAAAGACCGCCTCACCCGAATCGGCCAAGACCTCGCGCAAGTAGCGACGCTTGGACTTGCTGGCGCTGTCCTGGGAGCTGCTGTAGCAGGTCTTGCGCGCATTGGGATCTTCGGCGTTCGAACTGCTGGACTGGTGAAGTCCAATGCGTGCCCTCGGACCGATCAGATGGCGCTCTCGTCCGCCCATAAAAATCAGCGCACAAGACGAGGCACAGGACCGTGCAACCACGGTGGAGTAGCCTTCCAAGCGAATAGCGCGGCCCAGTTCAATCCCGTCGGGCAAACTGCCGCCGGGCGACTCCAGGACAATCCACGGCTCCGTGCACCCCAGCGTCCTTGCCCGGTCCACCACGCGGTGAAACTCTCGGCTGGCGTCTCGGGTGATGCGGCCCTGAAGCGCAATCACGCACCGAGGCAACAGGGCTTCCCGAAACAAGAAACGGCCGCCTTCAAACCTGAACTCCTGTTGCTCATCGGGCGGCAGCGAACGCAGACGATCCCTGGCTTTTTGAACCAAGGGCCCCACTGATGGATCGACAACAGGAGATCCAGCTAGGCGGTTGAGCCAGAACCTCGCGCTGGCCACACTGCGCGGCAGCCCTTGGCCCGATTCGTAAAGGCGAGCAACCGCCAGTTGAGCATCCAAGTCACCTGTCTGCGCGGCCTGCAGGTACCAGTGGCCGGCTTGTTTCAGGTCCGGTGCCTTGCCACCTGCAGCCCACCCCTGTTCGTACAGCACGCCAAGGTTGTAGGCAGCTGCAGCATGGCCCGCTTGTGCGGCAGCGGTCCAGAACTGGATAGCCAACAGGATCTGCCCACGGTCCAGCGCGGATAGTCCAGCCTGAAAGCCTTCGGCAGGCGAAGAGGCGACGGCAGGTACAGGCGCAGCAGGATCGGCCGGTACCGCGCCCGAGGATGCCGCCGCGTTGGAGCCGACGGCCATGAGCCAAACGGTGATACCAACCCAGCGCAAAGCCCCAAGCGTGCTGGCAATCACGCCGAGCCTCACGCAAAGTGCTGCTGCATCGCGCGCAGCATCTGCATCAGCTGCCGCTGCAGCACCTCAAAGTGCGGCACCTTTTGGCCCGTGCCTTGATCCATGTAGAGGCGCTTGTTGATCTCCAACTGAAGGCTATGCCGCCCGATGGCAGGGTTTGAGTAGGCCCTGACGAGTTCAACGCCCGCGAATGGGTCGTTTATCTTGACGCTGTAACCATGGGCGAGCAATTGATCGCGTACGAAGTGCGTAACCTCCGCGCTGCAGGTGGTGCCGTGCCGATCCCCCAAGACCACGTCTGCCCTCGCCGTGCCAGCCCCACCCTCGCCCATGGCGCCAGCCACCGCATTCATGGAATGGCAATTGATGTGTACCACCTGTCCGTGGGCTTGGTGCGCTGCGTCCATCAGCCGGAGCAGGATTCGGTGATAGGGCTGGTGAAAGCGTTCAATGCGTGAGGCTACTTCCGCAACGCTCAGGCGACGGCTATAGATGCTGCGGCCATCGTCCAGCGTGCGCCACAGCAGCGACTTTCCAATGGCGGCCTTGCCGCTGGGCTCGTGGTGGTGCGGCCATGGTGCATCCAGCAAGTCCAGGTCGATATCGGCCGCATGGCGATTGGCGTCGATGTAGGTGCGCGGAAATTGGGCTGCCAACACCGGAATACCGAGTTCGGCCGCTGGCGCATAGAGCTCATCGATGTATTCATCCTCGCCATCGCGCAGGTCTTCGTGGGAGAGCGCAGCGTGGAAGTCAGCCGGCATGATTCGGCCCGAATGTGGCGAGTCCAGAACCAGAACAGAAGCCGGGTGAATCGGTCCATGCACGATCAGCACATCGGCTGCAGGCAGGGTATCGTGGAGAAGATTCGACTCGCCCATCTTTCAATGCCCCGCGCAGTAAAAGTGCGGATCGCTGGACAAGAGACCCGGGCCCGGTTGACCTTCAAAGAACAGTGGCGCCCGAGGTCGCTTGCGCGAGACGACTTCTGCCAGAGTGGCCGCCTCATACAGGCGACCGTTTTGCATCACATGGCTGATGCGGTCGCTTTGGCGGATGTCCTTGAGCACATCGCCGTCGATCACCACCAGGTCGGCCAACTTGCCGGCCTCCAAGCTGCCCAGGTCGGCGTCCAAGCCGAAGTGACGCGCCGGGTTGAGGGTGGCCGTGCGCAGCGCCTCCAGGGGGCTCATGCCACCCAGGGCAAACATCCACATTTCCCAGTGGCTGCCCAAGCCCTCGCGTTGGCCATGCGCGCCGATCATGGCCGGCACCCCAGCGCGCTGCAGCTCGGCGGCGGTGCGCGCAACGCGAATCACATTGAAGTCTTCCTCGGGCGCCGTAGGGCGGCGAACGGCACGCGACTGCAGGATGCCCGGTGGCACATAGCGGCCCAGCAGCGGGTGTTGCCAGACATCGGTTCGCGCGTACCAATAATGCTCACCATCAAGCCCGCCGTAGGCCACATTCAGCGTGGGCGTGTAACCCACGCGGGTCTGGCTCCACAGCTGCTTGACATCGTCGTACACCAAGTCAATGGGCAGCGCATGCTCCAGGCCGGTGTGGCCATCCACCACCTGCGCCATGTTCTGTTGGAACATGCTGGCCCCTTCGGGCACCACCATCATTTGCGTCCGGCGCGCCGCTTCCAGAATCATTTGCCGCTGCTCACGACGCGGTTGGTTGTAGCTCTTGACGCTGATGGCGCCGTTCTCCTTTTGCCGGTTCAGGTGCGTCAGGGCATCGTCGAGGTTGTTCACCACCGCGTTGGAACCCCCTTTGGCGCCGTACAGGATCGATCCCGTGCTGAAGATGCGCGGGCCCAAGACCTGCCCGGTCCGCTGCAACTCGGCCTGCGTGAAGATGTGGTCGTTGCGGTTACTGGGGTCGTGCAGCGCGGTCACGCCGAACGCCAAGGATGCCAAGTTGATCCAGCTTTGCTGCGGAACGATGCCGTCCTCGCCCATCGCCCCGTGCCAGTGCGCATCGATGAAGCCCGGCACGATGGTCTTGCCGCGCAAGTCCACGCGCCGCGCATCCGCAGGAACAGCCACTTGCGCAGCCGGCCCAATGGCGGCAATGCGGTTCCCGTCGATCAACACCACCGCGTCTTCAATCACCTCATCGGGCTGGGCTGCCCGCATGGTGGCCACCCGCGCGCCCACCAGGGCGATACGGCCCTGCGGCCGATCGGTGGTGGCCGTCAGGCCAATGTGGCGGCCCTGGCTGGGTGGCTTGAAGGCCTGGGCCTCGCCTGCCGCTGGGGCCGCCTGCCCAACACCGGTCACGGGATAGGCTTGGGCCAGCGGTACGCTGAACAAGCGCGGGCCCATGCTGAAGTGGGCGGTGCGTGAGTCACCACTGAAGTGCAGGTGCTGCCCGGCATCGTGGCTTAGGCGCTTGACGGGCAAACCTTCCATGCGGGCTGCAATCGTCAGGGGTTTGCCGGTTTGCGGCAGGGGCAGCACATAGGCGTGGAACCGGTCGATGAAGCCCAGCCAGCGACCATCGGGTGACACGCTGTACTCGCCGATGAACTCCCCGCGCGCCACTTCGGTTTCCTCACCGCCATTCGGACGCAAGCGCCATAAAGCCCGGCGCCACTCCACCTCGCTGACCATGGTGCTGCGCGTGATGAACACCTCGTCGTTTCGCGCACCGAACTGCGGCGTGTCGCCATCACGGCTGATGCGCCGAGGGCTGCCACTGCCGTCTGCGGCAGCAATGTAGACGCCCGTCTCAAGCCCATGCCAGGGAGACAACAGCACACTGCCGCGCGACTTCACGTACACGACGTGTCGGCCGTCGGGCGAGAACCGTGGCGTGAGGTACTTGCCCGGCTCGGGCGTGAGCACCGTCTCGCGCCCACTGGCCAAGTCCCGCACGCGAACCCGCCCCATCTCGCGGTCGTTCCAGCTGATGTAGGCCACACGCTTGCCGTCGCGGCTGATGCTCGGCTGAAACTC
>JBJTHN010000005.1:0-32867 GCA_046094505.1 Betaproteobacteria bacterium
CCCCGGGCCCCGGCCCCCAAGCCTCCAGCCCATCGGGCCTGGGGAATGACTTTTGGGCGCTGCGCTTGCCCCAGCCTTCTGGGGGGGAATTGGACTTTTCCAGTCTGAAAGGGCGACCGCTGCTGGTCAATTTCTGGGCCACCTGGTGCCCGCCCTGTGTGCGGGAAATGCCACTTTTAGATGACTTTTATCAGCAGAACAAAGCAAAAGGATTGCAGATACTGGGAATTGCCATCGATGGCGCAAGCCCCGTTCAGGCCTTCCTGGCCCGCAGCCCAGTTGCCTTCACGCTGGCCTTGGCCGGTGCCGACGGATCGGCCCTGGCCCGCACGCTGGGCAACACCGGGGGTGGCCTGCCCTACACCATCTTGGCCGACGCACAAGGGGTGATCCGCCACCGGCAGATGGGCGAACTGCAGGCCGCACAGCTGGCCCAGTGGGCACAAATCCTCTAGCCCGAAACCCGGCCGTCACCGCCCAGCGCGTACACTGCGGGTCCTGTCGACGGGCGGAGATCCCGCCAGTTGAAAACAAATCGTCGGCTATTGAACGGTGATGGCATCACCAGACGATGAGCCCGGGGGAGACTGCATGGACCTGAGAAAACTGAAGACCCTGATCGACCTGGTGTCGGAATCCAACATCTCGGAGCTCGAGATCACGGAAGCCGAAGGCAAGGTCCGCATCGTCAAGGCTGGGGTATCCGCGGTGGCGGTGCCCGCCGTGATGGCCGCCCCCCTGGCCGCTGCCGCCACGGCAGCCACCGCGGCCCCGGCGCCCGCCGCAGCCGCCTCCGAGCCCGCACCTGCGGCCGAGCCCGCCGGGCATGCCGTCAAGTCGCCCATGGTGGGCACCTTCTACCGGGCCGCCAGCCCCGGCGCCAAACCCTTTGCCGAGGTGGGTCAGCAGATCAAGGAAGGCGAGGCGATCTGCATCATCGAAGCCATGAAGATCATGAACGAGATCGAGGCCGACAAGACCGGCACGATCACGCAGATCCTGTGCGAAAACGGTCAAGCCGTGGAATTCGGCCAGCCCCTGTTCATCATCGAATAACCGCGAGGTGGGGCCCAAAGCGGCTCCATGGGGCATGTTCAAGAAAATTCTCATTGCCAACCGAGGGGAAATCGCCCTTCGCATCCAGCGCGCCTGCAAGGAGATGGGCATCCGCTCGGTTGTGGTGTATTCCGAAGCCGACCGCGAGGCCAAGTATGTGAAGCTGGCCGACGAGGCCGTGTGCATCGGGCCTGCGCCGTCCAGCCAGAGCTATCTCAACATGCCGGCCATCATCTCCACTGCGGAGGTGACTGACGCCGAGGCCATCCACCCCGGCTACGGCTTCCTGTCGGAAAACGCCGACTTTGCCGAGCGCGTGGAAAAGAGCGGCTTCGTCTTTATCGGGCCGACGCCGGCGAGCATCCGCGTCATGGGCGACAAGGTCTCGGCCAAGCAGGCCATGATCAAGAGCGGCGTACCCTGTGTGCCGGGCTCGCCCGACGCGCTGCCAGACGACCCCAAGGAAATCATTCGCATCGCACGGTCCATTGGCTATCCGGTGATCATCAAGGCCGCCGGTGGTGGCGGCGGGCGCGGCATGCGGGTGGTGCACACCGAAGCGGCCCTGTTACACGCGGTGCAGACCACCCGCAGCGAAGCCGGGGCCGCCTTCGGCAACCCGGCCGTGTACATGGAGAAGTTCCTGGAGAACCCGCGCCACATCGAAATCCAGGTGCTGGCTGACGAGCACCGCAACGCGGTGTGGTTGGGCGAGCGGGACTGCTCCATGCAGCGGCGCCACCAGAAGATCATCGAAGAAGCACCGGCGCCGGGCATTCCCCGCCGCGTGATCGAAAAGATCGGCGACCGCTGCGCCGCCGCCTGCAAGAAGATCGGCTACCGCGGGGCGGGCACTTTTGAGTTCCTGTACGAAAACGGTGAGTTCTATTTCATTGAAATGAACACCCGGGTGCAGGTGGAGCATCCGGTGACCGAACTCGTCACCGGCATCGACATTGTGCAGATACAGATCCGCGTGGCCGCCGGCGAGAAGCTGCCTTTTTCGCAGCGCAACATCGAGATGCGCGGACACGCCATCGAGTGCCGCATCAACGCCGAAGACCCCTACAAGTTCACCCCCTCGCCGGGCCGCATCACCATGTGGCATCCGCCGGGTGGCCCGGGTGTGCGGGTGGACTCCCACGTCTATACCAACTACTTCGTGCCACCGAACTACGACTCGATGATCGGCAAGGTGATCTGCCACGGTGACACGCGCGACCAGGCCTTGGCCCGCATGCGCACCGCGCTGTCCGAAACCCTGGTCGAGGGCATTCAGACCAACATCCCCCTGCACCGGGAGCTGATGGCCGATGCCAAGTTCATCGAAGGCGGCACCTCCATCCACTACTTGGAGCACTGGCTCAACGGCCACAAGCGCTGAAGCCGCGCCGCCGCATCACCATGCCCTTGACCGAACTCGTGCTGCGCGCGCCCGTCCACCTGGTGGAGCACGTGTCCGATGCCTTGGTGGATGAGCTGGAGGCGGTTTCGGTGTCGGTGGAAGACGCCGATGCGGACACCGATGCTGAAGAGGCCCTGTTCGGCGAGCCCGGCATGCCGGCGCCGGCCGAGGGGTGGAATCGCTCAACCCTGAAGGCGGCCTTCGAAAGCGAGGGAGCTGCCACGCATGCAGCCACGCTGCTGTTGGCACAGGAGTGGACCACCGGGCTGCAGGTGCAGGCCATCCAAGCCGTGCCCGAGGCCGATTGGGTGCGGCTGACGCAAGCGCAATTTGAGCCCGTGCCCATCACCGACGCGTTCTGGGTGGTGCCCTCGTGGCACGACGCCCCTGCACAGGCGCAGCAGGTGATCCGGCTGGACCCAGGCATGGCTTTTGGCACCGGCACCCACCCCACCACCCGGATGTGCCTGCGCTGGATTGCCACGCGAAGCGCGGCCGAACGCGCCACCTGGGATCGGGTGTTGGACTACGGCTGCGGCTCGGGCATCCTGGCCATCGGCGCGGGCCTGTGCGGCGCGCGCAGCATCGACGCCGTGGACATCGACCCGGCCGCGGTACAGGCCACACAAGACAACGCACGCGCCAATGGCGTGGCGCTGCAGGCAGCCTTGCCCGACGCCGCGCAGGGCCACTACGGCTTGGTGGTGGCCAACATACTGGCCACGCCGCTGAAGCTGCTGGCACCCCTGCTGTGTGGCCATGTGCAGGCCGGCGGGCATCTGGTGTTGGCCGGCATCCTGGCACGGCAGGCGGATGAATTGAAAGCCGCCTACGCGCCCTGGTTGGCGCTGGCGGTCAGCGATGAAGAAGACGGTTGGATCCTGATGGCCGCCCAGCGCGGGGCCGAGCCCCGCCCCCTTGCCGTGGGATGATAACGGCATGAGCTTGGCTGCGCGTTGCCCCCAGTGCCACACCGTGTTTCGCATCAGCGGCGAGCAGCTGAGCGCCGCGCAGGGCTGGGTGCGCTGCGGGGGCTGCGGCTCGGTGTTCGACGCCACCACGCACCTGGCCACGCCAGACGGTGCGGCCCTGGAGGTGCCGACGGTGCATGCGCCTGTGGCGGCCCAGCCACTGCAGGCGATGCCCGACATCGACCTGGAACTGCCCGACCTGGGCGCGCTGCCGGCAGCCCCGCCGGCGGCTGCGCCCCAAACGGCAGCAGCACCAGGGCCCAACCCGCTGCTGGTGCTGGCCTTGCTGCTGAGCCTGTTGGCTTTGGTGGCCTATGCCGCACGCGGCCCCATCGTGCAGCAATGGCCGCAGCTGCGCCCTTGGGTGGTACAGGGCTGTGCCAGCCTGGGCTGTCAGTTGCCGGCCGAACGCAACCTGCAGGCCCTTCAACTGCTGGGCAGCAGCCTGTCCCAAGACGACAGCAGCGGCCATCACCAGTTGCGCCTTCAGTGGCACAACCGCGGCGACGCACCGGTGCTCATGCCCTCCATCGACCTGTCCATCGTCGATGCGCAGGGCGACGTGTTGGCGCGCCGCACGTTGGAACCCAGCGAACCTCAGCCGGTGCTCCACTCACTGGCACCTGGCGCCAAGACTGCCGTGACGGTCGTGCTTGACCTGCGCGCCTTGGCCCCCGAGGGCATCGCGAGTTTTCGCGTGTCCACCTATTACCCCTGAACGAGGCTCCCTGGCCTCGCCTTCAAGCACCCTACGGAGCCTCACCATGCCTGCCCTGATCTGCGGATCCCTGGCCTTTGACACCATCACCAATTTCCATGGGCGCTTCGCACAACAGATCCTTCCGGAACAGGTGCACATCCTGAATGTGTCCTTCCTGGTGCCCACCTTGAGGCGCGAGTACGGCGGGTGTGCGGGCAACATCGCCTACACCCATAAAGCCTTGGGTGGTGAGCCGATCATCATGGCCACCTTGGGATCTGACGGGCAGGATTACCGGGCGCGGCTGCAGGCCTTGGGTCTGGACCTGAGCTGCGTGCGCAGCATCGATCACCACTACACCGCGCAGGCCATCATCATCACCGATGAGTCGAACAACCAGATCACCGCTTTTCACCCTGGCGCCATGGGAGAGGCGCATCTCACGCCGGTTCCCACCGAGCGCAGCGACATCCGCCTGGCCATCATCGCCCCGGACGGCCGCGACGCGATGATGGTGCATGCAGCGCAGTTGCACAGCGCCGGCATCCCCTTCATCTTCGATCCGGGTCAGGGCCTGCCGATGTTCAACAGCGACGAGCTCAAGGCCTTTGTGCAGCAGGCCACCTGGGTGGCCGTGAACGATTACGAGGCGCGCATGTTGGCCGAGCGCACCGGGCAGAGCATCGAGTCGCTTTCACGCTCACACCTACAGGGCGTGGTGGTGACCCTGGGTGCTGATGGCTGTGAGCTGTGGGTGCAAGGCGTACGCACCCATGTGCCGGGTCACCAGGCCACCGAGGTGGTAGACCCCACCGGCTGTGGTGATGCATTCCGCGCGGCCCTGCTCTACGGCTTGGAGCACGGTTGGCCGCTGCAGCGCTGCGTCGAGTTGGGCAACCGCATCGGCGCCATCAAGATTGCGCACCGGGGTGGGCAAAACCACCCGGTGGACCGGGTTGCCCTGGGATTGAGCTGAAGCCGGCCTAGCCAAACAGGCCGGGCGCCTGCTCCGGCCCGACGTCGTCGTCGGCATAGAAGCAGGTGGGGCAGACCGCGCGGTAGCGCTCGTTGCCCCCAATTTCCACCTGCTCACCCTGCATCACGCGGCGGCCCTGGCCGTCGATGCGCATGTTCATGGAGGCCTTGCGCCCGCAAGCGCAGATGGTCTTCATTTCTTCCAGGTCGTCGGCCAGCGTGAGCAAGGTGATCGCCCCTGGGAATCCATCACCGCGGAAGTCGCTGCGCAGCCCAAAGCACAGCACCGGCACATCTTCGCGATGGGCCATGCGGTGCAGCTGCCGCACCTGTTCGGGCGTCAGGAACTGCGCTTCGTCGATCAGCACACAGGCGATGCCCGCTGGCAAACCCGCGCGGCTGAACACCGTTTGCGGGCCGAAGGTGTCCACCGTCTTGTGCAGGCCCAGGCGCGAGCCAATCACACCACTGCCGCTGCGGTTGTCATGCGCGGCGGTGTAGAGCGCCACCTGCATGCCACGCTCGCCGTAGTTGTAGGCGGCCTGCAGCAGTGCGGTGGACTTGCCCGCGTTCATGGCGGCATAGCGGAAATAGAGCTTGGCCATCAGGGTTGCACTATATCGACCTGGGTGCGCCTCAACACCTCATCCAGGATCTCGGGCGCATGGGCCAAGGCCACGTGCGGCAGGCCCGGTACGGCACGGTTCAGGGCGCCGGGCAAGGTGGCGGTGCTGGCAGGAAACACGATGTTGTCGCACACGCTCCAGTAGCAGGTCCAGCGCGCCCGCCGTGCTGGTGATTCCGCATGGGCCAGTTGCCTCAAGAACGGGCTGAGCAGCTGCATCTGCATGCCCGCTTCGGTGTGCGCCAGCATGGCCAGTGCCGTTCCGTGGTGGGGTGAGCCGATGCTGATGGCCTCGTGCTGCAGTGCCCGATCGTCGGGCAAGCCCGCCAGCCAACTGCGAATGGCCAGGCCACCCATGCTGTGGCCCACCAACAGGGGCGGCACGCCGGTGGCGGCCATCAGCCGATCGCAGGCCACCTGCAAGCCCAGCGCCTGAAGGCCGATGTCAGCCGCAGGGGGCTCCATCGTCACCGCGACATAAGGCACACCCGCTTGACGCAGGCCTTGCATCCACGGATTCCAAAACCCCCGGTTGCACACGAAACCATGCACCAGCAAGACGCCGCGCCGTCCCTGCGCCTCAATCGGCAGGTGATCGGGATAGTGGTCGTAGGCCCAAGGTTGGCGCCAGCCAAACGTCAAGGACGAGGCCCACAGCTCGCGCACCCAGGCACCACACCAGGCGCCGACATGGGGAAACGTCTGCGGCGCCGCGTGCGCCTGGCCCAGCTCACGGCGCGCCGCATCACGCCGAGCGGCCCAGGCGGCCCACATCAACTCCAGGGCCAGCACCGGCCCCTGTGGAAACAGCAAGGCCAGAGCCCACCACGCCCCTTGTGGCCAGCCGGTGTGCCAACACCAACACAGCCACACACCGGCCGCACCCGCGCAGGCCAGCGACAGTGCTTGCTGCAAACGGGCCATGCTCATCGCGCGATTCTCGCAGGCCCTACGCCTCGGGCAGCGAGGCCCGTCTGGCCCGCCAACGCCTAGCGCTTCTTGAACACCGGGCACACCGCCCGTGGTTCAGGTTCCGCAGAAGGTGCGGTGTGCAGCCGCCACCTCAGGCGGCGCGGCTTGGGCATAGGGCCGCAAGGCTGGGTCGTCGCTCCAGGGCTGTCGCACCGCATTCAAGAGCGCGTGGAACGGCTGCAGGTCCCCATCGTCGCTGGCGGCTTGCAAGGCACCCTCGACCAAGTGGTTGCGCGGAACCATTGCCGGATTGGCCTGCTTCAAGGTGGCCAACTCAATGGCCCACCCGGCAGCCCGGGCCTGCGCTTGCCAACGCTGCAGCCAGTGCTGCGCCGCGGCAGCACCCTCACCGAATCGATCCATCAGCGACTGCAGGTCGCCCTTCGCCGCGTCAAGCAAACCGTGCCAGCCCAAGGTGTGGTCGACCTGATGGGCTTGCAGCAGGGCCTGCCAGTCCTGCGCAAATGCGCGAACCACAGCAGGCTCAGCGGCATCGGGCCAGCCCAGCTTGCGCCGCCATACAGCAGCCATCGCTGCATCAATGGCGGCACCGAAGGACTCGATGACGGGTATGGCCGCCTCCACTCGCTGCTCTTGTGGCCCCTGCATCACGGGCAACAGGGCCTCAGCCAAGCGGGCGAGGTTCCACTGCGCAATGCCAGGCTGACGGCCATAGGCGTAGCGCCCGTGATGGTCGATGGAGCTGTAGACAGTGCCCGGGTCGTGCGCCTCCATGAAGGCGCAAGGGCCGAAGTCGATGCTCTGACCCGACAGGCTCATGTTGTCGGTGTTCATCACCCCGTGGATGAAACCCACGCCCATCCACTGCGCCACCAACTGGGCCTGCCGCTGCAGCACGGCCATCAGCAGGGCCAAGGCGGTATCGCCCTTCGCGTCCTCGAAACACTCAGGTGCAGGCCGGTGGCGTTGCACGGTGTAGTCCAACAGCCGCTGCAAGCCAGCCTCGTCGCCACGGGCTGCGAAGTACTGAAAGGTGCCCACCCGCAGATGGCTGTGCGCCACGCGGGTGAGGATGGCCCCAGGCAGTGCGCGATCACGCGCCACCCACTCGCCCGTGGCCACCACGGCCAGTGCCCGTGTGCTGGGGATGCCCAAGGCGTGCAAGGCCTCGCCAATCAACACCTCGCGCAGCATGGGCCCCACCGCAGCCTTGCCGTCGCCGCCGCGGGCAAACGGTGTGCGCCCAGACCCCTTGAAGGCCAGATCCACACGCTGGCCTTGCCGGTCGATCAACTCGCCCAAGAGCAGCGCCCGGCCGTCGCCCAACTGGGGCGAGAACCCGCCGAACTGATGCCCCGCATAGGCCTGCGCCACCGGTTGGGCACCTTCAGGCACCTCCACGGCGCCAAACACGGCCTCGCGCTGTGCAAGGTCCCAAGCGGCCAAGCCGGCATCCAGCGTGGAGGCCAAGTCCCCGTTCCAAAACAATTCGCGCGGCCGTGGCGAAGCCTGGGCGCGCCACGGCACACAGGCCTGGGGCAATTCACGGGCGTAGCTGTTGTCGAAGCTCAAAGGCACTGGGCGGCACTCCCCATGGGTTGGTGGATTATGAAATGCAGGCCTAGGCGCCGTTCAACCCGGCTACTCACCCGCTTCGGTGATCGAAGACAGACAGAGGGGCATAAATCGACCAACGTCTAGGGCCGTACCCACACCACGCGCACCATTTAAAGTCTCCGGCTTGAACGCCTTGGAGAGCGCCTTGACCATGACCCTTGTTCAGCTTTGGAGCGGCCTGCTCAGCGGCATGGTGGGCCGCTTCGATACACGCCTGATGGGCTGCCTTTTGGTTCTGTTGGCCATGCCCACGTCAGCCTGGGCCCAAAGCGGGCAATGCGGCTTCATCAAGGACCCCAACCTGCAGGCCCAGTGCCGGGCCAGCACGGGTGGTGGCAGCGGTCCATGCGGCTTCATCCAGGACGCTGACCTGCAGGCCTTCTGCCGCGCCACCACAGGGGGCGGCAGCGGCCCCTGCGGCTTCATCCGTGACAACGACCAACAGGCCCTGTGCCGCGCCATGACCGGTGGCGGATCGGGACAGTGCGGCTTCATCCGCGACCACGACAAGCAGGCCTATTGCCGCGCCACCACGGGTGGTGGCAGTGGGCAGTGTGGCTTCATCCGAAACGCAGACCAACAGGCCCTGTGCCGCGCCATGACCGGCGGCGGCAGTGGGCAGTGCGGCTTCATTCGGGACGGTGACCTGCAGGCGCTGTGCCGCGCGCGGCTTTAAGGCTCTGCCCGCACCCGATTGGGTATTTGGTAGGCCGTGCTGGACTTGAACCAGCGACCAAAGGATTATCAGTCCTCAGCTCGAACCAACTGAGCTAACGGCCCCCGAGTGCTTGATTCTAGGTCGGCAGCAAGCAGTACCATCCCTGCATGACCCTGCAGGATCTGTTTGGCTACGCAGCCGCCACCCTCACCACCCTGTCCTTTGTGCCCCAAGCCGTGCTCACCGTGCGCACGCGCGACGTCAGCGGCATTTCTCTGGGGATGTACAGTTGTTTCACCATCGGTGTAGCGCTGTGGCTGCTGTATGGCTTGGCTTTGGGCGAGTGGCCCATCATCGTGGCCAACGCCATCACGCTGGCGCTGGCGGCCACCATCCTGTGGACCAAGCTGCGCTATGGCCCCAAGCCCAGCACATCGATGAAAGGTGACGCCCCATGACCGAACCCAGCACTCCTGTTCGCTTGGCCACCTTCGCCGAGTTCTACCCCTTCTATTTGGGTGAACACGCCAACCGCACCTGCCGGCGCCTGCACTTCGTGGGCACCAGCCTCGGCCTGTTGTGCTTTGTGGCAGCGGCCTGGCGGGAGCAGCCTTCACTGGTGCTGCTGGGCCTGTTCCTGGGCTATGGCTTTGCCTGGGTGGGCCACTTCGGCTTCGAGAAGAACAAGCCCGCCTCCTTCAAGCAGCCGCTGTACTCCTTCATGGGGGACTGGCTGATGTGGTGGCAGATCCTCACGCGGCGCATTCCGTTCTGAGCGGGCTGCCCTGAGCGGCGCTGCAGGCCTTAGCGGGCGGCCCAACCGCCCGAAATCGGGAACACCTGCCCCACGAAGCAGTTGGCGGCATCGCTGCACAGGTAGGCGGCAAACAAGGCGTCTTCACGGGCAGACACCAAACGGCCCAGGGGTACCTCACGCGCCAGGCGCTCTTGAAAGCGCGGGTTGGCCTGCACCTGCGGCGGGAAGTAGGTGGGGTTGTCGACAAAGTTCTGCGCGATGGCGTTGACCTGGATGTTCTTCGGCGCCAGTTCCACACCCAGCGCCTGCACATAGGCCAACTGCGCGCCACGCGCGGCGCTGTAGCTGGAGGCCCGCTTCATGCCCCGCAGCGCAGATGCGCTGCCGATCACCAAGATCTTGCCTCCCCCGCGCTGCAGGAATTGAGGAACCACGGCCTTGGTCAGTCGCGGCAGGGGGTCCACCAAGGCGGCGAACACGTCGCGCCACTCCTGTTCATCCACCTCGGTGGCCGGTGTGCTGGGCGCTGCGATGGACAGATTGGCCACCAACACATCCACCGGCCCAGCGCCATTCACCACGGCTTCGGCCGCGCCGGGGGCATGCAGGGGCTCGTGGCTGCTCACCACCTCGGCCCCCTGCTGGGCGAAGGCCTCGCAGAAGGCCGGGCCCATGAAGTCGCCGGCTTGGGTCACGAGGATGCGTTTGCCCTGGAGTAAGGGTTGCATGTTGGGTGCCTGTGATGCTGCCAGGGCTGCCCCGCGCCTACTTCTGGCTGAGCGCGTGACTCACCATGCGGGAGGTGATGTCCACGATTTGAATCATGCGGTCGTAGGCCATGCGCGTGGGGCCGATCACACCCAGCGTGCCCACCACCTGCCCGTTGATCTCATAGGGCGCGCTCACCACCGACAGCTCTTCAAAGGGCACCACGCGGCTCTCACCACCGATGAAGATGCGCACACCCTCGGCGCGGCTGCTGGTGTCCAGCAGACGCAGCAACTGGGCCTTCTGCTCGAACAGATCAAACAAGCGGCGCAGCGAACCCATGTCCTGCCCGAAGTCCTGCACGCCCAAGAGGTTGCGCTCGCCGCTGATCACCACCTGCTCGGTGGTCTCGGCCAGCGCCTCACTGCCGGCGTCTACGGCGGCCTGCATCAGTTGCGCAATCTCCGCGCGCAGACTGTCCACCTCGCCCTTCAGGCGCAGGCGCATCTCTTCCAGGGTGATGCCCGCGTAGTGCGTGTTCAGGAAGTTGGTGGCTTCGACCAGTTGGGTCTGGGTGAAGTCCTGTGTGGTGAAGATGACGCGGTTTTGCACATCGCCGTCTGGCGCCACCAAGATCACCAACACCCGGCGCTCGCCCAAGCGCAGGAATTCAATGTGACGAAACACACCCGCCTTGCGCGGCGCGGTCACCACGCCCACGAAGTTCGACAGGTTGGACAGCATTTGCGCGGCGCTGGCAATCACCCGCTGGGGCTGGTCGGGGGCCAGTTGTTGCCCTGCCACCGCCACCTCGGCGGCCGCTGGTTCGGTCTCCAAGGGCCGCACCGTGAGCATGGTGTCCACAAACAGCCGGTAGCCCTTGGCCGTGGGAACCCGCCCGGCACTGGTGTGGGGGCTGGCAATCAGGCCCAACTCTTCCAGGTCGGCCATCACGTTGCGGATGGTGGCGGGGCTGAGCTCCAAGCCCGAGGCGCGCGACAGGGTACGCGAGCCCACGGGCTGCCCGTCGGCGATGTAGCGCTCCACCAAAATCTTGAGCAGGGTGCGGGAACGGTCATCCATGGTCTTGGCTGCGAGTTTAGGGGCACTTCCAAGGGTGGTCACAGCCCGGGTTTGCCATGCTTTAATTCGATGCATCATGGCCAAGCCCTTTCGTCGCGCCGCCTTGGTTGGCAAGTACCAGGCACAAGGCATCCGAAATGTCCTGGAAGACATCGCGCACTTCCTGGAGCGCTCCGGCTTGGAAGTGGTGCTCGAGCAGGAAACCGCGCTCAACACCGGCCTGAGCGAATTTGGCAGCGTGGCGGCTCAGGAACTGGGCCAACGCTGCGACGTGGCCATCGTGCTGGGCGGTGACGGCACCATGCTGGGCATTGCACGGCAGCTCGCCCGCCAAGGGGTACCCCTGATCGGCATCAACCAAGGCCGCTTGGGCTTCATCACCGACATCCCCATTGAGCAGTTCCAAGAAGTCCTGCCGCCCATGCTGGCCGGCGAAGTAGAAGTCGAGTCGCGCACGATGATCGAAGGGGGTGTATGGCGAGGCGGCCATCGCATCTTCGAAGGGCTGTCCCTCAACGATGTGGTGGTCAGCCGTGGCGCAACCGCCTCCATGGTGGAGCTGCGCGTGGATGTGGACGGTCAGTTTGTGGCCAACATCCGGGCAGACGGTCTCATCCTGGCCTCACCCACGGGCAGCACCGCCTACGCTCTGTCGGCCGGTGGGCCCATCATGCACCCCGGCATCGCGGGCTGGCTGTTGGTGCCCATTGCCTCACACACCTTGAGCAACCGGCCCATCGTGCTGCCCGACCGGGGCGAGGTGTGCATCGAAATCGTGGCCGGCAAAGACGCTTCGGCCAACTTTGACATGCAAAGCCTGGCCAGCCTGCTTCACGGCGACCAGGTTCGGGTGCGGCGCTCCGACCACACGGTGCGCTTTCTGCATCCGCAAGGCTGGACCTACTACGGCACCCTGCGGCGCAAGCTGCGGTGGCATGAAGGGGTGGTGTGATGCTGCGCCGGTTGTCCATCCGCGACTTTGTGATCGTCACCACCCTCGAGCTCGACTTTCACGCCGGCTTTTCGGTGCTCACCGGCGAAACCGGCGCGGGCAAATCCATCCTGATCGACGCGCTGCAGTTGGCCCTGGGGCAGCGCGCCGATGCCCTGGTGGTGCGAGAAGGCGCTGCCCGGGCCGACATCAGCGCCGAGTTCGACTGCCCGCGCAGCCTCTTGCCCTGGCTGGCCGAGGCGGGCCTGGAAACGGAAGAGGATGCGCTGCTCTTGCGGCGCAGCATTGATGCCAATGGCAAGAGCCGCGCCTGGATCAACGGCCACAGCGCCACCGCCGCACAGCTCAAGCAGGTGGCCGACCACGTGCTGGACATCCATGGCCAACACGCCTGGCAAAGCCTCACCCGCCCAGCGTCGGTGCGTGCCCTGCTTGACGCCGTGGCCGCCGTTGATGCGCGCGCGGTGCAGGCCGCCTGGCAGGCCTGGCGCCAAACGCGCGAAGCCTTGGAAAAAGCCCGCACCCAGGCCGATGCCCTGGCCCGCGAACGGGAAGGCCTGGCCTGGCAACTCGGTGAGCTGCGCAAATTGGGCCCGGCCGAAGGCCAGTGGCGCGAACTCAACGACGACCATGCGCGGCTGTCGCACGGGCAGTCGCTGATCGAAGCCGGCCAAGCCAGCGTGGAGTGCTTGGACGGCGAAGGCGACTCGGTGCTTCGCGGCTTGCACACCGCCCTGCAACGCCTGCACGAGGTGCAGCGCCACGACTCGCGCCTGAGCCCGATCACCGAAACCCTCGAACAAGCCCAGGCCCTTCTGGAAGACGCCGCACACAGCCTGCGCAGCTACCTGGGCCGCACCGACACCGACCCGGCGCGGCTGCAAGAACTCGACGAGCGCCTGTCGGCCTGGATGGGCCTGGCGCGCCGGCTGCGCCGCCAACCGGAGGAACTGCCCGCCTTGCTGCAGCAATGGGAGCAAGAGCTCAAGCAGCTGGACCAAGCCATCGACTTGGATGCCCTGCAACAGCGCTGCGACGCCGCCTTGGCCGATTACGAACGCGCTGCCAGCGCAGCCACCAAAGCGCGGCGCAAGGCTGCACCCCGCTTGAGCCAGCAGGTGAGCCAAGCGATGCAGCAGCTGGGCATGGCGGGCGGACGCTTCGAGGTGGCCCTGCTGCCCGAAAGCGAACCGCAGTCTTGGGGCCGCGAATCAGCCGAGCTGCGGGTGGCCGGGCATGAAGGCAGTGAGCCACGCGCCTTGGCCAAGGTGGCCTCGGGTGGTGAACTCTCACGGCTGGCGCTGGCCATCGCGGTCACCACGGCGCAAGATGACCCCGATGGCGCCGCCACGCTGATCTTCGACGAGATTGATGCGGGTGTGGGCGGCACGGTGGCCGACACCGTGGGCCGGCTGATGAAGCAACTGGGCCGACAGCGGCAGGTCTTGTCGGTCACCCATCTGGCCCAGGTGGCCTCCTGCGCCGACCACCATTACCTGGTCAGCAAACAGGCCCAAGCGGGCCACACCAGCAGCCGCGTGGCGGCCGTGGACGGTGAAGCGCGCGTGGCCGAGTTGGCCCGCATGCTGGGCGGCGAACGCCTGTCCACCAGCGTGGCCCACGCCCAAAGCCTGCTCGAAAGCGGGCGCTCTTCCGCCACACCATGAACACGGCAGGCAGCCAAGCCACGCGCAAGCTGGTGCTGATCACCGGCATTTCCGGCTCGGGCAAGTCGGTGGTGATGCATGCGCTGGAAGACGCCGGCTACTTCTGCGTGGACAACCTACCGCCCGAACTCTTGCCCGAATTTTTGGAGGTTGAACGCGCCAAAGGTGAGCCCCAGGTGGCGGTGGCCGTGGACGTGCGCAGCACCGGCTCGCCCTCGGTCTTGGCCGACCTCATCAGGCGTTTGTCGGGTGAAGGCTTGGAGCTGCGCACCATTTTTCTGGAGGCGTCCATTGAGGTGTTGGTGCGGCGCTTCTCGGAGTCGCGCCGCCCGCACCCTTTGACCGGCCGCGCTGCACTGGGTGCATCGGCGCAGCCCCTGGACCAGCGTGCCCTGGTCGATGCCATCGCCCTGGAGCGGGAGATGATGGCCGAGATCCGCAACCTGGCCACGGTCGTGGACACCAGCAAGCTGCTGCCGGCCCAGCTGCGCGGCGCCGTTCGCGACCTGCTGGGCATTCCCCATGGACGGCTCACCCTGGTGTTCGAGTCCTTTGCCTACAAACACGGGGTACCACTGGACGCCGACTTTGTATTCGATGTGCGCGTCTTGCCCAACCCCTACTACCAACGCGAACTGCGCCCGCAAACCGGTCGCGACACCGCGGTCATGGACTACCTCAAGGGTCAACCCGAGGCGCAGCGAATGATCCAACACATCGAAGGCTTCATCCGCCCGTGGCTGAGCGAGTTTCAGCACGACCAGCGCAGCTACCTCACCGTGGCCATCGGTTGCACCGGTGGGCAGCACCGGTCGGTGTACGTGGCCGAACAGCTCGCCCAGCTGTTCAAGCCTCAAGTGGTCACGCTGCTGCGCCACCGTGAACTCGGTGAAAGGGCCGGCACATGAACGCGAACACCCGGCTCAGCCCGCAGTGGTACGAGGCGGTGCCACTGTTTCCGCTGCAAACGGTCTTGTTTCCCGGGGGGATCTTGGGCCTGAAGGTCTTTGAGGCCCGCTACCTCGACCTGATGGGCCATTGCCTGCGCCACGGCGAGCCCTTTGGGGTGGTGTGCCTGAAGCAGGGCTCGGAGGTGCAGCGCGGCGGCGCGGCCACGGCCACCGAGGCCCCCGCGCGCTTGGAAGGCTGCGCCACCTTGGCCAGGCTGGACGAAGTCGATGCCGACCAACCCGGCATCCTGCAGATCCGCTGCGTGGGCGCGCACCGCGTGAAGCTCACCCACCCCTACCAGCAGGCCAACGGCCTGTGGCGCGCGCAGGGCGTACCGGTGGCCCCCGATGAAGCGCTGCCCCCGCCCGAGGCCCTGCAAGGCACGGTGCAAGCCCTGATCGACGCCATCGGCTCGCTGCAGGAACAGGGACTGGAGCCTTTCACCACGCCGCACGAGATGGGCAACGCAGGCTGGGTGGCCAACCGCTGGTGCGAGATTCTGCCGATCAGCCTGGCGGCCAAGCAAAGGCTGATGGAACTCGAAGACCCCGTGATGCGCCTGCAACTGGTGGACGAGTTCCTGCGCAACAAGGGCGTGATCCGGGGTCAGGGGCGTGGGCCCAGGCAATAAGCCTGCGCCGCTTCAGCCTCCAACAACACCCGTATCGGCGCGGGCAGTCCACGGGCCAGCGCTTCGTCCAGGCCCATCCACACCCAGCCGCCGCCAGGTGCTGCGGGCGCTGCCTCAGAAGCGTTGAACACGACGCGGCGCGGCTGCAAGGTCCAGTCCAGGTGGGTCAGCGCATGCTGCACCGCCGGTAGGGGCTGCAGCGGGCACGCCCAAGCAGGGCCCTGGGCGGCCAGGGCCACTGCCAGGGCCTGCTCGTCGTCAAACAGGGGCAGGGTCCAAAGCCCACCCCAGATGCCTCTGGCGGGGCGCTTGTGCAGCAACACCTGCGCGGTGGCGCGCTGCGGGGCGGGCCCAAAGGCCTGGTGCAGCGCCAGCAACAGCACCGAAACCCGCTGGCCTCTCTGGCTTTTGCGCGTCTTCACCGGGTAGGCCTGAGGCTGACCCTGGGCGTGTGCCAGGCAATCGGCCTGCACCGGACAGCGCTCACATTGGGGCCGGCGCAGGGTGCACACCGTGGCGCCCAAGTCCATCAGACCCTGGGTGTAGGCCTCGATCCCGCTGCCGGTAGGCAGAAGTTCCTGGGCCACGTCCCACAAGCCTTGCAGACCCGCGGGCTTGGCCACATCTTGCGCATAGGCCCGATGGCGCGCCAGCACCCGCTTGACGTTGCCGTCCAGGATGGCCACACGCTGGCCACCGGAAAAGGCCGCCACCGCCGCTGCGGTGGAACGCCCAATGCCCGGCAAGGCCTGCAGAAGCGCCGCATCGCGCGGGAACTCGCCGCCGTGGCGCTGCATCACCGCCTGCGCACAAGCATGCAGGTTGAGCGCGCGGCTGTAGTAGCCCAGCCCGCTCCACAGCGCCAACACATCGTCCGTCTGCGCGCGCGCCAAGTCCGCCACGGTGGGAAAGCGCTCGACAAAGCGGCCGTAATAGCGCAGCACCGTGGACACCTGGGTCTGCTGCAACATGATCTCGGACAGCCAAATGCGGTAGGCGTCGCGCGTGCCCTGCCAGGGCAGGCCGTGTCGGCCGTGCAGGCGCTGCCAGGCCACCACGCGCGGCGCAAAGTCCTGCGGCAGCGCAGGTCCAGGAACCGACGCCTTCATCGCTTCTGACACTGGGGGCAGAAGAAGGTGGAACGCTGCCCGATCACCACACGGCGAACGGGAGTGGCGCAGCGCGTGCAGGGCAGGCCCTCGCGGCCGTACACCCGCGTCTGGTCCTGAAATCCACCGCTCATGCCATGGACATCCCGAAAGTCCCGCAGGGTGGAGCCCCCCAAGGCCAGGGCTCGCAGCAGGGTCTGACGCACCGCGTGCAACAAGCGCGCGGCTCGCGGGCGGCTGATGCGGTGGGCACGGGTGCGGGGGTCGATGCCCGCATCGAACAGGGCCTCGCAGGCGTAGATGTTGCCAGCCCCGACCACCACATCGCCGGCCAGCAGCACCTGCTTGATGGGCGAACGCCGACGGTGCACCTGCTCATAAAACCAGGTCTCGCTCAAGGCTGGGTCATCCGGCTCCAGGCCCAGGCCGGCCAGAAGCTTGACCGCGGGCTGCTGGTCCAGCCCGGCCGACCACAGCACCGCCCCAAAGCGCCGAGGGTCGGTCAGCCCCAGCACACCGCGGTCGGTGTGGATGCGCACGTGTTCATGCAGGCCCGGCGGCGCATCGGCAGCAGCGCGGGGTTTAAAGGCCAAGGACCCCGACATGCCCAAGTGCACCAGCAGTCCGCCGCCCGGCAACGCGCCCGTGGGCTGCGGTGCGGCGTGCGCAGGCACTGCCGCCGTGTTCAGCGACAACCACAGGTACTTTCCGCGCCGCGCCACCGGCCCGACCACCGCGCCCACCAGGCTGTGGGGGCTCACACCCAGCGGCCAGCGCAGGGGCTTGCCCATCTCGACAGACTCGATGCGCGCGCCCTGCAGCAGGGGTGCCAGGGTTTGGCGGGTGACCTCAACTTCGGGCAACTCGGGCATGGCTGCATTATTGAGGCCCCCGGGCAGCCTTCACCGGTGCAGGTCCATGCCCATCCTCCCTAAAATGGGCGCGCACCCTCGAAGGCATCCATGACCCCCACTCCCACGCCGCGCGCGACCGCGAGCGCTTTTCTGCCGGGCCCACTGTTGGCCTCGCTAATGGGCCTTGTGCTGGCATGGCCCGCCGCGGGTGCCTGGTCGCAAACCGCACCGCGCGCGCCAGCTGAAGCGGCCGCGGGCAGCGGCGCGGCGGCATCCGCACAGCCCGCCCCGTCGTCACGGCTGGACGCGCCGCTGTTCTACCAGCTGCTCATTGGCGAGCTGGAGCTGCGCCAGGGGCAGCCGGCCACCGCCTATGCGGTGTTGCTGGACGCCGCGCGCCGCACACGTGACGAGTCCTTGTATGAGCGGGCGGTGGACATTGCGCTGAAGGCACAAGCAGGCAACGAGGCCTTGGTGGCGGCCACCGCCTGGCGACAGGCGCTGCCGGCCTCGTTGGCGGCCGTGCGCGCGCAGGTGCGCATCCTCTTGGCGCTCAACCGGCTGGGGGCCATGGGCGAACCGCTGCGCCGCCTGATCGAGCTGACCCCCGATGAAGAGCGCCCCGGCACCATTGCAGCCTTGCCGCGCCTGCTGCGCGGCCACCCTGACCCGCGTGCGGCCCTGCAACTGATGCAATCGGTGCTGATTCCGCTGGCCGAGCGCCCCGCCACACGAATCCCGGCTCAGTTGGCCCTGGCCCGTGCCCTGATGCAGGCCGGCCAAAGCGCGCCGGCCCTGGCATTGGCCCGTGATGTGGCCCAGCGCCAGCCCGATGCACCAGGCCCCGCGCTCTTGGCCCTGGAAATGCTGGACAGCAGCCCCGAGTCCGAGGCCTTGGTGTTGCAGTATCTGGGCCAAGCACAGGCCGAACCCCAGGTGCGCCAGAGCTACGCACAGTGGCTGGCCCTGCGCCAGCGCCATGGGCCGGCCTTGGTCCAACTGCAGCGGGTGACGCAGGCGCTGCCGGAGTCCGCCGGCGCGTGGTTTCAGCTGGGCGTGGTGGCCGCAGACATTCAGGAGCGGGCCCAAGCCACGGCGGCGCTCCAGCGCTTCTTGGATTTGGACACGGCGCAGGCGCAGGCTCAGGCGCGAGTTGGGGCCGCAGCGTCCACGGCCGTGTCGGAGCGCGCCGGCCCTGCGGGTTCGGGCGAACCCGAGCGCGAAGACGGGTCAGCGCGTGAAGAGGAAGAAGCCGAGGCACGCGAGGCCGGCCGCCAAGCGCTGCAAATTCAACAGGCCCGGCGCAACCGTGCGCGCTTGCTGCTGTCCCAACTGGCCATCGACCAGGGCGACTTCGCCGCTGCGCAGCGCTGGCTGCAGGCCATGGAAGGTCAGGCTGCGGGCCTGGAGGTGCAGTCCCGCCGCGCCTTGATCCTGGCGCGCCAGGGCAAGCTGGACCAGGCCCGCGCCCTGATCCGTTCGGCCCCGCAAGCCAATGCCGCCGAAGCACTGGGCAAGCTGCTGGCCGAGGCGCAGTTGCTGCGCACGCTGGATCGTTGGAAGGACGCCCGTTCCGTCTTGATGCGGGCTCGAGAGCAACACCCCCAAGACACCGATGTGCTGTACGAGTTGGCCTTGGTGCTGGAGCGCATGGGGCAGCACGAAGAAATGGAACGCCACCTGCGCCGCATCCTCGAACTGCGGCCCGACCACCACCACGCCTACAACGCCCTGGGGTACTCGCTGGCTGAGCGTGGCGTTCGGCTGGAGGAAGCGCAACGACTGATCGAACGCGCTCTGGAGCTGGCGCCGGGCGACCCCTTCATCACCGACAGCATGGGCTGGGTGCTGTTCCGCCAGGGCCAGGCCGGCAAGGCCGTTGAGCTGTTGCGCCAAGCCTATGAAGCGCGGCCCGACACCGAAATCGGCGTCCACTTGGGCGAAGTGCTGTGGTCGCTGGGCCAACGCGATGAGGCCCGGCGCATCTGGCGCGCGTCACGCGACCGCGATGCCCAGAACAAGCTGCTGCGCGACACCCTGGCACGGATCAAGGTGGATTTGTGACCGGCTTGGGGTGCCACGTGAAGTGGCCCGCCACGGCCAGCCGCACAGCCCTGCTGGGCTGCTGTGTGCTGTTGAGCGCCTGTACCGCCCTGGGCACGCGGCCGCCTGAATCGAGGCCAGAGGCCTCTTCAGCCACCGCCACGGCCGCCCCCTCAACAGGGGCCTCGACGGTGGCCACGGTGCAGGCCGCGCCACGGCATCAGTTCAGTGGGCGCTTGAGCCTTCGGGTGCAGCAGGTGCGCACCGGTGCCACCGATGGCGCCACCCTGCTGTTCGAGTTCGAGGGAACGCCGCAAGAAGGCAGCCTGGTGCTGCAGACCGTGATCGGCACGGCGGTGGCCACGGCGCGCTGGGACGCCCAGGGCGCGGAGATCATCACCCCGCAGGGCAAGCGCACCGGGCCCACCCTGGACGACGTGGCCGTGGCCCTGTTGGGGCAGGCCCTGCCGCTGGAAGCTCTGCTGCACTGGGTGCGGGCACAGCCCTGGGGCAAGGCCTCGCACCAGGCAAGCCCGCAAGGGTTCGAGCAACTGGGCTGGATGGTGTCGCTGGAGGGTTGGCACGAGCGTGTGATCACGGCGCGGCGCAGCGCCCGTGCCGACCGCCCCGATGATCTGGACATCACCGTGCGGGCCCGCCTGGACGAGGCCCCCTCCGCCGAGCGAGTACACACGCCCTGATGATGAGCACGCTCACCGACCTGCAGGCACCGGCCAAGCTCAATGTCTTCCTGCGTGTGGTGGGGCGCCGCGAGGATGGCTACCACCTCCTGCAGTCGCTGTTCGTGCTGCTGGACTGGCACGATACGCTGCACTTGGAAGTCCGCCGCGATGGGCAGATCCACCGCCACGACCTGGGGCAAGCCCTGCCGGCCGATGACCTGTGCCTGCGCGCTGCACGGCTGCTGCAGCAGCACAGCGGCTGCAGCCTGGGTGTGGACATCAGCATTCTGAAGGTGCTGCCCTCGGGCGCGGGCATGGGAGGGGGCAGCTCCGATGCCGCCACGGTGCTCATGGGCCTGAACAGGCTGTGGAACCTGGCTTGGAGCCGGCCCCGCTTGGCGCAATTGGGCCTGCAACTGGGGGCCGACATTCCCTTTTTTCTGGGGGGTGGCAGCGCCATCGTGGAGGGTATCGGCGAGCGGCTGACGCCCGTGGCCTTGCGCCCACGCCACTACCTGGTCGTCAAGCCCCCCGTTGGGGTGAGCACGCAGACGATCTTTCGGGACCCAAGCCTCACAAGGGACTCCAAAGCTGCTATAGTAGAGGGCTTTATTGCAGACCCGCTGGTCATGGATGCCATGCTTGACGGGCGCGCGGACCTTCCGAATGATCTTCAGGCGGTGGCTGTGAGGCACGCGCCCGAAATCGGCGAGGTGGTTGACTGGCTCAGCGCCCATTGGGGCAACGGGCAGATGACCGGCTCCGGCAGTGCCGTGTTTGCGAGAGAGACCGTTGCAAACGCGCCTCTGATGGCGACCGCACCGGGCCAAAGCCTGCTTCAGGCCAAGCCCGAACCGTGGGAGGCGCGTTGGTGTCGGAGCCTGGTGCAGCACCCCGTGGTGGCGCGTCTGGGCTGAAGGCAGTCAAGGGCCTGTGCCCTTGCAAGGTTGAAGGGTGTGGCGCAAGCCGCATCCGGTGTAGGGGAGTCGCCAAGTTGGTTAAGGCATCGGATTTTGATTCCGACATGCGAGGGTTCGAGTCCTTCCTCCCCTGCCAAAGCATTCGTCCTCAGCGACGCCGAGCATCCGGCCCTGCCGGCACCCCCGGAGATCTCCGTGCTCTTCAACACCGTCCTGTTCACCGGTAACGCCAACCCCACGTTGGCCCAGGAAATCGCCACCCACCTCGGGGTCGATCTGGGCAAGGCGCATGTGGGGCGGTTCTCTGATGGTGAAGTGACGGTGGAGATCCAACAGAACGTTCGCGCACGCGACGTGTTCGTGGTGCAGCCCACCTGCGCGCCCACGAACGAGAACCTGATGGAACTCATGATCATGGTGGACGCCCTCAAGCGCGCCAGCGTCCGTCGCATCACGGCCGTAATCCCCTATTTCGGCTACGCACGGCAAGACCGCCGCCCGCGCAGCACCCGGGTGCCCATCAGCGCCAAGGTGGTGGCCAACCTGCTGGAAACCGTAGGCGTGGAGCGCGTGCTGACCATGGACCTGCACGCCGACCAGCTCCAGGGCTTCTTCGACATCCCGGTGGACAACATCTACGCCTCGCCGGTGTTGCTGTCCGACCTGAAAAGCAAGAACTACCGGGACCTGGTGGTGGTGTCGCCTGATGTGGGCGGGGTGGTGCGCGCGCGCGCCCTGGCCAAGCAACTGGGCTGCGACCTGGCCATCATCGATAAGCGCCGCCCGGCGGCCAACGTCTCGGAAGTGATGCACGTCATCGGCGAAATCGAAGGGCGCAACTGCGTGATCATGGACGACATGATCGACACGGCGGGCACCCTGTGCAAGGCTGCCGAGGTGCTCAAGGAGCGCGGCGCCAAGCGCGTGTATGCCTACTGCACCCACCCCATCCTGTCCGGGCCTGCGGTGCAACGCATCGCCTCCAGCCAAATGGACGAGGTGGTGATCACCAACACCATCCCGCTGTCTGAACCGGCCGCAGCCTGCGGCAAGATCCGCCAGCTGTCCGTGGCCTTCCTCTTTGCCGAAACCATCCGCCGCATTTCGGACGGTGAGTCGGTTACGTCCCTGTTTGCGGAGCAGAACAACAACTTTTGAACCGCTGCGCTAGTCGCTCGCCGTGCGGCGCGCGCCAATCTGCGGAGCAGAACAACAACTTCTAATCCCACCCATTCGGTGCAGTGCCCCTTGCCAAGCGGGCTTTGCACCGATGTCGCCGACCACAAGGGGCCTGTGCCCTGCGGGTCATCTTCCTTCGAAGCCTGGTCGCGGGCTTCGAGCTCTTCTTGGAGTGTTTTATGAAATTCGTCGCCTTTGAGCGCACCCTGCAGGGGACCGGAGCGAGCCGCCGCCTGCGCAACGCCGGCAAGGTGCCCGGTATCGTTTACGGAGCTGGTGAGCCGTCCATGATCGAACTCGATCACAACGCGCTGTACCACGCCCTGAAGAAGGAATCTTTCCACTCGTCGATCCTCGACATGGAAGTGGGCGGCCAGTCGCACAAGGTGTTGCTTCGTGACTTCCAGATGCACCCGTGGCGCCAGCAGGTGCTGCACATCGACTTCCAGCGCGTGGACGCCACGACCAAGCTGCGCAAGAAGGTGCCCCTGCACTTCACCGGCGAAGAGAATTCGCCTGCTGTAAAGACCGACAAGTGCGTGGTCTCGCACGTGGCCACCGACGTGGAAATCGAGTGCTTGGCCATGGCCCTGCCCGAGTTCATCAACGTGGACCTGTCGGGCCTGGTTCGCGGCAAGTCGCTGCACGTCTCGGACATCGTGGCCCCTGAAGGTGCCAAGGTCGTGCGCCACGGCAGCCTCGACCCGGTGATCGTTGCGGTGGCCGAGCCCAAGGCTGAAGAGGAAGTCGTGACAGCCGCCGCGCCGGCTGCCGAGCCTGCCAAAGGCAAGGGCAAGAAGGACGAGAAGCAGAACAAGAAGTAAGTCCAAAGGGGGTCCACCCCCTGGTCTGATGCAATGGGCACTTCGGTGCCCCTTTTTGTATGGCGCAGGCGGCGGCCCCCTTGGGCGGCACCCTGGGTGGCGACCCTTGAGGGTGCGCGCGTGGCCCACCCAAGCCCACAGCCCGCCCGGATAATCCGCCCATGATCCGACTCATCGTAGGCTTGGGCAATCCAGGGCCCGAACACGCCGACACCCGTCACAACGCCGGCTTCTGGTGGGTCGATCGGGCAGCACAGCGGCTCAAGGCGCAGCTGTCGCCCGACAAGGCCTACTTCGCAGAGGTGGCACGGGTGAACAGCGCCTTACCCGGCCTGTCCCAGCCCGTATGGCTGCTCAAGCCGCAAACCTACATGAACCTCAGCGGCAAGTCGGTGGGGGCCTTGGCGCGCTTCTTCAAGCTCAGCCCAGCCGAAATCCTGGTGGTGCACGATGAACTCGACCTGCTGCCTGGGCAGGTCAAGCTCAAGCAAGGGGGCGGGTCGGCCGGCCACAACGGTCTGAAAGACATCAGCGCGCAGCTGGGCTCGCCTCAGTATTGGCGTCTGCGCCTGGGGATCGGCCACCCGGGTGACCGCGCCGAGGTGGCCGCCTTCGTTCTGCGCAAGCCACCCGCGTCTGAGCTTGAATTGATCGAGCAAGCCATGGCCAAGTCCCTGCAGGCACTGGAGCCCTTCCTCAGGGGCGAGTTGGAGGCCGCTGGCCGCCTGATCCACGCGCAACCGCAGCGCCCCAAGCCGCCGAAGCCGACCCAGCTCCAGACACCCCACCCCACCCAACCGCCGGCGCCATCAGCGTCCGCCCCCGATGCCAAGACGGGCGGCTGAAAGCGGCTGGGCCCTCTGGCAGCGCTGGGCTGCGGGCTTGGCCCGATTGGCCGCTGCCGTGGCTGCGAGCCCGGCCCTATTGGCCTGTGCCGTGGCCTGTGCCCTGGCGACGGGTACAGCAGGTGCGGCTGTTGCGGCAGTCCCCGTGAGCGCCCGCGATTCCGCGCCCAAGGCCAGCACCACCGTGTTTCGCTGCACACCCTCGGCCGATCGGCCCGGTGCGGTGCTCTACACCGACCAGCCCTGCCCTGGTGGCGTGGCCCTGCAGGCCTCGGATACACGCACGAAGGCCCAGGCCCAAGCCGCGCAGGCGCGGGTGCACCAAGAAGGCCAGTGGGCACAAGCCCAAGCCGAACAGCGACGCCGTGAAGCGCTGCAGCACGCCGCACTGGCTCAGCGCCAGCCGACGGTCATGGGCCGTCAACAGGTGGACATCAGCACACAGGCCCGCCGCGATGCGCTGCGCGAGGCGGAGCTCAGGCGGATGGCCCGCCCTCACCGAGCGGTGCCGCCGGGGCCTGCGCCCGAGCCTCGCGCTGCAGGCGGCGGTAGCGCTCCCAAAGCGAAGCCTGATCGTCCTTGACCATCGGGTTCAAGGGAATGCAGTCCACTGGGCACACCTGGCGGCACTGCGGCTCTTCAAAGTGGCCCACGCACTCGGTGCAGCGCTGGGGGTCAATGTCGTAGTGCTCGGCGCCCATGGCGATGGCGTCGTTGGGGCACTCGGGCTCGCACACATCGCAGTTGATGCACTCGTCGGTGATCATCAGGGCCATGATCAGCCCCCCTTGGCGCCCGTGTGCGGCAGCCCCGCCTGGGCATCGCGCTGCTGCTTCTTGGCCTGCAGGCGCTGCAACACGGGCGGCGCCACGAACTTGCCCACGTCCCCACCCAGCATGGCGATTTCACGCACAAAGGTGCCGCTCACGAACTGGTAGGCGTCGCTGGGTGTGAGGAACAGCGTCTCCACATCGGGCATGAGCTGGCGGTTCATGCCCGCCATCTGAAACTCGTATTCGAAGTCGCTGACCGCGCGCAAGCCACGCACCACCACGCGCGCACCCTGGCCCACCACGAAGTCTCGCAGGAGGCCTTCAAAGGGCATCACCCGCACCTGGGGCCAGGCCGAGCAGGCCTCCTGGGCCATGGCCAAGCGCTCGTCCAAGTCGAACAGGGCGCGCTTGTGATGCCCGGCGGCCACCGCCACGATCACCGAGCTGAACAGGCCGCTGGCGCGGTGCACCAGGTCCACATGGCCCAAGGTCATGGGATCAAAGGTGCCGGGGTAGACGGCCGTCACGCCGGGTGTCGTATTCATGTTGCGGGCTGGGGGCTGAACTTCCACAGGTGGGCATGCACCGCACCGGCCTTGAGGTGGCGGTGGGGCAGCAGGCACGGTGCTTCCAGGCTCCATTGTGCCGGGGCTTCCAGATACAGCCAGCCCCCGGGCTTGAGCAAGGGCATGGCCCGCCGCCAGGCCGCCTCGAACAAGTCCTGATCAAAAGGCGGGTCCAAGAAAATCAGGTCAAAGCCTGCTGGCGACGGCGTGGCGGCTGCTCGTCCCATCCACACCAGGGCATCGGCCTGCAGCACCTGCACCGATCGGGCTTGCAGGCGCTGTGCGCTGCTGGCCAAAGACTGGACCAGCATGGGGTCGGACTCCAGCATCACCACGGGCCCTGCCCCACGCGATGCCGCCTCAAAACCCAGGGCACCGCTGCCGGCGAAGGCGTCCAATACCGCCCAGTCGCTCAAGTCCTGGCCCAACCAGTTGAACAGGGTTTCGCGCACGCGGTCGGGCGTGGGGCGCAGCCCGGGCCGGTTGGCCACGGGGAGCTTGCTGCGTTTCCACTGGCCCCCAATCAGGCGAACCTCGCCCGCCCCGGCCCCTGCCCCAGCCACAGCCCCAACTGGGTGCTTGGCCGGCGCAACCCGCCCGCTGGGCGCACCGCCTCGGCGGCCGGGCTTCAAAGCCTCACCGGCACACCACGTGCGGCCATCAGCGCCTTCGCTTCGGCCACCGTGTGCTGCCCGTAGTGGAAGATGCTGGCGGCCAACACCGCATCGGCGTGGCCCTGCTGCACGCCGTCCACCAAGTGCTGCAGCTCGCCCACACCACCCGAAGCGATCACGGGTACGGGCACTGCGTCGCTCACCGCGCGCGTGAGTTCCAGGTCGAAACCGATCTTGGTGCCGTCGCGGTCCATGCTGGTCAACAAGATTTCACCCGCGCCGAACTCGGCCATCTGCCGCGCCCAGGCCACCGCGTCCAGCCCCACATTCTGGCGCCCCCCATGGGTGTAGACGTCCCATCCCGGGCCACGGAGCACCTCTTCGTCGGCCCGGCGGCGCTTGGCGTCGATGGCCACCACGATGCACTGCGCGCCGTAACGCTGGCTGGCCTCTTGAATGACCTGAGGCCGTGCGACGGCCGCGGAATTGAAGCTGACCTTGTCGGCACCGGCGTTGAGCAGCCGGCGCACGTCTTCCACCGTGCGCACGCCGCCCCCCACGGTCAGGGGAATGAACACCTGGGAGGCCACGGCCTCAATGATGTGCAGGATCAGGTCTCGGCCATCACTGGTGGCGGTGATGTCCAAGAAGGTGAGTTCGTCGGCGCCTTGCTCGTTGTAGCGCGCGGCAATCTCCACCGGGTCACCGGCGTCGCGCAGCTCCACAAAGTTCACCCCCTTGACCACCCGGCCGCCGGTGACGTCCAGGCAGGGAATGATGCGCTTGGCCAGCATCAGGTGCGCCTAGCCGTTGAGCTCATCGGCCAGGGCCTGTGCAGCCTTGAAATCGAGCGAGCCGGTGTAGATGGAGCGGCCACAGATCACCCCCTCCACCCCATCGGGCTCGACGGTGCACAGGGCTCGGATGTCTTCGAGGTTGCTCAAGCCGCCCGAGGCGATGACGGGTATCGACAAGGCCTGTGCAAGCTTGACCGTGGCCTCGATGTTGATGCCCGTGAGCATGCCGTCGCGGCCGATGTCGGTGTAGATGATGCCCTCCACACCGTAGTCTTCAAACTTCTTGGCCAGGTCGACCACCTCGTGGCCCGTGAGCTTGCTCCAACCATCGGTGGCAACTTTGCCGTCCTTGGCATCCAGGCCCACGATGATGTGGCCACCAAAGGCGCTGCAGGCATCCTTCAAAAAGCCAGGGCTCTTGACCGCAGCCGTGCCGATGATCACGTAGCTGATGCCGTCATCCAGATAGCGTTCGATGGTGTCCAAGTCGCGTATGCCCCCGCCCAGCTGGACCGGAATGTCATCGCCCACGGCCCGCAGGATCGACTTCACGGCCCCTTCGTTGACGGGTTTACCGGCGAAGGCGCCGTTGAGGTCCACCAGGTGCAGGCGGCGTGCACCGGCATCCACCCAGCGCCGCGCCATGGCGGCCGGGTCTTCCGAGAAGATGGTGCTGTCGTTCATGTCGCCCTGTTTGAGGCGCACGCAGTGACCGTCCTTGAGGTCGATGGCGGGGATCAGCAGCATGGCTGGTCAGGGGTTCCAGTGGAGGAAGTTGCGGTAGAGCTGAAGGCCGTGTTCGGCACTCTTCTCGGGGTGAAACTGGGTGGCGAAAATGTTATCCCGCGCCACCGCGCAGGACAAGCGAACCCCGTAATCCGTATGCGCGGCGGTGTGTTCCGCGGCCACAGGGTCGGCCCAATAGCTGTGTACGAAGTAGAACCACGCGCCATCGGGTACGCCGGCCCATATGGGGTGACGCGGCCAGGTGGCCCCTGCTCCCAGCCCGCCGGTCTGCCAGACCTGGTTCCAACCCATCTGCGGCACCTTGTAGCGGCTGCCGTCGCCTTGGCGCAGGCCTTCCAGCCGAAAGCGCCGCACACGGCCTGGAATCAGGCCCAGTCCGGCCGTGTCTTGCTCTTCGCTGTGGTCCAGCAGCATCTGCATGCCCACGCACACACCCATCAGCGGCTTGGTGGCAGCAGCCTGCAGCACGGCCTCACGCAAGCCGGTGCGCTGCAGTTCATGCATGCAGTCACGCATGGCCCCTTGCCCAGGCAACACCACACGCTCGGCCTGCTGCACCACAGAAGGGTCGGCGGTGACGCAGACCTGCATGCCCGAGCCGGCCGCCACATGCTGCACGGCCTGCGACACGGAGCGCAGGTTGCCCATGCCGTAATCAACGATGGCCACGGTGCGAGTCATGAGTTCAAGCAAGGCCGTTGGTGGCCATCAGCGTGGGTTCGCGGTGGCCTTACAGGCTGCCCTTGGTGGAGGGGATGACACCCGTCATGCGGGGGTCCAACTCCAAGGCCGCACGCACGGCGCGCGCAAAGGCCTTGAAGATGGTTTCGCACTGGTGGTGCGCATTGTCACCATGCAGGTTGTCGATGTGCAGCGTGGCGCCGGCATGGTTGACGAAGCCCTGGAAGAACTCATAAACGAGTTGCGTGTCCAAGTTGCCGATAATCCCCGACCGGAAATCCACCCGCATGTGCAGACCGGGACGGCCCGAAAAGTCAATCACCACGCGGCTGAGCGCTTCGTCCAAAGGCACATAGGCATGCCCATAGCGGCGTATGCCCTTCTTGTCACCCACGGCCTGCGCGAAGGCTTGGCCCAGCGTGATGCCCACGTCTTCGACCGTGTGGTGGCCGTCGATGTGCAGGTCACCCTGTGCAGCGATCTGCAGGTCGATCAGCCCGTGTCGCGCAATCTGCTCGAGCATGTGGTCGAAAAAGCCGATGCCGGTGTTGAGCTGCGCCGCTCCGCTTCCATCAAGGTCGATGCGCACACGGATGTCGGTTTCGCTGGTACGGCGATGCACCTCGGCGATTCGGGCTGTCATGGTTGGCTTTCTTGGAGCGCGGCTTCGAAAGCCGCAATCAGGAGTGTATTTTCTTCGGGGGTTCCGATGGTGATGCGCAGACATCCCGCCAGCAGCGGGTGCAAACCCGACACATTCTTGATCAGCACCTTGCGCGCCTTGATGCCGGCAAACACCCGCGCCGCGTCCACCGCTTCGGGCATGCGCACCAGCACCATATTGGCTTGGCTGTCGAAGACGCGCAGCCCCGGGTGTCGCGCCAGGGCCTGCATCACGCGGGCGCGCTCGGCGCGGATGAGCCCGGCCTGCCGCTCGTACTCGGCCGCATGCTCCAGGGCGAACAGCGCCGCTTCGGCGTTCAGCACGCTCACGTTGAAGGGCGGGCGCAGCTTGTCGAGTTCACGCACCAGGGCGGCTCGCCCCATCAGGTAGCCGATGCGCACCCCGGCCAAGCCGAACTTGCTCAGGGTGCGCATGATCAGCACATGCTCATGGCGCTGCATCCAGGCCATCGAGTCGCGCTCAGCAAAGGGCTGATACGCCTCGTCCATGACCACCAGGCCTGGAGCCGCCTCGATGATGCGTTCGATGGCAGCTCCATCCCACAGATTGGCCGTCGGGTTGTTCGGGTAGGCCAGCCAGATCAAGGCCGGTTGATGCTGCTCAATAGCTTGGAGCATGGCCGGCAGGTCCAGCTCGAAATCGGCGGTGGTGGGCACGCCCACAAAGCGAACGCCCTGCAAGCGGGCGCTCATTTCGTACATCACAAAACCCGGCAGCGGTGCCATCACCACGTTGCCCGGAACATCCAGTGCCAAGGTCAGCAAGCTGATGAGTTCGTCCGATCCATTGCCCAGCATCAGCTCACAGCCAGCGGGCATCTGTGCATGCAGGGCCAAGGCAGCCTTCAGGTCGTCGATTCGCTCGGCTGGATACCGGTTGAGCGCCACCTCGGCCAGGCGCAGGCCCAGGGCCTTGCGCAGTGGTGCGGGCAGGCCAAAGGGGTTCTCCATGGTGTCAAGCTTGACCATGCCTGTGCTGGGCTGCACCGCATAAGCGTGCAGGCCCTGCACATCGGGCCGCAACAGGCGCTGCACGCGCGCCTGCAGGCTGGCAGGCACTGCGGAGTTGGGCTTGGTGTTCATGTGCATCGGGCCGGCTGGAGGTGTGCTGCCGCTCAGGTCTTGAGCCGCATTTCGGCCGCCTGTGCGTGGGCCTGCAGGCCTTCGCCATAGGCCAGTTCGGCCGCCACCCGGCCCAAGGTCTGGGCTCCGGCCTGGCTGACTTCAATCAAGCTGCTGCGCTTTTGGAAGTCGTACACGCCCAGGGGCGAGGAAAACCGGGCGGTGCCCGACGTGGGCAGCACGTGGTTGGGCCCTGCGCAATAGTCGCCCAGGCTCTCGCTGGTGAAGGCGCCCAGGCAGATGGCGCCGGCGTGCTTGAGCAGCGGCTCCCATCGGTGCGGCTCTTGGCTGCTGACTTCCAGGTGCTCGGGGGCAATGCGGTTGCTGATGTCGCAGGCTTCTTGCATCGATCGTGTGTGGATGAGGGCTCCTCGCCCTTGCAGTGAGGCGCGGATAATGGCCGCCCGGGGCATGCCGTCGATCAGGCGGTCGATCTCGCGGTGCACCGCATCCAGGTAGGCCGCATCCGGGCACAACAGCACGCTTTGCGCCAGCTCGTCGTGCTCGGCCTGGCTGAACAGGTCCATGGCCACCCAATCGGCCGGCGTGCTCCCATCGGCCAGCACCAGAATCTCGCTGGGGCCCGCGATCATGTCGATGCCCACCGCGCCGAACACCCGCCGCTTGGCACTGGCCACATAGGCATTGCCCGGGCCGGTGATCTTGTCGACCTTGGGCACCGATGCGGTGCCGTAGGCCAAGGCCGCGACCGCCTGCGCGCCGCCGATGGTGAAAGCCCGGTTGACGCCGGCCACATGCGCAGCCGCCAAGACCAGCTGGTTGCGCTCCCCGCGCGGGGTGGGCACCACCATGACGATTTCACCGACGCCAGCCACCTGTGCCGGCACTGCGTTCATTAAGAGGGAGGACGGGTAGGCCGCCTTGCCCCCGGGCACATAGATGCCCACACGGTCCAGTGGCGTGACCTTCTGCCCCAGCAAGGTGCCGTCTTCGTCGCGGTACTGCCAGCTCTGGCCACTGGCCTGCAGCTGGCGCTCGTGGTACTGGCGAATGCGCTCGGCCGCCTGCTGCAGCGCCAAGCGCTGCGCCGGGGTAATGGCTTCAAAGGCACGCGCGAAATCCTCGGCCTTGAGCTCGAGCCCGGCCAGGCTGCTGGCCTGCAGGGCATCAAACCGCGCGGTGTACTCCAGCACCGCTTCATCACCGCGCCGGCGCACATCAGCCAGGATGTCCGCCACACGCTGCTCGATGGCCTCGTCCTGCTCGTCCGACCAATGCAGCAGCGCTTCGAAGCGGGCTTCGAAGTCGGCGTCGGTGGTGCTCAAGCGGTGGATCGCGGTGTTCATGTCAGGGGTGCGAGGGGGCTTCGGTGGCAACGGGGCGTTTCAGGGCGCCACGGCGGCTTCAATGGCTCGAATCAGGGGCCCGATGAGGTCGACCTTGGTCTTGAGCGCGGTTTGGTTGACCACCAACCGTGACGAAATCGGCATGATCGTTTCCACCTCGACGAGGTGGTTGGCCTTGAGCGTACTGCCGGTGGACACCAAGTCCACGATGGCGTCAGCCAAACCCGTCAGCGGCGCCAGCTCCATGGAACCGTAGAGCTTGATCAGGTCCACATGCACGCCCTTGTCGGCAAAGTGCTGGCTCGCCACCTGGGTGTATTTGGTGGCCACGCGAATGCGTGAGCCCTGGCGCACCGCAGCGGCGTAGTCAAAGTCATCTCGCACAGCCACGCTCATGCGGCAGCGGGCGATGTTCAGGTCCAGGGGCTGCACCAGGCCACGCCCCCCGTGCTCCAAGAGCACGTCCTTGCCGGCCACGCCCACATCGGCACCACCGTACTCCACATAGGTGGGCACATCGGTGGCCCGCACCAGCACCACGCGCACATCGGCCCGGCTGGTGGGCAGGATCAGCTTGCGCGAGGTGTCCGGGTCTTCCAACACCTCGATGCCCGCCGCTTTGAGCAGCGGCAGCGTTTCCTCGAAGATGCGTCCTTTGGACAGGGCCAGTGTGATCATCATGTGTCCTCAGATCGGCGGGCCCTTGATGCGCTCGATGTCCGCGCCCAGCTCGCGCAGTTTGCGCTCCATGCGGTCGTAGCCGCGGTCCAGGTGGTAGATGCGCTGCACCAGGGTTTCACCCTCGGCCACCAGTCCTGCAATGACCAAGCTTGCAGACGCGCGCAGGTCGGTGGCCATCACCTGTGCCCCCGAGAGGCGGGGCACGCCTTGGACCACTGCGGTGTGCCCGTCCACCACGATCTGCGCACCCAAGCGCACCAACTCGTTGACGTGCATGTAGCGGTTTTCGAAGATGGTCTCGGTGATCGTGGCGGAACCTTGGGCGATGCAATCCACCGCCATGAACTGCGCCTGCATGTCAGTGGGGAAAGCGGGGTACTCGCTGGTGCGAAAACCCACCGCGCGGGGCCGTCCCTGCGCCTGTATGCGGATGCCGTCTTCCAGGGCTTCAATGGTGGCCCCGGCCTGGCGCAGCTTGTCGATCACGGCTTCCAGGTGTTCGGCGCGTGCGCCGCGCAGCGCTACGGGCGAGGGCCACCCCATCATCGCCGACCGCATCGAAGCCGGCACCTTCTTGTGTGCCGTGACCGCCACCGGTGGGCAGGCCCTGCTGCGCGGCGCACGCGCCGAACACCTGGAAGCCGTGATCGACAAGCTGCGCCAGGCCGGGGCCACCATTGAAGCCCTGGAAGACGGCATCCGCATACAGGCGCAGGGACGGCCCCGCGCGGTGGGTTTTCGCACCAGCG
>JBJTHN010000006.1:0-8661 GCA_046094505.1 Betaproteobacteria bacterium
CCAATGGGGCGGGCGGGGTTGGTTCAGCAGAAACTGCGCGCTGTAGCGGGCCGCATTGGCCACCAACACGGCCCTGCCCTCGATGACCTGGCTCTGCGGTGAGGCCCAGGCCCCGATACGCGAATCCAGCGGTCGGCTGGCGAAGTAGGCATCCGATTCCGCTGCCGAGACCTTCTCGACGCGGCCTTCGATGCGCACCACGCGCTCCAGCTCAACCCAATGAAACTGCAGCGCCGCATACGGGTTGTGCGCCAGTTCGCGGCCCTTGCGGCTTTCGTAGTTGGTGTACCAGACGATGCCCCGCTCGTCACAGCCCTTGATCAACACCACGCGCGTGGACGGTCGTCCATCGGCGCCCACGGTGGCCAGGGTCATGGCGTTGGGCTCGGGCAACTCGGCCTTGAGGGCTTCTTGCAGCCAGCGCTCGAACTGTCCAAGGGGATGGGGATCCGAAGCCGCCTCGTCCAGAGCCGCCCGTTCATACGATTTGCGCAGGTCTTCTAGGTTCATGTGGAGCAGGATACGGCAAGTGCCAAGGGGATGCCCTCCACCCTCACCGCAACCCCGGCGGTGCCGCGGCCGAAGCCAGCCCCCGCAGCGCAAACGGGGTTTGTCCTGGGTACCCCGAAAGGGGGTTCGGGTTCCTCATTAAGTAGACCTCCGCTTGCGGGCAAGGCCGTCGCAGACGATTCTCAAGTGGTGCGGATGCGCACATGAGAAGCTCCCCGAACATGAAATCCACCCAACCCACCCTGATCGTGCTGGGCGCCGGCCGCGGCAGTCGCTTTCATGGCGGTGGGCACAAACTTGAGCGCTCCTTGGGCGGCAAGCCGGTGTTCGCACTCACCTTGGGCCAGGCCCTGGCCACCGGCCTGCCGGTAAAGGTGGTCACGACCGAGCCTTTGCTGCACCTGGTCTTGCCGCTGGTGGCGCGGCGCGATGTCCTGGTCTTGCCCGATCCCCAAAGCGACCCGCGCTTGGGCATGGGCTATTCGATTGCCACCGGCGTGCGGGCCTCTATGGATGCCGCCGGCTGGTTGCTGCTGCCGGCGGACATGCCCCTGGTGGGTACGGCCACCATCTTGCGCGTGGCGCAAGACTTGCCCCGCCACACCGTGGTCTACCCCATCCACCAAGGGCGGCGCGGGCATCCGGTGGGCTTCTCGGTGGAACTGGCCTCCGAACTGATGCGCTTGACCGGGGATGAAGGCGCGCGCCGTTTGGTGGCCCGCTACCCGGGGCATGCCCTGGACGTTGACGATGCCGGCGTGTTGGACGACCTGGACACCGAAGACGACTTCCGACGCCTGCAGGAGCGCGTGCTGGACCCGCGCGCCGCATGAGCTTGCTCCGGGGGTGGTGACGATGTAACCAAGTTACATCATAATCGGACTATTAGTTACATTCATCGGGTTCACAGCCCGACCCCGAGGTCCATGAGCGCTGCACATCCACCCCAGTCCAACGCCGATCTCCACCCCACCCTCAAGGCCGTCACCGACCGCATCGCGCAGCGCAGCGCTGCGTCTCGCCGGGCCTACCTTGAACTGTGTGACCGCATGGCCTTACGGCCGCGTGGCGCCGACCGCATGGGTTGCGCCAACGTGGCGCATGCCTTCGCGGTCTTGCCCGGCTCCGACAAGTTTCGCGTGGTGGCGCAAAAGGCGCCCAACCTGGCGGTCGTCACCGCCTACAACGACATGCTGTCGGCACACCAGCCCTATGAAGGCTATCCGCAAGCCCTGAGGGAATCGGCGCGAGCACTGGGCGCCACCCTGCAGGTTGCCGGTGGGGTGCCGGCCATGTGCGACGGTGTCACCCAGGGCGAGCCGGGGATGGAGCTCAGCCTGTTTTCTCGAGACACCATCGCCCGTGCGGCCGCCGTGGCCCTGAGCCACGATGTCTTCGACGGCATGCTGTTGCTGGGCGTGTGCGACAAGATCGTCCCGGGCCTGCTCATTGGCGCCTTGCACTTCGGCCACCTGCCGGCGGTGTTCGTACCGGCAGGTCCCATGAGCTCGGGCCTGAGCAACCAAGACAAGGCCCGCGTGCGCGAGCAGGCTGCACAGGGTCTGGTGGGCCGTGATGAATTGCTCAAGGCCGAGTCGGCCGCCTACCATGGCCCGGGCACCTGTACCTTCTACGGAACGGCCAACAGCAACCAGATGCTGCTGGAGGCCATGGGGCTGCACGTGCCGGGTTCGGCTTTTGTGCATCCGCACGACGGCCTGCGCGCCGCCCTGACCGAGGCCGCCGTGGGCACCGTGTTGCAGGCCCGCGCCGGCCAGCCCGGTCATGCGCCCATTGGCCGCGTGGTGGACGAGCGCAGCATCGTCAACGCGATGGTGGCCCTCATGGCCACCGGCGGCTCCACCAACCACCTGATCCACTGGGTGGCCGTGGCCCGTGCTGCCGGCATCCTCATTGACTGGAGCGACTTCGAAGACCTCTCCAGCGTGGTGCCGCTGTTGGCGCGCGTCTACCCCAACGGCGCTGCGGATGTGAACCAGTTTCAGGCCTGTGGTGGGCCTGCGTATGTGATCCGCGAGTTGCTGCACGCCGGCCTGATGCATGGCGATGTGCTGACCGTGGCCCCGCAGGGATTGAAGGCCTACACCCAGCAGCCGGTCCTGCAGGGCACGGCCCTGGCTTGGCAGGACCTGCCGGCGGCCGCCGGCAAGCCCAGCCCCGACCCCACGGTGCTGCGTCCGGTGGGCGAGCCCTTTGCACCGAGTGGCGGCGTGAAGCTGCTCCAAGGGCGGCTGGGTCGGTCTGTCATCAAGGTCTCGGCAGTCCCCGAGGACCGCCATGTGATCGAAGCGCCGGCCATCGTCTTCGACAGCCAGGAGGCGCTGCAGCAGGCCTTCAAGGCCGGTGGCTTGGAGCGGGACTTCGTGGCTGTTGTGCGCTTCCAAGGCCCTCGGGCCAATGGCATGCCCGAACTGCACAAGCTCACGCCGCCCCTGGCCGTCTTGCAGGGCAAAGGCTACCGCGTGGCCCTGGTGACCGATGGCCGCATGAGTGGGGCCTCCGGCAAGGTGCCGGCAGCCATTCATGTGTGCCCCGAGGCCGCTGGCGGCGGCCCCTTGGCCAAGGTGCGCACGGGCGACCTGATCCGCCTGGATGCTGGCGCGGGCACCCTGGACGTGATCGTGGATGACGCGACCTGGCAATCGCGCCAAGCCGATGAACCCTCGTCCGACTTTCACCACGCCCATGGCCGTGGCATGGGCCGCGAGCTGTTCGCCGGCCTGCGGCACTTGGTGCGCTCGGCCGAGGAGGGCGCGGTCACCGGGTGGTGAGGGGCAACAGCCGCCACACCCCAGGCCCGGCGATCGCTTTCGATCGCGCCAACACCGCTGAGTCCACCGAATCCTCTGAACCCACCGAACCCCCCACAACGACCCTCATGCCCGTGAACACCGCCCAACCCCTGAACACACTCGACCTGGCCTCCTGCGGCCCAGTCATTCCGGTGATCGTCATCCATCAGTTGGCCCATGCCGTGCCCATGGCACGGGCCCTGGTGGCCGGTGGCGTTCGGGTGTTGGAAGTCACGCTGCGCACGCCGGTGGCGCTGGCTGCGATGCGGGCCATCAGCGCCGAAGTGCCCGAGGCCATCGTAGGGGCCGGTACGCTGCGCACCGCCGCCGATGTGGAGCTGGCCCGCTCGGCGGGTTGCCGCTTCGGCGTGAGCCCTGGCTACACCACCGAGTTGGGTCGTGCGTGTCGTGCGCTGGAGCTGCCGCTGTTGCCGGGGGTGGCCACGGCCAGCGAGGTCATGGCCGCGTGCGACGAGGGTCTGCGCTTCCTGAAGTTTTTCCCGGCCACCGCCGCCGGCGGTGTGCCCATGCTCAAGGCCCTGGCCGGGCCCTTTCCCGATGTCGCCTTCTGCCCCACCGGCGGCATCACGCCGCACAACGCCGCCGAGTTCCTGGCCTTGCCGCAGGTGAAGGTGGTGGGTGGGTCGTGGCTGACGCCGGCCGACCGTATGGAGGCCGGCGATTGGACCGGCATCACAGAGTTGGCGCGGGCGGCTTCAGCCCTGCGGCGTGCCTGAGGACTGCTTGTCCATCCAAATGGCCAGGCCCTGCGCATTGAGCTCCACATCCAGGGCCAGCCAGTCATCGGCGGTGCCGTCCTGTATCCAGGCGGGGTTCACGCCGTGTCGTTGCAGGTCTTGCAGCAGGCAGTCCCGCAGCGCACGCTTGTAGGCGGCGTGCCGCTGCCCCGCGGGCAGCGCCGCGTGCGCGTGCCCAATGGCCACCATCTCGTCGATCAGGCGCAGAAGCCGCCTGGCGTGCACGCGGGGCTGTTCAACCCGGCTGTAGTGGGTGAGGTACATGCACTGCGGGTCTGACTCAATCAGCCGGCCGATGGACCGCTTGAGCGCTTCGGGCTCAAACTGAACCGGCGTGGTCGTGGGCATCACCCACGCACCGGCATCGGTGTCGAATACCCGGTAGCTCAGCCCAAAGGTGTCGCCTGTGAACCAGCCGCGGGTGCTGGCATCCCACAGGCAATGATGGTGGCGTGCATGCCCGGGGGTGTCGATGAAGCGCAGCTGCCGGCCATGCCAGTCCAAGGTCATGCCGTCATGCGTGGACTGCACGCGCTCAGCCGGCACGGACAGCAGCCGGCCGTATGAGCGCTCCATTACTTCAGCACCGTAGACGGCCGTGGCGCCCATGTACAGCGCCGTGGGGTCGATCATGTGGCGCGCACCGCGCTCGTGCACCAAGGCGCTGGCGTGCGGCAGCTCCGACATCAGCAGGCCCACGCCCCCGGCGTGGTCCAGGTGCACATGCGTGGGGATCACGTAGTCCACCGCATCCCGTTGCAGGCCCAGGGCCTGTAGGGCCTGCAGCAGTCGGGGAACGCTGTGGTTGGTGCCCGTGTCCACAAAAGCCGCACGGCCCTGCTGCACCATCAGGTACGCCGCGTCGAACTGCGGGCGGTGAAAGCCCGTGTCGATGGCGTAGACGCCACCGCCCAGGTCTTCTACGAATGATGGAAGCTGAGCGTCCATGCGGGGGCAGGGCTCAACCTGCTCCACCAATCTGCAGCCACAGGCGTGCGACTTCAGCCGCACCTTCCTTGCCGCTCACGCCCTTGAGCGTGGCATTGGCCTTGGCCTTGTTGCCACTCTTGAGTTGGGCCAGGCCCAGGCGCAGGCGGGCATCGTCAGGCCGCTTGAGCCCACCCATGGCAATGGCCTTTTCCAACAGAGGGATGCCGGCGTCCAGCTTGTTCAAGCCGATCAGCCCGACGGCGATCTTGGCCAGCTGGTTGCCATCTTTGGCGGCTTGCGCTTCGTCCAGCCCAGCCATCAGGCTCTTGCCACCCTCGGCGATCTTCTTGTCAGCCAACTCCATCAGGCGCTTGTGGCGGTCGGCCTCGGCACCCACGCCCAAGACCTTGGCGGCATAGCCACGGTCCATGATGGCCTTGGCCTCAGCGGGTTGGTCGGCCTGCAGGGCCAATTGGGCCATTTCAAAATACTCGTCGGCCTTGTTGATCAGGCCCTGCGTCATCCGCAGCCGCATCACGTCCAGCGTGAAACGCTCTGAAAAGCCCGGCTTGCGCTGCAGGCGGCCCAGGTAGGCGTTGACGTAATCCTTCTTGGGGTAGAAGGTCACCAACTTTTCCAGTGTCGTGATGTTGCCCGCGTTGTTGCCCAGGCGCAGATAGGCATCGGCCAAACGCAGCAGGTCATCCTCTGCAGGCCTGCGGCCGGCCTCTTCGGCCGCCGCCACGGCAGCGGCGGTGTCCTTGGCGATGGCGTTGTAGTCACCGCTGGCGCCTTGGAGGTAGGCCTGCAACTGCTTGGTCGTGGCACTGCTGTACCCACCGGCTGTGGCCTTCTTCAGCCAATCGGCTGCAGCGGCATTGTTCTTGCCCTGGGCGTAGGCCGAGGCCAATTGCTCGGCAATCTGGTTTTGCTCGTTGCCGCTGACCCGGGGGTACACCGACTCCAATGCGGCAATGGCGGTGGCGTTGTCGCCGGCCCGCTGTGCCGCAGCGGCCTTCATGCGGTTGACCGTCAGGGACTCGGCGGGGGTCAAGCCCGTAACCGCCTCAGCCTCGCGCACCTTGGCCAGTGCCTCGCGGCCTTTGCCGGCCTTGAGCAGTTCGCTGGCCTGCTGAAGGGGGCGGCCCACTTCGGCCCGCACCGCATCGGCGTGAACGGGGCTGTGCAGCAGGGCCATCAGGGCAGATGCCAACATCAGGTGGCGCAGGGGGCGTGAAGTCTTGTGCATGTGAACGCTCAAAGGTTGAACGGGTCAGAGAAAAAGCCGACGATACACAGCATCATCGGCTTTTGGAGGGGAGGCGATGGAGCGGCCCGTCAGTCCATGAACTGCTCGTTGCCGACCAAGCCGATCTTGGTCACGCCCAAGCGCTGCGCACTGGCCATCACCATGGCCACGTAGCGGTAGGTGACGAGCTTGTTGGGCCGCAGGTGCACTTCCGGCTGGTCGGGCATGGCCGCCACTTGCTGCAAGCGCGCTTCCAAATCTGCCCGGTCAGCCACGATTTGGCCATTCCATCCAATGGTGCCGTCGAAGTCCACATCGATGCGGATGATCTCCGGCGGCTTGGGCGGGGGCGGCGCGGTGTTGGGCACCGGCATGTTCATCTTCACGGCGTGCGTTTGCACCGGAATCGTGATGATGAACATGATCAGCAACACCAGCATCACGTCGATCAGCGGCGTGGTGTTGATGTCCACCAGAACTTCGTCGTCACCACCGGAACCGACATTCATACCCATGGTTTGATTCCTCCGATGATGCTCAGCGCGTGACGCCGCCCGCGGGCGGTTCACTGATGAAGCCGACCTTCAGGATGCCGGCACGCTGACAGGCCACCACCACGCGTCCCACGGATTCATAACGAACCTCGAGGTCCCCGCGGATGTGCACTTCCGGTTGCGGGACAAGCACGCTCTTTTCCTTGAGCCGTTTGACCAGCGTCTCGGAGTCGGGCAAACGCTCCATGTTCCAGTAAACGTCGCCATCGCGGTCCACCGCGATCACGATGTTCTCAGGCTTGGTTTGCGTCGGGACGTTGCGCTCCTTGGGCAGCTCCAACGGTACCGACTGGGTGACCACGGGAATCGTGATCAGGAAGATGATCAACAGCACCAACATCACGTCCACCAGGGGCGTGGTGTTGATGGTGGAGTTCATCTGGTCTTCGCCATCATCGGGCGAGCCCACACTCATGGCCATATGCCTGTCCTTTCAGAAGTCCTGCTGCACGGTGTTGCAGGCTGCAGTGAGGGTGCAGGGCACCCAAGTGCAGCCGGCAAGCGGCCCGGGACTTACTTCTTGCCAGCCAGCAGTACGTTGTGCAGGTCGCCCGAGAAGGCGCGCACGCGGTCCATGGCGGTCTTGTTACGGCGGATCAGCCAGTTGTAGCCCATCACCGCGGGCACGGCCACGGCCAGGCCGATGGCCGTCATGATCAGCGCTTCACCCACGGGGCCAGCCACCTTGTCGATGGAAGCCTGGCCCGAGATACCGATGGCCGTCAGCGCGTGGTAGATACCCCAAACGGTACCGAACAGGCCCACGAACGGAGAGGTGGAACCCACGGTGGCCAGGAAGGACAGGCCATCTTGCATGCGGCTGTTCACATTGCCCACGGCACGCTCGACGCTCATGCCAATCCAGGTGTGGCGGTCGATTTGCTCGGTCAGGGTGCCCTCGTGGTGGTCATCGGCCTTGATCGCCTGCTCGGCGATGTAGCGGAAGGCGCTGCCTTCTTCCAGGGAGGACATGCCGTCCTTCACCGATCCGGCGGTCCAAAAGGTCTCGGCCGCCTTCTCAGCAGACTTGTAAAGCTTTTGCTGTTCCCACAGCTTGGTGAAGATGATGTACCACGAGCCAATCGACATGATGATCATGATCACCAGGGTGCTCTTGGCCACCACGTCGCCCTGCGCCCACATGGCTTCCAGGCCATAGGGGTTGGCCACGGTTTGTTTGACGACTTCAGCGCCGGCCGCTTGGGCCGCAGCCGAGCCAGCGGCCACCAGCATGGCGGCGGTCATCGCCAGGCGCAGGGTGTTGTTCACAGACATGATTCCTCCAGGGATACAAAGCGCTCGTGATCGGGGAAAGAGCGCTGCAGGTTGCATTGGGAAACGCCGGGCGGGATGGCCGCCCCGGCGACACTCAAGACAGTAGGTGCAGTGACGGCATCAATCAACCAACTTCCACACGTACTCCACGCGTCCGGAGAGCCGCTCGGGCTTTCCATCCACCATGCCGGGACGGCCCTTACAGGCCTTCACGGCTTCCAGCGTGGCCCGGTCGAGCTGCTTGTGCTCTCGGGTCGGGCCACTGGATCTCTCAACCGACGCCTCGGTGATGCGGCCGTCGATTTCCATCGTGTAGATCACCACCACCGTGCCCTGCGTCTCGGCGCGGCGGGCGACTGTCGTGTACTCCGGCTTTTCGCAGGCGTTGAAGTTCAAGGCCGGTGCCACACGGGCCGGCGGCGCGGGCGGTGCCGGCGGCGCGGGAGGGGCAACCCGAACGGGCTGCTCCACCGGCCGCACCTGGGTCGTGGTGATCGTCGGCGCGTTTTGCGGGGGCGACTGCACCACCACTTCAGGCGGGGGTACGAAGCTGGGCGGAGGCGGGGCCGACT
>JBJTHN010000007.1:0-6943 GCA_046094505.1 Betaproteobacteria bacterium
CCCATGCCACCCATGCCGCCCATGCCACCGGGCATGCCGCCGGCCGGGGCTTCGTCCTTCGGGGCCTCGGCCACCATGCACTCGGTGGTCAGCATCAGCGACGCCACGGAAGCGGCGTTCTGCAGGGCCGTACGGGTGACCTTGGTGGGGTCCAGAATCCCCATCTCGATCATGTCGCCGTAGGTGTCGTTGGCGGCGTTGAAGCCGTAGTTGCCCTTGCCAGCCAGCACTGCGTTGACCACCACGCTCGGCTCGCCGCCGGCGTTGTAGACGATTTCGCGCAGGGGGGCTTCGACGGCCTTGAGCACCAGCTTGATGCCGGCGTCTTGGTCGGCGTTGTCGCCCTTGATGGTGCCTGCGTTCTGGCGGGCGCGCAGCAGGGCCACGCCTCCGCCGGCCACGATGCCTTCTTCAACGGCGGCACGCGTGGCGTGCAGCGCGTCTTCCACGCGGGCCTTCTTTTCCTTCATTTCCACTTCGGTGGCAGCACCCACCTTGATCACGGCCACGCCGCCGGCCAGCTTGGCCACGCGCTCTTGCAGCTTCTCGCGGTCGTAGTCGCTGGTGGCTTCTTCGATCTGGATGCGGATCTGCTTGACGCGGGCTTCGATGTCGCCAGCGGCACCAGCGCCGTCGATGATTGTGGTGTTTTCCTTGCCCACTTCCACGCGCTTGGCTTGGCCCAGATCGGCCAGCGTGACCTTCTCCAGCGTCAGGCCCACTTCTTCAGCGATGACCTTGCCGCCGGTCAGGATGGCGATGTCTTCCAGCATGGCCTTGCGACGGTCGCCAAAGCCCGGGGCCTTGACGGCCACGACCTTCAGGATGCCGCGGATGGTGTTGACCACCAGCGTGGCCAGGGCTTCGCCCTCAACTTCCTCGGCGATGATCAGCAGCGGACGGCCAGCCTTGGCCACCTGCTCCAGCGTGGGCAGCAGGTCGCGGATGTTGCTGATCTTCTTGTCGAACAGCAGCACGAAGGGGTTGTCCAACAGGGCAGCCTGCTTCTCGGGGTTGTTGATGAAGTAGGGCGACAGGTAGCCGCGGTCGAACTGCATGCCTTCCACGACATCGAGTTCGTTGTCCAGCGACTTGCCGTCTTCCACGGTGATCACGCCTTCCTTGCCGACCTTGTCCATCGCGTTGGCGATGATGTCGCCGATGGAAGCGTCGGAGTTGGCGGAAATGGCGCCAACCTGGGCGATTTCCTTGGAGGTGGTGGTGGCCTTGGAGGCCTTCTTCAGCTGGTCCACCAGGGCGTGCACAGCCTTGTCGATGCCGCGCTTGAGGTCCATGGGGTTCATGCCGGCGGCCACGTACTTCATGCCTTCGCGCACGATGGCCTGGGCCAGCACGGTGGCGGTGGTGGTGCCGTCACCGGCGTTGTCGCTGGTCTTGGAAGCCACTTCCTTGACCATCTGCGCGCCCATGTTCTGCAGCTTGTCCTTGAGCTCGATTTCCTTGGCCACGGACACGCCGTCCTTGGTCACGGTGGGGGCGCCGAAAGAGCGCTCGAGCACCACGTTGCGGCCCTTGGGGCCCAGGGTCACCTTCACGGCGTTGGCCAGGATGTTCACGCCTTCGACCATGCGGGCGCGGGCGTCACCGCCAAAAATCACGTCTTTTGCTGCCATTTTCGTTCTCCGAATGCTAAAAATCAGTAAGTTCGCGTGTCAGCGGCGAATCAGCGCTCAACCACGGCGAACAGGTCTTCCTCGCGCATCACGAGCAATTCGTCACCATCGACCTTGACGGTCTGGCCGCTGTACTTGCCGAACAGCACGCGGTCGCCGACCTTGATGTTCAGGGCCACAAACTCGCCCTTGTCGTTGCGCTTGCCGGGTCCGACGGCCAGCACTTCGCCCTGGTCGGGCTTCTCGGCGGCGTTGTCGGGGATCACGATGCCCGAGGCGGTCTTGGTTTCGTTTTCCAGGCGCTTGACGATCACGCGATCGTGCAGGGGACGCAGCTTCATACCATCTCCTTGAGAAAAAACAGTTTCGAACCGTTCGAAGCCCATCAGGCCCAACGGTCTGAGGTCATGGGGAGCAACCCGCCGAACCGGCCGTGATTGCTGTTAGCACTCGAACGTTTTGAGTGCTACCAAACCATTATAGGGACGGCGTCGGGCCCTTCAAGGGGCGCCGAATCAAGAACTCGGGTTTTCCCGGATTTGGACTTGGCGTGACGGGCGCTTCAGGGTACCGGGGGCGGCGAGCACCGGCCGGCAACCCCGTGGCAGGCTCAGCTGCACAGGGCGAACTCGAAGTTCACATCCTCGCCGGCGGGCTTCAGGCGCCCCTCGGTGTCGGCGCGCAGGAAGCGAACCGACACCATCAGCCGGTGGCCGGTGATCTCGGGCACCAGCTCCAAGCGGTCGTCGACCTTCAGGCGCAACAGTTGGTAGGGCTTGCCCTGGGGCAGGCTCTGTTGGAACTGGCCTCCCGGGGCTGCAGCCCGAACGGTCTGGCCGGATTCGCGCACCAGCCCCATGATCAACCGCACACCTTGGGCCACGGCTTGAAGGCCGGCCGTCCAGCGCTGCAGGTCGCTGCGGCGCGCGCCCGCGTCGCGGTGCAGCCAGGCGTGGTAGCCGGGGGCATCGAATTCAAAGGTGCCTCCCGGCACCGCTGAGCGGCCCCGCAAGGCCATCAGCCACTCGTTGGAGGTAATCTCCGAGCCCAGCTTGCCACTGAGCCGGTTGAGCGCCTCGAAGGCTTCGCTGAACTGCGAGATCAGCTGCTCCAGCGGCTCGCTGGCCACGGCCGGGTTGTCGCGATAGCTTTGCAGCACCAGGCGTTGGCGGTCCAACTCCCGCATCATGTCGCCCTTGAGGTCGGAGCGGCCCAGCAGCTCCATCACCTCGAACACCGTCATCAGGGCGTGGTGGTGGTCCACTTCACCGTCACGCGACACCAGCAGCTGCAGCCGTGCAAACAGCCGCTCCAGGCGCAACAGGGTCCGGGAACCTTCGTTGAGGGGGTATTCGTAGAGGATCAAGGGCGGCCAGTGCAGGGCGGCCCGCCGCAACAGCAGCGCAGCGGTCCGTGTGTCATCGCTTCATTGTTTCACAGCGCTGCCGTGCCAGTGCGCCCACAGGCCTTGCACCACCCGCTCCAGGTCGGCCAGGGTGAGGCCCTCGTTGAAGATGAGGGCGTCGGCCACCGCACGCCGCTGAACCCGGTTGGCTTGGCTGGCCATGATGCGATGAACCTCTGCTGCGGGCAGGCCCGAGCGCGCCATCACCCGTGCCACCTGCGTGGACTCCAGGCAATCCACCACCACGATGCGGTCTACCCGCGAACGCCAGGCTGCCGACTCGGCCAGCAAGGGCACATCAAACACCACGGTGTGGCCTGCCGCAGCCTGCACAAATGCCTCTCGGCGCTGCGCAATCATGGGGTGCAGGATGCCCTCCAGGCGCTGGCGCTGGCTCGCATCTGCGAAGACCCGAGCCCGCATGGCAGCGCGGTCCAGCGACCCATCGGCCGCCACCACATCCGGCCCGAAGGCCTGTGCAAGGGCGGGCATGGCTGCGCCGTGTGCACCGGTGAGTTCGCGTGACACGGCGTCGGCATCAAAGAGCCGGGCCCCGCAGGCCGCGAAGAAGGCGGCCACCGTGCTTTTGCCCGAACCGATGCCGCCTGTCAGCCCCAGCCTCATCGTGTGCCCATCCCCATGGCCCCATCACCCAGGCCCCACCACGCCACCACGCCACCCGCCAAGGCCAGGAAGGGCCCAAACGGCACGAAGCGCCCTTCGCGCAGGGCGCCCCTGGATTTCATCACCAAGCCCACAGCCACGCCCAGGCACGAAGCGATGAACACCAGGGGCAACAAGGCCGTCGGCCCCAGCCAGGCGCCCAAAGCAGCCAGCAGTTTGAGGTCGCCGCCACCCATGGCCTCTTGCCGGGTGATGCGCTCAAACACCGCCACCACCACCCACAGGCCCGCATAGCCGGCCACCGCCCCCCACAGGGCCTCAGACAGCGGCAGCGTCCATCCCAGGGCCGCGGCCACCAGGCCTGCCCACAGCAGGGGCTGGGTGAGTGCATCGGGCAGCCAAGTGGTGTCCCAGTCGATCAGCGCCAAGGCCAGCAACGCCGCGCCCCACGCACCCCACAAGAGCGCCACCGGCTCAAAGCCCCAACGCCAGCCCATGCCCCAAAACATCAAGCCCGTGAACAGCTCCACCAGCAGCACCCGCCAGCCGATGGCCATGCCGCACGCGCTGCAGCGCCCGCGCAGGCGCAGCCAACCCAGCAGCGGCAGGTTTTCGTGCCAGGCCAGCACATGCCCGCAGCCCGGGCAATGCGAGCGCGGCCACGCCAAGTTCAGCGCGGGCAAGCCCTGCAGGCGCGCCCGCAGTTCATCCCCCACGGCCAGCCGGCGCAGGCGCGCCGGGTCGTCTTCGGCCGCCGGCCCACGCCACTGCGCAGGCCCCGGCGTGCACTGCAGCTGGTCGGCGGTGTCTTGCCACCAGCGCCGCTCCATCATCAAGGGCAGGCGGCGCACCAGCAGGTTGATGAAGCTGCCCACGCACAGGCCCACCAGCAGCAAGCCCAGTGGACTCCACAGCGGCCACAGAACCGATTCAAAACCGAGCTTGCCCATGCCCGTCACACGATGGCGCCGAGCTGAAACATCGGCCAATACAAAGCCACCACGATGCCACCAATGACGCTGCCCAGGATGACGATGATCAGGGGCTCCAACAGGCTGGACAAGGCTTTGACCCCTTCGTCGACCTGCGCTTCAAAGAGCTCGGCGGTCTTGCCGATCAAGGTGTCCAGAGCCCCAGACTCTTCACCCACAGCGGTCATTTGCAGCACCAGGGGTGGGAACACCACAGCGCCATGCAAGGCCTGCGACAGCCGCTGGCCCATGGCCACCGACCGCTGCACCTGCCGCGTGGCCTGCTCGAACACCTGGTTGCCCGCGGCTTGCGCCACACTGCCCAGGGCATCGACCAGGGGAATGCCGGCGGCCAAGAGCGTGCTCAGGGTGCGGGCCCAGCGCGCGACCAGGGCCCGCTGCAGCAAGGGCCCCACCACGGGAAGGCGCAAGGGTGCCGCGTCGCACAGGCGCTGCAGGGCTGGGGATTGGCGCACCAGCCCGCGGCCCAGCCACCACGCGGCCATCAGCGCGACCAGGGCCGGCCACCACGCAACAACCAGCCACTCAGAGGCCGCCAGCACCACCCGTGTGGGCAGCGGCAGCTCGGCCCCAAAGGAGGCAAAGACCGAGTCGAAGGTGGGCACCACCACCGCCAAGATGAGCGCCACCACCGCCAGCGCCACCAACACCACCACCAGCGGGTACACCAGGGCCGCGCGCATTTGCCGGCGCAGGGCCCAGGCCTTTTCTTCATGCAGGGCCAGCCGATCCAAGGTGTGGTCCATCACCCCAGCCGATTCGCCCACGGCCACCAGCTGACGGTACAGGCCCGGAAAGCTGCCGGGGTGCCGTGCCATGGCGCTGGACAGCGGGTGCCCGTTGGCCACGTCATGCCGCAACTGCTGCACGACGTGCTGCAGGCTCGGTTGGCCCGGCCCGCGGGCGATCAGGTCCAGGCTTTGCAGCAAGGGCAGGCTGGCCTTGGTCATGGTGGCCAGCTGGCGGGTGAACAGGGCGCGGTCGGGCCGGCTCAAGGCCTTCTGCCCGCCCCATCGCGCCGGGCGCGCCCGGGTCATGAAGACGCCTTGTCGGCTCAAGTGGGCTTGCACCGCCCCGGCATCGGTGGCCATGAGTTCGCCACGCCGCGATTGACCATGGCGGTCTCGCCCCTCCCACAGGAAGCGGTGTTCGCGGGGGGCGGCGGCGCTGGTGGACATGGGCTGAACGGCAGACCGGGCGGGGACCAAGGGGTGCCGATCAGGATACCGGACGGCGCTCCAGCCGATGGGGCTGCACACCCAGATGGGCGAGGAGCTGCGGGCCTTGTTCCCTCAAGACGGTGTATTCCACCGCGCGCGCAGCCGCAATGGCGTCCGACGCACGTGCCGCGTCCGTGGCTGCGGCCGGCAGGGGTGCGGCCGGGTGCATCATCAACACATCACCTTCCTGGGCCTGCACCAACCAAGCTTTCAGACGCCGCGCGTAGCCCGCTGCATCGGCATCAAAGCCGTACACCCCCAGCAAGGCCCCGTTGAGTTCAAACCCAGCATCGCGGGCCAGGCGCTCGAAGGCTGCAGCGCCCAGGGCCTGGATCACCCGCTGTTTGAAGTCCACACCCTGTGGGCCTGGCCGCGGGCGGGTCAGGCGCAGCCAGGGTCGAAGCGGCTGCCGGCCATAACGGCGGCTCAGCTCGGCCAACAGGATGTCGCGTACCTGGGGCAGCTGATGCACGTGCTGGTGGCCGTCCACATAGTCGGGCGCTTGGCCCCACACCGCCTCAAAGGCATCGAGTTGGGCGCACACCGCGCGCTGCACCCACGGCCGGTCCAAGGCACGCACCATGGCGCGCCCCACCACCTCTACCAAGGGCAGCGCCCTGTGTGGCGCTGCTTCGAAGGGCTCTGTGAGATTCAAGTGCAGGCCCACATCCAGCCGCGCGCGGCGCTCGCCTTTGAGCAAGGCCGCACCATCGGCCCAGGCCGGCCCCAAGCTCATGCAACTGGTGGCGCTGACCACGCCGGCGTCGACCAATTCCGCCACCGCCTGGTTCACACCCGTGTGCAGGCCAAAGTCGTCCACACACAGCACCATCCGCTTCACGGCCGCTCCTTCACGCCCGCTGGGGGCAGCGCCCACCACAACTGGCGTTCGTGGTGCACGCCCAGGTCTTCCACCAGGGTCACGCCGGCGCGTGCTGCTTCCATCGATGGCGGGTCGTCCAGTTTGACCGCCAGGCAAGTGCCACCGGCCGGCCAGTGGGCCTGTGCCTGCGCCAGTTCATCAACCCGAACCGTACGGCCTTCGGTGTAGAAGTGTGCTGAAAACGA
>JBJTHN010000008.1:0-28128 GCA_046094505.1 Betaproteobacteria bacterium
ACACCATCCTCTACGTGCCAGACGTCGCCGCATCGCTTGACTTCTTCGGCAAGGCTTTCGACCTGAAGACTCGGTTTCTGCATGAGTCGGGCACGTATGGAGAGCTTGAGACGGGCGCTACTACGTTGTCCTTCGCCGCGCTGGCCTTCCGCTTCGAGCTGCAGAAGTACGGGCTATGAGACGAAGTGAGGCCCGGTGCGCTAGTTGGGGGGGCAGGTCAGGCGTTCGCTCTCACGCAGCTCAGAAAAAAGTAAGCGCTTGCAATCCTTTGAAGCAGACCCGGGAAGCGCCTGCAAGGTGCTTTCGCGCCACTGCACTGCATAAACAATGTTCCTGACTATTAGGTTGACGCTTTTGCCAATGCCCGGTTAACCTTGGCTCATGTTAAAGAACCCGCCGCGTGGGGCGTCCCTGCCCAATACGCAGCGCTCGAATCTGAGCGTTCGGCCCAAGCGCGCCGCGACCCGTGACATCACTGCACTCCTCAGGGAGCGCATCGCGACCGAGGAATTCCTGCCCGCTTCCAATCTGAGCGGAAACAATCTTGCAACGGGGTTCGATGAAAATCGCACCAATTTTCTTTCGTAAAATCAATGGGTTACAAGAGCCAAATCCCACCGTGTCATAAGGCGTGTGATGCCGTCTGCGCGCGCCTCGGGTCAAATTCGAACCATAGTGATGGATGCGGGTAAACAACCGATATCTGGTACGTTACATTCCGGCGCCGGGATTTAAACAGGGCGCTCAAAGACCCGTACTATCTGCCCCTGGCAACACCACCGCGAGCAATTCACAGTTATCAACAACAAAATTCTCTTAATAAGGCGATCAAAATGAGCTTATTGAATTCTTTTGCCCGACTTAATCTCCGCACAAAACTGGTGATTGGATTTTCGGCAGTTATCGCCTTTACATTTGTTATTTCTGGGACAGCTTTGTATGGCTTGAATTTGCTGAATGTTAATGCCCAAAAAATGTATAGCCAAGATTTAATGGGTATTTCTTACTTACGGTCTATGAATAGAGCAACCAATGAGATAGGTCGAATCTTTAATAGACTAGTGCTGGCGGAAAACTTTGATGACGACGAGGGTGTAAAAAGCTCTAGAGAACAAATTGCAAAGCTTAAAACTGATTTATTAGGTTTCTATGAACAAGCCAAGCCAACAATCAGTGAGCCAGAAGCAATCCCTCTCATGGAAGCACAAAAACAAAATATCTTGGCTTATTTCAATGAAGTAGAGCGTGTCATGAAGTTGGCGGAAGGGGAGCGCGGCGCCGGCGTCGCATATGCAATAATAAAATCCAAAGAATTTCGAGAGATTCAAAATGCTGTCATCAATGCAAATAGAGAAATAGCTAAACTCAAAACGGATGGTGCTGCCATCCGACAAGCAGCTGATATTGAAGCAGCACTTTACATGAAATGGATGATTGGCGTAATGCTTGCGACCGCATTGATTATGTCTTTAATCATTGTAAGTTTGGTAAACAAATCCATCAGCGATCCTATAAGCAATCTTAAGAACGCGCTGGCGGATTTGGCTTCTGCAAAACTTGATACAGCAGTAAAAAACACCGACTACACCAATGAAATAGGTCAAATGGCCAAAGCAGTTGCAGAGTTACAGATCAGTTTGCAAAAAGCAGACAAACTAGCAATTGCTGATCGTGAAAATAATTTGAGAGCGCAAGAAACTACGAAGCAAATTGGTGAGATTATCTCCTCTGCCGCAGGTGGTAACTTTACAGCGGCTGTTTCATTGCAAGGTAAGGAAGGCTTCTTCTTAGATATATCTACTCAAGTGAATAAATTGATTGAAACCTCGCGCGGTGCCTTTAAATTGATTGGCAAGAATGCAAGTGGTTTGTCTGTTGCTGCTGAAAAGCTATCTGCGGTTAGCGTACAAATGAGCTCAAACGCGGAGGAGACTAACGTTCAGGCTGCAACTGCTGCATCTGCTGCAACTCAAGTCAGTAGCAATATGCAAACCGTTGCTACTGGAGTTGAGGAGTTGAGCGTCAGCATCCGCGAGATTTCAGCCAATGCGATAGAAGCCTCTGCTGTGGCCACCCAGGCCGTTAATGAGGCGCGCACTACTGGCGAAACCATGAGTAAGCTTGGGGTGAGCAGCCAAGAAATTGGTAGCGTTCTAAAAGTTATTTCTTCGATTGCAGAGCAAACAAACTTGTTGGCTCTGAATGCGACTATTGAGGCCGCACGCGCAGGTGAGTTGGGCAAGGGCTTTGCGGTGGTGGCCAATGAAGTAAAGGAGCTTGCTGGCCAAACATCTAAAGCTACTGAAGAGATAAGCGCGAAAGTCAATAATATTCAAAACGACGTCAAAGGTGCAATTAACTCCATTACTTCAATCTCTGGAATCATTAACAAAATCAACGATATTTCCGGCATCATCGCCAGTGCCGTTGAGGAGCAAGCGGCTGTGGCTAATGAAATAGGGAGAACGGTTGCTGAGGCCGCTTCAGGCAGTTCGGAAATTGCTAAAAATATTGATTCTGTTTCTTCCGTTTCCAGAAGCACAAGCGAAGGTGCCAATAACTCGCAACAATCTGCTCGCGAGCTTTCCCAAATGGCTGCTGAGCTACAGGGGCTTGTTAATAAATTTAAGGTGGAGGCCTGAAGTCTAGCAGCCAATACATATAGTCAATATCTAAATCAGAGATATGGACAACAACGATCAAATCCTTGATGAGTTTTTGCAAGAGGTTCAAGAGATATTTGACCAGCTGGATTTAGATTTTGTCGCGCTAGAGCAAAATCCAGATGATAAGAAATTGGTCGGAGATATCTTTAGGGCAATGCATACCCTTAAAGGTAGTAGCGGCTTTTTTGCTTTCCATCGCCTAGAAAAAGTAGCCCACGCCGGCGAGTCATTACTGAGCAAAATTCGTGACGGCGCTTTTGCGTTGAACGAAGAGATTACCGATGCACTTTTGGCAACTTCGGATCGCTTACGTGAGATCGTTGCCAATATTCAAAAACAGCGCACGGAGTCTGCAGGCGATGACACGGCGCTCATAGAGTGGCTTAAGTTCTTGACGGATGGCGGTAAGGGTTTTCCTCGGCCAGGCAAGGTGGTAACAAGCCCCCCTCCCCAGGCAGCAATGACCGCTATTGAACAATCCACAAATAAGCAGGAGAAGTCAAAAGAGCCCTCAATCTCGTTTCAAGAGCCTAGTCCTTTGCTCGTTGCTGATCCATTAGAGGCACCCGAGGTTAGAGATGCTGCTGAGCCTGAGCGCTCAACAGAGCTTGCCGCACCGATCAAAGTTAGCGTCGAGCTTTTGGATAAACTTATGAATCTCGTGAGTGAGATGGTTTTAGCTCGAAACCGATTGTTGTCATTTGCGAGGACAAGTGGAGATTTAACGTTTAATAACACCGTTCGAAGAATCGATGCTGTTACGCTCGAACTTCAAGAGCGGATGATGAAGACGCGCATGCAACCCATTAACCAGGTGTGGAACAAGTTTCCCAGATTGGTCAGGGACATCGCTCAAGACACGGGCAAGAAGGTCGATTTGATTCAAATTGGGGCGGAAACAGAATTAGATCGAACCTTGTTGGAAGGTATTCGCGATCCATTGGTCCATATCATCCGTAATAGCGTTGACCATGGTATTGAGTCTCCCGAAGAGCGCGTTGCAAAAGGCAAGCCTGAACAGGGCACCGTAACACTGCGTTCCTTTCATGAAAATGGTATGGTGGTGATTGAAATTACGGATGATGGCGCCGGCATCAACTTGCCGTTGGTTGCAAGAACTGCCGTGGCAAAAGGACTTGTAAGTGCTGAGCGTGTCGCCAAACTCACCGAACGTGAAATCATCGATTTTATTTATTTGCCAGGCTTCTCTACCAAAGATCGAATTACTAATTTGTCTGGTCGGGGTGTCGGTATGGACGTTGTCCGAACCAACATACAAGAAATTGGTGGAAACGTCGATATCGCCACCTCAAGCCAAGGCACCCGTTTACGTTTGAGCATTCCACTGACGCTGGCGATCATGCCTGCGGTCTTTGTGCGCTGTAAAGCGCACAGCTACGCCATTCCACAGGTTAATGTTTTTGAAATGTTGCGTTACGAACCCCAAGAGGGCGTTCCCGGCGTTGAAGATTTTTACGGTGTGCGCGTTTTTAGATTGCGCGATAAGCTGATTCCACTCGTGTTTTTAAATCGTGAGCTCAAGTTGGATACTCAACTTCCGCCAGTAGATCAGCCTTTAAACATTGTGATTGTGCAGGCCGCTGGTATTCGCTTTGGCCTTGTGGTTGATGAAGTCCTTGATATGCAAGAGGTAGTGGTTAAATCAGTTGGGCCCTTGCTGAGGGGTACGCCTGTTTATAGCGGAATCACTATCTTGGGTAATGGCTGTGTGGCATTAATTTTTGATGTTGCCGCCATTGCAGTTCGCTCTGGAATCATCGCCAAGTTAGCCGACAATCAATTTGAGCAAGATATTTCTTCTACAGTCGATGATAAAACGATTGAGCAGCAAATGTTGCTATTTGATCTGTTAGGATTAGAGCGGATTGTCATGCCCCTTGATGCAGTGGATCGACTTGAAATGATTACCGCATCTAGAATGGATCGACGTGGAAACGAAGCAGTTGTTGTCTACGGCAATAAAATCATGAAACTCATCCCCTTAACGAATTACGTTGAGGGTGCCACTCATAGGGGCCTTTATGGTGATGAGACAGTACCGGTTATTGTTCATTATCACGAGAGTCAGCCTATTGGTTTTATTGTCAAAAAGGTACACAACATCGTGAGTGTTCCCACCCAAGCAGTGATGGTCACCCAGCCGCAACGCGGGATCATAGGTAGTGTAATCGTGAATGATTCAGTGATGAGTATCTTAAATGTTAAAGAGGTATTGAGCTTAAGTGGAATTGGTCATTTTGACGATCCTGCGTTTGCGCCTGGTGCAGAGGATGTTAAGGGCGTAATTTCTATGGATCAGGAGATGAAATGAGTCGCTCAGGTTCCTACGCTACTTTCTATGTTGACAACTTTTTCTTTGGCATACCGATTGCCATTGGCGTTGAAGTAACTAAGGGGCAAGAAGTTACACCCGTTCCCTTAGGTCCAAAAGAGGTAGCTGGATTCTTTAACTTACGTGGACAGATTGTTACCGCAATTGATATGCGCGTTCGTCTTGGTTTGCAGACTAATAAAGAGCAGCCTGACATAGTGAGTATCTTTTTCCAAAATCAAGACGCATTATTCGCTTTAATGGTGGATCGGGTTGGTGACTTTACGCAGGTAACTGAAGCTACCTTTGAAGAAACGCCCAGTAATTTAGATGCTACTGCAAGGGAGCTGATTGTTGGGGCACATAAGTTAGCAGACAAATTACTGCTGATATTAGATACCCACAAGATTGTTTCTGGCGTTAAACTCGTACAACACTAAATTGCGCTTTGACAGCTCCGGATAAAATTCGCGTTCTGGTTGTTGATGATTCTGCAGTCATGCGCAGAATCATCTCTAGCGCTCTGCAAAAAGATCTTGCAATTGAGGTGGTCGGCTTTGCTGCAAATGGTTTTCAGGCGATTGAAGGTGTTAAGAATCATTCTCCAGACGTCATCACCCTGGATATTGAAATGCCAGAAATGGATGGATTAACGGCCCTTCGTGAAATTCGCAAGACAAACAAGTATCTACCCATCATTATGTTTAGCTCCCTTACTCATGAGGGAGCTCAAGCAGCGGTAATGGCCTTAACTGCTGGTGCCAGCGATTATGTTGGTAAACCGGCTACTTCCGCTGGCAGCATTGACGGCGCCTTTAAGGTCCTGGAAACCGAACTCATTCCAAAGATTATTGGGCTTGCTAAGCGTGTCAAATCACGACGGACAAGAGAGGCCATTGCTCCGGATGAAAAATCATCTGGCCCAGCTCCGACTCCCAGGGCAAATTCTGTAGCTGAGCCCATGAGGCCCAAACCGATTGAGGCAAGCACGGCGCAATCAATTATTCCGGTTAAGCCAATCCAGGCAATTTGCATTGGGGTCTCGACTGGCGGGCCTATGGCTTTGATGCAAGTTTTTGGTGAGATAAGCACACCGCTCAGCGTTCCTATTTTCATTGTTCAACATATGCCGCCTTCCTTTACTGCATTACTTGCTGCGCGATTGAGTGCAGCAGGCGTGATGACCGTAAAAGAAGCAGAAGAGGGCGAGATCGCGTCAGCCGGCATTGCTTACATTGCGCCTGGTGGGTTTCATATGACCCTTGAAAAGTCTGGCACCAAAACAATTATTCATTTAAATACTGAACTGCCCGAAAACTCCTGTCGGCCAGCAGTAGATGTTTTATTTAGAGCGGCAGCTGAAGTCTATGGCGATGGAGTGCTTGCCGTGATGCTGACTGGTATGGGTTATGACGGCCTCAAAGGGTCGCAGGTCATTGCTGCAAAAGGTGGTCAAATCATTGCTCAAGATGAGGCTACTAGCGTAGTTTGGGGAATGCCCGGAGCGGTGGTTCAGGCAGGGCTAGCTTATGCGGTGTTGCCAATAGAGAAAATATCAGATGAGATTGTGTTTCGCTCAAGAAAAATAAATTCTCCACAGTAGATGTCCAAAGAATATTTTTCTCAGTTTTATGCATTGCTTGAAGAGCATACGGGAATTTCATTGGATGAATCAAAGCGCTATTTAATTGAATCGCGACTTTTACCATTTAGTAAAAGAGATGGACATCCGGACGTCGATACACTTGTAAAAGAGCTTGTACAGTCCCCAGTTGGAGGGTTGCATCGGCAGGCATTCCAGGCCTTGACGACCAATGAAACCTCTTTTTTTCGCGATAAGCATGTCTTTAACGCCCTCAAAAATCAAATATTGCCCACGCTGATTGCTTATCGAAAAAAAGAAAAGGCGTTGTGTATATGGAGTTCAGCAGTTTCAGCAGGACAAGAGGCCTTTAGTATCGCAATTTTGATTCGCGAGCATTTTCCTGAATTGTCTGACTGGAATATCTTGATCCAGGCAACCGATATATCTGAGGCAATTCTTGAGAAAGCGAAAACTGGTATATATAGCTGTTCCGAAATAAACCGGGGATTAGATCAGCAGTATTTAAAAAAATACTTTCAAAAGCAGGGTGATGTCTATCAAATCAATCGTTCAATCCGAAATATGGTGAATTTTGAACCACATAATCTAGTGGCGGCATGGCCGTTCTATCCGAAGTTTGATTTGATTATGTTGCGTAATGTCTTAATTTACTTTAAGCAAAACGTTAAGAATAAAGTTCTGGAAAAAGTTAGTAAGCAGCTCAATGGAGAGAATGGGGTATTAATTCTTGGCGCATCTGAATCAATTTACACGAATAATCTGTATAAAACAGTGCCATTAGGGAAAATTTCTTATTACCAACTAAGTCAATCACCGAAGGCGTGCTATGGACCAGACTAGCAGTTCCGCAGAAACTCAATCGACAATTGCCAAATCAGTCGATCCGTCTTCTGTATCTTTTTGTATTTTGGTGGTAGACGATAGCCGTACGCTTAGGCGAATACTCATACGTGAGCTCAATTCGCTTGGTTTCCAAAATATTATAGAGGCTGCGAATGGTCTAGAGGCTATAGAAACAGTCAAATCAAAATCTATCGATCTGATGTTGCTCGATATGGAAATGCCCGAACTCGATGGTTTGGGTGTTCTGCAGACCTTAAAATCGGATGAAGTCTACAAATCGCTCCCAATTATCGTTATCTCTGGTGCAGAACAATTCGATAAGACTATTAAGTGCATTGAGACTGGTGCGGAAGATTACCTTCCAAAACCATTTGATCCTGTTTTGCTTCGCGCTCGAATTTTCTCTTCTTTGGAAAAAAAACGCTTGCGCGATTTAGATAAAAAGAATATGGAAATGCTCAATCGCGAAAAAGAATTGCTCGAGGTTGAACAACTCAAAACCGAGAAGTTGATGCTTAATATTCTTCCAAGGCCAATTGCAGAGCGTCTCAAGCGTGGAGAAAAGAATATCTCAGGAAGTTATCCCGATGTGACTATTTTGTTTAGTGACCTAGTGGGCTTTACTAAAATGTCTTCACAGACCAGCGCTACTGATTTAGTAAAGTTATTAAATGATCTATTTACTCGGTTTGATAAACGTGCCGACGCGCTTGGGGTAGAAAAAATAAAAACGATTGGCGATGCCTATATGGCTGTAGCTGGTTTGCCTATTCCAAGACCGGATCATGCTCAACTGTGTGCTGAATTGGCTTTGGGCATGTTTGATGATTTAAAGGCATTTAACCAGGAAAATGGTAAACAATTAAATATGAGAATTGGCCTAAATTCCGGCCCAGTGGTTGCCGGGGTAATTGGGTTTACAAAATTCTCATATGACTTATGGGGCAATACAGTAAATACGGCCAGCAGAATGGAGTCAACATCTAGGCCTGGTAGAGTCCAAGTGTCTCCTGCAACCTATGAGGCCATCAAGAATGACTTTGTGATGGAAGAAGGCGGCATGATGGAGTGTAAAGGCTTAGGTGAAATCTTGACACACTTGTTGATTTCAAAAAAATAAAGGTAGTTTTATTGATATTCATCATACAGCTCTTTACATAGTGGAACTCTTCTGACTTCAGACATTGACGCTACTGATATTGACAGGAGCTACTATTGTGGTTGTGATCTCCTCCCAAGAACTGGACAGTCCAGACCTAGGGAGTCCGGCCGTTGGTGGAACCTTTGAATTGGCTGGCGAAGACCGCTGATGCGGCATCCGACAGGGCCGAATGGGGCCTCAGATGGTTGTAGTCCTGCCTGCAAGTTCCGATCTTGGCACGGGCGTCTTCAAGAGACATATACCAGTGCCCATTTAGGCATTCATCGCGGAAACTGGCGGGGGCAGGTCACCTGTGCCGCACTCAGATTCGCAGTGGGGTCATAGAACCGTTGATCGTCGACAAAGGAGTAGCCTGTCGATGGTTCGTCATTGAGGACGATTGGCTCAGCGTGGCACTCGGGCACCAGCAGAGCGACATAAGGTGCCACTACCACCATCAAAGCTGTTTTGATGCACCCCAAACTTTCTCCCCAATCCACCTGCTTACTGCATGGCGGGTGGATGCAGCATTGAAAGTGCTGGTTAAGCCCCTGTACTCAGCGACTCAATTTGACGGTCAATCAGCTCTGGAACCCCCAACATCTGGGCTGACGCGGAACTAAACCTTGCCCCAAACCGCAAAAACCCCAGCCGCCCCTGTGGCACCGCGAGCTGTTGCGCCCGTTCTGGGTAGCGCGGGGCCCACTCTTGAATGAGGCTGAGCGTGAGTTCCTCGCCAGGAAACCTTAGTGCACTGGCCAGCACATCGGCCTCGACCACAAGCACCGCCATCTCGTCAAATGAGAGGTCGGGGCTCTCGGGCGATGGCGCGTGAGCTGCTGCACGTGAGTGCACTTCGGCCACGAAGCGTGGGTCGGTTCCTAGAATCAGCCGCTGAATCAACCCCCAGTCCTGTGCATCCAGCCCACACCGAGCAGCATGTGCACAGAACAAGTCGACAGAAGCCTGCTCGATTTGCCTGGGGAACTCATTGATCCGTCCATCGTGGCCGTAGTCATGCAGCAACATCGCAGCCAGGCACTGAAACTCCGCGATTGACAGGGGGTTCCCCAGCAGCCGCTCGCGCGCACACAACCGCCGCGCGCGCAGCAGGGTGGCCATGCTCACCACCGTATCGGCAGTGTGCAGTCGGTTGTGATACGGCGGCTCAGCAGCCTTGGCCTGCGCCGATTGACCGGCCTGCTCCACCAGGTGCGCGCAGTCCAACAACACAGCCAGGCGCTGCGCATGAAGGGCAGCTTCAACTGCTGTACCGGCCCCGCACAGCCACTGAACCGAGCCCGTTACAACCGCAGGCAAGCCCTTCCAGGGGCCAGCCCAACTGGCGCGAAGCGCTCCGTAAGCATGTTCCAGTTGAGGCAGCAGCTGGGCCATTGGTTGGGCGCCTGTTCAAGCTGGCCGCCGCATGGCGTTGTGCATGCTTTGTTGAAGCATCAAGGCTTCCAACAAGGGGCGCAGCACCGGTGTTTGCTTTTCCATCAAGTCCTGCAACTCAGCGGCGGTGATCTGCAGCAGCTGAACCTCGGTTTTGGCTCGCGCTGTCGCGCCTCGAATACCACCCGGCACCAAGGCTTGCTCACCGAGCGATTGGCCGGCACCCACCGTGGCAAACACGGCACCCGAAGCAGCGTCCATCAACTCGATCTCGCCCGCTTGTACCACGAACAAGGTGTTGGCCGGGTCTCCTGCCTTGAAGATCAAGTCTCCTTGGGCAACGGTTTGCTTGTTGAAGTCACTCACTTGAGCACCTCCGGAATCTCTTTGATTCCAAGGGTTCGCATGGTGATGGTTCGGATCAGCCCGCGAAGCCCGGGAGGGCACTGGCGAATCATCGCTGCGATCGACGACACGTCGACCACCCGTGCCTCGACAGCCTCCACTGTCACATACGACTTGCCGTATGGAAGCCCCGCCACGGCTTCAGCCACGCCGATCACGCCGCCGGGGCCGATGCGGTGCACCTTCTTGCCTTCGACAGCCAAGAGCTTTCCCGATACGATGAAGTAGGCCGCGTGAGCCGGATGCCCGGCCTGCACCACCCGTCTTTTGGCATCAAAGACTACGGCCTTGAGCACCCGAGATCCCCACAGCGTGAAATAAAGCCGCTCATCACTGGAGAGGGTGCCCGATTTGTAGGCCTGAAGACTGGCTGCCGAATATGGGTCGGTAACGCCCAGCGCCCTCAAGTTGGCCGTGGAAACTTCAAAGCCGGTGCCTACTTCAAGATCCTGGGTCACGGGTGCTGGCCTTTCTCTTGGCGCTTGATGAAACGATGCTACCCGGATCAGGTCTTTTTCGGTACCCGCGTTTGCTCAAGTATCGTACAAGTTTCGGTGCTCCCCTTTAGTCCTCGACCACCTATGGTGACCTGAAGGTTGCGGAGGCTGCCTACAAGGTGGAGCGGGCGGCTGAATAATTCCAGCGGCTGCGCTGTGCCGAGCCTACAGAGGAAGGCCCCGCCACGGCCCCAAAAGCGCCGCCAGAGCCCGAGGTGTACACAAAGCCATTGGGACCGTCCGGAAGTATCCGCACCTCAGGCGGTCTGAGTGGCACAGCGCCGGGGCAGCGCTCTTGCGCATCCCTAGCCATCATGCGGTAGCGGGCGATGTAGGTGCGTCCGGGCCGACGAAGGTCGGCGACGCGCCAGAGGTAGAACCGTGCTTCATGCCTCCGAACAGCATCGGATGGGCCCGGCTCACGGGCTGAGCGGGTCGCCGACCGGTCCGCAGCGCTTACATCCGTGGTTACACCGTAACAGGGCAAGAAAAACGCCTTGGAGCCGCGAGGCGATAGGGCATTGATTCTTAGAAAGAAATTTTGGTGGCCAAGGGCGGAATCGAACCACCGACACGCGGATTTTCAATCCGCTGCTCTACCAACTGAGCTACTTGGCCGAAGCCCAACAGTGTAGCCCAAGACCACCGGGCCGCGCCAAGCCACACGGTGGTGGCCGCATGCGGGCGCCGAGCACGCTCAGATCCCCTTCATCAAGCCGCCGTCGACCTTGATGTTTTCGCCGGTGATGTAGGCCGCACCGTCGGACACGAGGAAGGCGATGGTGGCGGCAATTTCCTCGGCTTGGCCGTACCGCTTCATGGGAACGCTGTCGCGCCGTTCGTCGGTTTGGGGCAGTGAATCAATCCAGCCCGGCAGCACGTTGTTGATTCGAACGCCGTCGGGAGCCAGGGTTTGGGCGGTGAGCTTGGTGTACGCGGCCAAGCCCGCGCGGAACACAGCCGACGTGGGAAACAGGGGGCTGGGTTCGAAGGCCCAAGCGGTGGAAATGTTGACGATGGAACCGCTGCGGCGCGCCTGCATGTGCGGCGCCACGATACGCACCGCGCGCACCACATTGAGCAGGTACACCTCCATGCCGGTGCGCCACTGTTCGTCGCTGATTTCAAGGATAGGTGCGCGTGGGCCGTGCCCAGCACTGTTGACAAGCGTATCGATGCGACCCCAGCGCTGCAGGGCCTGATCCGCCAAGGAACGGATGTCGCTGTCGTTCTGGTTCGAGCCCGTGACACACAGGCCGCCCAAGGTGTCGGCCAGCGCTTGGCCGCGGCCCGATGACGACAACAAGGCCACGCGAAAACCATCAGCCGCCAGACGGCGTGCCGCGGCTGCGCCCATGCCGCTGCCAGCCCCCACAACCAGGGCCACGCGTTCGGTTGCAGGTGTTTGCATGGTGCTCACCACCGAGGCCGGCAGGCGCTTCAGCCGGCTTGCCGCTTGCTGCGGCTCAGGTCCACGCCCAGGTGCTTGAGCTTGCGGTACAGGTGGGTGCGTTCGAGCCCGGTTTTTTCGGCCACCCGGGTCATGCTGCCGTTTTCCTTGGCCAGGTGGTACTCGAAGTAGCTCTTTTCGAAGGCATCACGCGCCTCGCGCAGCGGACGATCGAGTTCGAAGCTTTGCTGGCTCGTGGGGCCTGTGGGGCTTGTCGGGCCGTTCGCGCTTGCGGTGGGGTTTGCCAAGCTGTAGCGCTCGGCATCGGCCACGCCGCTGTTGCTGGCCGCAGCCGGGGCCCAGTGGTGGGCGTGGCCGCCTTCGTGGGCGCCCAGGCCTGGGCGGCTGGGTGTTGGGCTGGCCGTGCCGCTCAGGCCGGCTGCTGCGGCCTGTGCAGCGCTGACGGCGGGCTGCGTGCTGCCCGCGGTGGGGCGCGGGTCGGCGCTGCGGCTCAGGCCCTCTTCCACTGCACGCAGCAGCTTTTGCAGCGTGACGGGCTTCTCCAGGAAGGCCGTGGCGCCAAACTTCATCGCTTCCACAGCCGTGTCGATGGTGCCGTGGCCTGACATCATGATCACCGGCATGGTGAGCTGGCCCGTGCTGTTCCATTCCTTGAGCAGCGTGATGCCGTCCACATCGGGCATCCAGATGTCCAACAGCACAAGGTCGGGCTTGAGCTTTTCACGCAAGGCACGAGCATGCGCGGCGTCCTCAGCAGCCTCGACCGTGTGCCCTTCGTCAGAAAGGATCTCTGTCAGCAGCGCGCGGATGCCGAGTTCGTCGTCGACGACAAGTATGGTGGCCATGTACCTCAGTGCGCCGGCTCGGGTGCCGTGGGGGCAGCCGCTGCAGTCGCCAGTTTTGAAAATGATAACGAAACCTGGGCCCCTTGCACCTCGGGTCCGTCCTGGGGGTGTTCGCGCCGGTTGCCCAGCCGGATGCGCGCGCCGTGCTCGTCGGCGATCTTGCGCACCACCGCCAGGCCCAGGCCGGTGCCCTTGGCCTTGGTGGTCACATAGGGCTCAAAGGCGCGCTTCATGACCTTTTCGGCGAACCCGGGGCCGTTGTCCAGCACCTTCAGCCGCACCGCACGGATGTGCTCGTCTTCGTTGCGGGCCGCTTCGGTTTGCAGGGTGACCTGCCCATCGGGCTGCGCCTCCACGGCGTCCAGCGCGTTTTGCGTGAGGTTGTGAATCACCTGGCGCAGTTGGGAGGCGTCCCCCATGATCATCGGCAGCCCGGGCGACAAGGCCAGGGTCAGCCGGCCCTGTTCCATGAGGGTGCCGTACAGGCCCGTGACCTCTCGCACCAGGGCGTTGAGGTCCAGCGGAGCCAGCTGCGCCGAGGGCAGCCGCGCATAGTCACGGAAGTCGTTGACCAGGCGCTGCATGCCCTGCACCTGCGCCACGATGGTGGACACCGAGCGCGCCAGCAGCTGCTGGTCGGCCCCTTCAAGCTTGGCCTCTAGCTTGTGCTGCAGGCGTTCGGCCGACAGTTGAATGGGCGTCAGGGGGTTCTTGATCTCATGGGCCAGGCGCCGCGCCACCTCGCTCCAGGCGGCCGAACGCTGTGCTGACATCACCTCGCTGATGTCGTCGAACACCATCAACCACTGGCCCAGGGGCAAGCGCGCACCACGGACCAGCAGGGTCAGGGCGTCTTGCTCGGTGCCGCTGATCTGCAGCTCGAAGGAGTCTTGCCAGTGGTCCCGCTCACCCGTCTCGGGGCTGTGGGCATGCAACTCGAAGCGGTTCCAGATGGCCTCGGCGAAGTCGAAAAGGCCCGGCACCTCTTCCAGGCCATGGCCGCGGTACACGGAAACCGGCAGCCGCAGGATGCGCGTGGCACCGGGGTTGACGGTGTCAATGTGCCGCTGTGCGTCGAACACGATCACGCCAGCACTCAGGCTGTCCAAGATGGTCTGCAGCCGCGTGCGTCCGGTTTCCAGCTGCAGCAGGCTGCCCTGCAGCTCGGTGCGCGCCTGGCGCAGCTGCTCGGTCATGTCGGCAAAGCTGCGGGTCAGGCCGCCCACTTCGTCTTTCGAGGCGAACACCGGCTTGGTGCTGAGGTCGCCGGCGGCCACCTGGCGCATGCCGTCGGCCAACAACAGCAAGGGCTTGGCCAACTGCTGGCCCAACACCGCGGCCAGGATGACAGCCCCCAGCACGGTCAGGATCAGGGACAGGGTGAGGGTGCCGATGTAGATTTTTCGCAGGCCGTCCCGTGCCAAGGCCCGCTGCTGGTACTCGGTGTAGGCGGCCTGAATCGCCAAGGCATTGCGCACCAGGCCGGCCGGCACCCGCTGCGTGGCCATCAGGTAGCGCGCCTCTTCCATCAAGCCCAGCTGCCGCCCCGGCAGCACCGCCATGGCCCGCACGCGCACACCCTGCAGTGCAGCGGCCGAGCTGTCTTCAGCGGTTCCGGCTTCCTCCAAGCCCTCCAGCTGGCTGAGGTAGGGCCCTTGCCGCGCCTGGCGCAGCTGTGCAGCAGACGGACGCTCGGTGAGCAGGTTGGCCGCCTGGCCGCTGCTGGCCGACAACAAGGCCTGCCCGTTGGGGCCCAACACCACCACCTCATCGGCTTCCAGCTGCGCGCGAACCCGCTCCAGTTGACGCACGGTCAGGGCGGCCTCCTGGTCGGCCAGGCGCAAAGCCTCTTCGCGGGTGCGCCGCCCCAGCTCACTGGCGGTGTCTTCCAGGGTGCCCTTGCCCAGCGAAAGCCCGGCGTCCAGCGCCACTTGCACACGTTCGTCGAACCAGCTGTCGATGCTGCGCGAGACGAATTGGTAGCTCACCAGGTACAGCAGCAGCCCCGGCACCACGCCCACCAAGGCGAAGATGCCAGCCAGCTTGGTCAACAGCAGGCTGCCGAACTTGCGACGCTTCGTTCGCACGGCCAGGCGCACCGCCGCGATGACGATCACCAGGGCCAGCACCACGGCCACCGCCACGTTGATCCGGAAGAGCCACAGCACCTGCGCCTCGGAGATGGGCAGCACCTCGCTGGTCAAAGCCAAGGCAAAGAACACCACCAACACCAGTGCGGTGACCACCACCGCAGCCAGGGCCCAGGCCCAACGAGCCTGTTTGCTCATGCCGGCCTCAGGGCTCCAGCCGGAGGGTGCGTTCCACCCCCAGGCTCCACTCGGTGCCCGATCCCAAGCCGAACTGCATGGGCCGGGGCAATTGGCTGATGTCGAGCTTCCAGGAGAACTCGGCGTAGTGCCGCTCCCCGGCTTCGGCCTGTCCGCTGTCAGCCACCTGCCAACGGCCCAATCGGCTGACGGCGGTGAGGGCGTCTTCAAGCCGGGCATGGTTTTGGGCGATGGAGCCCAGGCTGACCCGGTACACCCCCGTCAGGGGCTGGTAGCTCAGGCGCCACTGCCGCTCCACGCGGGCCACGCGGGCGTCACGCCAGTACCAGCGGGGGCGAAACAGGGCGGCTGTGGCTTGGAAATAGAGGGGCACACCGCGGTTCAGGGCATCTTCCACCGCGGCCGGCAGGTGCACCCGCAGGTCGAAGTCCAGCAGCACCGTGCCGTCTTCTCGCCTCAGGCTCAGCGTCTGCACCTCCACGCCGGGGGCCTCGGGGCGGGTTTGCGCCTGGGCCTGGGCCGGCGCCGACACCGCCAACGCGCCGGCTCCCAAAGCCAGGCCGCTGGCGTGCAGTACCCAGCCGCCCAGGCCAGCCGCCGCGGCGCGCAGCGCGGCCCGGCGCTGCAGCACCATGCCGCCGCCCTGGCCGCTGGCCATGAGGGGCCTGGCGCGCAGGCGCGGGGGAGGGGTCGGGGTGCAGGTCAAGGCTTGTGCAGCAGGGCGTAGAAAAAGCCGTCGCAAGCCGGATCGGGCCTGCCCGGCACAGGGTCGTGGCCGGACGGGTCATTGTCGGTCAGGGGCAGCAGGTGGCCTGGTGATGCAGGGTCGACCGCATCGGGAGCCAGGCCATGCCGTTGCAAAAAAGCATCGATTTGGCCCTGGCCCTCGGCCTTGAAGACCGAACACGTGGCGTAAAGCAGACAGCCGCCGGGCCGAACCAGGGGCCAAAGGGCATCCAGCAGCTCGGCCTGAAGGCGCACCAGGGCCGCAATGTCACCCTTGCGCCGCAGCCAGCGGGCCTCGGGCTGGCGACGCACGATGCCCGAGGCGCTGCACGGGGCGTCCAGCAGCACCGCATCGAAGGGCTGGCCATCCCACCAGCTCGCCACGGCCCGGGCATCCGCGCAGCGCAACTCGGCCCGCCCGCGCGCTTCAGCCCAGGGCAAGCCCAGGCGGCGAAGGTTGTCGTTCACGCGCAGCAGGCGCTGGGCATCCGAGTCCAGGGCCCAAAGTTCCAGATCGGCCAGTTCCAACAGGTGGGCTGTCTTGCCGCCGGGTGCTGCGCAGGCGTCCAGCACCCGGGGCGGCCGTGTGGCGGGGCCGCCGCCACGGGCCAGGCCCTGCAGCAGTAGCGGCGCTGCCAGCTGCGCTGCGGCGTCTTGCACCGACCAGTGGCCTTGCGCGAAGCCCGGAATCTGGTCGACTGGAACCGCCCGCTCCAGCACGGCCGCCTGGGGCAGGGCGGTGGGGTGCGGCTGCTGGCGCAGCTCGGGGGGGCGCGGAGCGGGCCGCCAGCCCAAGCCCGCGGTTTCAAGCGCAGGAGCCAAGGCGGGCAGGCCCCCATGTCGGGCGTTGGCACGCAGGGTCAACGGCGGGTGCTGCTGCGCGGCCTGCAGGATGCGCTCGGCTTGCTGGGGCCAGTCGGCCTGCACGCGTTGAACCCACCAGGCCGGGTGGTTGTGGCGGCCCACCGGGGTTTGCGCCACCCCCGAGGCCAGCTCAGGCCCTTTGCGCAGCGCATTGCGCAGCACCGCATTCACGAATCCCTTGCTGTGGGGCGCCAAGCGAGCTGCACATTTGACGGCCTCATCCACGAGGGTGTGCGGGCTGTAGGGCGGCGCGTGCAAGGGCCACATCAGCGCCAGCGCGCAGGTCAGCAGGGCGTCCACCTCCGGGGCGGGCGGGCGTGTCACCAGCGCGTTGCGGGCTGCCTCGGCACTGCCCAGCCAACGCATCACATGAAACCCCAAGGCCTGGCAGCCCGCACGCCAAGCCGGTGGCAGCTGCTGCAGTGCGTCGGGCAGGGACGACCCACCACGCACCCGCATCAACAGGCGCGCGGTGTGCTCGAGTTGCTGATGCAGGCTGGGCGCACCGCCGGGTCGGGTCATGGCTGCAGTCTAGCCGCCGGTGTGTGCGCGCCACGCGCCGGGCCAGCCCTGAGCGAAGTCAGGGTTGGCCACAGGGCCTTGCGCACGCGTGTGCGATCGGGCGCACAATCGATCTCGGAAGCCGCTTCGTGCAGTACCGGCGCCTTCCTTTCATGGGCCTAGCCGCCCGTGCGCTGCGCATCGCAGCCCCACAGGAGCACACCCCGCATGTCATCCGCCACCCTCAAGGGGCTCTTCCGTTCTGAAGAAGAGCTCAGCCGCCTGCCCGCCTCCGAGCGCATCCGCTACCGCCTGATCGGCGCGGATTGCCGCTACCACGCCAACGACAACGTCTCGGCCCACATCCGAGAAGGCGAGCTCGAAGAGCTCAAAGCCGAGGTGGCCCAGCAGATGCAAGGGGTGTTGAAGTCGCTGGTGATCGACACCGAAAGCGACCACAACACCAACGAAACCGCCCAGCGCGTGGCCAAGATGTTCGTGGAAGAGGTGTTTCGTGGCCGCTACGTGCCCATGCCGTCGGTCACCGAGTTCCCGAACTTCTCACGCCTGAACGAGCTGATGATCGTGGGCCCCATCAAGGTGCGCAGCGCCTGCTCGCACCACCTGTGCCCCATCATCGGCCGGGTGTGGATCGGCATCATGCCCAACGAGTTTTCCAACCTCATCGGCCTGAGCAAGTACGCCCGCATCTGCGATTGGGTGATGAGCCGCCCGCAGATTCAGGAAGAGGCCGTGACCATGCTGGCCGAAGAGCTGCAGAACCGCGTGAAGCCCGATGGCTTGGCCATCGTGATGGAAGCTGACCACTTCTGCATGCATTGGCGTGGGGTCAAGGACGACGAGTCGGTGATGACCAACTCGGTGATGCGGGGAGCCTTCCTGCGCGACGCCAACCTGCGCCGCGAGTTTCTGGCCTTGATGGCCAACAAGAGCCGCAACTGAAGACGGCCGCCGGAACAGCGCCATGTTGGTTCGACTCATGTACTGCAGCCGCGCATCCACCGGGGTGGATGGCGAAGAGCTCTCGCTGCTGCTTCGCCAGTGCCGCAGCCACAACGGCGACGCGGGCATCACCGGCATGCTGTGCTTTTCCGAGGGCCTGTTCATCCAGGTTCTGGAGGGCGGGCGCTCGGCCGTCAACCAGCTCTATCAGCGCATCCTGCGCGACGCACGCCACCATGACGTGGAGCTCCTGGTCTACGAAGAAATCAGCCAACGGCGCTTTGCCGGATGGACCATGGGGCGGGTGAACATGGCACGCATCAACACGGCCATGCTGCTGAAGTACTCCGAGCGCCCCACCCTGGACCCGTATTCGGTGTCTGGCCATGTGACGATGGCGCTGTTTGACGAACTGTTGGCCACCGCCGCCATGGTGGGTGACCGCTGAGTGTGGCCGCTGCGGCCTGCTGCACGCGGCCGTGACGCTCAGATGGCGGCGGCCTCTTGCAGGTCGAACAGCCGGCGCAGCAGCCGAGTGGGCCACTGCTGCAAGGCGGCGTTGTAGACCTTGACCGCCTCGTTGTAGAGCTGTCGCCCAAAGCGCATCTTGCGCTCGGCCTCGCTGATGCCGGCCAGCCGCTCCAGCATGCCCGGCGACAAGCGCAGCGCCGGGTCGTGTTCCACCTCACCGATCACGGCCGACAAGGCCGCCTGCAGCCCCACCTCGGCCAAGGCCACGCGTGCCGGGCCCTGCACATCGGTGGGCCAGTTCCGAAGAAACTCCGAGGCCGCCAAGATGGCGCTGCTGGCTTCGTCAACCGCCCGCAGGGTTCCCGGTTCAATCGACGGGTGGTCCACCGGACGCAGCAGGGTCAGCAAGCCGCCAATCAACTCATCACGCCGCTCCACGGCCTCTTCGATCTGCTGCGCGGCCTTGCCGATTCCATTGCGCAGCCGCTGTAGCCGGTTATAGGCGCCCAAGGCCCAGCAGAAGAGCACCGCAGCAACGCCCAATAGGGTCCATTGAAAGGAGTCCATCGGGCGGCTTTAGGTTGGCGCAGCGCCCTGGGTGTAGCACTGCCAGCCCTGCGCGCGCAGCTCGCAGGCCGGGCAGTGGCCGCAACCGCGGCCCCAGGCGTGGACCTGGTCGCGCACGCCCAGGTAGCAGGTGTGGGTGTGCTCCAGGATGATGGACTGCAGCGCGGCGCCGCCCAGGGCCTGGCTCAAGGCCCAGGTCTGCGCCTTGTCGATGAACATCAGCGGGGTCTCCACCGTCATCGGTGTGTCCAGCCCCAGGCTCAAGGCCACCTGCAGCGCCTTGAGGGTGTTGTCGCGGCAGTCGGGGTAGCCGGAGAAATCGGTTTCGCACATGCCCCCTACCAGTACGCTGGCGCCGCGGCGGTAGGCCACCACCGACGCCAGGTTCAGGAACAGCAGGTTGCGGCCCGGCACGAAGGTGTTGGGCAGGCCGTTGGCCTGCATCTCGATGGCGCGCTCCTGTGTCAGCGCGGTTTGGCTGATCTGGCCCAGCAGGCCCAGGTCCAAGAGGTGGTCCTCGCCCAGGCGCGCGCGCCAATCTGGGAAGGCCTGCACCAGTGCGTGGCGCACCACCGAGCGGCACTCCAGCTCCACCCGGTGGCGTTGACCGTAATCGAAGCCGATGGTCTCCACGCGTGCGTAGCGGTGCAGGGCCCAGGCCAGGCACACGGTGGAGTCCTGGCCGCCGGAAAACAGCACCAGGGCGGTCCGGGGGTCTGCGGTGCTCGTGGGTTCGCTGGGCTGCATGGGTGCCGGCCGGGCCGCGTCAGGCCCGAACTTCGCCTTGGCCCAAAACCACCCACTTCTGCGAGGTCAGGCCTTCCAGGCCCACCGGGCCGCGAGCGTGGAACTTGTCGGTGGAGATGCCGATCTCGGCACCCAGCCCGTACTCGAAGCCGTCGGCAAATCGGGTGCTGGCATTGACCATCACACTGGCCGAATCCACTTCCCGCAGGAAGCGCATGGCGTTGGGGTGGCTGGTGGTGAGAATGGCATCGGTGTGGTGCGAGCCGTAGGTGTTGATGTGCCCGATGGCCTCGTCCAGGCTGTGCACCACCTTCACGCTGATCACGGGCGCCAGGTATTCCTCGCTCCAGTCTTGCTCGGTCGCCGGCTGCACCTGTGCACCCGCCACGGGGCGCAGCAGCGCGGCCGCTGCCGCATCGCAGCGCATCTCCACGCCCTTGGCCGCAAACACCGCGCCGATGCGGGGCAAGAAGGCTGCGGCCTGCGCCGCGTGCACCAGCAGGGATTCGGTGGCATTGCAGGGGCTGTACTTTTGCGTCTTGGCGTTGTCGGTCACGCGCACGGCCAGCTCCAGGTCCACCATTTCATCAATGTAGGTGTGGCAGTTGCCGTCCAGGTGCTTGATCACGGGCACCCGGGCTTCAGCGCTGATGCGCTCGATCAGCCCCTTGCCGCCGCGCGGAATGACCACATCCACGAAGTCCGGCATCGCAATCAGGCGGCCCACGGCGGCGCGGTCGGTGGTCTCCACCAGTTGCACCGCTTCAGCGGGCAGGCCCGCCGCTTGCAAGGCCGCCTGCACGCAGCGCCACAGGGCGAGGTTGGAATGAATGGCCTCGGAGCCGCCGCGCAGGATGCAAGCGTTGCCGCTCTTGATGGCCAGGCTGGCAGCCTCGATGGTCACGTTGGGGCGGCTTTCGTAGACCATGCCGAACACGCCCAAGGGCACCCGCATCTGGCCCACGCTGATGCCCGACGGGCGGCGCTTGACGCCGGTGATCTCGCCGATCGGGTCGGGCATTGAGGCCAGTTGCTCGCAGCCTAGGGCCACGGTTTCGATCACCCCCTGGCTCAGGCGCAAGCGGTCGACCATGGGCGCTGCAAGGCCCGAGGCCTGTGCGGCCTGGATGTCTTGTGCGTTGGCGGCTTGCAGGGCACTGGCCTGCTGGCGCAGCCCCTGGGCCAGCGCCTGCAGCGCCGCGTCCTTTTCGGCGGTGTGGGCACGGGCCATGCGCGTGGCGGCCTGCCGCGCCGCGCGGCCCAGGCCCGTCATGTACACGGCAATGTCGGTAGGGGCGTTCATGCCCCGATTGTCGCGCAGGGCGCTACAGCATGCTCAGGATCTGCAGCCACATCGGGGCCAGGCCTGCAAAGGCCACGGTGCCCACCACGATGGTGGCGGTGGCCTGGGGCACCTGCGTTTGGTAGCGCTGTGCGAACATGAGAGCGTTGCTGCCCGTGGGCAGCGAGGCCACCAGCACGATCACCGTCAGGGGCAAGCCCGACAGCCCCAAGCCCCAGTGCGCCCCCACCAGCACCACCGCGGGCATCACCAGCATCTTGCCCACCGTACACGCCATCGCCACCCGGGCGTAGCCTTCGATGCCGTAGTGCGCCAGGGAAAGGCCGATCATCACCAAACACAGCGGCACCACGCCCGAGGCCAACAGCTTCAAAGCCTCGTCCATGGGCTGCGGCACCGGCAGGCCCAGCAGGTTCCAACACAGGCCGGCCACCACGGGCAGGATGACCGGATGGATGAGCGTGTTGCGCACCGTCTGCTTGACCGTGCCCCACAGGTAGCCGCCCACCACCGCATGGCGTGCACGCGCCATGTCCACCTCAGCCAGGATGGTGGCCAGCGTCAGCAGGGTCAGGGCATGCAGGCTGATGATGGCCACGTGGATGGCCAGCCCCGCGTCTCCAAACAGCGAGGCCACCAAAGGCAGGCCCACCTGCACCGTGTTGCCAAAGCTGCACATCATGCTGCGGGTGGCCGGGGCGGCAGCATCGCGTTCACTGGGCCCCAGGCCACCGCTTTCGTCGGCGTGGGACGGGCCCGTGGCCGGCGGCTGCGTGGGCCGCTTTCGACCCTGCTGCCAACGCTGCGCGCCATACACCACCATCACCCACAGCAAGGTGGGCCCGAAGAAGGCCACCAGCGTGGCCCAGGGCAGGTGGGCCAGGTCTACTGTGGCCATGGTCCGGAACAAGAGCGCCGGTATCAAGAGATAGAAAGCCAGGGTGGAGATGGCCTTGACGGGCTCAGGCCCCGCCATCAGCGGCGTGCGGCCGGCGTACCAGCCGGCCCCCACCACCGCAATCAGCACCAGCAGCTTGAAGAAGATGTCGAGTGTCACGCCGTCTTCTTGGCCGCGGCCTTCTTGGCCGGCGCACGCGGTGCACGGGGTTCAAACTCAAAGCCCACCTTGCCAGCCTTGGGGTCCCAGGCCAGGAAGGCCTTGAACTTGCGCCGCGTCTTGTTGGAGACGAAGTTTTCCATCAAAGCGGTTTTGCCGGTGCTCAGCAGCCGTGTCATCTCTTCAGGTGTCACGGGCTGCTGCAGGATGATCTTGCCGCTTTTGAAGTCGCAGGTGGCCACGCCGGTGGTGTTTTCGCACACATACGACGTTCCATGCTCCACCACTCGCCCCTGGCACTTCGGGCACGCGCCCAGGCTGGTGTGCCCGCTGAAGTCCACGGCTTCCCCTTCGCCGCCCTCACCTTGCTCGGCCTCGCCAAAGTCGAACTCCAGCTTCCATTTCTGTGCCTCCTCGTCACGCACCAACTGCAGTTCGGCGGTGAAGGGCCAGCCGGCCTTGGAGCGAAAACCTTCCAAGGGGCCGATGCGCTTGTCCCGCAGGAAGGCCTCGGCTTCGGCCACTTCGAATGCGCGGCCGGCGGGAATCTTGGTCATGGAGAAGCCGCAGCCCTCCGATTGCCCGTCGCGCCCGGTGCAGGCGTAGCGCCGGTAGTTCTCCTTGACCACCCCCGCGCAATTGGGGCAGGGCGTGGACAGCGTCACATAGTCGCCCGGGATGGTGTCGCGGTCGTACTCCTTGGCCTTCTTGACGATGCGCTCGGCCATTTGCGCAATCTCGGCCATGAAGGCTTCGCGCGAGAGCTGCCCATGCTCCATCTGCGCCAAGCGGTGCTCCCAGTTGCCGGTCAGCTCGGGTTTGGTGAGGTCTTCCACCCCCAGCCCGCGCAGCAGGGTCATCAGCTGGAAGGCCTTGGCCGTGGGCAGCAACTCGCGGCCGTCGCGCAACATGTACTTTTCGTTGAGCAGGCCTTCGATGATGGCCGCGCGCGTGGCCGGTGTGCCCAGACCCTTGTCGCCCATGGCCTCGCGGAATTCATCATCGTCCACCAACTTGCCCGCGCCCTCCATGGCCGACAGCAGCGTGGCCTCGGTGTAGCGCGCCGGGGGCTTGGTCTTGAGTGCCGTCACGTCCACCGACTCGGCGCGCACCGTTTCACCTGCAGCCACGGCCACCAGCGTGGCGTCATCGTCCTGCGCTTCCTTGCCATACACCGCCAGCCATCCGGGGTTGACCAGCACCTTGCCCTTGGTTTGGAAGCGCTGTTGCGCACCGGCACCGGCCACGGCCACCTCGACGGTGCTGGTGCGGGTGGTCTCCAGGAACTCTGCCGAGGGGAAGAACACCGCCAGGAAGCGCTTGACCACCAGGTCGTAGAGCTTGGCCTCGATCTCGGTCAGGCTCTTGGGCGCTTGCAGTGTGGGAATGATGGCGAAGTGGTCGGACACCTTGGCGTTGTCGAAGACCTTCTTGATGGGCTTGATGTAGCCCTGGTTCAGCGCCACCCGTGCATGGGCCGACAACGCCCGCAGCGGCCCGGGCAGGTCTTCGTCGGCCAGCATCGACACCGTCTTCTTCACCGTGCCCAGGTAGTCTTCGGGCAAGTGGCGTGAATCGGTACGCGGGTAGGTCAGCACCTTGTGCTTTTCATACAGCGCCTGCGCAATCGACAGCGTGGTCTTGGCCGAAAAGCCGAAGCGCGAATTGGCCTCGCGTTGCAGCGTGGTCAGGTCGTACAAGGCCGGGCAGGCCTGCGTGGTTGGCTTGGACTCCTCTTGCACGGTGGCCGGCTGGCCGCGCACCGCCTGGGCCACCGCTTGCGCCAGGGCTTCATCCCACAATCGATCGGCCCGCCGGTCGGCATCGTCGTTCTTTTTGAAGTCCGGGTCGAACCATTTGCCTTCGTATGGGCCGGCCTGGGCATCAAACTGCGCCTTCACCTCCCAGTAGGGCCGCGCCACGTGCTTGCGGATGAGCTCTTCGCGTTCCACCACGATGGACAGCGTAGGCGTCTGCACCCGGCCCACGGTTGTAAGGAAGAAGCCGCCGTCGCGTGAATTGAAGGCCGTCATGGCGCGGGTGCCGTTGATGCCCACCAGCCAGTCGGCTTCGCTGCGGCTGCGCGCCGCATCAGCCAGCCCCTGCATCTGTGCGTCGCTGCGCAGCTTGTCAAAGCCTTCGCGAATGGCTTGTGGCGTCATGCTTTGCAGCCACAGGCGCTCTACGGGCTTGTCGATGGGCTTCTTCTCCGTGCCCGCGTACTGCACGATCAGCCTAAAGATCAGCTCGCCCTCGCGCCCCGCGTCACAAGCATTGATCAGGCGCGTGACGTCTTTGCGCTTAACCAGCTTGACCACGGCGTTGAGCCGGGTCTTGGCCTTGTCGATAGGGGCCAGATCGAAGTGCGGCGGCACCACCGGCAGGTGGGCGAAGCTCCACTTGCCGCGCTTGACGTCGTATTGCTCGGGCGCCTTGATCTCCACCAGGTGGCCCACGGCCGAGGTCACCACATGCGTGTCGTTCTCGAAGTGCTCGGCGTGCTTCTCGAACTTGCCCACCGTGGGCGTGAGCGCGCGCACGATGTCCTGGGCCACGCTGGGCTTCTCGGCAATGATGAGGGTCTTGCTCATTCGAATCGGCTTCCTTGGTCGTTCATCGGGGCGCTCTCGGGCTGCCTACAATTGGCTCCTTCGCGTGCGTGTGCACGCGCCCGTGTGTGCACACGCACGCGCGCACCCATGAATTCAATGTACCCAAAGTCCAACACCGTGCAAGCCAAGGGCCGCTCCTCCTCTTCCACCCCTGTGGGCCCCTCACGTGGGCGCACGCCCGCCCCGAAGGCTGCCAAGGCTGCCCCGGCCGCCCCAACAGGGCGCCGCATCCAGGTGCGCCGCAGCGGGGTGCACGGCAAGGGGGTGTTCGCCGCGGCCGACCTGCGCAAGGGCGAAGTGCTCATTGAGTATGTGGGCGAGCTCATCGACTGGGACGAGGCCCTGCGCCGCCACCCGCACGACCCGGCACAGCCCGACCACACCTTTTACTTCCACATTGAAGACGGACGCGTGATCGACGCCAATGTGGGCGGCAACGCAGCGCGGTGGATCAACCACTCCTGCGCGCCCAACTGCGAGGCCGACGAGGTCGATGGCCGCGTGTTCATCAAGGCTTTGCGTTCGACCAAGGCCGGGCAAGAGCTGTTCTACAACTACGGTCTGACCATCGACGAGCGCTACACCCCGGCGCTGAAGAAGAAGTTCGCCTGCCACTGTGGTGCGCGCGCCTGCCGCGGCACCATGCTCTCACCCAAGCGGTGAGCAGCCCCGTGCCCGTAGAGCCTGGCCCTGGTGATGGCGCCGGCCTGCGCTTGGCCTGGGATGCGCCCGGCCTGGCGCAGCGCCTGGCCGCTTGGGCGGGCCCGGTGTCGGTGCGCGCGGTGGCCCAAACCGGCTCCACCAACACCGATCTGCTCAACGCGGTGCGGCTGCTGCCGGCACATGAGCGCACGCCCCAGGTCTTGCTGGCCGAGCAGCAGACCGCTGGCCGCGGCCGGATGGGCCGCAGCTGGGTGGCTCAAGCCGGCGCCAGCCTGACCTTCAGCTTGGCCTGGCCGCTGCGTCCCCAGCAGGGCTGGGGCGCGCTGTCCCTGGCCGTTGGCCATGCCCTGGCGCAGGCCCTACAACCCTGGGCCCAGGGGCAGCCGCCCCAGGGCCAAGGGCGGCTTGTGCTGAAGTGGCCCAACGACCTGTGGTGGTTCGATGAGCCGCCTGCGCAGGATGCACCCGGTGCGCAGGAAGCCGGCGCGGGCCGGTGGGGCCGCAAGGTGGCGGGCATCCTGATCGAAACCGTGCCTTTGGCGGTGGCCCAACCGGGCTTGGCGTTGGCGGCGCCCCCGGCGGGAACCCGATGGGTTGTGGTGGGCGTGGGGGTGAACGTGCACGCGCAGGACCTGGCCTGCGATGGTTTGCCCGATCAGGGCGTGGCGGGTACGTCGCAGTGGCGCCCCCACGATGGCGCCCCCGCCTTGTGGCACCTGGCGGCCGAGGCGGTGGCGCGCGCCCTCGTGGACTTTGAAGCGCAGGGTTTTGGGCCGATTCGTGAGGCGGTGCAGGCGCGCGAGGCCTTGATCGGCCAGGAGGTCACGCTTTCGGCTGGGCCCGTGCCGCAGGGGCGGTGTGTCGGCTTGGACCAGGATGGGGCCCTGTTGGTGCAGGCCTCGGGTCGGGTGCACCGGGTGGTGGCCGGTGAAGCCCAGGTGCGCCCGGCGCCCTCCGGTTTGGCGCACACTTGCGCACCATGACCCGCCGACTGATCATCTTGTTGCTGCTGGCCCATGTGGCCGTGGCCTTTTGGGCCTTTGGCCCCGAGCATGTGCAAACCGCGATGTGGGGAACACCGGGCCCATCGCAGCGCGAGCCCGAACGTTGGGCCCAGCAACGCCGCCCCGAGACGATCGTGGTGGTGACGCCGGGTTCACCGCTGGCCCCATCGCAGGCACCCGCGGCCCCTGTTTCGGCATCGGGGGCGGCCTCGGCCCCAACCGCAGCCCCGGCTCCGGCCCTGACCGCGCCCGCGCTTACCGCCTCAAGTGCGGTACCCACCTCGGCGCCGCCGGCTGCGCCCATTCAGGGCGTGCAGCGTCAAGGTCGCCAAGACGAGGCCGAGCAGCCACCCAAGCCCTGAGGCGCCGCCGCCCGAGCCGCCGCCCGTGTTGCCACCGCCCGGCGGTGGTTCTACCGGGGGGGCTGGGCGCAGGGCCAGCGTGCGGGCGACGGCGGCCCCCGCATCCAACATGCCCGCCCCGCAGGTGGTGGTGGTGCAGAAGCACTCCAGTTGGTCACGGTCGTCCGGTGCACGGCAAGTGGGAACGGGGTCTTCACCCGCGGCCAGCGGTCGGCTGCTGGGGAAGGGGCGCACGGTGGCCTGCAGGATTTCACGAACCTTGCTGGGCGTGAGCGTGGGGTCCACCGACAGCATCAGGCCGACGGTGGCGGCCACCAGGGGCGCGGCGAAGCTGGTGCCCACGCTGTAGTCGCTGCCGTCGCTGTAGCCGTTGGCGCCCGCCTGGCGTCGACCCAGGTTGATCGTGGTGAGCAAGGGGTACAGGCAGGTGCCCTGCAGGTTCACACAGTTGCCTGCGGGTGCTGCCAGCGCCACTTCTGGCCCGATGTTGGAGTAGCCCACCTTGCTGCCGATGTGCCGTACCCCCGACACCGCCACGGCGCCGGGGCAGTTGGCCGGTACCGAGACCTTCAGACCGGTGTCGTTGCCAGCGGCGGCTACCACCGTCACACCCGCTTGGCGCAACTCGTTGACCACGTCCTGGTAAGCGGCCGTGCACGTGCCCTGTGAGCCCAGGCTCATGTTGATCACGCGTGCTGGGAAGGGGTTGGGCACATTGAGCACGGTGCTGACGCCCACATTCTGCGAAAGGCCGGCCGCCCAGCGCATAGCGGCAATGATGTCGGAGTCGTAGCCGCCACAGCGCCCCAACACCCGTAGGGGCAGCACCATCACGTTCCATCCTGCACCGGCCATGCCG
>JBJTHN010000009.1:0-9859 GCA_046094505.1 Betaproteobacteria bacterium
GCACTTCGAGCGTCACCACCAGGGTTGGTGGGACATCGACCCCTCCAAGCACCGCCTGATGCTCAACGGCTCTGATGCAGCCCTGATGAAGACCCCCAAGGTCTTCACCATGGACGAGATCATGCGCATGCCCAGCGTCAGCCGCTTCCACTTCATCGAGTGCGGCGCCAACACCGGCATGGAATGGGGCAATGTGGCCGTGCCCACGGTGCAGTACAGCCACGGCATGATCTCCTGCAGCGAATTCACGGGTGTCCCGCTGAAGCTGCTGCTCGATCAGTGTGGCGTCGACTACAAGAAGGCCCGGTATGTCCTGGCCGAAGGCGCTGACGGCTCGTCGATGACCCGCACGGTGCCGATGGAGCTGATCGAGAACGGCGAAGTCTTCGTGGCCTATGGCCAGAACGGCGAGATGCTGCGCCCCGAGAACGGCTACCCCCTGCGCCTGGTCGTACCGGGGGTGCAGGGTGTGAGCTGGGTGAAGTACCTGCGCCGCATCGAGGTCGGCGACCAGCCCTACGGCACCAAGGACGAGGCGATCCACTACATCGACCTCATGCCCAATGGCCTGCACCGCCAGTACACCAGCACCCAAGAGTGCAAAAGTGTGGTCACCACGCCCTCTGGCGGGCAGGTCTTGCTCGACAAGGGCTTCTACAACATCAGCGGTTTGGCTTGGTCGGGCCGCGGTAGGGTGACCAAGGTCGATGTGTCCGTCGATGGCGGGCGCAACTGGCGCCCGGCGCGCCTGGAGGGGCCGGTGATGAGCAAGTGCCTGACCCGCTTCAACATCGACTGGGTGTGGGACGGAAAACCCGCCATCGTGCAGAGCCGCGCCACCGATGAGGCCGGCTATGTGCAGCCCACCTACCGCCAGCTGCGTGCCTCACGCGGTACACGCTCGATCTATCACAACAACGCGACTCAGAGCTGGTTGGTGCAGGAGAGTGGAGAGGTCAAGAATGTTCAACTCTCTTGAACCTTCGCGGGCGCGCGCCGTGCAGCGTGCGCTCATCGCGCTGACGCTCTTGGCCAGTGTGGCCACATCGGTCTTTGCACAAGCGCTGCCGGGCCTGGGACGCCCCGCTACGCCCAAGGAAATCGCGGCCTGGGACATCGATGTCCGCCCCGACTTCAAGGGCCTGCCCAAGGGCGCCGGCACGGTGGCGCACGGCCAGGACATTTGGGAAGCCAAGTGCGCGTCCTGCCACGGTGTCTTTGGTGAGTCCAACGAGGTGTTCTCGCCGCTGATCGGCGGCACCACGCCTAAGGACATCGAAACCGGCCGTGTGGCCCGCCTGGCAGACGGGTCATTTCCCGGGCGCACCACGCTGATGAGGGTGCCCACGGTGTCGACGCTGTGGGATTACATCAACCGGGCCATGCCGTGGAACGCGCCGAAGTCGCTGAAGGTCGACGAGGTGTATGCGGTGACCGCCTTCATGCTAAACCTGGGCGGCATCGTGCCGGACAACTTCACGCTGTCTGACCAAAACATCCGCGATGTGCAAAACCGCATGCCCAACCGCAAGGGCATGACAACCGATCACGCCATGTGGCCTGGCAAGGGCCTGACCAGCGGCCGCTTGGATGTGAAGGCAGTGGCCTGCATGAGCAACTGTGCAACTGAAGCCTCGGTGGCCTCCATGCTGCCCGACCACGCCCGCAACGCGCACGGCAATCTGGCCGAGCAGAACCGGATCGTGGGGGCGCAGCGCGGTGCTGACACCACGCGGCCAGCCGGCTCGGGCCCAGATGCCAAGCTGCCGGCAGCCCCCACCCGGGCCACCGCTCAAGCCGCCGCTGCCCCCGCGGGGCCGGACATCAACGGCATGCTGGCCAAGAACACCTGTACCGCCTGCCACGCGATGGACCGCAAGCTGGTCGGCCCCTCCTTCAAGGAGGTGGCTGACAAGTACGCCGGAAAGTCGGATGCGATGGCTTACTTGGCCCAACGGATTAAAAATGGCGGCTCTGGCGTGTGGGGGCAGATCCCGATGCCGGCGCAGGGCATTTCGGCGCAAGATGCGCAGATGCTGGCGCAATGGATCGCCCAGGGCGCCAAGAGGCCTTGACGCTAGAGCTCCCATACTTCCGCTACCCCATCCAACCGCCCGCCTGCATTGGCTAGGCACCCATCACCTGAGGAGAAGACGATGATGCAAACCCGACGCGACATGCTGCAGCGCAGTGCTGCAGTGGCCGGCATGTTGGCCGGCATGGGCCTGCTGCCCCAGACGGCATTGGCCAGCTGGAACAAGGCTGCCTTTGAGGCCAAGAACATGGCCGACCTGATGAGGGCCATGGGCACTTCGGCGCCAACGGAGAGCAAGGACGTGACCATCACCGGGCCGGACATCGCTGAAAACGGTGCGGTGGTGCCCGTGGGCTGCTCGACCACCTTGGCCAGCGTCAAGAAGCTGATGATCCTGGTGGAGAAGAACCCCAACATGCTGTGCGCCTTGTTCGATGTGACCGAGGGCGTGGAGCCCAACTTCACCACACGCGTGAAGATGGGCCAGTCCTCTGACGTGTATGCCGTAGCCATCACCGCCGACAACAAGGTGCTGTTCTCCCGCAAGGAGATCAAGGTCACCCTGGGCGGCTGCGGCGGCTGATCGCCGGCACCGTCATTCCACATCGCTCGCGTTTCGCGAAACGAATTCAACGATCAGGAGAACACCATGGCAGACCCAATGCGCATCCGCGCACAAGCCTCTGGCGACAAAGCCACCGTCCGCGTCCTCATGAGCCACGAAATGGAAACCGGCCAGCGCAAGGATTCCGCTGGCAAGACCATTCCGGCCTGGTTCATCCAGGACGTGTCGGCCACCCACAACGGCAAGCCCGTGTTTGCGGCGCAATGGGGCCCGGCGGTGTCCAAGAACCCCTTCCTGCAGTTCACCGTCAAGGGTGCCAAGGCCGGCGACAAGATTGCCGTTACTTGGGTTGACAACAAAGGTGACAAGCGCACAGACGAGGCCACGGTCAGCTGACCGCTGCTTGCCGGGGCTTGAACAGCCTCTCGCGCCGTTTCACAACCCATACAGGAGACCACGATGACGTCCACCCTCAAGGCCATCGTGGCCGCCCTCTGCGCAGTACCCCTGCTGGCGGCGGCCCAAGCCAAGTCCACGTCCGATGGCATTGCGGAATACCGCAAGATGCTGGAGGACGGGAACCCCGCCGAGCTGTTTGAAGCCAAGGGCGAGGCCCTTTGGAAGCAGGCCCGCGGCCCCAAGAAGGCCACGCTGGAGAAGTGCGATCTGGGCCTGGGTCCCGGCGTCGTCAAGGGCGCTTGGGTTCAGCTGCCGCGCTACTTTGCCGACACGGGCAAGGTACAGGATGTGGAGTCGCGCTTGGTCACCTGCATGGCCACCCTTCAGGGCTTCAACGCGGAAGAACTCATCAAGACCCCGTTTGGCCGTGGCGAGATGGCCAACATCACGGCCTTGGCTACGTGGATCGCCACCGAGTCGCGTGGACAGCGCTTCAACCTGCCCCAGGCCCATGCGGAAGAACAGCGCTTCTATGAGCTGGGCAAGCGGGCGTTCTTCTTTCGGGGTGGGTCCATGGACTTCTCCTGCGCGTCCTGCCACTCGGTAGACGGCAAGCGCATCCGCCTGCAGGAGTTGCCCAACCTCACCAAGAACCCTGGTGACGGCATCGGCTTTGCAGCCTGGCCGGCCTACCGCGTGAGCCAGGGCGCCATGTGGAGCATGCAGCTTCGCCTGAACGACTGTTACCGCCAGCAGCGCTTCCCCTATCCGGGGTTCGCTTCAGACCTGACCGTGGCGCTGGGCGTGTACATGGGTGTGAATGCCAAGGGCGCGGAGTCGATCGCCCCGGCCATCAAACGTTGAAGCAGCGACCAGGAGACCGCAGATGAACCACCATCCCCACACCCGTTCGCGGGCCCATGCTGTGCGAACCATCAGCCTGATCGGCGCCACAGCCGTCGCCGCACTCACCGTGATCGGCTGCGCCTCGTTGCCCTCACCCAAGGAACTCGATGCGCAGGCCGCAGCCATGATCAAGGCCGCCTTCCGCGACGAGGGCATTGCCAAGGTCGACCGCATCCAGCAGGACTTGGCGCAATCGGCCTGCTCATCAGACAAGATGCCGGAACCGCAGACGATGCAGAAGATCATGCAGGAGGCCATGGCCACCGTGCAGTGGCCTCAAGGCGGGCGATACCTCGGCGATTGGAAGGAGGGCGAACGCCTGGCCCAAAACGGCCGCGGCATGACCTGGACCGACGCCAGCGCGGACCCCAAAGGCAATGGAGGCCAGTGCTACAACTGCCACCAGATCAGCAAGACCGAACTCAGCTACGGCTCGCTGGGCCCCAGCCTCTACCAGTACGGCAAGTTGCGCGGCGTGGCCGACCCCAGCAGCCCTGCGGCCGAGCCCATCCTGAAGTACACCTGGGCCAAGATCTGGAACAGCAACGCCTACATGGCCTGTTCCGGCATGCCGCGCTTTGGTCACGCCAAGTTGCTCAACGAAGACCAGATCCGGCACGTGATGGCCCTGCTCTTGGATCCCAAGTCACCGGTCAACGCCCAATAGGTGGAGCCCCTTTCGTGAGTTTGAGCAAGCGCGAATTCCTGCAGGTGCTGGCCGCCGCCGGGGTGGCGGGCATGGCCTTGGGCCGGCATGCGCAGGCGGATGCGCAGACGGCTCAGGCCGGGCTGTACGACATCGCGCCCTTTGGGCAGGTCAGCCTGCTGCACATGACCGACTGCCACGCGCAACTCAAGCCCATCTACTTCCGCGAGCCCAGCGTGAACATGGGTGTCGGATCCATGAGGGGCCAGCTTCCGCACCTGGTTGGTGAGCACTTGCTTCAAGCTGCGGGATTGAAGCCCGGCACACCCCTGGCCCACGCCTACACGTACCTGGACTTTGAAACCGCTGCGCGCCGCTACGGGAAGGTGGGCGGTTTTGCGCACTTGGCTACGCTGGTCAAGCAACTCAAGGCCAGCCGGCCGGGCGCGCTCTTGCTCGACGGCGGGGACACCTGGCAGGGCTCGGCCACCTCGCTGTGGACGAATGCGCAGGACATGGTGGACGCCTGCAAGCTGCTCAGGGTGGACGTGATGACCGGCCACTGGGAGTTCACCTACGGCATGAAGCGGGTGCAGGAGATCATCGAGAAGGACTTCAACGGCGAGGCCCCGCCGGGCACGCCCGGTGGCGCGCACAAGGTCGACTTCGTGGCGCAAAACGTGCGCACCACCGACTTCGACGATCCGGTCTTCAAGCCCTATGTGATCCGCCCGATCAACGGAGTGCCGGTGGCCATCGTGGGCCAGGCCTTTCCGTACACGCCCATTGCCAATCCCCGCTACCTGGTGGCCGACTGGAGCTTCGGCATCCAAGACGCGAACATGCAGAAGGTGGTGGACGAGGCCCGCGCCAAGGGGGCACAGGTGGTGGTGGTGCTCTCGCACAACGGCATGGATGTGGACCTCAAGATGGCCAGCCGCGTGCGCGGGATCGACGCCATCATGGGCGGCCACACGCACGATGGGGTACCGGTGGCCATTCCGGTGAAGAACCCCGGCGGCACCACGCTGGTCACCAATGCGGGCAGCAACGGCAAGTTCTTGGGCGTGATGGACTTCGAGGTCAAGGGTGGTCGTGTCACGGACTTCCGCTACCGCCTGCTGCCGGTGTTTGCCAACCAGTTGAAGGCCGATCCCGCCATGGATGCGCTGATCGCCAAGATCCGCGCACCCTACGAAGCCAAGCTTGCTGAGAAGCTGGCCGTCAGCGATGGCCTGCTGTACCGGCGCGGCAACTTCAATGGCAGTTGGGACCAGTTGATCTGCGACGCTCTGATGGAGGTTCAGGGCGCAGACCTCGCCTTCTCGCCAGGCTTTCGCTGGGGCACCTCCCTCTTGCCCGGAGATGTCATCACGCGCGAGCTCATGATGGACCAGCTGGCCATTACCTACCCCTACGCCACCGTCAGCAGCATGAGTGGCGAGATGATCAAGACGGTCTTGGAGGATGTGGCCGACAACCTCTTCAACCCCGACCCCTACTACCAACAGGGCGGCGACATGGTTCGCGTGGGTGGACTGACCTACACCTGCACCCCCAGCGAAAAGATGGGCGCGCGCATCAGCGACATGCGCCTGGGCGGCAAGCCGCTGGAGGCCGGCAAGACCTACCGGGTTGCCGGCTGGGCGCCTGTGGCTGAAGAGGCCTCACGGGCTGGCCACAAGCCTGTCTGGGATGTGGTGGAGCAGTGGCTCAAGGCCCAGCAGGGCGGGCGGGTCAAGGCCCGGCGGATCAACACGCCCAAGCTCGTGGGGCTACAGGGCAATCCGGGGATCGCATGAAAAAAGGGCACCCGAGGGTGCCCTTGGCTTAAGCCCGCAGCATGTCGGCCCAGATGTTGTCGGCCCAGCTCAGCGCGTAGCGGCCTTCCAGCTCGCTGGCTGCTGCTGATACGCCGCCCGCACCTTGCACCGGCACGAAGGTCTTCTGCTCGGTGTTGTACTGGTGCACCGAGGCCACATGCACCACCTCGGTCTTGGAGACGAAGCTGTAGCAGGTGTTCATCACCACCGGCGTGGGGTTGACCGGCAAGCCCTGCAGCTGGTTGATGATGGCCGCAGCCGCCACCTTGGCATGTTGGTTGGCCATGTGGCCCGACTTGGGCATGGCCGGCGCGCTCATCGTGGCGTCGCCCAACACGTGGATGCCCGCAGCTGCGGTGCTTTCCATCGTCAGCCAGTTCACGTTCACCCAGCGGTTGTTGGCGTTGATGAGGCCTGCGCTGCGGGCCAAATCACCGGCCCGCTGCGGCGGGATCACGTTGATCACGTCGGCCTTCACATCCTCGAACTCGAGCTTGGCCGCGTTGTTGCCAGCGTCCACTTCCTTGAGCTCGGCGTTCGCCCGGTACTCCAGGATGCCGCTGTAGCGGTCCTTGAAGGCCTTCTCGAAAAGGCCCTTCTTCGAGATGATTTCAGCGTTGCCGTCCAATACCAGCACCTTACTCTTGGGTTTGTGTTCCTTGAGGTAGGCCGCCACCATGCAGGCGCGCTCGTAAGGCCCGGGCGGGCAGCGGTAAGGAGCCTTGGGAATGGAGATGGCCACCACGCCGCCGTCACGCATGTCGGTCAACTGCTTGCGCAGCGCCACGGTCTGTGGGCCCGCTTTCCAGCTGTGCAGGAACTTGGCCTGCGCGGCCGGCGTGGCCAGGCCGGCCACCGCCTCGTTCATGAAGTCCACGCCGGGCGACACCACCAGGCGGTCGTAGGGCAGGCGCGTGCCATCGGCCAGACGCACCTGCTTGGCGGCGGCATCAATGGCGGTGACCTCGCCCTGAACCACCTTCACACCCAGGGCCCGCAGCCCCTGGTAGCCCTTGGTGATCTCCCCCATCTGCTTGTAGCCGCCCAAGACCAGGTTGGAGATGGGGCAGGAAATGAAGCTGGCGTTTCGCTCCACCAGTGTGACGTCGATGTTGCCACCCCACATCTTCAGGTAGTGCGCGGCCGTGCTGCCACCAAAGCCGCCGCCAATCACCACCACGCGGCCGATGGAGGGGCCGGCGGCAGTGGTGGCGCAACCGGCCAGCGACAGGCCGGTCAGTGCCGTGCCGGCACCCAGGATGCGGCGGCGTGAAATCGTATGCATCGTCATGGCGTGTTCCTTCACTTCTGGGCCGGTTTTTGGGCAGCGAAGTACCCGGCGATCAGCTTGATCTGGTCGTCGGTGTAGCCCTTGGCAATCTGGTGCATGATGGTGGTGTTCGGGATGGCGCCGGCTTTGTAGGCGGCCATCAGGCCCACGATGTTGGCCGCGGGTACACCTGCCAAGGACTTGACATCTTTGCCCACGGCTTGGCCGTTGGTGCCGTGGCAGTTGGCGCAGGTGGCCGCCAGGTTTCGGGCCAGGTTCACATCGGTTTGGGCGTGAACGCCGGTGGCGCCAAGTGCGATGGCCCAGCCCGCCAAAAGGTGCGAAATCCGCATGGACGCTACTCCTGAGTTGAATGCGACAGTATTGTGTGACAGCTTTGGAGCCGCGGAGGCGGCATCACGATCGGCTTGTGTCTAAGCTCATACCGGTGTCAAATATCAGCCGACTTGAATCTACTGGGCCTTGGGGCCTCTTGCCATCGTGAAAACCCTCTTAGCCCTCGTCGCACGGTTCGCGTCTGGCCCTGCCGTGGTCGCGGCCTTTTTGGCCTTGGCAGCGCTGCCCGTGGCTCATGCACAGCCGCAGCGCCTGTTCAAGGGGGCTGACTTGGCTTTGGGCGAAAAGCTGATGGCCGAGCACCGTTGCAGTGCCTGCCACGCGCGCAAGGTGGGCGGTGACGGCAGTGCCATCTACCGCCCGATGGGGAAAATCAACACGGCCGGCCTTCTGCGCGGAATGGTCGACTACTGCAGCACCGAATTGAACCTGGGCCTGTTTCCGGAGGAGGTCAGCGCCGTGGCAGCGGTGTTGGATCGCGATCATTACCGGTTTGAGGCACGGCCCGCGAGCAGACCGTGATGGACGCTGGATCCGTCCACGACACGCCCGTGATGCACCGTACATTCGTGAGCGTGCATATACTGCAACAATGAACCAGTCCCCACCTGAGTTGGAGCCGGAACTCGACCAAGACCGCGTCTTCGAGTCGGCGGCCGAGCTGTTCTCGATCTTGTCCACGCCCGTTCGGCTGAAGATCATCAGCGCGGTGTGCCAACAAGAGAAGAACGTGTCGGAGCTGTTGGAGTTGATCGACACCACCCAGCCCAACATCTCGCAGCACCTGGGCACCCTGTACCGCAGTGGCATCTTGGCCAAGCGGCGCGAAGGCACCCAGATCTACTACCGGCTGCAAAGCGAGCGCGTGGCTACCCTGTGCCGCGCCGTGTGTACCCAGGTGGCCATTGAGTTGGACTCCGCCGGTGGGGTCGAGCAAAGCGAACGGCTGCTGCCCAGCGCCCACCGTTGAGGGGCTGAGCGCGCAAGCTCGGATGGGGCGTCGGCGCTTCGTCGCAGCTGCTGGACGCGCACGTGCCACCCGCTATCTGCTCCAGCGCTACGGCTCGTTCCCGCGGGGTTCCTGAGGCCCATTCGGGCATACCCCAGGTCCCAGAACCTGGGCACCTACAGCCGGTAAGCTCGCCAGCTTTGCTTCACCACGAGCCATCCATGCCGTACCCTCACTTCAGAACCTCCGGACCATCGGATTTGCATTCGAAGGCCCGCGCACCGCGCCCATGGGCCACCCTGGCCACAGCAGGCCTCTTGGCAGCGCTGCTGTCGGCCTGTGCGGTGGTGGCACCGCCCCCGGCAAGCCGCGACAGCGGGGCGGTCATCGCCCCCAACTCGAACCTCTTGGTGCAGGGCATACCACCCATCCCGGCCTCCTTGGCGGCGCAGGTGGACCAGTACACCGATTTCCGAGGGCACAGCTTCGTCACCTGGCACCCCACCGAGCCAGAGATGATCGTGGCCCATCGCGCACCGGGCTCCAGCGTGAACCATCTCTTCCGCCTGACAAAGCCCATGGGAGCCCTTGAGCCCCTGACGCAGGGGCCCGAGCCGGTGAGCTCAGCCCACTACGAGCCCAAAGAGGGGCGCTTCCTGATTTATGCCCGGGCCACGGGCGGCAACGAGGTATCGCAGCTCTACCGCCTGGACCTGTCGACACGCCAGTCCACGCTGCTGACCAACCCCGACGAGCGCCACTCGTTTGAAACCTGGTTTGGCAAGAGCGGCCGCTTCCTGTTCAGCTCGGTCCCGCTGGACCGCACCGCCCGTGCGGGCACCCGCAGCACCGTCAGCACACTGCTGCGCACCATGGACCCGATGGACCCCGGCAGTGTGAAGACCTTGG
>JBJTHN010000010.1:0-105878 GCA_046094505.1 Betaproteobacteria bacterium
TCCTGAACCTGTTCAACATGTTCAGCGGTGGTGCGCTGTCCCGCTTCACGGTGTTCGCCCTGGGCATCATGCCCTACATCTCTGCATCGATCATCATGCAGCTGATGACCTACGTGGTGCCGACGCTGGAGGCGCTGAAGAAGGAAGGTGAAGCCGGCCGCCGCAAGATCACGCAGTACACGCGCTACGGCACCTTGTTTCTCGCGATCTTCCAGTCTCTGGGCATTGCGATGGCGTTGGAAGGGTCCCAGGGTCTGGTGTTGAGCCCGGGTTTTGGTTTCCGCATGACGGCAGTGGTCAGCCTGGTGGCTGGCACGATGTTTCTGATGTGGCTGGGTGAGCAGATCACCGAGCGCGGTCTGGGCAACGGTATTTCCATCCTGATCTTCGCCGGCATCGCCGCCGGCCTGCCGGGGGCTATCGGAGGCCTGTTCGAGCTGGTCAACACCGGCGCCATGAGCATCATTGCGGCGCTGTTCATCATCGCCATCGTCATCCTGGTGACCTACGGCGTGGTGTTCGTGGAGCGCGGCCAGCGCAAGATCTTGGTGAACTACGCCAAGCGTCAGGTGGGTAATAAGATCATGGGTGGGCAGTCTTCGCACCTGCCGCTCAAGCTCAACATGTCGGGCGTGATTCCGCCGATCTTTGCCTCCTCCATCATCCTGCTGCCCACCACGGTGGTGAGCTGGTTCGCCACGGGCGACAGCCTGCGCTGGTTGAAGGACCTCTCGGCGGCGCTGTCGCCCGGTCAGCCGGTGTACGTGATGCTGTACGCCGCGATGATCGTGTTCTTCTGCTTTTTCTACACCGCCCTCGTGTTCAACAGCCGCGAGACGGCCGAGAACTTGAAGAAGAGTGGTGCGCTGGTGCCGGGCATCCGCCCAGGTGACCAAACAGCCAAGTACATCGACAAGATCCTGGCCCGTCTCACCTTGGTGGGTGCGGTCTACATCACGGCGGTGTGTCTGTTACCCGAGTTTCTGGTTCTGAAGTACAACGTGCCGTTCTATTTCGGTGGAACGTCTTTGTTGATCATCGTGGTCGTGACGATGGACTTCTGGTCCCAGGTTCAAAGTTATGTCATGAGTCAGCAGTACGAGTCGCTGCTGAAGAAAGCCAACTTCAAAGCCAGTTGATGAGTCGAAGATGGCGAAAGATGACGTCATCCAGATGCAGGGTGAAATCCTCGAGAACCTCCCCAACGCCACCTTCCGCGTGAAGTTGGAAAACGGACATGTGGTTCTCGGCCATATCTCCGGCAAGATGCGCATGCACTACATCCGCATCCTGCCGGGCGACAAGGTCACCGTGGAGCTCACCCCTTACGATTTGAGTCGGGCGCGCATTGTGTTCCGCGCCAAGTAACCGGAACGCCCAGCGTCCACAGAGGAAAGGTCAAGGAGAAGACCATGAAAGTAGCCGCTTCCGTCAAGAAGATGTGCCGTAACTGCAAGATCATCCGCCGCCACGGCGTGGTGCGTGTGATCTGCACCGACCCCCGCCACAAGCAGCGCCAGGGCTGATTCGCCACGGCTGACCAGAACTGAGGAATCAACATGGCACGTATTGCTGGTATCAACATCCCTCCGCACAAGCACGCTGAGATCGGTCTGACTTCGATCTACGGCATTGGCCGCCGCACCGCGCAGAAGATCTGCGATGCGGCCGGTGTGCCTTGGACGAAGAAGATCAAGGATCTGAACGACGCGGACCTGGAAAAGATCCGTGAGCAGATCAATGCGATGACGATCGAAGGTGACCTTCGTCGCGAGATGTCCATCAACATCAAGCGGCTGATGGACATCGGCTGCTACCGTGGCATGCGCCACCGCCGTGGTCTGCCCGTGCGTGGTCAGCGCACCAAGACCAATGCGCGCACCCGCAAGGGGCCGAAGAAGTCGGCCGCCGCGATCAAGAAGTGACCCGGCGCTCTTCCAGCACCGATCACCACGCACCTTATAGCGAGTAAAGACTTATGGCCAAGGCACCGAACAACTCCGCTGCACGACGCGTCAGCAAGAAGGTCCGCAAGAACGTGGCGGACGGCATTGCGCACGTGCATGCGTCGTTCAACAACACCATCATCACCATCACCGACCGCCAGGGCGGCGCCCTGAGCTGGGCCTCCTCCGGCGGCCAGGGTTTCAAGGGCTCGCGCAAGAGCACGCCCTTTGCCGCCCAGGTTGCCGCTGAAGTGGCCGGCCGTGCTGCCCAGGAGCAGGGCATCAAGAACCTGGATGTGAAGATCAAGGGCCCAGGCCCCGGCCGTGAGTCTTCGGTGCGCGCCCTGGCCTCCTTGGGCATCCGCATCAACTCCATCTCGGACGTGACGCCGGTACCGCACAACGGCTGCCGACCCCAGAAGCGCCGTCGGATCTAATACAATCCGCGGTTTCCCTGGCCTGCTGCGGCTTCTGAGCTGCGGCGGGCGTTTTCGTTGAAGCCCACCGTCTGAGCCCACAAAACAACACCGGCCAGACTCGCGCGGTGCCACCGGCAACCTTCGGATGCCATGGCCTGCGTCAGATTGAACAAGGACACTCAAAGTGGCACGTTACCTAGGCCCCAAGGGCAAACTTTCCCGTCGCGAAGGCACCGACCTCTTCCTCAAGAGCGGTCGCCGCGCCATCGCCGACAAGATCAAGCTGGAATCCAAGCCGGGCCAGCACGGCCGCACCAGCGGCCAGCGCACCTCCGACTTCGGTGTGCAGCTGCGGGAAAAGCAGAAGGTCAAGCGCATGTATGGCGTGCTGGAGCGTCAGTTTCGCCGCTACTTCGCCGAAGCCGAGCGCCGCAAGGGCTCGACCGGCGCGAACCTGCTGACCCTGCTCGAGTCGCGCCTGGACAATGTGGTCTACCGCATGGGCTTTGGCTCCACCCGCGCCGAGGCTCGTCAGCTGGTCTCGCACAAGGGCATCACCGTCAATGGTGAGGTTGTCAACATCGCCTCCTACCTGGTCAAGGTGGGCGACACCGTGGGCGTTCGCGAGAAGGCCAAGAAGCAGCTGCGCATCCAGGAATCCCTGAAGCTGGCCGAATCCGCCGGATTGCCGGCCTGGGTTCAGGTGGACGCAGGCAAGATGGAAGGCGTTTTCAAGAAGACGCCAGACCGCGATGAATTCGGCTCGGAAATCAACGAGTCGCTGATCGTCGAGTTGTATTCGCGCTGATCACCACTGAACTGGCCTTCTGCCCGCTGGCATCGCCGCGGGTGGTGGCCAGTCGGTGCCTGTGGCGGATGCCGGGCGCGCCATGGGAATGTCCTTGTCCGGCTGGTCCATCAGCCTTATCGGTGTAACGAGCCGAGGGTATTGAGAGGAACACACATATATGCAAACTAATCTCCTGAAGCCCAAAGCCATCAATGTCGAACCCCAGGGCGCCAACCGCGCTGAGGTGACACTCGAGCCCTTCGAGCGCGGCTACGGCCACACCCTGGGCAATGCGCTGCGCCGTGTGCTGCTGAGCTCCATGGTCGGTTATGCCCCCACCGAGGTCACCATCGCGGGCGTGCTGCACGAGTACTCCACGATCGACGGTGTACAGGAAGATGTCGTGCACATCATGCTCAACCTCAAGGGTGTGGTGTTTCGCCTGCACAACCGCGACGAAGTCACCCTGGTGTTGCGCAAAGACGGTGACGGCCCGGTCACGGCTGCCGACATCCAGACGCCGCACGATGTGGAAATCATCAACCCCGACCATGTGATCGCCAACCTGGCTGCCGGTGGCAAGCTGGACATGCAGATCAAGGTTGAAAAGGGCCGCGGCTATGTGCCGGGCAACCTGCGCCGCCACGCCGACGAGCCCACCAAGAGCATCGGCCGTATCGTGTTGGATGCCTCCTTCTCGCCGGTCAAGCGGGTGAGCTACGCGGTCGAGAACGCCCGCGTGGAGCAGCGCACCGACCTGGACAAGCTGGTCATGCAGATTGAAACCAACGGTGCCATCAGCCCCGAGGAAGCGATCCGCGCATCGGCCAAGATCCTGGTGGAGCAACTGGCCGTGTTCGCACAACTCGAGGGCAGCGACATCGCATCCTTCACCGAGCCTGCACCGCGTTCGGGCGCGAACTTCGACCCGATCCTGCTGCGCCCGGTGGACGAGCTCGAGCTCACCGTGCGTTCGGCCAACTGCCTGAAGGCCGAGAACATTTACTACATTGGCGACCTGATCCAGCGCACCGAAACCGAGCTGCTCAAGACGCCGAATCTGGGCCGCAAGTCCCTCAACGAAATCAAGGAAGTGTTGGCTTCGCGTGGCCTCACGCTGGGCGCACGTCTTGAAAACTGGCCGCCCCTGGGCCTGGACAAGCGCTGAATTGACAGCACCCGGCCGGTGGGTACACCGGCCACCCTCCGCGAGGGTGACCAACAAGCTAGGGGCGGCCCGTCGCTTGTTGGTCTCGCGAAAACGACAGTCGCAGCACTGCATCCTCTGGTACCTGATACGGCCAGGGTTCAATAAGGAAAGGAAAGCACCATGCGTCACGGACACGGACTCCGTAAACTCAACCGCACCAGCGAGCACCGCTTGGCGATGCTTCGCAACATGTGCGTCTCGCTGCTTCGCCACGAAGCCATCAAGACCACCGTCCCCAAGGCCAAGGAACTGCGCCGTGTGGTCGAGCCCCTGATCACCCTGGGCCGCACGCCCACGGTGGCCAACCGCCGTCTGGCCTTTGCCCGCCTGCGCGACCGCGAGATCGTCACCAAGCTGTTCAACGAACTCGGCCCGCGTTACGCCACCCGTCCGGGCGGCTACACCCGCATCCTGAAGATGGGTTTCCGCGTGGGTGACAACGCCCCGATGGCCTTCGTGGAACTGGTGGACCGTCCTGAGCCGGTGGTCGCTGAGGAAGCCGCAAAGGCCGAGTAATCGGTGCCTTGAAGGCCCCGCTCCGTGCGGCGGTGTTCAAGCCCAAGCCCAAAGCCGGCCTTGAGCCGGCTTTTTTTATGGCCTGGTCATGGTGACCTGCCCCCCCGCCCACGAATGGCCCAGGCCGGGCTGAGCACGGGCACCATCTAAACGGCCAGGACCGTCAGGTCCTGGTATCGGTGTGCGCGTGCGCCATCAGATCTTGCAAGTCCACCACCTCCAAGGCCTTGATGTGCGTGGCTTGCAGCACCACCTTGGGGGCCACGCCAGCCCCCAAGGCTTCCTTCCAGCGCAAGGCGCATAGGCACCAGCGGTTGCCCGGCTGCAGCCCTTTGAAGCGCCACTGAGGGCGCGGCGTGATGAGGTCGTTGCCCTGTGCTCGGCTGTACTCCAAAAACTCAGCCGTCATCACCGCACACACCACATGCAGACCGCGGTCCTGCTCGTCGGTGTTGCAGCAGCCATCACGGAAGTAGCCCGTAAGTGGGTCGTAGGAACAGGCCTGCAGTTCCTGCCTCAACACATTCAGGGCTTCGCGAAGATCAGGGTGGCCGGACATGGTGATGAGGGACCGCTCGCAACAGATGGGCGTTGATCGTACTGCCGGTGGGATGACCTTGCGCAGATGCTTGGGGGTCGCGCGTACGGGTGTGAATAACGAACCGGGGCTGCGGTGGTTGACGATGAAATAAAAAATATATACCTCAAAACGCGTCAACAGCGCGGTCAACGAGGCCGTTGAAGATGCAAGGCCCAACCAGCCCCGCTCAAGAGCGTCGGAGCCCCCCGCGACACTCGAATTGACTTCCAGGAGAAGACCTCATGACCATCAAGTCCACCATCGCCGTTGCCGTGTTCTCTGCGCTTTCGGGCTTGGCCTTGGCGCAATCGCCGGCACCTGCACAAGCTGCCGCTACGGCTTTGAAAAACGAAGGAGTAAAGGCTGCTGCCGCGCAGGCTCCAGCGACTCTGCCTGCCGCCGCACAAGCTCCTGCAACTGCGGCTGTGACCAAGGATGCGGGCAAGACGGCAGCAGCTTCTTCGAAGTCGACCGGTGCCGCCGCGACGCCCGCTGCCAAGGCCTCGCCGAGCACGGCACCTGCGACGGCCGCCACTCCCAAGACCGAGTCTGCCAAGCCTGAGACCAAGGCGCCGGCGCAGAAGGTGGGCAAGGCTGAGAAGGCTGCCCCGGCGGCTGTGAGCAAGAGCACCGTCAAGGCTTCATGATGAAGCTGCCTGCGAAGGTGGGCTATACTGCGCAGCTCTGACGCGGGATGGAGCAGCCTGGTAGCTCGTTGGGCTCATAACCCAAAGGTCGCAAGTTCAAATCTTGCTCCCGCAACCACACAAAAGCCCATGCATTTGGGCACCCAAGAAGGCCGCTGTGAAGCGGCCTTCTGCATTTGTGGGTTATGCCAGCGGCCTGCCACGGCAGCGAGCCCTGCTTGCCCACGAAGGTGTGAGCGGCCCCCTGAAGGCTCAGGTCAAACGCCGAGCGGCCATCAATTCGGCCCAAAGATCGCGCCCGGTCCAAGGTCTCGCACCGCCATCGGGCCATGCGCGCACCAGCAAGCCGGCTGCCGCCAATCGTCCTCCGATCCAGCCGCCGACTGCCCCGGTGCCCATGACCAGCACGGGCCCAGGTGACGGCATGGCCACAGGTACAGGCATGGGGGCGGGTGTGGGGTTGGCGTTGCCCAACTGATATTCCTGATATTTCACAAATTACTGAAAGTAAGAGTACACTACTGATCTGTGTTCTGACCTTATCGCACTTCCATGTCGCCGTCGCTCACCCCACTCGTTCGAAGCTTCGTCGCCCACTTTGGCGAGATGGGCAGCCGATGGGGCATCAACCGCACAGTCGGGCAGATCTACGCCCTGATCTATGTGGCGCCGCAGCCCTTGAACGCCGACGAGATCGCCGACGCGCTGGAGTTCAGCCGCAGCAATGTGAGCATGGGCTTGAAGGAGCTGCAATCCTGGCAGTTGGTAAAGCTGCGCCATCTCGCAGGTGACCGCCGCGAGTACTTCGAAGCACCTGGAGACGCCTGGGAGGTGTTTCGTACCCTGGCCGAAGAGCGCCGCCGGCGTGAGATTGAGCCGACGCTGACGATGTTGCGCAATGCACTGTTGGAAGAGCCGACCACGCCAGAAGACCGCCATGCCCAGAAGCGAATGAAGGGCATGCACGACCTCATTGAACTGATGAGCAGTTGGTTTGACGACGTTCAGCGCATGGATGCGGCCACCTTGGCCCAGTTGATGAAGATGGGCGCCAAGGTGCAGCGCCTGTTGGAGTTCAAGGACAAGCTCAAGGTGGTGCCCGGCGGGCGTGCGTGATCCATGTTCAATGCGCACGCAGCAACCGCGCCCCTGCAGGGCTCTGACCGATTTCGGTTCACCATAGAAGACACCGCCCCACCTGCTCAGGAGTAACACCGATGGATGCCCTCGTACTGGCCCGAATTCAGTTCGCCGCCAACATTACCTTCCACATCCTGTTCCCCACGATCACCATTGCATTGGGTTGGGCGCTGCTCTTTTTCCGCCTGCGCTGGTTGAAGACGGGCGACGCAGGATGGCTGATGGCCTACCGCTTCTGGACCAAGGTGTTCGCCTTGAGTTTCGCTTTGGGCGTCGTCAGCGGCATCGTGATGAGCTTTCAGTTCGGCACCAACTGGCCCGGGTTCATGGAACGGGTGGGCAATGTGGCGGGGCCCCTCTTGGGCTATGAGGTTCTCACGGCCTTCTTCTTGGAGGCGACCTTCCTGGGCATCATGCTCTTCGGCCACGGCAAGGTGTCAGAGCGGGTACATCTGGTGGCCACCGCTTTGGTGGCTTTCGGCACCACGATGAGCGCCTTTTGGATCCTGGCCTTGAACTCGTGGATGCACACCCCCGCAGGCGTAGAAATCATCGGTGGGGAGTTCTTCGTGACCAACTGGTTCGAGGTGGTGTTCAACCCCAGCTTCCCCTACCGATTGGTCCACATGCTGCTGGCCAGTGGCTTGACCATGGCCTTCCTGGTAGCGGGCGTAAGCGCTTGGCAGCTGGTGAAGGGCAAGGCCAACGACAGCACGCCGCTCACATTGCGTTTCGGGCTGACGGTTGGCGCGGTGCTGATTCCGCTGCAGATCCTGGCCGGTGACCTGCACGGCCTCAACACGCTCGAGCATCAGCCAGCCAAGGTGGCGGCCATGGAGGGCGTATGGGAGACGCAGCGCGGCGCACCCCTGCTGCTGTTTGCGATTCCCGATCAACAAGAGCGCCGAAACCAATATGCCTTGGCGGTTCCGAACGGTGCATCTTGGATTCTCACGCACGAGCTCAACGGCGAGATCAAGGGCCTGAACGACTTCAAGGGGCAGCATCCGCCGGTGGCACCGGTGTTCTGGGCCTTTCGCATCATGGTGGGCACGGGCATGCTCATGCTGCTGGCCAGCTGGGGAGGTTTGTGCTTGCTCAAGCGCTGCGGATGGAACCCAGCCCGCTTGCCACGTCCGGTGCTGATGTTCCTGTCATTGATGGCCTTCAGCGGCTGGACCGCCACGGTGGCCGGTTGGTATGTGACGGAAGTGGGCCGCCAGCCCTGGATCGTGCAGGGGCTGCTGCGTGTGGATGAGGTGGCCTCCACCGTTCCAGGTGCGCACATTGCCTTGACGCTGGCCTTGTACCTGACCGTGTATGCCGCGCTGATGGTGGCCTACGTGAGCGTGGTCAAGCACATGGCAGAAAAGCCCGTGCCCATGCCCGCAGGCCATGGCAACGCGGCGGGAATTGATGGCGTGGCGCTTGGCGGCTTCAAGGCCCTGGGCGAGCCCTCACCGAAGACCGTGTCGCCACCTGTCACACAGCCGGGAGCCGGCGCATGAGCAACATCGATTGGGCCACCGCACTGCCGGTGGTGTTCTTGGCTCTGATGGGCGTGGCCATGTTGGCCTATGTGGTGCTCGACGGCTATGACCTGGGCGTGGGCCTGCTCTTGCACCGTGCCACACCTGAGCAACGGGACACGATGATCGCCAGCATTGGTCCCTTTTGGGATGCCAATGAAACCTGGTTGGTGCTGGGTGTGGGCATCTTGCTGATTGCCTTCCCGAAGGCGCATGGCCTGGTGCTGACCGCCTTGTACCTGCCCGTGGCCCTGATGTTGGTGGGCTTGGTGTTGAGAGGTGTGGCCTTTGACTTCCGCGTCAAGGCACAAGACCAGTGGAAGCCGCTGTGGAACTTCGCCTTCTGGGCCGGCAGCGGCCTGGCAGCGCTGTCCCAGGGCTGGATGCTCGGGCGTTACATCACCGGGTTTTCTGAAACCCTGCTGGCGACGGCGTTCGCAGGCGCTATCGCCTTGTTGTTGCCGGCCGCCTATGTACTGCTGGGAGCCTGCTGGTTGGTGATGAAGACCGAGGGCGATTTGCAAACCCTGGCAGTACGATGGGCCAAGTGGGCTTGGCCACCCCTGGTGCTGGGCATGGGCTTGGTGTCACTGGCCACACCGGTGGTCAGCGAAACCGTGCGCAACCGCTGGTTCAGCATGCCTGAATTCATCGCCCTTTTGCCCATCCCTCTGGCTACGCTGGCGGCCTTGGTGGTGGCACGCGCCGTCTTGAATTCCAAGCAGGTGATGGCTCATCTTTGCTGGGTGCCTTTCGTCTCGGTGGTTTCAGTTTTTCTCCTTGGCGCCGTGGGGTTGGCGTACAGCCTGTTTCCCTATGTGGTGATCGACCAGTTGACGGTATGGGAGGCGGCCAGCGCCACCTCCTCGTTGGCAGTGATCGCGGTGGGATGCTCCGTGACGGTGCCAGCCATCGTGGGCTACACCATCTTTAGTTATCGGGTGTTTTCAGGCAAGGTGGCCGAACTGCAGTACGCCTGAACCATGCAGCTCAGGCGGCGGGCGGCCGCCAGTGACCCAGCACCTGCAGGGCCTGGCGCCCATCTGGCGCACGCGGGTCGCCTCGCAGCAGTAGCGCTTCAGCAGACGCCACCGATTGGCCCACCAAGTCTTGCAGCACGAACAGGTGCGTGACCCACACCTCGAAGCCCCCCAGGGTACGGCGCAGGGCGGCCGCCTTGCGCAGCTGCGCCTGGTGCTCGGGGTAGGCCTGTTCTGAGGTGCCCACCGGGGAACCCAAGGCTGCCCAGGGTGAAACGGCCTGCACCCCGAAGGCGATACGGGCGGTGTCTAGGCACCGGCACCACGGGCTGCTGCGCACCTGTGCGGGTGTCAGCCCGTGTCGCCCAAACCATCGACCGATGCGCTCGGCCTGGGCGCGTCCTTCGTCGTTGAGGTTGCGTTGGGTCGAACAAACGTGCAGATCAAAACCAGGCGGGTCGAAGGTGCCCGGCGCCAATGCATGACGAAAGGCCACGATCACGCCCCCGCCGCGCAATCGAGTAGCCAAGCTGGCCTGGGGGTCGCCTCCCACGTTGCTGTCGGCCTGCAGCGGCGCACCGTCGCACCAGAGCGCAGCAGCGCCCGCGCAGCGCAGCAAGAGTTGTCGTCTAAAGGGGCTCATTTCATGCGATGCTTCCATGACCGACTCCGCCCGTCAAACACCTGCCCCCTATGTCCATGAAGGCCCCAGGACTCACGCCGCAAGCTCTCTTGATGCTGATCGGTGTGGCCTTCATGTTCGGGGCCAACCACGTGGCGGCACGGGTTGCTTTTGATCACGGCTTGGATGTGGCCACCGCCGTGGCCGTGCGCAGCTTGGGAACGGCCGCAGTGGTGGCCGCGCTGGTGCCGTGGCGCGAGGCGGCCTTGAAGCTCAGTGCTCGGCAGCGCAAGGCCATGGCCTTGATGGTGGTGCTGGTGGCCATTCAAAGCTTGACGCTGTATGCGGCGGTGGCGCGCATACCGGTGGGCTTGGCGCTGCTGACCTTCAACCTGTACTCGCTCACCGCGGTGTTGTGGAGCCTGCTGGTGTATCGCAGCAAGCCCGACCGCGCGGTGCTCAAGGCGATGCCGGTGATCTTTTTGGGCTTGGCTTTGGCCCTCGACGTCACGGGGGCAGCCTCAGGTGTGGACATGAGCACCCAGTGGAGCCGCATGGGCACAGGTGTCGCGCTGGCCTTGGCCGCAGCACTGTCCTTCGGCCTGGTCTTGGCCTTGACCGAGCATGAGGTCGGCACCATCGATGGCCGTTTTCGCACCCTGTTGACCTTGGGGTCGGTGGGTGTGCTGGCCCTGCTGTTCGGCCAGGCACAAGGCGGCCTGCAGTGGCCCAACGCGCAAGACGCCTTTGTCGGTTGGTGGGGCCTGGCCTTGTTGACCCTGTTCTACGGCAGCGCCTTCACCCTGCTGTTCACCATCTTGCCGCGTCTGGGCGTGGTGGGTAACTCGCCGATCATGAACCTTGAGCCGGTGGCTGCGCTGTTGATGGCCTGGGGCCTGCTGGGTCAGCAGTTGGCCCTGATGCAGTGCCTGGGCGCGGTCTTGGTGGTGGCCGCGGTTGTGGGGCTGGGTTTGAGCAAGCGAGCAGCCTGAACCTGCTCGCCATGGGGTAGCCTGGCGACCTTAACGCTTGCCTTCGGGGGCTTTGTAGGGTTCCACCGCATCGGCCTGTATGGCGTAGCCGCTGACACCCATGCCGGTGTCTTGCCGCTCAATGTCCATCATGCCGGTCACCCACACCACGTCCATGGTGCGCAAGGCTTGTGGTCGCTTCAGCGTGATGTGCACAATCTGGTTGGCCGGTGGTGGTGGGCTGTGTATGCAGGCGCCGAAGTAGGGTACGAGCAAGAAGTCTTGCAGTTTGTCGCCCACCATGTCCAGCGGCACCACATAGCCCGGCAGCCGCACCCGCTGCCCTTTGAGCTCGGAACGCGTGGGCGCCTTGTCCCACACCTCGCGCATCTCGCGCATGAGCTCCCGCTCGGCCGCGCTGCCTTCGCGGATCAGCGCCGCGGGCTTGTCGCGGAACAGGGCCATGGGGTCCCAATCCTTGGGCACGAGCTCTTCCCAGGTGAGGGTGCGCACGGCTTGGGCTTGCCGCGCCGAACCCGCTTGGGCCCAGGCGGCTGAGTGGGTGCCCCCGAGGAAGAACAGCCCAGCGGCGAGCATGAGGGCCAGGGCAGGTGTGGATGCGGCGAGCGGTCGAGATCGGGCGTTGTGGATCATGGTGGCGAGACTGTTCAGGGATACGGGGCGTTGGCCGTGCACAGCGGTGGCTTCAGGTTCCACGGGGGGCCAGGCCATCGGCCAGGCTCAGCCGGTAGGCGCGCCAACCCGGCCACAGGCTGGACAGCACGCCGGCCAGGACCACCGCAGCAGCCAAGGCCACCTCGGCCCAGGTGGGCAGCCCCGAGGTGAGGATGATGCCGTATGCCGACTGCACCCACGGAGCGCCAGCCCACAGGGCCAGGGCCCATACCAGCCCACCCAGGGCCGCACCAGTGAAGCTGATCAGCAGCCCCTCGACCAGCAGCAGCATGAACACCCAGCGGGGTCCGGCACCCACAGACCGCAGCACGGCGAGTTCACGGCGCCGCTGCTCCAGCGCCGTCATCACCACCGCCATCAGGCCGGCCAGGCTGACCAGGCCCACGAGGATGCTCATGAGTGACAAAGCCTGCTCGGCCTGTGCCACCGTGCCCCACAGCTCATCCAGCGTCACGCCGGGCAACACCGCCATCAAGGGCTCGCTGGCGTAGGCCTGTACCCGACGCTGAACGGCGAACACCGCCGCGCGTGACTTCAAGCCCACCAGGGCGGCGGTCACGGTGCGGGGCGTGAGGTCCATCGCTTGCGCCTCTTGCGCGCCGGTGCGCTTGGCTCCGGGCACCGGCATGCCCGCCACCCAATCGATGTGCAGCGCCTGCATGCCCTGCAGCCCGATATGCACCGACCGGTCCACGGGTGTTCCGGTGCGCGCCAAGATGCCGACCACGGTGAAGGGCATGTCGGTGTGGTCAGCGGTGTCCAGGGTACCGCTGCCGTGGCGCAGCACCAAGCGCTGGCCCAAGGTGTAGCCCAACTGCCGCGCCACATCGGCACCCAACACCGCCTCGAAGACGCCCTCAAAGCGCCGGCCCTCAGGCAGTGCCAGCGGCAGGCGTGGCCCGTAGCGAAAGTGTTCGAAGTACTCGGGTGTGGTGGCCACCACCGGGAACCCGCGGTGTGTGTCGCCCAAGGCAAGGGGCACCACCCACTTCACCGCGGGGTCCTGGCGCAAAGCCTGCACGGTGGCGTACTCGATGGTCTGTGTGGGTTGCCCCATGCGAAACACCGAGTACAGCATCAGCTGCACCGCACCACTGCGAGCGCCCACGATCAGGTCGGTGCCCGACACCGCATTCGAGAAGTTTTCCCGCACATCGTGGCGCACGCGCTCCACGGTCAGCAGCAGAAAGGTCGACAAGGCCAAGCACAGCACCACCAGCGACAGCGCGAAGCGGCGGTGCCAAGCGCTGGCCCATGCGATGTTCAGCAGGCTGCTCATCGGACTTGAGGGGCCTGGGTGGCCCGGTTGATGCTGGGCAGGTCCACCACCCGATCGAAATGATGGGCCAGGCGCGCATCATGGGTGACGAACAACAGGGCCGAGCCCGCGCGCCCGTGTGCTTGCAGCAGCAGGCGCATGAAGGCTTCTCGCCGGTCTTCGTCCAAGGCTGAGGTGGGCTCATCGGCAATCACGACGTCGGGTTGTCCGATCAGCGCGCGTGCAGCAGCCACACGCTGCTGTTGACCAACCGACAGTTCCGATGCGGGTCTGCGGTGCACAGCGGCCGGCAACTCCAAGGCGTCCAGCAGGGCGGCCCCCGCGGCTTCGATGCTGCCGTGCAGGGACGTTGCCTGCAGGCGGCGGCGCTTGGAGAGCCGGCAGGGCAGCAGCACGTTGTCCAACACGCCCAGATAAGGCAGCAGGTTGAACTGTTGGAAGATGTAGCCCACATGGTCCACTCGGTGGGCGTCGCGCTGGGCGGCGTTCAACGCTGCCCACCCGCGCCCCATGAGTTCCACCGAACCCTCTTGGGCCAACAACACCCCGGCGGCCAAGGACAACAAGGTGCTCTTGCCACAGCCGCTGGGCCCGCGCAGCATCAGCCGCTCACCGCATGGCAGGCTCAAGGCCTCCAGGTCAAGGGTGGGGGCTGTGGCACCCGGGTAGGCATAGCGCACGCTGCGCAACTGCAAGGCGTGCTCAGGCCCGGGGACGCGGTCCTGCACAGGGTTGGTCATGGTGGGAGTCTTCGACCGTCGACGAACACCGCCAGTTCCCCACTGTTGAGGGCGACCCAGTCTTCGTTGGTGGTCAGCGGCTCGGTGACGACGATGGCCACGCGGTCTTGCTCGGTGGCCCGCGTGGCGAAGCCGGTAAAGCTGAACACAAGGTCTGTTGGTGTGTTGGCGTTGAGCCCGAGCAATTGGCACATGGTGTGGCGCGTGGGGCCCTGCCTCCGCGCTGCTGGGCGGGCCTACGGTTCAGACGCGTTGGATGGGTGTGTGGGCTCAGCTGCCCACGGCTTCCTTCACGCACTTGTTGACATTGCCGGTTCGGGCGGCACCCGCGAGTTTCTTCTCCGTGGCAGCGGCTTCACATCGCTCGGTCGCCTCTCGCTCGCATTTGGTGAGGAAGGAGGACTTCGCGGCGCCGGCCAGTTTTCTGTCGGTGGCTTGCTGGGTGCAGGAGCCACTGGCCGGTGCCGAGGCGGCCGACGCGGGTGCTGCGGCACCCGCGCTCGGGGGGGTTGCCGCGTGTGCCGTCGGTGCGCTGATCGCGGCGGTGGCCAGCAAGAGCAGGGCGGCAAGGCGTGGCGTGGCGGTGGTACAGCGGGTCATGGTAAATCTCCTGGGCTTGGGGTTGAGGACGGCACCGTTCAGGCGCCCGGCTTGGGACGTACAAAGAGGGTGTGCAGGCTCTGTCCGACCGCACCTTGTTGGTCGAACATCAGGGTGCTGGTGGTGCCGATACCGCCGTCGTTGATGACGGTGCGCGCGGCCATGCCGAACCAGGGGCCTGTGGGCATGCGGTGCAGGTTCACGGTCTGATCCACAGGAACGAAGCTCCAGCGCTGGAAGTCGAGCACGGCGCTGATGCCGTTGGCTGAATCCAGCATCGTCATCATGCCGGCCAAGCCACTGGTGGCCTGACCCAGCACCAGGGGAATGCGCAGGCGGGCCCAAACGGTGGCCGGCCCCAAGCTGTCAAAGCCCCCTTCGACAAAGCGCCACTCCAGGGAGCGCCCGCAGGGAAAGCCATCCGTTGCGGGAAAGAAGCGCTGGCACTCCTCGCTTGGGATCGAGGGCACGGCAAAGGTGTCGGGCACGGCGGGGCAGATGCCCGGCTCGCGCGCCAGGCGCCAGGCCTGGGCGGTCAACACCGGCTTTCCTTGAACGCTGTATTGGGCCTGCAGCAGCTGCACCCGTTTGCCGGGCCGAAGCACCTGCACCTGAATGTCGCAGGTGTCCAGGGGCACCGGCCCCATGAATTCAACCGTCACACGGCCCAGTTCCATGGGCACGGTGCTGGGGTGGTCCGCCAGTGCTTGACTCAACAGCGCGATCGGCGGGCCACCGTGTTGGGTTTGGGCCGACCACGGGCCGACCGTGGCCTCAGTGGGTACATAGCGCCCCGGGTGGGCTGGGTCAGGCTGGAAGAAGGCCGGATACATGGTGTGGTCGGGGTACACAAGGCCCGCCTGAGGGGGCGCCCGCCTGGGGTTGAGCTTGGTCGGAGTATGGCGCAGCCGGTGGTGCGTCAGGCCCCACAATCACCCCATGAGCGAATCGCAGATCGTGGTGCCCGATTCTTTTCTGGCGCTGTTCCAAGCCGGCGTGGGCCGCCGCTTGACCGAGCCTTGGCACCACATCCTGTCGCGCTACGAGTGCTGTGAGGACCTTGCACAGGGTTTGGCCCCCCAGGCCCGTGCTTTGGTGGCCGAGCTGGGTGTGACGGCAGAAGCGGTGACCCCCAAGCTGGCTCAGGGGCTGCAGCACCCCAGCGTGGGCTTGGCACCCGAGGAGGTGCAGTGGGTCTGCACCCGACTGGCCGAATTGTTGGCGCATGGACTTTGAGAAAGGACCCCACTTGTGAACATCACCCGACACCCCCGCTCCAGCCTGCACACGGTTCAGCCGGTACGGGCGGGGCATTCCGGGGGCGCACAGGCAGGCCTGCTGCTGGCGCCCTTGGCAGCCCTGGCGGTCTTGGCGCTGCAGCCTGCACCTGTGCAGGCCCAAACCCAGACCCCAGCAGCGGCGCCAGCTCCTGAGCCGGCGAAGGTCGGCGTTGCCCGAACCCTGCCCAACGGCGTGGAGGTGACCCTCACCCGAGCGGGCCGTGCGCCCTTGTCCTACCCCGCTGCCACCGACTCCGTGAGGGTGCACTACGAGGGCACTTTTGAGGATGGCCGTGTCTTTGATTCGTCCTATGAGCGCAAACAGCCGGCCACCTTTCCCCTGAACCGCGTGATCCCTTGCTGGACCCAGGGTGTGCAGCAGATTCCGGTGGGTGGCGCGGCCACGCTGAGCTGCCCGGCCGCCACGGCCTACGGAGAGCGCGGTGCCGGTGGGGGCAAGATCCCACCCAACACCCCCTTGCGTTTCAAGGTGGAGTTGTTGGAGATCGTGGGCCGCTGAGGTAAAAAGTAGGCGCTTGCTTACTTTGAAATTGTTCGGCAACCGCCGGGGATCGGGGTCGACGCCACGGGGCGCCAGAGTCGAGGTGTGACACACTGCTGACGTGACTTGTCACGAAACCGTCACACACCGCCCGTAGAGTGCGGCGCTTCCCTTCCACGATCCCACAGGTTCCGTCAGATGTCCTTCCTGAAAACTTGGGCGCGGACCACCCTGGCCGCCGCTGTTGTGCTTCCCTTGCTATCCGGCCTGGCCTGCGCCCAGGACGTCACAGGTGCCGGCGCGTCGTTCCCAGCACCGGTCTACGCGAAATGGGCCGATGCGTTTCACAAAGCATCCGGTGCCCGGGTGAACTACCAATCGGTGGGCTCCGGCGCTGGCATCAAGCAGATCAAGGGCAAGACGGTCGACTTCGGCGCCACCGACATGCCCCTGAAAGACGAGGAGCTCAAGGCCGATGGCCTGGTCCAGTTCCCCATGGTGATCGGTGGTGTGGTTCCGGTGGTGAACATCAAGGGCATCGCTCCGGGCCAAATCAAACTGACCGGTTCGGTGCTGGCCGACATCTACCTGGGCAAGGTCAACAAGTGGAACGACGCGGCGATCACCGCGCTGAACCCCGGGGTCAACCTGCCGGACACCACGATTGCACCCGTGCGGCGCGCCGACGGTTCGGGCACCAGTTTCCTGTTCACCCACTACCTTTCGCGGGTGAGCGCCGACTGGAAAGCCAAGGTGGGCGAAGGCACGGCGGTGAACTGGCCCACGGGGGCCGGCGGCAAGGGCAATGAGGGCGTGGCGGCATTCGTGCAGCGTCTGCCCAACTCGATCGGCTATGTGGAGTACGCCTATGCCAAGCAGAACCGCATGTCGCATGTGCTGCTGCAGAACAAGGACGGCGTGTTTGTGGCCCCTGACGATCTGACCTTCAAGGCTGCGGCAGCCAATGCCCAATGGGCCAAGACCTTCAACCAGGTCTTGACCCAGCAACCGGGCAAGGACAGCTGGCCCATCACCGGAGCAACCTTCATCCTGATGCACGCCCAGTCGGCCAAGCCTGCCGAATCGGCCGCGGCTCTGAAGTTCTTCGGTTGGGCCTTCGACAAGGGTGATGCCATGGCCACGGAGCTTGAGTACGTGCCCTTGCCCGACCCGGTGAAGGCCTTGGTTCGCAAGTCCTGGACCGGCATCAAGTGATGATGAAGGGCTGGGGAGACCGTCTCTTCGCTGCGGCGGCCACGGCTGCTGCTGCACTGACCTTGGCCCTGATGGCCGGCATCTTGGGCTCGCTGGTGGTCGGAGCCGGCCCGGCCATCCAGGCGTTCGGCCTGGGCTTTCTGACCTCGGCCGTGTGGGACCCCGTCAACAACCAGTACGGCGGCTTGGTGATGATCTACGGCACGCTGGCCACCTCGCTGATCGCCTTGGTGATCGCGGTGCCGGTGTCCTTTGGCATTGCCTTGTTTTTGACCGAGTTGTCCCCGGGCTGGCTCAAGCGGCCTTTGGGCATTGCCATTGAGCTGCTGGCTGCCGTGCCGTCCATCGTGTATGGCATGTGGGGTTTGCTGGTGTTTGGCCCCGTGTTGGCCACCTATGTGCAGCAGCCGCTGCAAGCGGCCTTTAAAGGCGTTCCGGTGCTCGGAGCGCTGGTGGCGGGCCCGCCGGTGGGCATCGGCATTCTGTCGGCGGGCATCATTCTGGCTATCATGATCATTCCCTTCATCGCCGCGGTGATGCGCGATGTGTTCGAGGTGACGCCGCCCATGCTCAAAGAGTCGGCCTATGGGCTGGGTTCCACCACCTGGGAGGTGGTCTACAAGATCGTGCTGCCCTATACCAAGGCGGGGGTGGTGGGCGGCATCATGTTGGGCCTGGGGCGTGCGCTGGGCGAGACGATGGCCGTGACGTTTGTCATCGGCAATATGAACCAGTTGGACTCGCTGTCCCTGTTTGAGGCGGCCAACTCGATCACCTCAGCCCTGGCCAACGAATTCGCCGAGGCCGCAGAGGGCCTGCACCAGGCCTCTCTGATCTACCTGGGGCTTGTGCTGTTCTTCATCACCTTCGTGGTGCTGACCCTGTCCAAGCTGTTGTTGGCGCAGATGCGGCGTGCCGAAGGAGCGCGGTCATGAGCCTGTCCAACTCCGAGCGGATCGCCTTTGACCACTCGCGGCTGCGGCACCACCGCCGGCGCAAGTGGGTCAACCAAGTGGCCCTGGCGCTGTCGCTGGCGGCCATGGCCTTTGGCGTGTTCTGGCTGATCTGGATTCTGATCGAGACCGTTCGCCTGGGCCTGGGCGGTCTGAGCCTGGCGGTGTTCACCGAGATGACGCCGCCGCCCATGGCCGAGACCGGGGGCCTGGCCAACGCCATCTTCGGCTCGCTCACCATGGTGGCCCTGGCCACCCTGCTGGGCACGCCCATCGGCGTGATGGCTGGGGTGTACCTGGCCGAGTACGGCAAGACCTCCTGGCTGGGCCGCATCACGCAGTTCATCAACGACATCCTGTTGTCGGCGCCTTCGATCGTGATCGGACTGTTCATTTACGCGGTGGTGGTGGCCCGGGTGAAGAGCTTCTCGGGGTTTGCGGGCATCCTGGCCCTGGCCCTCATCGTGATTCCGGTGGTCATTCGCACCACCGAGAACATGCTGTCGTTGATCCCCAACGCCCTGCGCGAGGCTGCCTACGCCCTGGGCACGCCCAAGTGGAAGGTGATCAGCGCCATCACGCTCAAGGCCGCGCGGGCGGGGGTGATCACGGGCGTGCTGCTGGCCGTGGCGCGCATTGCCGGCGAGACCGCGCCGCTGCTGTTCACCGCGCTTTCCAACCAGTTTTGGACCAGCAACCTGGGCGAGCCCATGGCCAGCCTGCCGGTGACGATCTTCAAGTTCGCCATGAGCCCCTATGAGAACTGGCAAAAGCTGGCCTGGGCGGGCGTCTTCATCATCACCATGGGCGTGCTGGCCCTGAACATCATCGCGCGCACCCTGTTGCGCAGCAAGAACTAGAGCATGAGTGCCATGATCGATCTGCCTGCCCATGAGAAGGCCAAGCTTGCGGTTCAGAACCTGAACTTCTACTACGGGGGCTTTCATGCCTTGAAGGGCATCAACCTGGCCCTGCCTGAGAACAAGGTCACGGCCTTCATCGGCCCTTCGGGCTGCGGCAAGAGCACGCTGCTGCGCACCCTCAACCGCATGTTCGAGCTCTACCCCGAGCAGCGCGCCGAGGGGCAGATCCTGCTGGACGGCGCCAACATCCTGGACAAGAAGCTCGATGTGAGCCTCATCCGCGCCAAGATCGGCATGGTCTTCCAAAAGCCCACGCCCTTTCCCATGAGCATCTACGACAACATCGCCTTCGGGGTGAAGCTGTTCGAGACGCTCTCGCGTGACGCCATGGACGAGCGGGTGGAGTGGGCCCTGAAGAAGGCCGCCCTGTGGAACGAGGTCAAGGACAAGCTGCAGCAAAGCGGCTCGGGCCTGTCCGGCGGTCAGCAGCAGCGCCTGTGTATTGCGCGCGGCATTGCCATCAAGCCTGAGGTTTTGCTGCTGGATGAACCTTGCTCAGCGCTGGACCCGATTTCCACGGGCAAGATTGAAGAGCTCATTGGCGAACTCAAGCACGACTACACGGTGGTGATCGTGACGCACAACATGCAGCAGGCCGCGCGCTGCTCGGACTACACGGCCTACATGTACCTGGGCGACTTGGTGGAGTTCGGCCCCACCCGCGAGGTCTTCACCAAGCCCAAGAAGAAGGACACCGAGGACTACATCACCGGGCGCTTTGGTTGAGGCCTGAGGCCTGAGGCCTTCACGCCGACCGCAGCCTTTGCACCTCCCCACGACCGTGATCTGATTCAGGAAGACGACGATGAGCGACAAGCACCTTTCCACGCAGTACGACGCTGAGCTCAGCGCGATTTCCAACCAGGTCTTGCAGATGGGTGGCCTGGCCGAGTCGCAGGTGGCCAGAGCCGTGGAGGCCCTCACCCAGCTCAAGGCCGACCTGGCCGAGGATGTGCTGATCCAGGAAGCCCGGGTCAATCAGATGGAGATGGACATCGATTCGGAGCTGTCGGCCATCATCGCGCGCCGGCAACCCACGGCGCGAGACCTGCGCCTGTTGGTGGCCATCGCCAGGATGATCGCCAACCTGGAACGGGTGGGTGACGAGGCCGCCCGCGTGGCCCGCACCACCAAGAAGTTGATTGAGTCGGGCATTTCCACCCGGCTGCCCATCCACGATGTGGCCCACGAGGCCGAGCTGGCCGTGGCCCAGTTGCGCAAGGCCTTGGACTCCTTTGCCCGCCTGGACGTGGCGCGTGCCCTGGAAGTGCTCAAGCACGACGACGAAATCGACCAAGAGTTCGACGGGCTGATGCGCAAGCTCATCACCTTCATGATGGAAGACCCCCGCACCATCAGCAGCAGCATCGACCTGATCTTTGTGGCCAAGGCCATCGAGCGGGTGGGCGACCACGCCAAAAACCTGGCCGAAGTGACCATCTACGTGGTCAAGGGTGCCGATGTGCGTCACCAGGGGGTGGAAGACCTGGACAAGGCGGTGGAATAAAAAATTTGTTGCGCCGCAGCAAAAAGGGCTTGCAATCCGAAAAATCGGGCTTATCATTCGTTTCATGTTGCAGTGCAGCAATCGCTTGAAGACTGCAACAGATCGATCGGAACCCTGATTTCGTTCTCATTGCAAACTTTCATCTGGAGCCCATCATGCTGAACACGCAACAATTCATCGCCGCCCAACAAGCCCAAGTCGATTCCTTCTTCGACCTGACCCACAAGGCCTTCACCAACATGGAGAAGGTGGTGGAGCTGAACCTGGCCACCGCCCGCGCCACGCTGGCCGAGTCCGCCGACCTGGCCAAGGCTGCCCTGGCCGCCAAAGACCCCCAGAGCCTGATGGCCCTGCAGGCTGCTGCACTGCAGCCCAGCGCCGAGAAGGCCACCGCCTACGGTCGCCATCTGGCTGACATTGCCAAGTCGGCCCAGGTCGATGTGGTGGCCGTGGCTGAAGCTCAAGTGGCTGTGGTTCAGCAAAGCCTGCACCAGCTGGTGGACGTGGCTGCTAAGAATGCACCGGCCGGTACCGAGAGCGGCGTGGCCTTCGTCAAGCAAGCCGTGGAAGCCGCCAACAGCGCCTATGCCAACGTGCAAAAGGCTGCCAAGCAGGCCAGCGACATCGCCGAAGCCAACTTCAACGCCGTGACCGAGTCTGCCGTGAAGGCTGCCAAGGCCGCTGGCAAGTCTTCCAAGAAGGCTGCCTAATCGCTGCTCTTGGCCTTGGCCTGAACCGATGACGCCACCGCGCGTCGTCTACCCCCGCCGCCTGTGGCTGCTTGCAGCCCTGGCGGCGGTGTTGTTTGGGCTGAGCTTGCTGGGCGTGGAGCACCGAGACGACGGCTGGCTGCTGAAGGTGGGGGGCCGCCCTTTGGATGTGCGGGGCGCCACCTGGGCGGCTTGGCACGATGCCACGCGTGACTGCACCCGCGTGCAGCGGCTGCACCCTTCCATCGCGGAGCCGATCGGCAGCCCTGCTGCGCAGACCGCGTTACCGGCTGAGGCCACGGCCGCCGCCGCTGCGGTTCGGGCCTTGCGGGGCTTCAGCCCGCCAGACTCCGAGTCGGCTCGGGTGCGGCGCCTGGACCACTGGGCACCAGGCGCCGCTGAGGCGATGCCACCAAAGACGGGCGCCGTGGGGCCCGTGTGGTGGGTCCTGCAGGCCGAATTCGACCGGCTGGAGCCGGTGGTGGTGTTGGTGCGCCAAGAGGGGCCCGACGCCCACATGCTGGCCGCTGGCGTGTGGAGCGGCACAACCCTGCCCTGGAACCCGGCCTGGCGCATACGCCGCTTTTTGGCCGAACGGGTGCCGCAGGCGCCGGCTGCATTGCTGGCCTGTATCGACCCCCTGGGCGTGTTCGCGCAACCGCCCAGACCCTTGTAGCGCCCGGGGCCCTACCAGGGCAGCATCTGTCCGTCGTAGGCGTAAAAGCCCCCGCTGTCCTCGGGCCGCAGGCCATCGAGCACCCCCAACAACCGTCCCGACGCTTCGGCAGGGTCTGTGCCCAGGACTTGGCCATTGAAAGGCTCGGAGAGGCTGGTGCGCACGGTGCCGGGGTGCAGGGCGGCCACCACCAAACCCTTGTGGGTGCGCGCCAGTTCGATGGCGGCCGTCTTCACCACCATGTTCAGGGCGGCCTTGGAGGCCCGGTAGGCGTACCAGCCGCCCAGCCGGTTGTCCCCAATGCTGCCCACCTTGGCCGAGAGCACGCCTACGAGGCTGCGCTGCTTGTCCAACAAAGGGGCGAAATGCCGCAGCACCAAGGCCGGGCCGATGGTGTTGACCGCCAGCACCTGCGCAAAAGACGCTGCGCGAAGATCGGCCAAGCGTTTTTCGGGTTGCAGGCCCGGGCCGTGGAGCAGGCCGCTGGCCACCACCAACAGGTGCCAGGCTTGGCCATCGTCGACCGCTTGGGCGGCGGCTTGCACACGGGCTTCGTCTTGCAAGTCCAGGCGCGGGTGGGTGTGGCGGCCCAGGGCCTGCACGCGGACACACCGCGGGTCGGCCCGCAAGTATTCACAAAAGGCCCGAGCCAGGCCCCCGCTTGCGCCCACCACCAGGGCGCGGTAGCCCGGCGCAAGGGAAGCCATGGTCTGGCCAGGGCGATCAACGGTCGGGGTGCTGGAAGGGCTCATCCCATTCATCCTGCCATGTGAGCACACCCCAGTTAAACTTAAGGGTTTGCTTGTCTTTAAAGGACTGAGATGTTCATTTCAACGGCCTACGCCCAAACCGCCCCCGCCGCTGCACAGGGCGGCATCGAGAGCAGCCTGATGAGCCTGCTGCCCCTGGTTCTGATGTTTGTGGTGCTCTACTTCATCATGATCCGCCCGCAGATGAAGCGCCAGAAGGAGCACAAGGCCATGGTCGATGCCCTGGCCAAGGGGGATGAAGTCGTTACCGCTGGTGGCCTGTACGGCAAGATCAGCAAGGTCGGCGAATCCAACTTGCACATCGAAGTGTCCGAAGGGGTGGAGGTCATGGTGCAGCGCCAGGCCGTCACGCAGGTGCTGCCCAAGGGCTCGATCAAGTAACCGCCCCCGGGGCCGCCGCCCCGGCGCACGCCATGAACCGCTACCCCCTCTGGAAATACGCCTTCATCTTGGTGGCATTGTTCATCGGCGTGCTCTACACGCTGCCCAACTTCTTTGGCGAGGCGCCCGCCGTTCAGATCTCCAGCGCCAAGGTCACGGTCAAGGTCGACTTCAACATGGTCGACCGGGTGCAGAAGGTGCTGGATGAGGCCTCGATCCGGGCCGACCGGATCAACTTTGATGGCGCATCGGTGCGGGTGCGGTTGGACGACACGGACACCCAGATCAAGGCCAAAGACGCGATTGCGCGGGCTCTGAACCCCGACGCCAGCGACCCGTCGTACATCGTGGCGCTCAACCTCTTGAGCCGTTCGCCGGCGTGGTTGGCGTCCATGCGCGCGTTGCCCATGTACCTGGGCCTGGACCTGCGCGGTGGCGTGCACTTCCTGATGCAGGTCGACATGCGTTCGGCCGTCAAGCAGCAGCTTGACGCCTACCAATCCGAGGTGCGGGGCGCACTGCGTGAGAAGCGCATACGCTTTACCGGCCTGACCCGAGACGGTGACGGCTTGAGCGTGGTGATTCCGGAGCCCGCTTCGGTGGCGGCTGCGCGCGACCTGCTGGGCACCCGGCTGACCACCTTCACGTGGACCGAGGACAAGGTGCCCGAGGGCACGCGGCTGGCCGGGCGCTTGTCGCCCAAGGCCATGGCCGACATCGGCAACCAGGCCTTGACGCAGAACATCGAAACCCTGCACAAGCGGGTGAACGAACTGGGTGTGGCCGAGCCGGTGATCCAGCGCCAGGGCGCCGACCGTGTGGTGGTGCAGCTGCCCGGGGTGCAAGATACGGCGCGGGCCAAGGACATCATCGGCCGCACCGCCACGCTGCAGTTCCGCCTGGTGGACCAGGCCGGCACGGGCAGCGAAACCGTACCGGTGCGCCTGTCCCCGGGTGAAACCGTGCAGCGAACCGTGTCCTTGAAGCGCGAGGTGATCGCTACCGGCGAACAACTGGAGAAGGCTTCAGCCACGTTGGATGAGAACCAGCGCCCGGCGGTGTCGGTGAACCTCAACGATGCGGCTGGCCGCGCCATGCGCAGTGTCACGCGGGAGAACCTGGGCAAACCCATGGCCATCGTGCTGTACGAAAAAGGCAAGGGCGAGGCGGTGTCGGTGGCCACCATCCAGGGCGAGTTTGGCAACCAGTTCCGCATCACCGGCAACTTCACCCCGCAGGAAACCGCCGACATTGCCCTGCTGACCCGAGCCGGTGCTTTGGCCGCCCCCATGGAGATCATCGAAGAGCGCACCATTGGCCCGAGCCTGGGCGCTGAAAACATCGCCAAGGGCTTCAACAGCGTGATCTATGGCTTCGCAGCCATCGCGCTGTTCATGTGCGCCTACTACCTGCTGTTTGGCGTGTTCTCCACCCTGGCCTTGGCCTTCAACCTGCTGCTGCTGGTGGCGGTGCTGTCGATGCTGCAGGCCACGCTGACGCTGCCGGGCATTGCGGCCATCGCCCTGACGCTGGGCATGGCCATTGATGCCAACGTGCTGATCAACGAGCGGGTTCGAGAAGAACTGCGCAACGGCGTGCCGCCGCAGTCGGCCATCCATGCGGGCTACGAGCGCGCTTGGGCCACCATCCTGGACTCCAACGTGACCACCCTGGTTGCCGGCGTGGCCCTTTTGGCCTTCGGCTCGGGCCCGGTGCGTGGGTTTGCGGTGGTGCACTGCTTGGGCATCCTGACCTCGATGTTCTCGGCGGTGGTGTTCTCCCGTGCACTGGTCAACCTTTGGTATGGCCGGCAGAAGAAGCTCAAGGGCGTGTCCATTGGGCAGGTGTGGAGGCCAGCCGCCATCCCTGCAGGTGCAGATGCGCCCACGGACCTCAAGGCCTGAAGCGGACAGGAGCACAAGCCATGGAATTCTTCCGAATCAGCCGCGACATCCCGTTCATGCGCCACGCCTTGGTGCTGAACATCATTTCCTTCCTGACCTTTGCGGCGGCGGTGTTCTTCATTGCCACGCGCGGCCTGCACCTGTCCATTGAATTCACCGGCGGCACGGTGATGGAGGTGGAGTACCAACAGGCCGCCGACATCAACAAGACCCGCGAGGCCGTGGAAGCCCTGGGGTTCGGTGAGGTTCAGGTTCAGAAGTTCGGCACCTCACGCGACGTGCTCATCCGGCTGCCCGTGCGGGGTGAGATGAAACAAGGCGAGGTCTCGGCCCGGACCTTCGAGGCGCTGTGCAGTGCCGAATCCGGGGCCGTTCAAAGCAAGAGCTACACCACGGCGCAGGGCGAGCAGGTCACGCGTGTGGCCTGTGTGAAGGCTGAACAGGAGCCGCTCAAGCTCAGCCGTACAGAGTTCATCGGCCCGGCGGTGGGGTCTGAGCTTGCACGCGACGGCGCGCTGGCCTTGCTGTTCACCGTGATCGGCATCATGCTGTACTTGGCGGCGCGCTTCGAGTGGAAGTTCAGCGTGGCCGGCATCATCGCCAACCTGCATGACGTGATCATCATCCTGGGGTTCTTCGCTTTCTTTCAGTGGGAGTTTTCGCTGCCCGTGTTGGCAGCGATTCTGGCGGTGCTGGGCTACTCGGTGAACGAGTCGGTGGTGATCTTCGACCGGATCCGCGAGGTGTTCCGCAAGTACCGCAAGCTGAGCACGCCGCAGGTGATCGACAACGCCATCACCTCCACCATCAGCCGCACCGTCATCACCCACGGCAGCACGCAGATCATGGTGCTGTCGATGCTGATCTTTGGTGGGCCTACGCTGTTCTATTTCGCCTTGGCCTTGACCATCGGCATTCTGTTTGGCATCTACTCCTCGATCTTTGTGGCTGCGGGCATTGCCATGTGGTTGGGGGTGCAGCGCGAAGACCTGATCAAGAGCACGCCGGCCAAGACCGAAGACCCCAACGACCCGAATGCGGGTGCCGTGGTTTGAGGCGCGTGTAGAGGCGCCCCCGCTTGGCCAATAGCCTTCCCTGATGAGCCCGTCACGCCGCCTGTTCCTGGTGACTTGGATGGCGGGGTGGGCTGCGCTTTACCAGGCGTGGACGGTGCACGCAGCAGCGCCTGCCGTGCAGGCCGAGCTGGGCGCGCTGTTGGTCCTGTCGGTGGTGCTGATTGCCACGCCCTGGATGGCTGGACCCGGTGTATTGTGGCTGTTGCGCCGCATGCCCTCGGGCGGGGTGAACCTGCCCCATGCCGAATACTGGTTCACCGGTGATCGCCGCGGCCCCAGCCTGGACAAGCTGTCACCCTTCTTGGATGGGTTTGGCACCTGGCTGCAGGTGTGCCTGATTGGCGTGTTGGCCCTCTTCGTGTACGAGCGCGTGGACCCGCGAGCCACTTCGGTGTCGGCGGTCTTGTTTCTGGCTTGGACCATGGCCTTTCTGGGCGGCACGGTGTGGTGGGTGCGGCGCGTGATGGCTGCCTTCCCACAGCCCGACGAGGGCACCCGGGGTGTGAAGCGCTTCAGGCGCCCGCGCCGCCCGGGCCGATGAAGGCCAGCGCCTGCGCAAAGCGTTTGGACCAGTCGGTTTCGTTGTGCCCGGCTCCAGCGTACACGCGCACGGTGCCGTCGCCCGCGCCGTAGCCGCGCGCGCGCAGCAGCGCCTCGAACTGGCGCAAACCGGGCTCGTAGAGCGAGTCCAGGGCGTCGTCACCACGGTCGACCCAGATCCGGTGGCGCCCTGCGCGGGGCAAGTGCTGTTCCAAGTACGCCAAGAAAGCCCGTGAGAGGTCCTGCTGGCGCTTGTCGAGCTCGCTGCGGCTGGCGGCCACCGACACCCAATGGGTGGACAGGCCGGCCGCGCCGGAAAACACCTGCGGGTACTCGCACAAGGCGTACAAGGAGATCAGGCCGCCCATGCTGGCGCCGGCCACCATGACACCATGATCAGCCGAGCGGGGGCCCCAGCGGGCCTCCACGCGGGGCAGCAGTTCTTCCACGATCATGCGCAGGTAGGCGTCGGCCAGTGGCCGGCCCTGTGCCTCGCCCTTCACATAGCCATCCCGGGCACCCGCCGGTGCGAAGGCCAGGGCCTTTTCCGGGTAAAACTCGGCATAGCGCTGGTACTCTCGGTTCCAGATGCCCAGCACCAGCGTGGGCAGCCAGCGGCCTGATTGCACCAGGCCGTGCACCGCCTCATGGGCGCGCCAGGCTTGACGGTTCCAGGTGGTGCGGGGGTCGAAGAGCATTTGTCCGTCGTGCATGCACAGCACGCGGTAGGGTTGGCCCGCCTTGAAGCCCGGCGGTATCCACACATCGACGGGCCTGCTGGGCACGTGCCGCGAGGGCAGGTCCAGCCAGCGCTCCAGCGTGCCGGTTTCGACCTGCGCAAGGGGTGCAACCCCCCTTGGGGCGCTGGTTTGGGCCTGGGAGGGCGAGCTGCTCATGAGGAGGGACAAGGGAGGCAGGGCCGTGAGTGCAGGAGCCCCCAGCCTCCAGCAGCGCCGCAGCCAGGCACGGCGGCCGCAGCCTTCAGAAGGGGATGTCATCGTCCATGTTGGCGATCCCGCCGGCGGGCTTGGCTGCGGGCTTGGAAGCGCCGGCAGGCTTGGCAGCGGGTGCTTCGCGGCGGGCGGGCGTGTAGCCTTCTTCATCGCCCATACCGCCACCGCCGCCCGTGCCACCCCCTTCGCGCCCGCCCAGCATCTGCATCTGCTCGGCCACGATTTCGGTGGTGTAGTTGTCTTTGCCTTCCTTGTCTTGCCACTTGCGGGTCTTCAGGCGGCCTTCCACATAAACCGGGCGGCCCTTCTTGAGGTACTCCCCGGCGATCTCGGCTAGGCGGTCGTAGAAGACGACACGGTGCCATTCGGTTTCCTCGACACGCTCACCGCTGTCCTTGCTCTTCCAGTTTCGGGTGGTGGCGATGCTGACGTTGCAAACGGCCGAGCCGCTGGGCGTGTAGCGCAACTCGGGGTCGCGCCCGAGGTTGCCGATGAGAATCACTTTGTTGATCGAGGCCATGGGGTACTCCGCGGTTCGGAAAAGGTGAGGGGAACTTCGCTTGGGATTGGTGCACTCGATTATGCCGACCGGGTGCGCCGCGCCCATCCCTCAGCGGAGGGTCTGTGGAGGGCGTGCCCTGGGGTGCACACCTGCGGGGCCCGCGGGCCCACCATGGCCGCCCGGTACCATTCGGGTTTCGCGCTGTTTGCATGTCTGCCCTGCCCACACCCCCCTCATCCGACTTGGCCCACACGCCCTTGGCGGTCCTGCATGAGGTCTTCGGCTACAGCGCTTTTCGGGGTCAGCAAGGCGCCATCGTCGACCATGTCTGCGCGGGGCACAACGCTTTGGTGCTCATGCCCACCGGTGGTGGCAAAAGCCTGTGCTACCAAGTCCCCGCCCTGGTGCGTCAGCGCCGTGGGCACGGCGCCACCCTGGTGGTCAGCCCCCTGATTGCCTTGATGCAGGACCAGGTGAGCACCCTGGAACAGCTGGGTGTGGAAGCGGCCTTTCTCAATTCCACCTTGAGCAGCGAAGCGGCGCAGGACATCGAGCGCCGGTGGCGCAGCGGCCACTTGAGCCTCCTGTATGCCGCACCGGAGCGCGTGCTCACGCCGCGTTTCCTGGCCATGCTGGATTCGCTGCATGAACGCGGCTTGCTGAGCCTGCTGGCCATCGACGAAGCGCATTGCGTGAGCCAGTGGGGGCACGACTTCCGAGAGGACTACCTGGGGCTTTCGCAGCTGGCCGAACGCTACCCCGGTGTGCCGCGCCTGGCCTTGACCGCTACGGCCGACGCGCTCACGCGTGCCGACATCGTCGAGCGGCTGGCCTTGCAGGACGCGCGGCGCTTCATCAGCAGCTTTGACCGGCCCAACATTCGCTACACCATTGTGGAGAAGGAAGACCCGCGCGCGCAGCTCTTGGGCTTCATCCGAGAGGGCCACCAAAACGAGGCGGGCATCGTTTACTGCGCCACCCGCAAGAAGGTGGAGGAGACCGCGGTCTGGCTCAGCGACCACGGTATTCGCGCACTGCCCTACCACGCGGGCTTGGACCTGTCGGTGCGCCAGGAGCACCAACAGGCCTTTGTTGAACACGAGACCCGAGACGGCGGCTTGGTGATGGTGGCCACCATCGCTTTTGGCATGGGCATCGACAAGCCCGATGTTCGATTCGTGGCCCACCTGGACTTGCCACGCACGGTCGAGGGCTACTACCAAGAGACCGGGCGTGCGGGCCGCGACGGAGAGCCCGCCGAAGCCTGGATGGTCTACGGCCTGGCTGATGTGGTGGGCCAGCGCCGCCTGATTGAAGATGGCCAGGCCAGCGAAGACTTCAAGCGGGTGCTGCGTGGCAAGCTGGAGGCCATGCTGACACTGGCCGAGGCGCATGACTGCCGCCGCCAGCGGCTTCTGTCGTACTTCGATGAAGCCAGTGAGCCCTGCGGCAACTGCGACAACTGCCTGGAGCCGCCCGAACTGTGGGACGGCACCGAGGCCGCGCGCATGGCCCTGAGCTGCATCTACCGCATGGCCCAGCACGGCGCTCACAACGGCGCGCGATCGTTCGGGGCCGCCCACCTCATCGATGTGCTGCGTGGCAAGCCCAACCCCAGGGTGCGCCAGTATGGGCACGACCAGCTCTCCACCTACGGCATTGGCCGCCACCTGAGCGAAGCCCTGTGGCGCGCGGTGCTGCGCCAGTTGGTGGCGCAGGGCCATGTGGTGACCGAGGTTGAGCTGCCCACGCTGCTGCTGACCGAACGCGCCCGAGCGGTGCTGCGCGGTGAGGTGCCGCTGACCATGAAGCAGCCCCGCGAGCAGCTCAAACTGGCCGCGCGCAACGCTCGGCCCACGCGTCGCAGCGTCGGCGGCAGTGGCTCGGCCAGCCGCAGTGCGCACGATTGGATCGTCGAATTCGACGAGGCCGCGCAGGCCCGTTTCGAGCGCCTCAAGACCTGGCGCACCGCGCAGTCCAAGGCGCAGGGCCGCCCGCCCTATGTGATCTTCCACGACAGCACCCTGGCCGAAATGGCTGCGCGGCAACCCCGCGACGCCGACGAGCTGTCCACCATTAGCGGAGTGGGCGCTCACAAGCTTGAGGCCTACGGCACGGATCTGCTGGCCTTGATGTAGCAGACGCCCGTCCCACGATTTCGGATAATGGCCGGTTACCCAAAAACCGAGCCAGCATGCCCGCCGACACCCACCTTCGCATCCGCGGCGCCCGCACGCACAACCTCAAGAACATCGACCTCGACATTCCCAAGAATGCCCTGGTGGTGATCACGGGCCTGTCGGGTTCGGGCAAGTCGAGCCTGGCCTTTGACACGCTGTATGCCGAAGGGCAGCGCCGCTATGTGGAAAGCCTATCGGCCTACGCGCGGCAGTTCCTGCAGCAGACCGACAAGCCCGATGTGGACGTGATTGAGGGTCTGAGCCCGGCCATTGCGATTGAGCAAAAGGCCACGAGCCACAACCCGCGTTCCACCGTGGGCACCATCACCGAAATCCACGATTACCTGCGCCTGCTGTATGCGCGCGCCGGCACGCCGTACTGCCCCGACCATGACGAGCCCTTGTCTTCGACGCCGGTGGCGCAGATGGTGGATGCCGTACTGGGCCTGCCCGAAGGCACCAAGCTGATGGTCCTGGCCCCGGTGGTGCGCGACCGCAAGGGCAGCTTCCACGACCTGCTGGAGGACCTGCAGTCGCGCGGCTATGTGCGCTTTCGCATCCGCGCCGGACAGGCCAGTGCCCGCGTGTTCGAGGTCAGTGAGCTGCCCGATCTCGACCCACATGAGAAGCACGACATCGATGTGGTGGTCGACCGCATCAAGACCCGGGCGGAAGAGGCCACGGCCCAGCGCCAGCGATTGGCCGAAAGCATCGAGAGCGCGCTGCGCATGGCCAGTGGCCGGGTGGTGGCGCTGGAGATCGACACCGGACGCGAGCATTGGTTCTCCAGCACCTATGCCTGCCCGATTTGCGCCTATTCCCTGCCCGAGCTGGAGCCGCGGCTGTTTTCCTTCAACTCGCCCATGGGCGCCTGCCCCAGCTGTGACGGCCTGGGCCACATCACCGCCTTTGATCCCCAGCGGGTGGTGGGCTTTCCCGAGTTGAGCCTGGCCAGCGGGGCCGTCAAAGGCTGGGACCGCCGCAACCGTTATACCTATTCCCTGTTGGAGTCGGTGGCTGCGCACTACCAATTCGACTTGGAGACCCCCTTCGAGGCCTTGCCCACCAGCATCAAGGCCATGCTGCTGCACGGCTCGGGCGAAGAGGCCATCGAATTTGAATATGCCGTTGAAGGCGGGCGCGGCAAGTCGCGTGCGGTGCGCCGGCGCCACCCCTTTGAAGGCATCATCCCTTCGCTGGAGCGCCGCCTGCGCGAAACCGACTCGCAGGTGGTTCGCGATGAACTCAGCCGCCTGCAGTCGCCCAAGCCCTGCCCGGCTTGTCGGGGCCACCGGCTGCGGCGCGAGGCCCTTCATGTGTTCTTGCGACACCACGATGGCCAGCGTGGCCGCCCCATCTACGAGGTCGAGGCCACGACACTGCAGGCCTGCCAGGCTTACTTCGACACCCTGCAGCTCATGGGCAACAAGGCCGGCATTGCCGACAAGGTGGTGCGTGAAATCCGCTCGCGCCTGCGCTTTCTCAACGATGTCGGCCTGAACTACTTGAGCCTGGAGCGCAGCGCTGACACCTTGTCGGGCGGCGAGGCGCAGCGCATCCGCCTGGCCAGCCAGATCGGCTCGGGCCTGACGGGGGTGATGTATGTGCTCGATGAGCCCAGCATCGGCCTGCACCAGCGCGACAACGAGCGTTTGATTGCCACGCTGCAGCACCTGCGCGATTTGGGCAACAGCGTCATCGTGGTGGAGCACGACGAGGACATGATCCGAGCGGCCGACCATGTGGTGGACATCGGCCCGGGCGCGGGTGTGCACGGCGGCCGCGTGATGGCGCAAGGTACGCCCGAAGAAGTGGCCGCCGAGGAGAACAGCCTGACCGGCCAATATCTGGGCCAGGTCTTGCGCATTGCCGTGCCGCAGCAGCGCCGCGTGCCTGCTTCCGGCGCCTGGGGCTTGGCCGGCCCTTCGCACCTGCGCATCGTCAATGCGCGCGGCCACAACCTGCAGGGCGTCACGGTTCAGATTCCCTTGGGGGTGATGACTTGCGTGACCGGCGTGTCGGGTTCGGGCAAGAGCACGCTGATCAACGACACGCTGTATGCAGCCATGGCCAAGCGCCTGAACAACGCCGCCACCGAGCCTGCGCCGTACGATGAAATCGAGGGCGTGGAGGCGCTGGACAAGGTGATCAATGTGGACCAAAGCCCGATTGGCCGCACCCCACGCAGCAACCCGGCCACCTACACGGGCCTGTTCACCCCCATCCGCGAACTGTTCGCCGATGTGCCCACCGCCCGTGAGCGGGGCTACGGCCCAGGCCGTTTTTCCTTCAATGTGGCTGCGGCCCAAGGCGGAGGCCGCTGCGAGAGTTGCCAGGGTGACGGTGTGATCAAGGTGGAGATGCACTTCCTGCCCGATGTGTATGTGCCCTGCGATGTGTGCCACGGCAAACGCTACAACCGCGAAACCCTGGAGATCCTCTACAAGGGCCGCAACATCCATGAGGTGCTGGGCATGACGGTGGAGGACGCGCATGCCTTCTTCAATGCGGTGCCCGCCATCGCCCGCAAGCTGCAGACGCTGCTGGATGTGGGCTTGGGCTACATCACCTTGGGGCAGAGCGCGACCACGCTGTCGGGTGGCGAGGCGCAGCGGGTGAAGCTGGCGCTGGAACTGTCCAAGCGCGACACGGGCCGCACCCTTTACATCCTGGATGAACCCACCACCGGGCTGCACTTCCACGACATCCAGCTCTTGCTCAAGGTACTGGCGCAGTTGCGCGAGGCGGGCAACACCATTGTGGTGATCGAGCACAATCTGGACGTGATCAAGACCGCCGATTGGGTGATTGACCTGGGCCCTGAAGGCGGCAGCGGCGGCGGGCAGGTGTTGGTGGCCGGCACACCCGAGGCGGTGGCGGCCTGCGAGCTCAGCCACACGGGGCGCTTTCTCAAGACCCTCTTGCCATCGGTGTTGGAACCGGCCGCGTGAGAATCAAGGCGCCGGCTGAATGGGTACCGCTGCCCGCTCAGGCCTGCGCATCAGCGATTTGATCAAGGAGACCACCATGGGCCAATCCCTCAGCCTGACCGCCAGCGATGGCCGCCAGCTGGCTGCCTACCTGGCTGAACCGGCCGGCACGCCCAAGGGCGGCCTGGTGGTGGTGCAGGAAATCTTTGGTGTGAACTCTCACATCCGATCGGTGGCCGATCGTTGGGCCGCGGAAGGCTATCGGGTGCTGGCCCCAGCCTTGTTCGACCGGCAGGCGCCTGAGATCGAGCTGGGCTACACCGAGGCTGACATGCAGCGCGGCTTTGGCCTGATGCAGGCTGCGGGGTTGGATGCGCCGCTCTTGGACATCGATGCGGCCCGCGCCGAGTTGCAGCGGCGCCTGGGTGCTGCCGGCAAGGTTGGTGTTTTGGGCTTTTGCTGGGGCGGTCTCTTGAGCTGGCTGTCGGCCTGCAAGGTCTCAGGGTTTGCCGCCGCCGTGCCCTACTACGGTGGTGGCATCCCCAACCACGCAGCGCTCCAGCCCCAGTGCCCCGTGTTGGCCCACTTCGGTGAGCGCGACCATTGGATTCCCACCGACAGCGTGCGGGCGTTTGCCGCCGCGCAGCCCACGGTGCAGGTGCAGGTGTATGCGGCCGACCATGGCTTCAACTGCGACCAGCGCGGCTCGTATGACGCCGCGGCTGCGCAGTTGGCACGTGAGCGCAGCCAGGCCTTTTTGGCTCAGCACCTGGCTTGAGTGCAGCGCTGCTGGCGCAGCAGGCACACTGCAAACGCGCTGTGCCAAAAAGAAACCGGCCCGAGGGCCGGCTTTTTTCAAGGTGCTGGCAGCCTGCTGCGAACAGCCGGCTGCGCACCGTCTCACTTCAGATGGCCGTTGATCAGCTTGGTCATCTCGAACATCGAGACCTGTGCCTTCTTGAAGATGACCTTGAGCTTGTCGTCCGCATTGATCATGCGCTTGTTGGTGGCATCCTGAAGCTTGTGCTTCTTGATGTACTCCCACACCTTCTTGGTGACTTCGGTGCGGGGGTACGGGCCCTTGCCGATCACGGCGCCCAGCGCATCGCTCACCGCCATGGCCTTCATGAAGGCCGCGTTGGGGGTGCGCTTCTTCGCAGGGGCTGCCTTCTTGGCCGGAGCGGCCTTCTTGGCGGGTGCCTTCTTGGCGGGTGCCTTCTTGGCCGGAGCGGCCTTCTTGGCCGAAGCGGCCTTCTTCGCAGTTGCCATGTTTAATCTCTCCATCAAGGTCGTTGTTGATGTGCCGGGTGGAGGTGAGCGTTCTTGAATGTGGCTCGATTGTTCTCGGGCACCCTGCGGCCGCAATGGTAATGCGAGTTCTCCGTGTGGAGAAGGGGATTTCCCTCTGAAAACCCGCACGCACACGACGTTCACGCGCTTTTTGTCGCGCGGTCACAACCGATGCCGTGCAATTTCGCCGCGATTGGCGCGTTAATGCACGCTACAGCGGGACGTTGGGCGGCAGTACGGGCGGCAAGTCCTCTTCGCGCATTCCTCGGATTTCAGCAAAGGCACGGCGCCGTTCTCGCTCCAGATCGCGCAGGCGCGCGTCGATCACCGAGGCCTCCACATGGTCTGGTGCGCGGCTGCTGCGCACCATGCGTTGACCGGCCTTGAAGCGGTCCAAGGCGCCATTGAGGTCGCCCAAGGCCCAGCGTGCTTCGGCCTCCGCGCGCACCCCACGCAGTGGTTGGTCCAAGGCCTGGTGACAGGTGGAGAGGATGGACCACGCCAGTGCATCTCGCTTGCGGTCGATCACCCAGGTGGCCAGGCCGTCAGCGTGCAACTGCAGTGCCTGGCGCGCCTTGGCCCGCTCACGCACATCCGTGGCTTGCTGCAGCCACTTGAGCGCCGCCTCGGCGCGTGCCAGCCTCACCGCACGATCGCGCCCGTCGAGGGTCTCCAATTCAGCCGTGGCCGCGTGTGCTCGCCCCTCGGCCACCGCCACCTCCGCGGCCAGCAGTTCCACCACAGGGCCCGACGAAGGCAACAGTGGCCGTGCTTGCAGCTCTTGCAGGTGGCGCCGTGCAGTGCGTGGCTCACCCAAGAGGATGCTGGCCAGGGTGGCGGAGTACAGCGTGGCCAAGCGGTCTTCGATGCCCCCGTCTGGCGCAGCCAAGGCCTGCCAGCGCCGAAGCGCAGGCACTTGGATTTCCATCAACACGCGCGCCCGGGCCCGCATGAGCTGGTGCATCTCTTGGGATGGCAGGTCGCTCGCCCAGCGCTGTTCGGTGATGCGCACCGTTTGGCCCACGGGACCACCGGCCACACCCAGGCTGGCCGATTGCGCCAGTGCCTGCGCTTGTTGCACCCGCGTTTGCGCCTCGCCGATGCGCTCCACCGTCAACGGGTGGCTGCGCAGATAGGGGAAGTTGCCGCTGTCGTTGAGCCGGTTGGCCCGTTGCAGGCGTTCAAAGATGGCTGCAACGCCCGCGCCGTTGTAGCCCGCTTCGGTCATGATGGTGAAGCCGATGCGGTCGGCTTCGCGCTCCATGTCACGTGAGAAGTTGAGCTGCCCCTGCGCCATCGCGGCTTGGGAGCCCATGATGGTGGCCTGGGCCAGGTCGGGGCTGCCGCTGCGAGCGGCGGCCAGCAGGCCCAGCAGCATGCCGGCCAAGCCCAGGGCCGACTGCCGCCGCGCGCTGCTGTTGGACCGTGCAATGTGGCGTTGGGTGACGTGGGTGAGTTCGTGCGCCAGAACGGCGGCCAGTTCGTCGGTGGTGGCCGCTTGGGCGATCAGGCCGAGGTGGATGCCCACAAAACCACCCGGCAGCGCGAAGGCGTTGATGGACTTGTCGCGGATGAGAAAGGTCTCCCACGCGAAGGCCTGGTCGGTCTCCGCAACGATCTCGCCACGCGCGCGGGCCACCCGCACCAAGGGGTTCCACAGCGCTTGCGAATAAGCCAGCAGCAAGGGGTCGTCCAAGTAGGCCGGGTCGCGGCGGATCTGGCGCATCACATACTCCCCCACACGCCGTTCGGTGCCTTCCGAGATGTCACCCGAGTCGGGTTCACCAAGGGAGGGCAGCCGCTGGTGCTCGGAGCCGTCGGCAGCGGCGCGGCCCATCGGCGCCTGCAGGCCCGCCGCCAAGAGTGCCAAGACCCACGCGCTGCGCAACAGCAGGCGGGACGGCCGACGGGCACACGCCCTGCGGCTGGGGCCGCGGTCGCTGAGCCTTGGGCGTAGGGCGCTGGCCTCAGACATGTGCCCTATCATCTCACTGCTTTGTTGCCCGCGCATGTCGCTATCGAAACCCGCACCATGTCTTCAGATTCCCACGCCGAGTCCACATCCCCCTTGACCCACTTCGATGCCCAGGGCCAAGCCCACATGGTGGATGTGGGTGCCAAGGCCCATACCCACCGGGTGGCCGTGGCCGAGGGGCAAATCCGCATGCAGCGCAGCACCTTCGAGCTGATTCGACAGGGGCAGGCAAAAAAGGGTGATGTGATCGGCATTGCCCGCATCGCCGCCATCATGGCGGCCAAGAAGACGCCGGAACTCATTCCCCTTTGCCATCCCTTGCCGCTGACCCGCGTGGCCGTGGAGTTCGAATGGATCGAGTCGACGCCCGCGGTGCGTTGTGTGGTGACGGCCGAAACCGTGGGCAACACCGGTGTGGAGATGGAAGCCCTGACCGCCGTTCAGGTGGGCCTGCTCACGATCTACGATATGTGCAAGGCGGCCGACCGCGGCATGGAAATGACCGGGGTGCGATTGCTGGAAAAGCAAGGCGGCAAGAGCGGGCATTGGGTGGCTGGGGCGGCCTGAGGCGGTATCGAGCCCCACGAACCGCTCTGGACCTGCACGGTCAGGGGCGCGTGTAGAAATCTCGCCAAGCCCACGCGCGCTCGGGCGCTTCACAGACAAAACGGCGCCAAGCCGGTGCTTGGTCGTCTGAGCAGGCTTGCAACCAGTTTTGCGCCGATGGGTGTTGGAGCTCGCGCAGCCGTGCCGCCAGGTGCCGGGCGCGGTCTCGGTCGCCGGGGCCGTTGCGTGCAGCCAGGGCATCGGCCCAGGCCATCAGTAGCCGGGGGTCTAACAGCACGTGGCTGGCCCGCTCAAAGGTGTGGTCGCTGGCATCCGGCCAGGGCTGGCCGGGTTCGGGCCGCAGGGTGACGGCCCTGGCGTAGTGCGCCTGGTCGCTGAACCAGGTGCTGTCTTCGCCGCGCGCGATGCGCTGCGGCAAGGGGCCAGCGCCCGCCGTGGGCGAGTAGATCGCCCGTACGGTTCGCAGCTCGGCAAAGGCCCAAGCCGACAGCGCCAGCATCACGGCGCCGGCCAGCACGAGCAAGAGCGCCTGCCACCGTGCGGCCTTGTGCAGCGGGCGGTCCCAACCCATGCACACCACCAGGGCCAGTGCGGCCGGCAGGCTGAAGTAGGCGTACCACAGCGGGTACTCCAGCAGGCTGTGCCAGCCCACAGCCAGCAGGATCATCCAAGCGCCGCGGCGCGCCAGACCTTCTTCCTCAGGCTGCTGGGCAGACCAAGCGCGCACCGCAGCCTGGTGCAGCAGCACACCCGCAGCGGTCATCGTCACCAATCCCAGGGGCAGGCCCAAGACGGCCAACCACTGCAAGGGCAGGTTGTGGGCATGCCCGAAGGGTTCGCCTGGCCGACCGCTCAGGGGGGTGAGGGTCCAGGCGATGTTGAAGTGCCCCACGCCCACGCCGGACCATGGTTGCTGTGCGATCAGCTCGAGGGCATTCGCCCAGATGGCCCAGCGGCCGCTGGAGACGTCAGCGGCTTGCGCCGCGTTGATGCGGGTGACCACGCCCAAGGCCTCACCGCCCTGTGCGGCCCACAGGTGCAGGGCCGCGAAGGCCGCGGCGGCCATCAGGGGCGCCGCCAGCAGCAGGCGCCGCGTGTGGCGCGGCAGGCGCTGGTCCCAGAGCGCCCACAGGGGCAAGAGCGCCACCGCCAACAGCCCCGTGCGCGAGCCGCTGAGCACCACGCCCACCATCAACAAGGCCATACCGCCAGTGCCTGCACCGCGGGGCAGGCGAGCCTGTGCGTGCAACACCGCCCAAGCAATGGACCCCCAGACCACCAGCGTGGCCAGGTGGTTGGGTTGACGCATGTGGCCGACCGCTCGGCTGGGGTCGTGGCTGGGTTGTATCCAGCCCATCCAGGGGCTGGCCAGGACTTGCGGCCAGCACACCTGCAGCACGCCGATCAGGGCACTGAACATGCTGGCCAAAGCCAGCGCGGCCATCAGCAGCAGGGGCCACGGCGAGCGCCTGGGATCTGGGTCGGCGAAGGCCGCCACCTGCAGCGGCGCCTCCTGCCAACTGCGCACCCCGATCACCAGGGCCACCGCACCCGCCACGGCCAGAGCCCAGAGTTCAGCCGGCGCACTGACCAGGGGCGCCGGCCCCGCGGGTACCAGGGCCGGGGAGGCCGACAGCAGCACCAACGCTGCCCAGGTGGCCCGGTGCTGGATGAGCATTCAGGGTGAGAGTTTGTCGCAGTCGTCGGACTGATAGCCCGCCACCACCGACTTGCTCACTTTGCACTCCCAGGTGATGGGCGACTGGGTGATGTCGGTCACCTTGAGCGTGACCACCGTGCTGGCGGCGCCGTCGGTGGTGGCGGTGGCCGGAAAGCGCCCGGTGAGGGTGATGGTGTTCCCGCTGGCCACGCAGGTGCTGGCGGGCAGCCCGGCACAGGCGTCGGCAGCGGCTGCATTGGCGGCCTCGGCCACCTTGACCTTTTCGCCGGCCACATTGGACACGGCTGTGCCCACTTCAGCCTTGGCGACATAGTTGCGGTATTGCGGCAAGGCGATGGAGGCCAGCACGGCCACAATGGCCACCACGATCATCAGTTCAATGAGCGTGAAGCCCCGCTGCTGACGCCCGCGCGTGTGGCGGACTGTGGTGTTCTGGCTCTTCATCAGGGGCTCCTCCCGGCTTCGTTCTGCCTGTTTAAGGCGAAGAACTATATCCCCGTGGCACCTCGGTGCCACAGGCCCTGATGGGGTGGTTTGGCGGGCGCCCGCAGGGGGGTCAGGCCGCCTCAGCGGGAGGCTTGGGCGCTGCCAAACGGCGGCCAATCAGCAGCACCAAAAGGGCGCCGGCGATACCGGCTCCGTAGCGCACCATATCGGTTTGGGGCACCTTGGGGAACCAGGTCCAGGCCTCCGTGTTGGCCACGGCCGGGTCGGTCACCAACATCGTGCCGGCAATCCAGCCCAGCAGCATGCCACCGGCGGTGATGATGGCCGGGAAGCGGTCCATCAGCTTCATCACGAACTGGCTGCCCCAGACGATGATGGGAATGCTCACGAGCAGGCCGAAGATCACCAGGGACATCTTGTGCTCGCCACCAGTACCTTCTGCAGCACCGGCGATGGCAATCACGTTGTCGATGCTCATCACCAGGTCGGCCACGATCACCGTCTTGACCGCAGACCACAGGCGGTCGGAGCCTTCGATGTTGCCATGGGCGTCTTCATCGTTGGGTGCCAAGAGCTTCACGCCAATCCAGACCAGCAACAAAGCGCCCACGATCTTGAGGAAGGGGATGGCCAGCAGGGTCAGGGCAAAGAAGACCAGCACCACGCGCAAACCAACAGCGCCGGCCGTGCCGTAGATGATGCCCAAACGGCGTTGCTTTTCCGGCAGTTTGCGGCAGGCCAGTGCGATCACCACGGCGTTGTCGCCGCCCAGGACGATGTCGATGAGGATGATGGCCAGGACGGCAGAGAGAAAGTCGGCGGTGAGGAAGTCCATGCTTGCAAGGTGTGTGATGTTGCGCCTTGCCGCCGACCTGAAGCCGCGCGAATACTGCTGTGAAGCCGGCTTTCGAGCGGCGCCTTGCCTACGGCGCTGTCGAAGGTCTTGCTCGGCACACCGTTGGCGTGCCTGATGCACCGGAAGCGGCAATAGGCCGGCTGTCGTGGTGACGATGCATCAAACCGCGCGGGCCTTCAGGCACCCGCACGGCCAGGAGCTACTCCCCTTCACTGCCCAGGATTCTATCCCCAAGGTCATCAATCGGCTTGCCCTCAGAGCATGGCCTTGAGCAGCTTGGCCATTTCCGAGGGGTTGCGGGTGACCTTAAAGCCGCAGGCTTCCATCACGGCCAGCTTGGCGTTGGCCGTGTCGGCGCCACCGCTGATGAGGGCGCCAGCATGGCCCATGCGCTTGCCCGGGGGGGCGGTGACGCCGGCGATGAAGCCCACGATGGGCTTCTTCATGTTGGCCTTGCACCACTGCGCAGCCTCGGCTTCATCGGGGCCGCCGATCTCGCCAATCATGATGACGGCGTCGGTGTCGGGGTCGTCATTGAAGGCCTTCATCACATCGATGTGCTTCAAGCCGTTGATCGGGTCGCCGCCGATGCCCACGGCGCTGGACTGGCCCAGGCTGATCTCGGTGAGCTGCGCCACGGCTTCGTAGGTCAGTGTGCCCGAGCGGCTGACCACGCCAATGCGGCCCTTGCGGTGAATGTGGCCGGGCATGATGCCGATCTTGATTTCTTCAGGCGTGATCAAGCCGGGGCAGTTCGGGCCCAACAGCAGGGTCTTCTTGCCGCCAGCGGCTTCCTTGGCCTTTATTTTGTTGCGCACCATGAGCATGTCGCGCACCGGAATGCCTTCGGTGATGCACACCACCAGGTCGAGGTCGGCCTCGACGGCTTCCCAGATCGCATCGGCCGCGCCGGCTGGCGGCACGTAGATGACGCTGACCGTGGCACCGGTTTGGCCGGCGGCTTCTTTGACGCTGGCGTAGATGGGGATGTCGGAGAACTTCTCACCGGCCTTCTTGGGGTTCACGCCGGCCACGAAGCAGTGTTTGCCGTTGGCATAGGCCTGACAGCCCAGGGTGTGGAACTGGCCGGTCTTGCCGGTGATGCCCTGGGTGATGACCTTGGTGTTTTTGTTGATCAGGATCGACATGTTCGGGTCCTTTAAGTCAGTTGGGGACAGAGCTACTCGCTACGCTCGGGCGGTCTGTCCCGCAAGTTCATTGGGGGGGACAGAGCTACTCACTACGCTCGAGCGATCTGTCCCGCAAGATCATTGGGGGGACATGGCTACTCGTTACGCTCGGGCGGTCTGTCCCGCAAGGTCATCAGGCGACAGCGCCGACGATCTTGGTGGCGGCTTCGGCCATGGTGTCGGCGGCGATGATGGGCAGTCCCGATTCGGCCAGCATCTTCTTGCCGATGTCCTCGTTGGTGCCCTTCATGCGCACCACCAGTGGCACCTGCAGGTTGACCGCCTTGCACGCGGCAATCACGCCCTCGGCAATGGTGTCGCAGCGCATGATGCCGCCGAAGATGTTCACGAGGATGCCCTTGACAGCCGGGTTCTTGAGCATGATCTTGAAGGCCTCGGTGACCTTCTCAGCGGTGGCACCGCCTCCCACATCCAGGAAGTTGGCAGGCTCGCCGCCAAAGAGCTTGATGGTGTCCATGGTGGCCATGGCCAGGCCGGCGCCGTTGACCAGGCAACCGATGTTGCCGTCCAGGCTGATGTAGGCCAGGTCGAACTTGCTGGCCTCGATTTCGGCCGCGTCTTCCTCATCGAGGTCGCGGTAGGCCACGATTTCCGGATGGCGGAATACCGCGTTGGAGTCGAAGTTGAACTTGGCGTCCAGGGCAATGATCTGCCCCTTGCTGTCGCGGTTCAGGGGGTTGATTTCCACCAGCGAGGCGTCGGTTTCCATGTAGCACTGGTAGAGCTTTTGGAACACGTCCTTGGCCTGGGCCACCGAGCCTTCGGGCATCTGGATGCCGCGGGCGATTTCGCCGGCTTGCTCATCGGTCAGGCCCTTGAGCGGGTCGACGAAGACCTTGCAGATCTTCTCGGGGTGGCTGTGGGCCACCTCCTCGATGTCCATACCGCCTTCGCTGGAGGCGATGAAAGCCACCTTTTGCGTGGCCCGGTCGGTCACCACCGAGACGTAGTACTCCTTGCCGATGTCCGCGCCTTCTTCGATGTACAGGCGGCGCACCTTTTGGCCTTCGGGGCCCGTTTGGTGGGTCTTGAGCTGCATGCCCAGGATTTGCGCGGCCAGCGTCTTGACATCGTCCACCGAGCGGGCCAGCTTCACGCCGCCGCCCTTGCCACGGCCACCGGCGTGGATTTGGGCCTTGACCACGCACACAGGCGTGCCCAGTTTCTGGGCCGCTTCAACGGCCTCCTGTACGGTGAAGGCGGGGTAGCCACGCGGCACCGGAACGCCGAATTGGCGCAGGATTTCCTTGCCTTGGTACTCGTGGATCTTCATGGTTCCCTCTTGGTAGCGGATGTGCTGGCCCCGTTGCGGACGTTCACTGAGGTCGGAAGCCGACCCGTGCGGACCTGAAACGGCCCGGATTGTGTGCCCGGAACTTGGCTCTGAACTGACACCGACCGGGCAGTGGCCGGATGCGGTGTCAACCGCCACTGCTGAACCACGCAGATGCTGCGCAATTGGCCGACCGATTGGTCAGTCAATTGATCAATGTACCACGCAGGTTTGGCGCGCCAACGGGCTCATTCCTCTTCCAAGCCGCCCTTGACGACGCGGCGGATCACCTCGGGGCTGAAGCCTCGAGCCGCCAGGAAGCGCATCTGGCGGGCACGCTCGGCCGGTTGCGGTGGCGTGTCGCTGGGTGCGGAGCCATAGCGCCGCGCCCAGACCGTACGGGCGCGGTCGAGCTCGCTGGCCCGCAGGGCTTGGGCGCTTTGGGCGTCGAGCTGCAGGCCGTGCTGTGCGAGCTCGGCCTGGATGCGCCGGTTGCCGAACCGGGCTGCGCGGGCATGCACGCGTGACTCGATGAAGCGCTCGGCGCTGAGCAGGCCCTGGGCTTGGAGCTCATCGAGCAGCGCGTCGACTTCGGCGCTGGTGCTGTGGGGGCTGGCGGCTGGGCCAGGCTCGGTGGGCCCGCCAGGCTCGCCCACCTGGGCTGGTGGGCTGCCCGCCCCGGGCCTTTGGCGCACCGGGCGCAAGAGTTTGCGCCGCAGTTCGCTGCGGCTGTGCTCCCGTAGCGCCAGGGCCTGCAGGGCCCGGGCCTTCAGGGAGGGGGGCTTGCGTGAGAACGGCATGGGCGAGGCGGGCGCGGGCGCGCCCAGTCCCTTAGGCCGCGTCGCCCGAGACCTCCAGGGGCGGGATGCCCATGAACTCACGGATCCGGTTTTCAATCTCTACCGCCACATCGGGGTTCTCGCGCAGGAACTCCCGGGCGTTGTCTTTGCCTTGCCCGATCTTTTCGCCCTTGTAGGCGTACCAAGCGCCGGACTTGTCGACCACCTGGGCCAGCACGCCCATGTCGATGATCTCGCCTTCGCGGCTGATGCCTTCGCCGTAGAGGATGTCGAACTCGGCTGTCTTGAAGGGCGGGCTGACCTTGTTCTTCACCACCTTGACCTTGGTTTCCGAGCCGATGACCTCTTCGCCCTTCTTGATGCTGCCGGTGCGGCGGATGTCCAGGCGCACCGAGGCGTAGAACTTCAGGGCATTGCCGCCCGTGGTGGTTTCGGGGCTGCCGAACATGACGCCGATCTTCATGCGGATCTGGTTGATGAAGATGACGGTGCAGTTGGTCTTCTTGATGGTGGCGGTGAGCTTGCGCAAGGCCTGGCTCATCAGGCGGGCCTGCAGGCCGGGCAGTGAATCGCCCATCTCGCCTTCGAGTTCGGCCTTGGGCGTGAGCGCGGCCACCGAGTCAATGATGACCAGGTCGACGGCACCGGAGCGCACCAGTGAGTCGACGATCTCCAGGGCCTGTTCGCCCGTGTCGGGCTGGCTGATGAGCAGGTCTTGCAGGTTCACGCCCAGTTTCTGCGCGTACTGCACGTCCAGCGCGTGTTCGGCATCGATGAAGGCGCAGGTGCCGCCAATGGCCTGCATTTGCGCCACGACCTGAAGGGTGAGGGTGGTTTTGCCCGAGGATTCCGGCCCGTAGATTTCAATGACGCGGCCGCGGGGCAGGCCACCGACGCCCAAGGCGACGTCCAGGCCCAAGGAGCCGGTGGACACCACCTGGATGTCTTCGACGGCTTCGCCTTCACCCAGGCGCATGATGGAGCCCTTGCCGAACTGCTTTTCGATCTGGGCCAGGGCGGCGGCCAGGGCTTTGGCCTTCTCGGTGTTCAGGGCTTTGACGGGTGCATCCATGGAAATCTCCGGTTCGATTGAGGGGTGGCGGACAGGGCCTGCGCCCTGGGCATGGTGAGAAGTCTGCGGGTTCTTAGGCTCATAGCGTGAGCCTGTGAGGGGATGAAAAACAGGCGCTGGGCGGTGAATTTCGGCTGCCGGGCGCTGGGCGGACTCCACTCCATGGACTGGATATTCGTACAGTATAGCCGGACCGTCAATCCCGCCCAAGGGGTGGGTGCGGGGCGCCCCGATGCCCTGGAACACCCGCAAGGGGTGTGGCGGGGCCCATCCCTAGAATGGGTGACAAAGACCGACCGCAGCCAAGCGGCGAACCGTTCAAGCGCGAGCGAGGAGACAGCCCCATGCGTATCCTGATAGCCGAAGACGACCAGGTGCTGGCCGATGGCCTTTTGCGAACGCTGAGGGGCAACGGCTACGCGGTGGACCATGTGGCCAGCGGCTCGGAAGCCGACGCGGCGCTGTCCACCCAAGGGTTCGACCTGCTGATCCTGGACCTGGGCCTGCCCCGCTTGCACGGGTTTGAGGTGCTCAAGAAGCTGCGCGGGCGTGGCAGCGCCACCCCGGTGCTCATCCTCACCGCCGCCGACAGCGTGGAGCAGCGCGTCAAGGGCTTGGACCTGGGGGCCGACGACTACATGGCCAAACCCTTTTCGCTGCAGGAGTTGGAGGCCCGGGTGCGTGCCTTGGCGCGCCGCGGCATGGGGGTGGCCAGCAACGTGATCAAGCACGGCCCCCTGACCTTCGACACCACGGGGCGGGTGGCCTACATCAACGACGCGATGGTGGAGCTCAGCGCGCGTGAACTGGGGCTGCTGGAGGTGCTGCTGCAGCGTGCCGGTCGCCTGGTCAGCAAGGACCAGTTGGTGGAGCGCCTGTGCGAATGGGGTGACGAGGTGAGCAACAACGCCATCGAGGTCTACATCCACCGCTTGCGCAAGAAGATCGAGCAGGGCCCCATCCGCATTGCCACCGTCCGTGGCTTGGGCTACTGCCTGGAGAAGATCCCTGGCTGAGCCCAAAGCGCCGGCGCCGCGCCGCCGAGGTTCCCAACGCTCGCTGTTCGGCGAGATGTTGGACTGGATGCTGGTGCCCCTGCTGCTGTTGTGGCCGCTGAGCGTTGCCCTGACCTGGCTGATTTCGCAGAACATCGCCAACAAGCCGCACGACCGCGAGTTGGAGTACCTGGTGCAGGCCGTGGCGCGCGCGGTGGTCCGCGTGCCTGATGGGCCCAACGCCACGCGCGTGGGCCTGGATTTCCCGCTGGAAGCCTTGCTTGTGGGCCAGGCTGATGGCCATCGGCAGGTGCAGGTGCTGGGGCTGCACGGCGAACTGGTGGTGGGTAACGCGGCGCTGCCGTTGCCTGCCTATGCGTTGTCGGCCCTGGAGCCTGTACAGCGGGGGACGGTCAACGACCGCATCCTCTTGGCCGACATCGAGGTGGACGAAGTGCCCATGCGGGTGGCCTGGATGTGGCTGCACGAACGGGTGGAGCGGTCCGGCGAGCAGCCACCGCTGGTCCAGGTGGCTGAAACCTTGGGCGAACGGGGCCTCTTGGCCACCGAGGTGCTCAAGGGCGTGCTGCTGCCCCAGTATGCGATCCTGCCCTTGGCCGTCTTGCTGGTGTGGATGGCGCTGAGCCGGGGATTGGCGCCGCTGGAGGCGCTGCAGCGCCGGATCCGCGCGCGGCGCAGCCAGGATTTGTCACCCATCGACCCCCGTGATGCGCCCGAAGAGGTGACCCCACTGGTGAATGCGGTCAACGACCTGTTGTCGCGCCTGGAGCAGTCGGTGGCCACCCAGAAGCGCTTTCTGGCCGATGCGGCCCACCAGCTGAAGACCCCCTTGGCGGGCCTGCGGATGCAGGCCGAGTTGGCGCAGCGCGAGATGCTGCAGGGCCAGGATGCCGAGCCGGCCAGGCGCAGCTTGCAGCAGATCGCCAGGGCTTCGCAGAACGCCACCCGCATGGTCAACCAGCTGCTGGCCATGGCGCGTGCCGAGGACCCTGAGCAGGCCCTGCGCCGCCAGCGTGTGGACCTGCAGGCCATCGCCTTGGAGACGGTGGAAGATTTCGTGCAGCGGGCCCTGGACCTGCACATCGACCTCGGTTACGAGCCGCCGCCCCCGCCGCCTCCAGGGCGGGCCCCGCTGCAGCTGCTGGGCCAGCCGGTGCTCATCCGCGAACTGCTGCGCAACCTGGTGGACAACGCCCTGATCTACACACCTGCTGGTGGCACCGTCACGGTTCGGGTGCTGCACGACCACTACGGGCGCGTGGCGGTGCTGCAGGTGGAGGACAGCGGCGTGGGCATCCCCGAGGCCGAGCGTGAACTCGTGTTCCAGCCTTTTTACAGGGCCTTGGGGACCGAGGTTGATGGATCCGGTCTGGGGCTGGCCATCGTGCGCGAGATCGTCGATCGGCACGGCGGGACGATCAGCGTGGAGGACACCCGCAGCCGCGGCCCCGGCGTGAGCCAGCCGGGCACCCGCTTCTCGGTGCGCTTCAATGCCGCACCCTTGGCCTGATCAGCGCAGCCAGCCCTTGCGGCGGAAGTAGATGAAGGGTGCGGCCACCGATGCCAACATCAGCGCAATGCCAAAGGGGTAGCCGTACTCCCACTTCAGCTCGGGCATGAACTGGAAGTTCATGCCGTAGATGCTGGCAATCAACGTGGGCGGCAAGAGCCCCACACTGGCCACTGAGAAGATCTTGATGATCTTGTTCTGGTTGATGTTGATGAAGCCGACGGTCGCATCCATCAGGAAGTTGATCTTGTCAAACAGGAAGGCGGTGTGCGAGTCCAGCGAATCGATGTCGCGCAGGATCTGGCGCGCTTCCTCGAACTGCTCGGCACCGAGCATCCGGCTGCGCATCATGAAGCTCACGGCGCGTCGGGTGTCCATGACGTTGCGGCGGATGCGGCCGTTCAAGTCTTCCTCGCGCGCGATGGCCGACAGCACCTGGGCCGCCGCCTCGTCGTTGACGTCCTGCTTGAGCACCCGTGCACTGACCTGTTCGAGCCGGTCATAGATGCCCTCCAGGGTGTCGGCCGAATACTCGGCATCGGCATCGTAGAGCTTGAGCAGCACGTCCTTGGCGTCTTCGATCAGCGAGGGGGTGCGGCGCGCGCGCAGGCGCAGCAGGCGAATGACGGGAATGTCCTCCTTGCGCACCGAGAACAGGACACCGGCCTGCATGATGAAGGCCACACGAACGTTGCGCGGGCCATCGGCATCGTCGACCAGGAAGTCCGACCGGATGTGAAGTTCGCCGTTGTCTTCCTCATAAAAGCGGGCCGACTCTTCGATGTCGTCGTCCACCGCGTCCTCGGGAATCGTCAGGCCATAGCGGGACGACACCCAGGCCTTTTCCTCCGCCGTGGGGGCTTCAAGGTCGACCCACACGGGTGCCAGGCGCACCAGGTCGTGGGGTCCATGGATTTCCTGCTGCAGCAGCCGGCCGCGTTGGCCGTCGCTGTCCAGCGTGAACACATTGAGCATGTGCCGCGTCTCCGCTTTGCCTTACAGACCTGCCATCGCGTGAACGGCGGGTTCGGTACGACCGGGGTTGTGAGGGAAGTGAAATCCGTCAACCCCGCGCGGCGATTGGGTCTGAGCCGTCGAGGGCTCAGGGCGGTGGGGTGAGCCTGATCAACAGGGCTCCACCGCGGCGCAGGGGACGGTCACCAAGGGTGACTGGGGTCCAAGCGTGGCTCCGGTAGTTCGCTTGGTTTGGATTATGTCACCTCAGCGCCGCTGGTGCGGGCTTTCAGGGGGCCGCGGGTCCCTTGCCAATCGGGTGTTTCGGGCGTACGCTGAGCCTGACATCGGGCTGACATTTCAAGTTGGCGGACCAGAAACACGATGGCGCGGCTGGGGCCCGGTGGGCAAGCGTTTAAACCTCATCAACCCTCTTGGAAGGAGGTCTGGATGAACCTGACCATCAGCGGCCATCACCTGGAGGTCACCCCCGCCCTGCGCGAATACGTGCTCAACAAGCTGGACCGCGTGACGCGGCACTTCGACCAGGTGGTCGATGTGAGCGTGATCCTGAGTGTGGAGAAGAAGAAGGAGAAGGAGCAGCGCCAAAAGGCGGAAGTGACGCTTCATGTCAAGGGCCGCGACATCTTTGTGGAGCAGAGCCACGAAGACCTTTACGCGGCCATCGACCAGCTCATGGACAAGCTAGACCGGCAAGTGGTGCGCCACAAAGACCGGGTGCAAGACCACCACCACGATTCCCCCAAGCGCAGCCTGTCGATCAATGGCTGAGCCGCGTGCCATTGGCCCGCGACGGCGCAAACCCAGGGGTTGCTCGGCAACCCCTTTTGCTTGGGCGCACCGCCCTTGGGCCTGTGCTCACATTTAGTCGTGCCGCGCAGGCGGTGTCGTTCCTATAATCCCCCACCGATTTCGCCGCGCCAGCGCCATGAACCGACTCGCCGCCATCCTGCCGCCCGCCCATGTGCTGGTGGATGTGGACGTCACCAGCAAGAAGCGCGTGTTCGAGCATGCCGGTCTGCTGTTTGAGAACCTGCAGTCGATCCCGCGCGCCACCGTCAGCGACAACCTGTTCGCGCGTGAGCGCCTGGGTTCCACCGGATTGGGTCATGGGGTGGCCATTCCTCATGGGCGCATCAAGGGATTGAAGAACCCGATGGCCGCGGTTCTGAGGGCGCGTGAGCCCATTGCCTTCGATGCCCCTGACGACGAACCGGTGAGCCTGCTCATCGTGCTGCTCGTGCCCGAGGCTGCCACGCAGCGGCACCTTGAAATCCTGTCTGAGATCGCCGAACTGCTCAGCGACCGCGCCTTGCGCGAACGGCTCAAGACCGAGCCCGACGCGGCCACGGTGCACCGGCTGATTCAGGAGTGGCAACCCTTGAAGTCGGTGGCTTGAACCCCCCAGAGCGCTCTTCTTCCCGCCGCCGCCAGGCACTGCTGAGTGCCGAGGCGCTGTTCGAGGAACACCGGGACACCCTGCGGTGGGAGTGGGTGGCCGGCCATGCGCACCCCGAGCGCCACTTTGCCGAGTCGGCCATTGCGCAGGCGCGCTCGGCGGCCGACCTCATTGGCTACCTCAACTACATCCACCCCTACCGGGTGCAGCTGGTGGGTTCACGCGAAGTGGCCTACCTCAGTCACCCTTCGGTCGAGGTGGCCGAGCGGCGCATCTCGCGTATCGTCACCCTGGAGCCCCCGGTGCTGATCGTGGCCGATGCGCAGACGCCGCCAGACCGGCTTTTGGCCATGTGCGACCGCGCCGAGATTCCCCTGTTCCAAACCAGCAGCTCCGCGGGCCATGTGATCGATGTGCTGCGCACCTACCTGGGCCACTTGTTGGCCGAGCGGACCACACGGCATGGGGTGTTCATGGACATCTTGGGCCTGGGGGTGCTGCTCACGGGCGAATCGGGACTGGGCAAGAGCGAACTGGGCTTGGAGCTGGTGTCCCGCGGGCATGGCCTGGTGGCCGACGACGCGGTGGACTTTTTTCGCGTGTCGCAGACCGCCATCGAGGGGCGGTGCCCCGCCTTGCTGATGAACCTCATGGAGGTGCGCGGCATCGGCCTGCTGGACATCAAGGCCATCTTTGGCGAAACCGCGGTGCGCCGCAAGATGCGCCTGAAGCTGATCGTGCACCTGGTGCGCCGCGAGACCATGGAGCGCGAGTTCGAGCGCTTGCCCCATGAGCCGCTGTACGAAGAGGTGCTGGGCCTGCCGGTGCGCAAGGTGGTGATTGCCGTGGACGCCGGCCGCAACCTGGCGGTGTTGGTGGAGGCTGCCGTGCGCAACACCGTGCTGCAGTTGCGGGGCATCGACACCTATCAAGAGTTCCTCAGCCGCCACCAGGCGGCCTTGGAAAGCGGCGAAGACGACTGAGCCGGGACGGCGCAGCCCACCGGGCCGCATGCCCGTGAACGGCGATCAGCGGGGGCGGTGCGGGCAGTCCCGCTTCAGACACTCCGCATACAGCGACAGGCTGTGGTCGGCCAGCTCAAAGCCGCGCTCCTGCGCAATGGCGCGTTGGCGGGCCTCAATGGCGGGGTCATAGAACTCTTCAACCCGGCCGCAACTCAGGCACACCAGGTGGTCGTGGTGCTGGCCCTGGTTGAGTTCAAAGACAGACTTGCCGCTTTCGAAATTGCTGCGCGTGAGTAGCCCGGCCTGTTCGAACTGCATCAGCACGCGGTACACCGTGGCCAGGCCGATGTCGGCGTCCTCGGCCAACAAGGCGCGGTACACATCCTCGGCCGTCATGTGGCGCAGCGCGGTCTTCTGGAACACCTCCAGAATCTTGATGCGGGGCAGCGTAGCCTTCAGGCCGCTGCTCTTGAGTTCGTCGGCGTGGGACATGGGGGGAGCCCTCTTCCAGGGGGCATCAGAGCCGGGGGGTAGGCCACTAGAATGGACACATCATAGCCAGTGCCCGCCCTACACGGGCGCACCTTCGATGCAAGCCCATCCTTTGCTGTCTGCAGCCCCGCGTGCCCCCCGGGCCATCCAGCCAACGTTGAGCGCAGCGGCCTGCCTGGCGCTGGCCCTGCTGGGGGGCTGCGCTTCGCGCCCTGATGCGGTGGCCCTGCGCGCGCCGGGCATGTTGGAGCGCCTGACCCCCTACCGCGTGGACATCCAACAGGGCAACGTCGTCACCCGCGAGCAGCTGGCACTTATCAAGCCTGGCATGCCCCGCGAAGATGTGCGAGACGTCCTGGGCAGCCCCATGCTCACCGATGTCTTCCACGCCAACCGTTGGGATTTCGTCTTCGTCAGCCAACGCTCGGGCAGCACCGACAAGTCACCCACGCGTCTGGCCGTGGCGGTGCACTTCAAGAATGGTGTGGTGGAACGCGTGGTGGCCCCTGATCTGCCCACGGAGCACCAGTTCGTGGCGGGCATGGTGGACCGCCGAGCCCCAGCACCGAAGGTGCCCCCCTTGGAGTTGACCCAAGCCCAGCGCGACAAACTGCCCTTGCCCGTGCGGAGTGAGGCCGCTGCTTCGCCCCTGCCCCAGGGCCCTGCACGCAGCTACCCGCCCCTGGAGCCGCGCTGATGGCCGCTGCTCCCCAGGGCGATCGCCCCATTCGCGTGGCGGTGGCCGGTGCCAGTGGGCGCATGGGCCGCATGCTGATTGAAGCGGTGGCGCAGGCACCGGACTGTGTGCTCAGCGCTGCACTGGATGTTCCGGGCAGCCCCGCCCTGGGCAGCGACGCCACGGCGTGGCTGGGCCGTGCCAGCGGCATTCGGGTGGGTGCGGACTTGCTGGCCGCTGCCGCGGCCAGCGACGTGTTGATCGACTTCACCCGCCCGGAAGGCACCCTGGCCCACCTGCAGTTCTGCCGTGCATACGGCACCCGCATGGTCATTGGCACCACCGGTTTTTCGGCCGAGCAAAAGGCCGAAGTGGCCGCCCATGCCCAGCACATTGGGGTGGTGATGGCACCGAACATGGCGGTGGGCGTGAATGTGGTCTTGCAGTTGCTGGACATGGCCACCCGAGCCCTGAGCGAAGGCTATGACATCGAAATCGTCGAGGCCCATCACCGTCACAAGGTGGATGCGCCCAGTGGCACCGCCTTGCGCATGGGCGAGGTGGTGGCCCAGGCCCTGGGGCGCAGCCTGCAAGACTGCGCGGTGCACGGGCGCGAGGGCGTGACCGGCGAGCGCGACCCCTCCACCATTGGCTTTGCAACCGTGCGCGGTGGGGACGTCGTGGGCGACCACACGGTGCTGTACCTGGGTACCGGAGAGCGCATCGAGATCACCCACAAGAGCAGCAGCCGCGTGACTTATGCCCAGGGCAGCCTTCGGGCCGCACGCTTCCTCATGGGACGCGGCGCGGGGCTGTTCGACATGGCGCAGGTCCTGGGCTTTCGAGCCTAAGGCCCGCGGCCGCCCATGGACAGCTTCAACGACTTTTGGGGGCAGACCGACGTGGTGGGCCGCGCGGTGGCCCTGCTCATGCTGCTGATGTCGGTGTTGAGCTGGGCCCTGATCTTCTGGAAGGCTTGGGTGCTGCGGCGTGTGGCCCATGATGTGCCCCGGGCGCTGCAGGCCTTCTGGGCTGCGCCGGATTGGGCCCTGGCGCGAGAGCGCTTGGCCAGCCTGGACCGCGAAGGCGTGGTGCTGCCCCTTCTGGATGCCGCACAGGCCCACGAATTGGCGGGCAGCCTGGCCCAAGGCACACCGGCTGCGGCCCAATGCACCCGGCGCTTGCGCCAGGCGCTTCAGGCCAGCCTGGCCCATTTGCGCATGGGCCAGGTGTGGCTGGCTTCGGTGGGCAGCACCGCACCCTTCATCGGCCTGTTCGGCACGGTCTGGGGCATCTACCACGCGCTGGTGGAGATGTCGCTGTCGGGCGCGGTGTCCGTGGACAAGATTTCTGGCCCGGTGGGTGAGGCCTTGATCATGACGGCCGTGGGCCTGGCGGTGGCCATTCCGGCGGTGCTGGGCTACAACCTCTTGGGGAAGTGGGTAGCGGCGGCTGAAGAACAGCTCGAGGGCTACGCCCACGACCTGCTGGCCGCCCTGGCGGAGCCGCGCACATGAGCTTCGGTCGCATGCCCAGCCGTTGGCGTTCAGAGCCCATGGGCGAGATCAACATGACGCCCCTGATCGACGTCATGCTGGTGCTGGTGGTCATCTTCATGGTCACGGCGCCGCTGATGAGCAACAGCTTGAAGCTGGACCTGCCGCGCAGCGACGCGGCGGGCCCTTCCCAGGCACCCAAGCCGCTGTTGGTGGCTCTGGACGGGCAGGGGCGTACCTATGTGGGTGAGCAGCGTGTTGACCGCGAGCAGCTGGTGACCCTGGCCACACAGGCGGCTGAGCGTGACCCCAAAACCGAGGTGCAGTTGCGCGCCGACCGCAGCGCGCCCTACGGCCAGGTGGTCGAGCTCATCGGCGTGTTGCAGAAAGCGGGCCTGTCGCGCATGGCCTTTGTCACCGACTCGGCTGGGGGGCGGCCTCCTACAATTCCGCCCCATGAATCCCAAGTACCTGCCCAGTGAGGTGGAAGCCGCGGCCCAATCGCATTGGGCTGCGCACGACGCCTACCGCGTCACCGAAGACCCGAACAAGCCCAAGTTCTACGCCTGCTCCATGCTGCCCTATCCCTGTGGCAAGCTGCACATGGGGCATGTGCGCAACTACACCATCAACGACATGCTGACCCGTCATCTGCGGATGAAGGGCTTCAATGTGCTGATGCCCATGGGTTGGGACGCCTTCGGACTGCCCGCTGAAAACGCGGCCATGAAGAACAGGGTGCCGCCGGCGAAGTGGGCCTACGACAACATCGCCCACATGAAGGGCCAGATGAAGGCCATGGGCCTGGCCATCGACTGGAGCCGCGAGGCGGCCACCTGCAGCCCCGAGTACTACCGGTGGAACCAGTGGCTGTTCCTGAAGATGCTCAAGGCCGGCATTGCCGAGCGGCGGACGCAGGTTGTGAACTGGGACCCGGAGGACCAAACCGTGCTGGCCAATGAGCAGGTGGTCGATGGCCGTGGTTGGCGCTCGGGCGCTCTGGTGGAAAGGCGCGAGATTCCCGGCTACTACCTGCGCATCACCCAGTACGCCGAAGAACTGCTGCAGCACGTCAAGGACGGTCTGCCAGGCTGGCCCGAGCGGGTCAAGGCCATGCAGGAGAACTGGATCGGCAAGAGCGCCGGCGTGCGCTTTGCCTTCACCCACGACATCCGCGGTCAAGATGGCGCCTTGGTGCAAGACGGCCGGCTGTATGTGTTCACCACACGGGCCGACACCCTGATGGGTGTGACCTTCTGTGCGGTGGCGCCTGAACACCCGCTGGCGGCTGTGGCCGCCGCGCGCGACCCCAACGTGGCCGCTTTTGTGGAGGCCTGCAAGCAAGGCGGCACCACCGAGGCCGAATTGGCCACCAAGGACAAGGAAGGCGTGCCCACCGGCTTGTCGGTGACGCACCCGGTGACGGGTGCAGCCGTGCCGGTGTGGGTGGGTAACTATGTGCTCATGGGCTACGGTGACGGCGCTGTGATGGGCGTGCCCGCCCACGATGAACGCGATTTCGCCTTTGCCTTGAGATACGGTCTGCGCATCGAGCCCGTGGTGGCGGTGCCCGGGCAGACCTTCGACGCCACCCGCTGGCAGGAGTGGTACGCCGACAAGCAAAGCGGACGCTGCGTGAACTCAGGCTTTTTGGATGGTCTGGGCCATGCTCAGGCCGTGGACCAGGTGGCCAGCTTCCTGGCAGGCAAGGGCCTGGGGGAGAAGCGCACCACCTGGCGCCTGCGCGATTGGGGCATCAGCCGCCAGCGCTACTGGGGCACGCCCATCCCCATCATCCATTGCGACGACTGCGGCGCTGTGCCCGTGCCCGAAGCCGACCTGCCGGTGGTGTTGCCTGAAGACCTGATCCCCGATGGCAGTGGCAACCCCCTGAACCAGTGCGAGTCCTTCCTGAAGGTGGACTGTCCGAGTTGCGGCAAGCCCGCGCGGCGCGAAACCGACACGATGGACACCTTCGTCGACTCCTCGTGGTACTACATGCGCTACTGCGACCCGCAGGACGCTCAGCGCATGGTGGGTTCGGGCACGGCCTATTGGATGCAGGCCCAGGGTGCGGCTGGTGGCAGCGCCGGCATGGACCAGTACATCGGCGGCATTGAGCACGCCATCCTGCACCTCTTGTACGCGCGCTTTTGGACCAAGGTCATGCGCGACGTGGGCCTGGTGCAGGTGGACGAGCCCTTCACCAAGCTGCTCACGCAGGGCATGGTGCTCAACCACATCTATTCGCGCCGCACGGACAAGGGCGGCATCGAATACTTCTGGCCCCACGAGGTCGAGAATGTGTTTGATGAGGGCGGCAAGATCGTGGGGGCCCGGCTGAAGCAGGCCAAAGGCGATTGGCCGGCGGGCACGCCCATCACCTACGAAGGTGTGGGCACCATGTCCAAGTCGAAAAACAACGGCGTGGACCCCCAAGAGCTGATCGACCGATATGGGGCTGACACCGCACGCCTGTTCGTGATGTTCGCATCCCCGCCGGAGCAGACCCTGGAGTGGAACGATGCCGGCGTGGAGGGCTCGCACCGCTTCCTCAAGCGCGTATGGGCGCTGGCCGCCAAGCATGAGGGCCTCTTGCAGCGCGCCACGGCAGGCGACCTCAGCGGTGCGGCCTTGGGTGCGAAGGCCAAGGCCTTGCGCCGTGAGGTGCATCTGGTGCTCAAACAGGTGAGCTATGACTACGAGCGTATGCAATACAACACCGTGGTGTCGGGCTGCATGAAGCTGCTCAACACCTTGGAGGCCTTCGAGCCTTCGGCCGGTGAGGGCGCCGATGGCGACGCAGCGGCCCTGTGCGAAGGCGTGTCGGTGCTGCTTCGTGCGCTGTACCCGGCTTGTCCGCATCTGACCCATGGACTGTGGGTGGGCCTGGGCTATGCCGCGCGCCAAGGCGACCTGCTGGACGCCGCCTGGCCGGCCGTGGATGAAACGGCGCTGGTGCAAGACGAGATGGAGCTGGTGCTGCAGATTGCCGGGAAAATGCGCGGCAGCCTGCGGGTGCCGGCCCAGGCGGATCAGGCCGCCATCGAAGCGGTGGCCTTGGCCAGCCCCGAGTTCGCACGCTTTTCCGAAGGCCGCCCCGCGCGCAAGGTGGTGATCGTGCCCGGGCGCTTGGTCAACGTGGTGGTTTGATGAAGCGTGCTGCGCCCGCGCCAAGCACGGCCTGTGGGCCGCAGCGCCGGGCTGCCTGGATGCACCTGGCGGGCCTCACCGGCCTGGTGGGCGCGGCCGTGCTGCTGGGGGGCTGCGGCTTCAAGCTGCGCGGCACTGCCTCCATGGGTTTTTCCCGCCTGCAGTTGGTGGGTGTGCCGACCACCACGCCGCTGGGCCGCGAGCTGCGCCAGCAGTTGGGCGGGCGGGTGCAGCTGGTGGACCCCCCCGCACCGGTGCAGGTGGTGTTGCGCCTTGAAGGTGCACAGCGTGAAAAGATCGTCACCGGCCTGACCACAGCGGGCTTGGTGCGCGAGCTGGTGCTGCGGTTGCGCTTGCGGTTTTCCTTGTCCACGGCGCGGGGTCGTGTGCTGATCGAGCCCACCGATCTCGTTCTGCAGCGCGACCTGTCCACCAACGAGAGTGCGGCCTTGGCCAAGGCGCGTGAGGAAGAGGAAATCTTTCGCGTGCTGGAGCGCGACATGGTGCTGCAGATCATTCGCCGCCTGGAGGCGGTGGTGTTGCCGCCTGAATCTGGCGCCGCCGGCGCGCGCTAGCCAACATGCAGTTGCGCGGCGATCAACTCGGTGCTCACCTGGACAAGGTGGGCAGTGGCCTGCGCCCCGTGTATGTGATCCACGGCGACGACCCGCTGCTCACGCAGGAGGCCGGTGATGCGCTGCGCCAGGCCGCGCGCGCGGCCGGCTACACCGACCGGCAGGTGCACACCGTCGGTGGGGCCCACTTTGATTGGAGTGCGGTGCTGGCCAGCGCCCGTGCCATGAGCCTGTTCGCCCACCGCCAACTGATTGAGATTCGGATTCCATCGGGCAAGCCGGGCAAGGACGGGTCACAGGCCTTGCAGCAGTACTGTGAGGCGCTGAGCGAGGACGTATGCACCTTGGTGTTTCTGCCGCGCTTGGGGCGTGAGCAACTGGCCAGCGCCTGGTTCACCGCCTTGGACGCCGCCGGTGTGAGCCTGCGCATCGACCCGGTGGAGCGCAAGGACCTGCCGGCCTGGATGGCCCGGCGCCTGGCCTTGCAGGGGCTGGATGTGGGGCAGGGTGAGCAGGCCCAACGCATCCTGTCGTTTTTGGCCGATCGCGTGGAGGGCAACCTGTTGGCGGCCCACCAGGAGATCCAGAAACTGGCCCTGCTGCACCCGCCGGGCACGCTGAGCTGGCAGCAGGTCGAAGACGCTGTGCTCAATGTGGCCCGCTACGATGTGTTCAAGCTCTCAGAGGCGGTGCTGGCCTGCCAGTCCGCGCGTGCGCAGCGCATGCTGCAGGGGCTGCGTGCTTCAGGGGAGGCGCCGGTGCTGGTGCACTGGACGCTGGCCGAAGACCTGCGCGCACTGTGGCGGGTCAAAGACGCACTTGCGCAGGGCAAGCCCCTGCCCATGGCGCTGCGCGAGCAGCGGGTGTGGGGCTTGAAGGAGCGCCTGTTTGAGCGGGTGGCCCCGCGGGTCACGCCAGACGAGCTGGCCGCCCTGGTGCACGCCGCCAGTGTGGTTGACGGTGTGGTCAAGGGCCTGCGTGACCCCGCCTGGCCTCATGACCCCTGGCAGGCCCTGGAGCGCCTGATGGCTCAGGCGCTGGCCTGCTTCAAGCCGGCCTACGCGAACGCGCGATGAGGGCGTCGGCCACCTGAAGGGCACGCTCGTTGCTGCCGGCCATGGAGCCGGCGGTGAGGAAGCGGCCCGCAACCCCCAGTGCGGGCACGCCTTCCAGCGCATACGCTTGGGCCAGTTGCTGGCTCTGTTTGACCTTGGAGGCCACGCCGAAGGCGTTGAAGGCCTCGCCGAACTTCTGCTTGTCCACGCCCTGTTCGGCCACAAAGGCTGCGATGTCGTCGAATTTGTCGAGACGTCGGCGTTGCACATGCAGGGCCGCAAAGATGCGCTTGTGCACCGTGTTCAACTGGCCCAAGGCCTCCAGGGCGAAGAACATCCGTGCATGGGCTTCGTGAAGTGCGCCGAACACCACCGGCATGCGGCGAAACGTCACATCGGCGGCCAGCTTGGCCGACCAGACTTCCAGGGCGGGCTCCAGCGCGTGGCAGTGTGGGCAGCCGTACCAGAAGAACTCCACCACATCGATCTTGCCGTGGCCCGGCACCGGTGCTGGGCTGGCCAGCCGGCGGAAGTCGCGGCCTTCGACGAAATCGCTGCCTTGGGCATGGGCCAGGGGAGCCAGGCCGCTCCAAGCGGCGGCCTGGGCGGCCAGCAGGGCGCAGCCGCCCAGGGCGGGTTGTTGCAGGAACTTGCGTCGCTTCATGATGACTCCCAATGCGTTGGTCAAGGTGTGGCGCTGCGCTCCACGCGCACCAGGCTGACCTCAATGCCCGCGGCTTGCAGCCGGTCCATGGGCCCTTGCGTTTCATCGCGGGTTTCGTAGGGGCCCACGCGCACCCGGAACACGGGGCGTCCACCCTGTTCGCGTTCGGAGATGCGGGCGGCAAAGCCCAGCATCGCCAGACGGGCGCGTTGTTGCTCCGCGTCTTCGGCCTTGCTGAAGGCGCCGGCCTGGATGAACAGGCCCGTGACCTCGGGCCGCGGGTCGGGTGCGGCAGGCGAGCGGGCGGGGGTTGCGCCCGCGGCGGCCGGGGCCGCCGCGTTTGGTGCGGCACTGCCGGCTGCGGCGGTGCCCGTGGCGGTGGGTGCTGCCGCGCCGTCGCCCTCAGCCGCTGGTGCCGAGGCCGCCGGCGCAGGTACGCCGGCCTTGCCTGCCAGCGGCGCATTGGGGTTCCAGTTTTTGTTGCGTTCGGCTTCGGCGCTGTCTTGGTCGGCCGTGCGTTGGGGCAGCTTGTCCACGAAGGGTACGGGCACCTTGCTCACATACAGCGCCACGGCCAGGGCCACGCCCAAGCCCAACACCAGGCCCACGATCAGGCCGATGAGGGTTCCCCCGCGTTGTGACTTCATGCGATCACCTCTTCGCTGATGACCCGCTCCAGGCGTTGAGGGGCCGACACACCCACCACTGCCAGGGCATTGGCCAGCACCTGCCGTGTGGCCTGCAGCAGGGACAGGCGCGCACGGGTGAGCTCGGCGTCTGGCGCCAGGAATCGCTCGGCGGCGTAGTAACTGTGGAAGGCGCCTGCCAGGTCGCGCGCGTAAAAGGCCACGTCGTGCGGGGCCAGGTCTTGCGCGGCACCGGTGAGCATGTCGGGGTACTGCGCCAGCTTGAGCATGAGGGCGGCCTCGGTGGGCGCGGTGAGCAGGGACCGTTGGGCACCGGCCAAGGCCGTCACATCGCCGCCACCTTGTGCGTACTGCTCCAGCACCGAGCAGATGCGCGCATGCGCGTACTGCACATAGAACACGGGGTTCTCGTCGTTTTGCTGCAGGGCCAGGTCGACGTCGAAGGTGAATTCGGTGTCGGCCTTTCGGCTGATGAGGAAAAAGCGCACCGCGTCACGGCTGGTCCAGTCGATGAGGTCGCGCAGCGTGACGTAGCTGCCCGCCCGCTTGGAGATCTTCACCTCCTGGCCGCCCTTCATCACCGTCACCATCTTGTGCAGCACATAGTCGGGCCAGCCCGTGGGGACGCCCACGCCTGCAGCCTGAAGGCCTGCGCGAACACGGGCGATGGTGCCGTGGTGGTCACTGCCCTGCACATTGATGACCTGCCCAAAGCCGCGTTCCCATTTGTGGATGTGGTAAGCCACATCGGGCACAAAATAGGTGTAGCCGCCTTGCATCTCGCGGCCTTCGGCGTCGACGGTGGCCGACTTGCGCATCACGCGGTCTTTGTCGTCGCCGTAGTCGGTCGAGCGCAGCCACAGCGCGCCCCCGTCTTCGTACGTCTTGCCCGCCGCCATCAGGCGCTGCACGGCCTGTTCCACACGGCCGCTGCTGTAGAGGCTGGATTCCAGGTAGTAGTGATCAAAGCGCACGCCGAAGGCCTGCAGGTCGAGGTCTTGCTCGTGGCGCAAATAGGCCACGGCGAACTGGCGGATCGACTCGAGGTCGTTCACGTCGCCGCTGGCGGTGTAGGCACGGTCGTCGGCCGTGACCGTGGCGCCGGCCAGGAAGTCGCGCGCGATGTCGGCGATGTAGTCGCCGTTGTAGGCCGCTTCGGGCCACTGCACGTCCCCGGGCTTAAGGCCTCGCGCGCGGGCCTGCACCGAGGTGGCCAGAGTGGCGATCTGAACGCCGGCGTCGTTGTAGTAGAACTCGCGCTGCACCTGCGCGCCCTGCGACTCCAACAGGTTGCACAACGCGTCGCCCAGCGCGGCTTGGCGGCCATGGCCTACATGCAGCGGACCGGTGGGGTTGGCCGAGACGAACTCCACCATCACGCGCTGGCCCTTGTCGGCGCGGCGGCCAAAGCACGCGCCTTGCTGCAGCACCTCGGTCACCACGGTTTGGCGCGCCGCGGGCGTCAGGCGCAGGTTGATGAACCCGGGGCCTGCAATCTCGAGGTCTTGCACCCAGGTTTGAACCGCGGCTTGTGCCTTGAGCGCCTCCACCAGGGCCTGTGCCAGGGCGCGCGGGTTCTGCTTGAGTGGTCGGGCCAGGGCCATGGCGGCGGTGACGGCCAGGTCGCCGTGTGCCGCTTGGCGCGGCGATTCAAAGGCCACGGCCAAGCCGTGGCCGGGGGCAATCGAGCCCACGGCCGCTTTCAGCGCGGCTTGCAGGGCTTGCTTCACTTGGATCATGGGCCAATTCTAGGTGGGGCCGTCCCAGTACTGCGGGTTACCCCAGGCGGCCTTGAGGAAGTCGATCCACAGGCGCACCCGCAGGGGCAGGTGGCGGGCGTGGGCGAACACCGCGTAAACGCCGTTGGGTGGGGCGGCATGTGTGGACAGCACCTCCACCAGGCGGCCCTCGGCCAGGTCTTGGCGCACCTCCCAGGCGCTGCGCCAGGCGATGCCCAGGCCGGCCAGGCACCAGGCGTGCAGCACCTGCCCGTCGCTGCAATCCACGCGGCCGCGGGGCCGCAGGTGGGTGATGTGCTCGCCCGTCTGGAAGGCCCAACCGCGGGTTTGGCTGGCTTCGCTGCTCAAGACCAGGGCATCGTGGTGCTGGAGGTCTTGTGGCGTGTCCGGAGTACCACGGCGCGCCAAGTAGGCCGGTGAGGCCACGCACAGCCGCCGGTTGTCGGCCAGGCGCACCGAGACCAGGCTGGAGTCCGGCAGGTCGCCCACCCGAATGGCGCAGTCGTAGCCTTCGTGCACGATGTCGATGACCCGGTCGGCCAGGTTCAGGGACAAGGACACCTCGGGGTGTTCGGCCAGAAAGCGTGGGACCAGTGGCGCCACATGGCGGCGCCCGTAGCCCGCCGGTGCGGTGATCCGCAGGTGGCCGCTGGCCTTGACGCCACCGGCACTGACGCTGGCCTCGGCGCTGGCCAGGTCGCCCAGCAAGCGCTGGCAGTCTTCCAAGAACGCGCTGCCTTCGTGGGTGAGGCTCAGGCGGCGCGTGGTGCGCTGCATCAGCTTCACACCCAAGCGGGCTTCCAGGGCGTCCAGCCGCCGGCCGATGACCGCTGGGGCCACCCCCTCGGCTTGGGCTGCGGCCGTGAGGCTGCCACGCGCCACCACGGCCACAAAGGATTCGACTTGCTTTAGGCGGTCCATGACGGCTTAATTATTGACTTTCACGCACGAATCTTTATCAAATTCTTCGATTAATACGGTTTTATGGTTGGAATACAGTAACGCTCCGCGGTGCCGTCAGCCGCCCCTTTGACGCTTTCCCATCTGATTCCGCACGAGGAACCCCCACATGACCCAGCGCATTGCCACCCACGGCCTCCAAGTGGCCCGCGAACTGCACCAGTTCATCGAGCAGCAGGTGTTGCCCGGCACGGGCATCGACGCCGCCGCTTTTTGGAAGGGCTTTTCTGCTTTGGTGCACGAGCTGGCGCCCAAGAACGCCGCGCTGTTGGCCGAGCGCGACCGGATGCAGTTGGAGCTGGATGCCTGGCACAAGGCCCACCCGGGCCCGATCAAGGACATGCCGCAATACAAGGCCTTCCTCAAGAAGCTGAACTACCTGGTGACCGCGCCCGAGCAGGTGCAGTGCGAGACCACGAATGTGGACGATGAGGTGGCCACCTTGGCGGGACCGCAACTGGTGGTGCCCATCCTCAACGCCCGCTATGCGCTCAACGCCGCCAACGCCCGTTGGGGTTCGCTGTACGACGCGCTGTACGGCACCGACGCGATCAGCGAGGCCAATGGGGCCGAGCGCCGGGGGGCCTACAACCCGGTGCGCGGCGCCAAGGTGATCGAGTACGCCCGCTATGTGCTGGACCGTGTGGCGCCCCTGGCCCAGGGGTCGCACAAAGACAGCACCCTCTACCGCATCAAGGACGGTGCGCTGCAGGTGACGCTGCGCGACGGCACCGTGACGGGCCTGGCGCAGCCGCAGTGCTACATCGGCCACCAGGGCAGCGAGGCGGCGCCTTCGGCCGTGCTGCTGCGCCACAACGGCATTCACCTGGAAATCCAGGTCAACCGCAGCCACCCGATCGGCAAGACCGATCCCGCTGGTGTGAGCGACCTGGTGCTGGAGTCGGCGTTGAGCACCATCTTGGACCTGGAAGACTCGGTAGCCGCGGTGGACGGGGCCGACAAGGTGGTGGGCTATGCGAACTGGCTGGGCATTCTCAAGGGCACGCTGACCGAAGCGGTCGAGAAGGGCGGCAAGACCTACACCCGCCGCTTGAATGAAGACCGCACCTACACCGGCGCCAAGGGCAAGCCGGTGACGCTGCACGGCCGCTCGCTGCTGTTCGTGCGCAATGTGGGCCACCTGATGACCAACCCCGCCATCTTGTGGGGCGACAAGGGCTCGGAGATTCCCGAGGGCATCATGGACGCCGTGGTGACGGTGGCCATTGCGCTGCACGACCTCAAGCCCGCCAAGGGCCAGACCATCCGCAACTCGCGCAAGGGTTCGGTCTACATCGTCAAGCCCAAGATGCACGGCCCTGCTGAAGTGGCTTTTGCCGATGAATTGTTCAGCGGCGTGGAAGCCCTGCTGGGCTTGAAGCCCCATACCGTGAAGCTGGGCATCATGGACGAGGAGCGCCGCACCAGCATCAACCTGGCAGCCTGCATCAACGCCGCGCGCCACCGCGTGGCCTTCATCAACACCGGCTTCCTGGACCGCACGGGCGACGAAATCCACACCGCCATGCATTCAGGGGCCATGGTGCGCAAGCCCTTGATGAAGAACGCGCAGTGGCTGCGCGCCTATGAGCTCAACAATGTGCAGATCGGCCTGGCCTGCGGACTGCGTGGCCGTGCGCAGATCGGCAAGGGCATGTGGGCCATGCCCGACCTGATGTCGGACATGCTCAAGCAGAAGATTGCCCACCCGCAGTCCGGTGCCAACACCGCCTGGGTGCCGTCGCCCACGGCTGCCACGCTGCACGCGCTGCACTACCACCAGGTGGATGTGCCAGCCCTGCTCAAGAGCATGGACGTGTTCGTGCGCACCGAGAAGTCGCGTGCCATGGAAGAGAACCTGCTGGACGCCATCCTGCAGATTCCCTGTGCCCTGGTGCCCTTCTGGACCGAAGCGGAAAAACAGGCCGAGCTCGACAACAACGTGCAGGGCATCCTGGGCTATGTGGTGCGCTGGGTGGACCAGGGCGTGGGCTGCTCGAAGGTGCCCGACATCCACAACGTGGGCCTGATGGAAGACCGCGCCACGCTGCGCATTTCCAGCCAGCACGTTGCCAACTGGCTGTTGCACGGCGTGGTCACCCGCCAGCAGGTGATGGACACCTTCAAGCGCATGGCCGCCGTGGTGGATTGGCAGAACTCGGGCGACGCGAGCTACCGTCGAATGTCCGACGACCTGTCCAAGTCCATGGCCTTCAAGGCCGCCTGTGACCTGGTGTTCAAGGGCTTGGAGCAGCCCAACGGCTACACCGAGCCCTTGCTGCACGCTTGGCGCCTGAAGGTGAAGAAGGCGCAAACCGCTTGACGGTGAAGCCGGCGCCCATCGCCTGAGGGGGCCGCGGCGGCGGCCCGGTGCGCCCAGGCCGGTCAGCCCGCGGCGCTCAAGGGGCTGTCGAACTGAAAGACGGCCACGCTGGCCCGCAGGTTGGGCCACCAGTCCACGCGGCGCCCGGCCTGCACGCCGAAGTGCTGCAGGATGCGCAGGCCGTTGCGCTGGGCCAGCTCCTGGAAGTCTTGGCAGGTGGACACGCGGATGTTGGGCGTGTCGTACCACTGGTAGGGCAGGGCTTTGGTCACCGGCATGCGCCCACGCAGCACCGACAGCCGGTTGGGCCAATGGGCAAAGTTGGGAAAGCTGACGATGCCCATGTGGCCCACGCGGGCGGTCTCGCGCAGCATGGTCTCGGTGTTCTTCAGGTGTTGCAGCGTCTGCAGCTGCAGCACCACATCGAAGCTGCGGTCGGCGAACATGGCCAAGCCGTCTTCGAGGTTGAGTTGGATCACGTCGACCCCACGCGCCACGCAGGCCTGTAGGTTGCTGTCGTCGATCTCCACGCCGTAGCCGCTGCAGCCGCGCTGCTCGATCAGATGGGCCAGGAGCTCGCCTTCGCCGCAGCCCAGGTCCAGCACCCGAGAGCCCGGGGGAACCAGCTCGGCAATGGCGCGCAGGTGCTCGGGCAATCCCTGTGACACGTTCATGCCCCCACCTCGCGCGCAATGGCATCAAAGCGCAGCCGCATCACCGCGTGGTAGCGCGGGTCTTCCAGGAGGAAGGCGTCGTGGCCGTGGGGGGCATCGATTTCCGCATAGCTCACGGCGGTTTGGTTGTCGACCAAGGCCTTGACAATCTCGCGCGAGCGCGCCGGCGAGAAGCGCCAGTCGGTGGTGAAGCTCACCACCAGGAAGCGGACCGCGCGGGCTGCGGCGAAGGCGCGGCTGATGTCGCCCCCGTGTTCGCGCGCGGGATCGAAATAGTCCAGGGCCCGGGTGATGAGCAGGTAGGTGTTGGCGTCAAAGTACTCGCTGAACTTGTCGCCCTGGTGCCGCAGGTAGCTCTCAATCTGGAATTCGATGTCCTGCGTGGTGTAGGCCAGTTCGCCGTGGCGCAGTTCGCGCCCGAACTTGGCCTCCATGGAGTCATCGGACAGGTAGGTGATGTGGCCGATCATGCGCGCCACGCGCAGGCCACGGCGGGGAATCGTGCCCTGGCGCAGATAGTGACCACCGTGGAACTCGGGGTCGGTGGTGATGGCGCGGCGCGCCACCTCATTGAAGGCGATGTTCTGAGCCGAAAGGTTGGGCGCCGTGGCCACCGCAACGCAATGGCGCAGGCGTTCGGGGTGGCGCAGGCTCCAGGCCAGCGCCTGCATGCCGCCCAGGCTGCCCCCAAGCACGGCGGCAAGTTGCCCAATGCCCAGGCGGTCGAGCAACCGTGCCTGTGCATCCACCCAATCTTCGACCGTCACCACGGGGAAGTCAGAGCCCCAGGGTTGGCCGCTGGCGGGGTTGAGGTGGGTGGGGCCGGTGGAGCCGAAGCAGGAACCCGGGTTGTTGACGCCGATGACGAAGAAACGGTTGGTGTCCAGGGGCTTGCCCGGCCCCACCAGGTTGTCCCACCAACCGGTGTTGGCGGGCTGGTCAGCATAGGTGCCGGCCACATGGTGGCTGGCGTTCAGGGCGTGGCAAACCAACACCGCATTGCTGCGTTGGGCATTGAGCTGGCCATAGGTTTCGTAGGCCAGTTCATAGGCGGGCAGTTGCGCGCCGCTGCGCAGGGGCAGGGGCAGGTCGAACTGCATCTTCTGGGGGGTGACGACGCCAACGCTCACGGTGGTGCTGATTCCCGACAACAAAAAACCCGATGCCGCTGAAGCGGACACCGGGGTGTCCCTTTTAGCGGCATTTCTTGAGCGCCCGCAATCTGGACAAATCGGCGCTGAGCGTGGGAGTATAGACGCGCGCGCTGGCGGGCGCGACCAGGGTGTTCCTGTTGCTCCGGTCCGCGCTTGCTCCTATCCTGCGCCCACCTGGGACAGGGCGCGGCTGTTCGGCGCCCAGATGGAGGACACCATGCCCCGAGTGCTGGCGATGATCGATGGCTGGATGCCCCTGCGCTATTCCACCTGGCTGCTCTTCAGCGCAGCGGGGCTGCTGGGCTTGGTCTTGGCGCTCTCAGGCGCGGGCGCAGCCTGGTGGTGGCTGGCCCTGCTGGGCCTGGGGGGCGCCGTTCAGGGTTGGCGCGATGTGCAGCAGACCACGCGGGCCATTCTGCGCAACTACCCGCTCATCGGGCACATGCGCTTCCTGTTCGAGTACATCCGGCCCGAGATCCGGCAGTACTTTCTGGAAGACGACAACGTGGCCGCGCCCTTCTCGCGCCAGCAGCGCTCGCTGGTGTACCAGCGTGCCAAAGGGGATGGAGACAAGCGGCCTTTCGGCACCCAGCTGGATGTGCACGCCCAGGGTTACGAGTGGATCAACCACTCCCTCAAGCCATCGGTGGTGCCGCACCACGACTTTCGGGTGGACATCGGCACGGGCGGCAGCAGCTGCACCCAGCCCTACAGCGCCAGCGTCTTCAACATCTCGGCCATGAGCTTTGGGGCTTTGTCGGCCAACGCCATACGCGCCCTCAACGGCGGTGCGCGCAAGGGCAACTTCGCCCACGACACGGGTGAGGGTTCCATCAGCGTGCACCACCGCGCCAACGGGGGCGATCTGATTTGGGAAATCGGCTCGGGCTACTTCGGATGCCGCCATGACGACGGCACCTTCAGCCCTGAGCGCTTTGTCGAGAACGCGCGTGACCCCCAAGTCAAGATGATCGAGATCAAGCTGTCCCAGGGTGCCAAACCGGGCCATGGCGGTGTCTTGCCCGGGCCCAAGGTGACGCCCGAAATCGCCCAGGCGCGTGGCGTGCCCGTGGGCCAGGATTGCGTGAGCCCGGCGGCGCACAGCGCGTTCTCCACGCCGCGTGAATTGCTGCAGTTCGTGGAGCAACTGCGGACCCTGTCGGGTGGCAAGCCCGTGGGATTCAAGTTGTGCATCGGTCATCCGTGGGAGTGGTTTGGCATCTGCAAGGCCATGCTGGAGACGGGCCTGCTGCCGGACTTCATCGTGGTGGACGGCGCCGAAGGGGGCACCGGCGCGGCACCGCTGGAGTTCACCGATCACATGGGCGCGCCCCTGCAGGAGGGGCTGCTGTTGGTGCACAACACCCTGGTGGGCATTCAATTGCGCGACCGCATCAAGATCGGCTGTGCCGGCAAGGTGGTGAGCGCCTTCGACATCGCCCGCATGATGGCCCTGGGGGCCGACTGGTGCAATGCTGCGCGCGGCTTCATGTTCGCCCTGGGCTGCATCCAGTCCCAAAGCTGCCACACCGGCGCCTGCCCCACCGGCGTGGCCACGCAGGACCCAGACCGCCAGAAGGCCTTGGTGGTGTCCGACAAGACCGATCGCGTGTGGCGATTCCACCAGCACACGCTGGAGGCCCTTCAGGAATTGGTGCAGGCCGCTGGCTTGACCCACCCGGGGCAGATCAGCGCTTCGCACATCGTGCGGCGCAGTGGAGAGCGCGTGAAGCCGCTGGCCAGCTCGCTGCCTTTCGTGGCCGACGGGGCGATCGTGGCGGCCGAACGCGGCGAAGCCGACTGGCCCTATAAGGTCTTTCGCAGTTTCTGGCCGCTGGCCAGCGCCGACACGTTTGGCCTGGAGCTGGACCTCAAGCGTGAGGGGCCCATCGGGCGGCCCAGTCGCAGTGCGCGCGATGCCGTGAAGGCCTGATCAACGCCCAGCGTTGCTCAGGCGCTGGGCGGTGCGGTGTCGATGAAGCTCGGCCGTGCGACCAGCTTGTCATGGTGGCGGGCGAGGTGCCGGTGGCTCTCACGCCAATTCACATCCGGGAAGCGGAAGTCCAGGTAGCCGGTGACGCAGCCCAGGGCGATGTCGGCCAGGCTGTAGTGGTTGCCGCTGCACCAGGGCTTGTCACCCAGGGCGGTGTTCATCGCGTTGAGGCTGGCGTGCACCTTGGTCATCTGCCGCTCACACCAGGCAGCGCTGCGCTGTTCGGGGCGGCGACCGCTCCAGGTGTTTTCCAAACGGATGGCAATCAGCGCGTCGAGCACACCGTCGGCCAGGGCTTCCCAGGTGCGCACCTCGGCGCGCTCACGGCCGGTGCCGGGAATGAGTCTTCCCACGGGGCTGAGCGTGTCGAGATACTCCACGATGACGCGCGAATCGAAGACCGCCTCGCCACCTTCCATGATCAGGCAAGGCACCTTGCCCAGGGGGTTGCTGGCCAGAATCTGGTCGCTGTTCCAGACATCTTCCAACACGAGTTGAAAATCCAGCTTCTTTTCGGCCATCACCACGCGCACCTTGCGCACGTAGGGACTGGACAGGGAACCGATCAACTTCATACAGAACAGTGTACCGGCCGGCTTCGGCCCGGGCGAAGGAAAAGCGAACAAATAAGCCCGGCCATGGTCTTGGCCGGGCTCTGACGGGTCGGGTCACCCTGCGTGAGACGTAGGGCGCGTGAGCGCCCGACGAGCCCTCGCGGCGGTGATCAGAACTCGTAGCGCATCGTGAGCTGGGCCGCCCACTGCGATTCGCCAGAAGCTTGGCGCGTCACCAAGGCCTCGGTGCTGCCCAGGCTGTAGACATAGCGGCCCTGTGCATCCAGGCCCGCATAGTTAACAAAGCTGCGGTTGGACGGGAAGCCGATTTCGTTGATCCGGCCCCACTTCTTGTTGAGCAGGTTGCCGAAGTTCAGGATGTCCAGCGTGATGGTGGCGCGCTGCTTGTTGCCAAAGCCCGGGAGCTGCTGGCTCAGGCGCACATCAAAGCTGTTGACCCAGGGGGCGAACTCGTTGTTGCGGCCCACCACGCCACCCTTGGCGTTGCGCAGGGCAGGGTTGGCATCGACGATTTCCCAGAAGCGGGTCTCTTCGGCCGCGCCGCCGCGGAACACGACTTCACCCGAGCCGGGGGCCCTGGGGATGTACATCAGGTCGTTGCCGTTCACACCATCGCCGTTGAGGTCGTTGATGTAGGTCCAGCTGTAGGGCTTGCCGCGACGGCCTTCAAAGAACACACCGATGGTGGTCGGGGCCTTCGGAATGAAGCTGCGCGACAGGCTGAAGGCGGCGTTGAAGCGGTCTCGGATCAGGTAGTTGGAGTTCTGCAGCACCTGCTCGTTGGGGTTGAAGATGTTGCGGTTGAGCCAGTTGGAGTTGGCCACCGAGGAGGTCAGCGGGCTGACTTCGGTGGCCGAGGTGCGGGTGTAGCCCATGGACCACGCTGCGCCACCCGGAACGATCTTGCTCAGCGATAGCGTGACGGCGTTGCCGCCACCCTGGTCGGTGCCCTTGGCCACCAGCACATTGTTGAAGGCGGGGTTGCTCAAGGCCTTGTTGCGCAGGTCGGGGCAGGCGGTGCCCCCCACGGTGCCACCGGTGGCTGTCCAGCAGGCGGAGTTGTAGCCCGATGCGGTGTAGAACAGTTGACGGCCGTCCAGACCGGTTCGGGTGGCCACGCCCAAGTTCAGATGCTCATAGTAGATGCCGTCCTTCACGCGGGTACCCAGCATTTCCACGCCAGCCGTGGTACGGCCGATCAGGGGCAGGTCAGGTAGTTCGGTGTCAAAGGCCAAGTTGAACTTCCACACCGACGGCTGCTTGAGGGTCGGATCCAGGAAGTCGACGTTAGCTGCCGGGATGGTGCCCGTGAGCACCGGCTGTGCGTCTGGGTTGGCGCTGAATCGGGCGTTGGAGCTGACGCAGGCGGCAAAGCTGGTGCAGCTGTAGGTCACGGCTGCGCGACCCGTGTTGGAGTAAGGGTTGCTCAGCCAGACGTTGGCCGCAGCGCCCTGGAACAAGCCGAAGCCGCCACGCAGCTGGCGACGCGTGTCTGCGCTACCCAGATTCCAGTTGAAGCCCACGCGCGGCTGGAACAGGGTGGCCCCGTCCATGGTGCGGGTGTTGTCTAAACCGAAGCCACCGCTGGCGCGCGTGTTGGTGGCTGGGTTTCCGGCCACGGGTGCCGCTGCTGCAGCCGGGTTGGCCAAAGGCGAATCGGGCATGGCCAGGCGGTCTAGGCGCAGGCCGGCCACCAGGCTCAGGTTCTGGCTGGGCTTGAAGGTGTCTTGCAGGAACAGGCCGGTGTTGGCGTAGCTCCAGATGGCCACGGCGTCGTTGAGCGCGCGGCCGGGTTGCGGCACCTGCACGAAGTACTGCGAGGGGCGGCCCAAGCGGAAGTTTTCGAGCACCGCCGAGGCAACCTGGTCGGCCGTGGCCGTGGCGCAGGCAATGCTGCCGAAGCTGTAGCTCAGGGTGGCGCTGCTGTTTTCGCACCGGAAGACATAGCGGCCGTTGGTGTCTTGCAAGAAGGCGTTGTAGACATCGTTGTCCGCACGGTCCAGGCCAAACTTCAGCTCATGCTGGCCGATGCGGTAGTTGGCACCCAAGTAGGTGTCCAGCGTGTTCGTGCGAAGGACGTTGAAGTGGCGGCTGCGCTCGGTACCCATCAGCAGGGTACGGGTGTTGGCATTGGTGCCGGCCGGTGCATCGGTGGGCAACGCGCCCGCGAAGTCCAGTGCGATCTGCGGCAGGCGCACGCCGTTGACCGGGGTGGGTACGCTGTCGTAGTCGCGCTTGGAGATCTTGAACTCGGTGCTGAAGTTGTCGGTCCAGTCCGAGAACAACTGGCCCACGACGCTCTTGAGCGACTTCTTTTGGTTGTACCAGTAGGAGCTCAGCGACAGGCCGGTGCTGTTGAAGCCCACGAGGAACGGTTCGGTTTGGTCGGTACGGGTGAAGCGCACATTGGCGCGGTGCTGGTCGCTGATGTTCCAGTCCAGCTTGAGCAGGCTGTCCTTCACATTGACGGCCACACCTTCGGGCACAGCCGAGGTGCCCACATCGACCTTGTAGGTGTCGCGGCCGATGGCGATGGCCTGGTCGATGGTCGACTGGCGAATGCCCACGATGGTGCCCGCGCCGCCGATGGGGGCGAAATCAGGACGGGTGCGCGAGCTGGTGAAGGTTTCGTGGTTGACGAAGAAGAACAGCTTGTCCTTGACGATCGGGCCGCCGAGGGTGAAGCCCTTGGTGTTCTCGGTGAACTTCGGTGCGTCGAAATAGGTGTCGGTGGTGGCGTTGTAGCGCTGGCCCACCAGCCGGTCGTCGCGCGTGACGTAGTACACGCTGCCCTTGACGTCGTTGGAGCCGCTCTTGGTGACGGCGTTGATGTTGGCGCCGGTGTAGCCCTTTTGGGTGACGTCGTAGTTGGAGATGTTGACCTGCACGCTTTGGATCGCCTCGATGGAGATCGGCTGCTTGATGGTGGGCAGGTTGTTGGACTCCAGGCCGAAGGTGTCGTTGGTGGTGACGCCGTCGATGGTGATGGAGTTGAAGCGGGTGTTCTGGCCGGCGGCGGAGATTTCGCCGCGCTCCTTGTCGGTTTGGGCCAGGCGGGGGTCGAAGCGGGCGTAGTCTTGCAGGCTGCGCTGGACGGAAGCCTGTGCAGCGAGGTCGCGGCTGCTGATGTTGGTGCCCGCGCCCTTGTTCGAGCTTTCGAACTTGTCCGAGGCGCCGCGGCCGGTCACGGTGACGCTGGCGGCAGTGCCCAGCATGGCGATGTCCAGGCTGGCGGTCTCGGCCAGGGTCAGGAAAACGTTGTCGCGCTTTTCACTTTGGCCGCCCTTGGTCACCGTGACGGTGTAGGGGCCGCCCACCCGCAGGCCGCGGGCGCTGTAGCGGCCGTCGGCGTCGGTGGTGAGGTTGCTGGCGGTGCGGGATTCGACGTGCAGCACGGTGACGGTGGCGCCGGCCACCGGCTTGCCATCGGCGCCCACCACACGGCCGCTCACGCTGGCGGTGGTGTTCTGGGCAAGGGCAGGGGCCACGGCGGCGGCAATGGCCAAGCCGATGGCACTGCGGGCGAATGCGTTCAGGCGCAGGGATGTCATGGGGAGATCTCCAAGGAACAAAAAGGGCGCTCGCGTCAGCCTGACGCGAGGGCGCCCACGGGGTGTCTGAGCAGGGGTACGCCACCCGCGGCTGACAGCGCCGCAGGTGGGGTTATTCACGCACTATCGCGGAGGACATGGGCCTTGCGCAACATCTTGCCCCTGCGCTGTGACCAGACTGTGACAGCCGAACAACACCCTGGGGCTAATCCACCACGGTGATTCGTGCGGGGCCTGCATCGGCTACCCCCCGGCGAAGGTGGGCCACCATGGCATCGAGGTCCTGGGCGCCGCCCAGTCGCTCCCGGCCGCGCTTCAGAACGGTGTACCCGTCCCCGCCCTCGGCCATGAAACTGTTGACGGTCACGCGATAGGTGGCGGCCTCGTTCAGCGGCTGGCCCTGGACGCGGATGTCCTGCGCACGCTGGCCCACTGGGGCCCGCCGGGCCCAGCGATAGGTGAGCCCTTCGGATGGGGACATCAGGGGGGCGTCCGCGCCCCCGCGCTGCTGCTGTTCCAGCAGTTCGCGGACCTCGGCGCCGGTCAGGCTCATCACCACCAGGCTGTTGCCAAAGGGCTGCATGCTGAACAGGTCGCCGTAGGTGACCTCACACGGGGGGGTGCCGCGGCAGTCCAGATCGGTCCGCACGCCGCCGGGGTTCATCAGGGCAAATTGAGCGCCGCCGCTGGCGGGGCTGCGGGTGGCCTCCCATTGCGCCTGCGCCACCAGGCGCCCTGCGGGCGAGTCGCCCAGGCCGCGGCGGTCCAGGGTGCGGGCGATACGGCCCACCACCCGCTGGGCCTGCGGGGCCGCTGCCTGGGCGTAGCGTTGCACCAGGGCGGCCACTTCGGCATCCGGCTGCGCGGCCAGCAGGGCGGCTCGGAAGGCGGGCGGCTCAGCGCCCAGCACCTTGCTGCGGTGGGTGGCGTCGGTGCGGGCGTTGAACACCGGCAGGTTGCGCGCCACGGTCTTGGCTCGGTCCACGTCGCCGCTGCGCGGGTTGATGTGCAGGTCGGCCACCGACAGGCCACGCCCATAGGCCACGGCCTGCATCACCGGGCGCCCATCGACCAGGCAGTTGTAGCCCTGGTGGGTGTGGGCGGTGAGGATGAGGTCCACCGCGGGTGTGATCCGCTTGATGATGTCCACTGCTTCGCCGCGCAAGCCCGGGCAAGAGGCGTCGTTCCAGTCCGCAGGCTTGCCGGGGCTGCCGATTTCGGCGCCCTCGTGGAGCGTGACCACCAGGGCCTGCACGCCTTGGGCCTGGAGGGCCAGGGCGGCTTCGTTGATGGCCTGGGCCTCATCAATGAACTGAAGACCTTCCACGCCCGACGGCACCACCAACTGCGGCGTGACCTTGGTCACGGCCCCGATGACCCCCACTTTCACCGGCCCGGCCTGCATCACCCACGAAGGTGGCAACAGGGTACCTCCAGCACTTCGCCGCACGTTGGCCGACACCATGGGGAACCGGGCGCCGCGGTAGGGGCCCAGGGCGCAGGAGCGCACCGGGTCGTCGGCGCGTTGCTCGGCACAGCCGCCTTTGAGGATGCGCATCAGTTCGGCCGCACCGGCGTCGAACTCGTGGTTGCCCGCCGTGGCCACGCTCACGCCGATGAGATTGGCCACATCGATGGTGGATTCATGTCGGAACAGGGCCGACACCAAGGGCGTGGCGCCGATCAGATCGCCGCTGCTGACCACCAGGCTGTGGGGTGCGGACTGGCGCAGACTGCGCACCAATCCGGCCATCGCGTCGGCGCCACCCACGGCCACCCGCAGGGCGTTGCCGGGCTGGGTGGGGTCGGCCACCTGCACGCTGAGGTTGCCGCTTTCCAGGTTGCCGTGCAGGTCGTTGAAGGCGATGACGCGCACCTGGACCGTCTCCGGCGCCGCCGGGGCGCCGGCCTGCGGTGGCCGTTGGGCGCAGCCACCGGCCAGCAGCGCAACCAGGGCCAGGGCGGCGGTGCCGCTGGTGGACCAGGCGTACCGGAAGGGGGCGGTGGCCCGCGGCGTCAGGGGTGTGGCGTTTGGCATGGGGATCTCTTGGTGTGGTGTGGCATGCACAGGCGGCGGGTGGCGCGGGTGGTCACCGCAGGCCCTGAACGTGCGCCCAGGCCCGCAGGGCCTGAGCGGCCGCTTGGGTTTGGTGGGCGGGCAGAAAACTGGCCTGCAGCGCCTGCTCCTGCATGGCCAGCAGGTCGGCCCATTGGAATCCGGCTTCGTCCATCAGGGCTTGGGCTTCCTGGTTGAGGTCGGTGCAGGAAATGAGGTGATTGTCGGTGTGGAAGGACAGCGACACGCCGGCGTTCCACAGGGCGCGGATCGGGTGCTCGGCGATCGAGGCCGCAGCGCCCGTTTGAACGTTGCTCGTTGGGCAAATCTCCAGGTGCACCTGCGCTTGCTTCAGCGCCTGCAGCGCCGCAGGGCCGGCCTCGGTGACCAGCAGGTCGGCCAGGCGCACCCCGTGCCCGATGCGCCGCGCGCCCAAGGCCACCGCCTCCAGCACCCGGCTGCCCTCGTCGGCCTCGCCGGCGTGCAGGGTGATGGGCAGCCCAGCCTCTCTCACGCGGGCCAGGGCTGCGGCGTGCCGGGTGGCGGGCCAGCCCAACTCCGGGCCGGCCAGGTCGAAGCCCACCACCCCCACACTGCGCAGGGGGCCCACGCGGTGGCGCAGGGCCAGTTCGGCCGCCTGGGCCACGCGCTCTGGGGGTTCGTGGCGCATGCCGCACACGATGAGCCCACAGGGCAGGGCACTGCGCGCCAAGCCCGCCAGCATGGCTGCCACCGCCTCATCGGGTTCCACCCCATGCGGCTGCAGCAGCAGTGGGGCCATGCGGAACTCGGCCAGCACGCAGCCTTGGGCTCGCGCATCCTCGGCCGCTTCAAAGGCCACCTGTTCCAGCGCTTGAACATCGGCCATAGCGGCCACCGTCAAGCCAAATCCCTGCAGGTAGCGCTCCAGGCTGCCGGCCATGGCATTGCCCTCAAACCATTGGGCCAGGGCGACGGGGTCTTGCGTGGGCAGGGCCAATCCGCGCCGACGGCACAGGTCGATCAGGGTGCTGATGCGCAGGCTGCCGTCCAGGTGGTCGTGCAACAGCACCTTGGGCATGGCCTGCAGTTCGGGGGCGAAGCGTGCGCGGGGCATGGCCGCCATGCTAAACCCGGATTGCGGGCCTAGGCCCCGCGGCTTGCTATCCTTCTTGGTTTACGTTTGCGGACACAGGTGAGGCATGCCCGGCATGAAGCGTTTGACGATGCCCTTGAACAGCACACGCGCCAAGTGCGTGGTGTCGGCCCTGCTGCTGGCTTGCTCGGCGGCTGCCCAGGCCGCGCCGGCGGTCATCTTCGACATGGGCGGCAAGTTCGACAAGTCCTTCAACGAAGCGGCCTTTCGGGGTGCCGAGGCGTGGAAGAAGGAGACGGGGCAGTCGTATCTGGACTTTGAGATTGCCAATCCCGCCCAGCGTGAACAGGCCATACGGCGCATGGCCGAGCGCGGCGCCAACCCAATTGTGGGCGTGGGCTTTTCGCAGGGCACGCCCATGGAGAAGGTGGCCCGCGCGCACCCCAAGCTGCAGTTCGCCCTGATCGATGCGGTGGTGACCCTGCCCAACGTGCAGTCGATTCTGTTTAAGGAGCACGAGGGCAGCTTCCTGGTGGGCATGCTCGCGGCCATGGCCAGCAAGTCCGGCAAGGTCGGCTTCATCGGCGGCATGGACATCCCGCTGATTCGCAAGTTCCAGTGCGGCTATGAGCAGGGGGCACGCTACGCCAACCCGAAGGTGGAGGTGTCCATGAACATGACCGGCACCACCCCGGCTGCGTGGAACGACCCGACCCGCGGCAGCGAGCTGGCCAAGGCGCAGTTCGCCAAGGGCGTTGACGTGGTGTTTGCTGCGGCCGGCGGCACCGGGATTGGGGTGTACCAGGCTGCCAAGGACAGTGGCCGCTACGCCATTGGCGTGGACAGCAACCAGAACCACTTGCAGCCCGGAACGATGTTGACGTCCATGGTCAAGCGGGTGGACGTGGCGGTGGCCCGTGCGATGAAGGGCGTGACGCCGGGCCTGACGGTGCTGGGCCTGGCCGAGAACGCCGTGGACTACGCGCAGGACGAACACAACGCCAAGCTGATCACGCCCGAGATGAAGCGGCGTGTGGAGGCGGCCCGGGCCGACATCATCGCCGGCAAGATCAAGGTGATCGACTACATGGCGGCCAACGGCTGCAAGTGACCGTGGCCATGACCGATGCCGCGACACCCCTGGCGGTGCACATGGTCGGCATCGGCAAACGCTTTGGTGCTGTTCAGGCCAACCGGGCGGTGGACCTGCGTGTGCAGGCGGGCACGGTGCACGGCATTGTGGGCGAGAACGGTGCGGGCAAGAGCACCCTGATGTCCATCCTGTACGGCTTCTACCAGGCCGATGAAGGCCGGATCGAAATCGATGGCCAGGCGGTGCGCATCCGCGACTCACGCGAGGCCATGGCCCTGGGCATCGGCATGGTGCACCAGCACTTCATGCTGGTGGACAGCATGACCGCGCTAGACAACGTGCTTTTGGGGGCCGAGCCAGATTGGCGCTTGGGCGCTGCGCGCGAGGCGTTGACGGCCCGTCTGAACACCTTGATGACACAGACGGGCCTTTCGGTTCGCCTGGACGTGATGGTGGAAGACCTGCCCGTGGGAGAGCGGCAGCGCCTGGAGATTCTCAAGGCTTTGGTGCGCGGAGCCCGTGTGCTGATCTTGGACGAGCCCACGGCGGTGTTGACCCCGGAAGAGACCTCGGCCCTGTTCGACGCCCTGCGCGGCTTGCGTGAACAGGGCACCACGGTACTGCTGATCACGCACAAGCTCAAGGAGATCCTGGCGCTGTGCGACCGCGTGACGGTGATGCGCGGCGGTGAGGTGGTGTTGGAGCGTGAGATCGCCCAGACCAGCGTGGACGACCTGGCCCATGCGATGGTGGGGCGGCGCGTGGCCACCGGACGGCGCACGCCCAGCAGCGAAGAACAAGGGCCGGCGGCTGCGGTGCGGCCCACGCTGTTGCAGGCCCAGGGCCTGCGCTGGACGGATGCATTCGGTGTGGCGCGCCTAGACGACGTGAGCCTGGAGCTTAAGGCCGGCGAGATCGTGGGTGTGGCCGGTGTGACGGGCAATGGGCAGACGGAGCTGCTGGAAGTGCTGTCGGGGCTGAAGGTGCCGCAGTCGGGCACCTTGGTGCTGGCTGGCGACGCCTTTGTGCCGTCCGCATGGCTCAGCCCTGCACAGGCTCGACGGCGGCGCCTGGCCCATGTGCCGGAGGACCGGCTGCACCGTGCCCTGATCCTGCCCTTTGCGGCGTGGGAGTCGGCGGTGCTGGGCTACCAAGGCTGGCGACGCTATGGGCGCTGGGCCTGGATGAACCGGCGGGCCATGCGCGAGGCCACGCTGGACATGATGCAGGCCTACGATGTGCGGCCGCGCAACCCCGAGCTGCGCTCATCGAAGTTTTCCGGTGGCAACCAACAAAAGCTGGTGCTGGCGCGCGAGGCACAGGCGCAGCCCTCGGTGCTGCTGGTGGGCCAGCCCACCCGGGGCGTGGATATTGGGGCCATTGAGTTCATTCACGCGCGCCTGCGGGCGCACCGCGATGCGGGTGGCGCGGTGTTGGTGGTGTCTTCCGAGCTTGATGAAATCTTGGCGATTTCAGACCGGGTGCTGGTGATGAATGCGGGCCGTGTGGCCGGCGAGCTGCCCATCGAAGACTGCCATGAGGCCGCCTTGGGACGGCTGATGGGCGGGGCTGTGCACTGAGGATGGCCATTCGATGAACCCCACCTTGCCCCGTTGGATCGACCTGGGCCTGCTGCCAGTCTTGAACCTGGCCATGGCCCTGGTGGCCGCCGGCGTGGTGGTGTGGGCCATCGGGCTGGAGCCCCTGGGCGTGTTGGCCCTGCTGATCAAGGGCGCCTGGGGCAGCCCGGCGGGCGTGAGCTACACGCTGTACTACGCCACCACCTTCGTGTTCACCGGTTTGGCAGTGGCCGTGGCCTTCCATGCCGGGCTGTTCAACATCGGGGGTGAAGGGCAAGCCGCCATGGGTGGACTGGGCACGGGCCTGGTGGCCTTGGCTGCGCTGCACCTGACGCCGGGTTTGCCTGCGGCCGTGCTGGTGCCCGCCATGGTCTTGGGCGCGATGCTCTTTGGCGCGGGCTGGGCGGCTGTGCCGGGTGCGCTGCAGGCCTGGCGGGGCAGCCATGTGGTGATCACCACCATCATGTTCAATTTTCTCGCCGCGGCCCTCATGGGCTATTTGCTGGTGGAGGTGCTCAAGGAGCCCGGGACCATGGACCTGCAAAGCCGCGCCTTTGAGCCGGCTGCACGCATGCCCGCGGTACACGAGGTGCTGCAGGCCGTGGGGGTGGACTGGCCGGCCACGCCCCTGAACCTGAGCGTGGTGCTGGCGGCGCTGGCCTTGGTGGCGGTGGGCTGGCTGCTGTGGCGCAGCCGCACCGGGTTCGCGTTGCGGGCCAGTGGGCATGCACCGGCCGCGGCCCTGTATGCCGGTGTGGACCCCAAGCGCCAGGTGATGGCGGCCATGGTGGTTTCCGGTGCCTTGGCGGGGCTTGTGGGGGTCAATGAGATCGCCGGTGTGCACCAACGACTGTTGCCCGACTTCGTGGCCGGCGCGGGCTTTGCCGGAATTGCGGTGTCGCTCATCGGGCGTAACCACCCGGTGGGCATTGGCCTGGCGGCGTTGCTGTTTGGCACCTTGTACCAAGGTGGCGCCGAGTTGGCCTTTGAGGTGCCGGGCTTCAGCCGCGACATGGTGTTCACCCTGCAGGGCTTGATCGTGTTGTTCGCCGGTGCCTTGTCCACGGTGCTGGTGGGGCCCTTGGCCCGGCTGCACCAGCGGCTGCGCCCCGGGCCCCGGGACGGTGCTGGGGTGGAGCAGACCTGATGGAAGCCCTGCACGAGTTCGGTCTGTTGGTGGGCAGCTTGTTGGGCTCCACCCTGCGCGGGGCCACACCCCTGATCCTGTGCGCCTTGGCCGGTTGCCTGGCCGAGCGTTCCGGGGTGGTCGACCTGGGGCTGGAAGGCAAGATGCTGCTGTCGGCCTTCGCTGCGGCCAGCGTGGCCGCTGCCACGGGGTCGTGGGTGCCCGCCATGATGGTGGCCTTGGCCTTGGCGGTGTCGATGTCGATGGTGCAGGGCTGGGGCTGCGTCAGCCACCGTGGCGACCAGGTGGTTATGGGCATGGCCCTGACCATGACGGCTGCAGGCCTGACCGTGGTGTTGGGTGCGGCCTGGTTCGGATTGGGCGGGCAAACGCCGCAGATCGCGGAGTCCGCCCGGCTGACCGGTTGGTTCACAGCGGCTGCACAGGCGGTGCAGGGCGTGCCGGTCGTGGGCCCGGTGTTGGGCCTGGGCCTGCTGGGTCACAACGGCTTGGTGTACCTGGCCCTGCTGTGCGTGGTGCTGGTGTGGGCGCTGCTGTTCCACACCCGTTTGGGGCTGCGCTTGCGCGCCGTGGGCGAGAACCCGCTGATGGTGGACGCCGCCGGTGTCTCGGTGCAGGGCCTGCGCTATCGCGCCCTGGCCCTCAATGGTCTGCTCTCGGGCCTGGCCGGCAGCTACCTGGTGCTGGCCTTGAACGCCAACTTCATTCCGCACATGACGGCTGGGCGTGGCTACATGGCGCTGGCGGCCCTGATCTTCGGCAAGTGGAACCCGGTGGGTGCCATGGCAGCCTGTCTACTGTTTGGCTTCCTGGATGCCTTGGCCATTCGCTTGCAGGGCGCTCCCTGGCCCGAGGCGCTGGGCGGTGGTACCGTTCCCGTGCAGGCCATCCAGGCCCTGCCCTACCTGCTGACGGTGGTGTTGTTGGCCGGCTTCATTGGACGGGCCAGGGCCCCCGCAGCGCTGGGCGTGCCGTACTTGAAGGAGCGTTGATGTCTGGGCCATCCGACTTGAGCGAAGAACAGGAGCGCCACCTGGTGCAAGTGGCGCGCGACGCCCGCTTGCGCGCACACGCCCCCTATTCCCACTTTGCTGTGGGTGCTGCACTGATGGACGAGCAAGGCCGGGTGCACGCCGGCGCCAACATCGAGAACGCGGCCTATCCGCAAGGCCTGTGCGCCGAGGCTGCGGCCTTGGCCCACCTGGTGGTGGCCGGGGGCCGGCGCGTGACGGCCGCCGTGGTGGTGGGTGAGGGTCGCGAAGCGGTGACGCCCTGCGGCGGCTGCCGCCAGAAGCTGCGCGAGTTTGCCGGCGACGAGCTGCCGGTGATCGTGGCCGATGGACGTGAGGTGCGTCTGCGCACCACCTTGGGCGCCTTGCTGCCGCACAGCTTCGGGCCCGACCATTTGAGTGCTGGACGGCAACCGTGAGCACGGCAGAGGTGGCGCTCAGCGCGGCGCGGCTGCGCCAGGCTTGGGGTTCCCGCCAGCCGCAGGTGGCGGTGCTCTTGGGCTCGGGCTGGACGGGCATGGTCGATGGGCTGCTGGACACGGTGGACGTGCCCTATGCCGAGTTGCCGGCATTTCCGCCCCTGGGTATAGCGGGGCACGCGGGCTGCGTGCGTTTGGCCCGCCTGCCGGGGGCGTCACGCCCACTGGACGTGATGGTGCTGATGGGGCGCCAGCATGCTTACGAGACAGGGGACGCCACCGCCATGCGGGGTGCGGTGCAAACCGTGGCCGCCTTGGGCTGCCCAACCCTGGTGCTGACCAATGCGGCCGGCAGCTTGCGCGGCGATTGGCCCACCGGCAGCCTGATGCTGCTCAGCGACCACTTGAACCTGGTGCAGCGTTCACCCCTGCAGGGTTTGGGGGGCAGCGACCGCTTTGTCGACATGGGCCAGGCCTACGACCCGGATCTGCGCCGCCGTGCGGTGCAGGCGGCCGCTGCCGAATCGGTGGTGATGCACGAGGGCGTCTATGCCTGGATGATGGGCCCACAGTTTGAGACGCCTGCGGAAATCCGCATGCTGCAGCGCCTGGGTGCCGATGCGGTGGGTATGTCCACCGTGCCCGAAACCATTGCGGCGCGCCACGCGGGCCTGCGCGTGCTGGCGATTTCCTTGATGACCAACATGGCCGCTGGACTGGCCGCCCAGCAGCTGAGCCACGAGCAGACGCTGAGGGCCGCCGCCGCCCATGAGCAGCAGGCCGCTGCCGTGCTGCGCGCCGTCCTCCAATCCCTGGTTGACTGAATGAACCACCGGCCCCTCTTCCCCTGCCGCGCCGATGGCATCGCCGAGCACGGTGCCCAACGCGAACCTGAGCGCCGAACCCCCCACCGTTTGCGGGCTTGGGCCTGGACGTGGGTGTGGGTCGCTGTGATGGCGGGCAGCTTTTCGCAGATGTCCATGGCCAACACCACCCCACCCACAAGCCCCGGCAGCACAGCCGCGCGCCCCGCGCCTGAGCCCCTCGACCCCCACCTGGGCCTGGAAGAGGTGATGGGTGAGGCGGCCTTGGCTTGGGTGCGCCAGCGTAACGCCCAGTCGGAGGCAGTACTGCAGGCCGATCCTCGCTTTGAGGGGCTGCGCCGCGAGCTGCGCGAGGTGTTGGACGCCCGCGACCGCATCCCCGGTGTGACCCGGCGTGGTGCCTGGCTGTACAACTTTTGGCAAGACGCCCAGAACCCCCGGGGCATCTGGCGCCGCACCACGATGGCCGATTACCGCAAGGCCGAGCCGAGCTGGGAGGTGCTGTTGGACCTGGACGCCTTGGGCAAGGCTGAAGGACAGAGCTGGGTGTGGCAGGGCAGCAGTTGCTTCTCAGCTTCGTCCACCCGCTGCTTGGTGGCGCTATCGCCCGGTGGAAGCGATGCAAACGTGGTCCGCGAGTTCGATCTGGCCACACGGGGCTTCGTGAATGACGGCTTTTCGCTGCCGCTGTCCAAGAACCGCTGGGCTTGGCTGGACGCCGACACGTTGTTGGTGGGCACGGCCGCGCCGGGCGATATGGTGACCGACTCGGGCTACCCACGTGCGGTGCGCCTGTGGAAGCGCGGCACCCCGCTGGCACAGGCACAGACGGTGTTTGAGGGGCAACAGCGCGACGTGTGGGCCAGCGCCTGGAGCGACCGCACACCGGGGTTCGAGCGCGCCTTCGTGTCGCGCGGCCTGGACTTCTACCGCAACGAACTGTTCCTGCTGGAAGGGTCGTCCTTGAAGCCGGTACCCAAGCCGGCCGATGCGCAGGTGACATTCTGGAAAGAGCGGGCGCTGATGAGGCTGCGCTAGGATTGGAAGCAGGGTGAGCGCGTGTGGCCGGCCGGCTCCTTGCTGGTGATGTCGGCTGCAGCGCTGATGGAGGGCAAGCCCGAACCGGTGGCGCTGTTCACCCCCACGGCGCAGCGGTCCTTGGCCGGATACACCACCACGGCGACTTCCGTGGTGCTCAGCGTGATGCAGGACGTGACGGGGCGCCTGGAGGTTCGCCGGCCCGAGGGCAACGGTTGGACCACCCGAACCATTCCGGTGCCCAACACCGGTACGCTGTCGGTGGCGGCGCTGCACGACCCCAGTGTGGACGGAGACGAGTGGGCTGAAAGCCTCTTGGTCAGCTACACCGACTTGCTCACGCCCGAGAGCCTGTTGCTGGCGCGGGCCGACCGTGGCGGGTTGGAAAACCTGAAGGCGCGCCAAGGCCTGTATTCGACCCAGGGTCTGCGACTGGACCAGCGCTTTGCCGTGTCGAAGGACGGCACCCGCATCCCCTATTTCATCGTGGAGCTCACCGGGCCCCGCACCAAGGGACCCAAGCCGACCCTGCTGTATGGCTACGGCGGCTTTGACATCTCCATGCGCTCCACCTACTCGGGCGGTATTGGGCGGGGGTGGATGGCCCGCGGGGGTGTTTACGTGGTGGCCAACATCCGAGGCGGCGGTGAGTACGGCCCCACCTGGCACACCTCGGCCATTCGCGAGAACAAACAGCGCAGCTACGACGACTTCATCGCCGTGGCCGAGGACCTCATCAAGACAGGGGTCACCACGCCCGCTCAACTGGGCATTCGTGGGGGCAGCAACGGTGGCCTGCTGGTGGGGGCGGTGATGGTGCAACGCCCGGACCTGTTTGGCGCGGTGGTGTGCCAGGTGCCCCTCTTGGACATGCGCCGCTTTCACCGCCTGTTGGCCGGAGCCAGTTGGATGGCCGAATACGGCAACCCCGACCTCGAGGCAGACTGGGCCTTCATTTCACGCTACAGCCCGTATCACAACATTCCCCCGGCCAGCGGTGATGGAGCGCGCAAGCTGCCCGCGATGCTGCTGATCACGTCGACCCGTGACGACCGCGTGCACCCGGGCCATGCCCGCAAGATGGCGGCCCGTTTGACGGAGCGGGGCCAATCGGTGCTGTTTTGGGAAAACATCGAAGGTGGGCACAGCGGAGCGGCCGACAACGGACAACGCGCGCGCTTGCAGGCGCTGGAATACACCTTCTTGTGGCGGCAGTTGGCAGGGCCGGTGGCCCCGAGCGGGACGGTCACATCAACGGCCCCGCAAACGGGCGCAGGCCGTTAAAGGAGGCTCGACATGGGTGCTTCAATGACCCGGGAACAGGCGGCCCGCACGGCCCTGGCCTGCATGGACCTCACCAGCCTGGGTGAGGCCGACACCGCCTTGGTGATCGGCGAATTGGTGGCCCGCAGCCGCAGCAGGGCCGGATCACCGGCTGCGCTGTGCGTGTGGCCGCGCTTTGTGCGGCAGGTGGCTGCGGGGGTGCAAGCCCTGCATGGCGATGGCGATGGCGCGGGCAGCGCTCCGCGCGTGGCGGCCGTGGCGAACTTTCCGGGCGGTGACCAGCCACTGGCGCAGGTCTTGAGCCAGGTGCGCGGCATCGTGGCCGATGGCGCACACGAGGTCGACCTGGTGCTGGATTGGCGGGCCTTGCGGGACGGCGACGCGGCGGCGCGGGAACGCGCGGCCGCCGGCGTGCGCGCGGTGCGCCAGGCTTGCCGCGGCGCACAACTCAAGCTGATCATCGAGTCCGGTGGGTTGAAGGAGCACGCCTTGATCGAGGAGGCCAGCCGCATCGGCTTGAACGAAGGCGTGGACTTTCTGAAGACCAGCACGGGCAAGACGCCCTTGGGCGCCACACCGGAGGCCGCGCGCGTGATGCTGCAGGCCATTGCTGCCCACCCGCGGGGCGCCGTGGTGGGATTCAAGGCCTCGGGTGGTGTGCGCACCGTGGCCGACGCGCAGGTCTACATCGACCTGGTGGCCGAGGTCCTCGGCCCGCAGGCCGTGTGCCCCGCGCGGTTTCGCATTGGTGCCAGTGGCTTGCTGGCCGATGTACAGGCGGTGCTGGCTGGCGGCCGCGGCGCCAGCACCCCAGCGAGCTACTGATGTTCGAGCCCGGGCCGACGCCGGCCGAGCTCATTCGCATCAAGCGCGACGCAGGGGTTTACGCCCCCGAAGCGATTGGGGCGGTGGTGCGCGGCATCACCGACCAGTCGTGGGCCGACAGCCAGGTGGGCGCCTGGGCGATGGCGGTGCTGCTGCGTGGGCTGAACGCGCAGGAGCGGCGCGACCTGACGCTGGCCATGGCGCATTCGGGCCGGGTCATGGATTGGCGCGGTGTGCCCGGACTGCACGGCCCCATTCTGGACAAGCACTCCACCGGTGGCGTGGGCGACAAGGTCAGCCTGATCCTGGCCCCCTTGGTGGCCGCCTGCGGTGGTGTGGTGCCCATGATTTCGGGGCGCGGCCTGGGCCACACGGGTGGCACGCTGGACAAGTTGGAATCCCTGGCCGGGTTTGGCGTGCATCCCACCGAGGCGGTGTTGCAGGCCTGCTTGCGCGCAGCGGGCTGCGCCATCATCGGTGCGGGCCCAGACCTCGCCCCAGCCGACCGGCGTCTGTATGCCATTCGAGATGTGACCGCCACGGTGGAGTCGCTGGACCTGATCACGGCCAGCATCTTGAGCAAGAAGCTCGCGGCGGGCCTACAGGCCCTGGTGATGGATGTGAAGGTGGGCAGCGGGGCGGTGATGCCCGAGCGCGCTGGTGCGCAGGCCCTGGCCCGAAGCCTGGTGGAGGTGGCTGCGGCGGCGGGCCTGCCCACCCGTGCCTTGATCACCGACATGGGCCAGGTGCTGGGCCGCACGGCTGGCCATGCGGTCGAAGTGCAAGAGGCCCTTGAGGTGCTGACGGGTACGGCGGCTGAGCCCCGGCTGTTGGAGCTGTGCGTGCTGCAGGCGGCACACCTGCTGGTCATGGGCGGTTTACAAACCACTTTGGATGACGCCCGCTTGGCGGTGAGGACCGCGCTGGACAGCGGTGCAGCCGCCGAACGCTTTGCGCGTATGGTGGCGACGCAGGGCGGGCCGCGTGATGTGCTGCGCGACGCGCAACTGCCCCGCGCACCCCACACGGTGGCGGTATGGCCTTCGGGGTTGCAGCAGGGGCGGGTGCGGTCCATCGATGTGCGCGCGGTAGGCTTGGCCCTGCTGCGCATCGGTGGCGGCCGCGCCCGGCCGGGTGATGTGATCGACCCTCGGGTGGGCCTGACCGACGTACTGGGTGTGGGTGAGGTCTTCTCGACCGATCGACCGCTGGCGCAGCTGCATGCGGGCTCGGCCGAGCAGGCCCGCCAAGCCGCTGCAGAGGTCGCGGCGGCCTTTGATTGTGTGGACGAGGCCTTAGGCGTGGAGCCCGCTGCCCTGGTGCAGGGCTATTTCGTACCGTAGATCCGATCCCCGGCATCCCCGAGGCCCGGCAGGATGTAGCCATGGTCGTTGAGCTCGCGGTCGATGGCAGCGGTGTACACCGGCACATCGGGGTGGGCTGCTGCGAAGGTGCGCAGGCCTTCGGGCGCGGCCAAGAGGCACACGAAGCGGATGGTCCGGGGCTTGGTGGCCTTCAGGCGTGTGACGGCAGCCACCGCCGAGTGGCCGGTGGCCAGCATCGGATCGAGCACGATCGCATCGCGTTCGGGCATGCCCGCGGGCATCTTGAAGTAGTACTCCACGGCTTCCAGGGTTTCAGGGTTGCGGTACAGGCCCACATGGCCTACCCGGGCGCTGGGCACCACGTCAAGCATGCCCTCGAGCAGCCCCGCGCCGGCGCGCATGATCACGACAAACACGGTCTTCTTGCCGTCGATGACCGGTGACTTCATGCGCTCCAGCGGGGTTTCAATCTCCACGAGCTGCGTGGGCATGTCACGCGTGACCTCGTAGGCCATGAGCAGGCTGATTTCCTGCAGCAGCCGCCTAAAACTCGAGGAGCTGCGGCCTCTTTCGCGCAACAGGGTGAGCTTGTGCTGAATCAGAGGGTGGTCCAGCAGATGAACCGGCGCTGTTGCGGGATGGGTAGGGTTCTGGGATGGGGAAGGGGTGGACATCGGGCATCCATGGCAGCTCAGTCAAACCAGCCCCATCTTCGCCCAAGCCCAGCCGCCTAAAATTGAGGATTACCCGCCGGCGCATCTCCCATGAACGTTTCCGCCCTGACTGCCCTTTCTCCACTGGACGGCCGCTACGCGCCCAAGGTGGCGGCCCTGCGCCCCTTCCTGTCTGAGTTTGGCCTCATGCACCGGCGCGTGCAGGTGGAGGTGGAGTGGTTCATCGCCCTGAGCGACGCGGGCTTTGATGAATTCAAACCCTTGAGCGAAGCCGCCCGCGGCCTGCTGCGAGGGCTGGTGCTGCGCTTTTCGGAAGCCGATGCGCAGGCCATCAAGGACATCGAGAAGACCACCAACCACGATGTGAAGGCGGTGGAGTACTGGCTCAAAGAGCGGCTGAAGGCCACCCCAGAGTTGCAAGCAGCCTCGGAGTTCGTGCACTTTGCCTGCACCAGCGAGGACATCAACAACACCAGCCACGCCCTGATGCTCAAAGGCGCGCGTGAGCAGGTGGTGCTGCCGGCCCTGGACGGTATCGTGCAGCACCTGCAGGCCATGGCGCATGAAATGGCCGACCTGCCCATGCTCAGCCGCACGCACGGGCAAACGGCCAGCCCTACCACCGTGGGCAAGGAGCTTGCCAATGTGGTGGCGCGGCTGCGCACGGCGCGCGAGCGCATTTCCCAGGTACCGTTGCCGGCCAAGATGAACGGCGCGGTGGGCAACTACAACGCCCACCTGGCAGCCTGGCCGGACTTCGATTGGGAAGGCTTTGCGCGCGGCGTCGTGGAGCAGCGCCTGGGCCTGCACTTCAATGCTTACACCATACAGATCGAGCCGCATGACGGCATGGCCGAGCTGTTCGATGCGCTCACGCGCTGCAACACGGTGCTTATCGATTTTGCTCGCGATGTGTGGGGCTACATCTCCCTGGGTTACTTCAAGCAAAGGACGAAGGAAGGCGAGATCGGCAGCAGCACCATGCCGCACAAGGTGAACCCGATCGACTTCGAGAACGCCGAAGGCAATCTGGGCCTGGCCAATGCGATGCTCACCCACCTGTCGCAAAAGCTGCCCATCAGCCGCTGGCAGCGCGACCTTACCGATTCCACCGTGCTGCGCAACATGGGCGTGGCCTTGGGCTACACGGTGCTGGCCTGGGACAGCCTGCAGCGCGGCTTGGGCAAACTGGAGGTCCATGAGGGGGCCCTGGCGGCCGACCTTGATGCTGCATGGGAAGTCTTGGCCGAGCCCATCCAGACGGTGATGCGCCGCTACGGCCTGCCCAACCCCTATGAGCAGTTGAAGGCCCTGACCCGAGGCAAGGCGATCACCGCGCAAGTCATGGCGGAATTCATCGATGGGCTGGCCGTGCCGGCGCATGAGAAGGTCCGGCTCAAGGCCATGACGCCCGCCTCTTACACCGGGGCGGCGGCTGCGCTGGCACGGCGCATCTGAGGCTGTCAGCGCACCCGTCCCTTTCATTTCACGGCGCACCGCCGCACCCCACCGCAGGACCTTTGCCCACCATGAAGTTCACCCAGATGCTCGAGGCCGTGTCCCAGCGCCAACGCTCCATGCTGTGTGTGGGCTTGGACCCAGAGCCCTCCAAGTTCCCTGGGGCGTGGAAGGGCGACGCCGAGCGCATCTTCGACTTTTGCGCTGCCATCGTGGACGTTACCAAGGACCTGGTGTGCGCCTTCAAGCCTCAGATTGCCTACTTTGCAGCCCACCGTGCCGAAGCGCAGCTGGAGCGCCTGATGGCCCACATCAAGCGCAACGCACCGGAGGTTCCGGTCATCCTAGACGCCAAGCGCGGTGACATCGGCAGCACCGCGGAGCAGTACGCACGCGAGGCCTTTGTGCGCTACCAGGCCGATGCCGTGACCCTGTCGCCCTTCATGGGCTTTGACTCCATCGAGCCTTATCTGGCGTATTCGGACAAGGGACTGATCCTGCTGTGCCGCACGTCCAACCCCGGTGGCTCCGACCTGCAGGCGCAGCGTTTGGCCGATGGCAGCCTGCTGTATGAGCACGTGGCCCGCCTGGCAGCCGGGCCCTGGAACCGCCACGGCCAACTGGGCCTGGTGGTGGGCGCCACCTTTCCGGCCGAACTGGCACGGGTGCGGGAGCTGGCACCCACGCTGCCCCTGTTGGTGCCGGGTGTGGGTGCCCAGGGGGGTGATGCAGCGGCCACGGTCAAGGCTGCCGCGCGGCCCGGCGGTGCGCTGATGGTGAACTCATCCCGAGCCGTGCTGTACGCCTCTTCAAGCGAGGACTTCGCGACGGCCGCGCGGGCGGTGGCCCGCCAGACCCGCGAGGCCTTGAACGCGGCTTTGCAGCCCGCCGCCGGCCTACCGCACGCCTAAACGCGCACCACGCAATTCACCGAACCCGTGCGGGAACTTCCCACGGTCACGGTGATGCTGCCCGAGCCTTCGACCAGCAGCATGAATCGGCGCTGGTGGGTATTGCCCCTCGTCCAGGGCGCGAACATTCCAGGGCCACCGTGCAGTCCATTGCCCCAACCCTCCAGGTGGCCCAGCTGCAGCGTGGACTCGGCCGGCGCCACCACGGTGGTGCCGTCGCAGGCCCAGGTGGCGCGCAAGGGCTCGGACAAGGGCAACTGCTGAGCTGAAGGCAGCCCGCAGCTGCCCAGGTAGCCGTGGTTGGTCAGCTGCAGTTCCAGCTGGGTCAGGGCCCCCTTGCGCTCTTGCGACACCAGCTCCAGCGTGAGCCTGGGCATGAGCGCGGCCACGCGCAGGAAGGCCGCGCTTTGCTGCTCACAGGTCTGTGCCAGACGCTCGTAGGGTGGGTTCCAAACGCCCACGCGTGGGTCATAGCCGTCCACTTCCACCTCGCCGATCTGCGGATGCTGCACCTTCTTCCAGGGCTTGAACAGCCGCCCGGCGTTATGCTCGCGGTCAAACGCATGCAGCTTGCGCAAGTCGTCTCGCGTGAGGCGGCTGTAGTGCTCCACGAAGGGCTTCTTGCGCTCGATGCCCAGTTGCTTGAAGAGGTCCCACAGCTCCACCACATACGCCAGCGCGCCGCGCTGGTAGTAGGCATAGTCCGACAGGTCGCCGTGCAGGGGCTTGTCGGGTTCATAAAGAAACTCGTGATAGCCGCTGACGGTGGCGTAGCCGGTGTGCTCGGTCATCCACTCTTCAACCTGGCGGTAGATGGCCAGGTCGCCAGGGTTCATCTTGGCATCGGGCTTGTCGCCCAGCGGGCGAATCAGCACACCGCCAAAGGTGTGCAGGTTCAGCCAGACCATGATGTTCGGGTGCCGTGTGGCGAAGTCCATCACGGCGCGCGTTTCCGGCGCGCTGCCCGGGTAGTGCCCCGCGCCCATCTGCTGCGACTCGGGCGCCCAGTGATAGGGAAAGTTGCGGTTGAAGTCGTAGAGGTTGTCGTTGAGAAACTGGTGGCCTGGAATGTGGCGGCCATCAAAGTTTTCAATCACCCCTTCCGGATAGAGCTTGTAGTACGGGCCCTCGTCTTCAGCCAGGCGCGGCACCATCACCGGTGGGTTCAGGGCTTGGCCGTCTAGGCCACGCAACTCCACCAGTTCACCGTGCGGGTCTTGCACGCGCATGTAGCCGGCCTTGCCGTCGCCGTTGATGTCTTGGTGCTTCCAGTAGGCGTGGCCCTGGTTGCTGCGGTCGTTGACGGGGCTTGAGCGCACGTAGCGGCCCGTCTTGAGCACGGCTTGCGCACCGTCGGGCGAGATGCGCGGCACCACATAGAACAGGCTCTCGCGGATGGCTTGCGCCAAGTGCGCCGGAAGGGGCTTGCCGCCCGCTTCGTTTTTGCCTTGGTGGATGCCGATCACGTCTTCGGCGATGGCCAAGGCCACACTGGAGCCGCAGACTTCACTGGCGTGCATGTTGCCGTCGACCCACACGGCCGGGCGGATGCGGTCAGGCTCGGGGCCAATGGTGATCAGCGGGATGTCGCGCCCCTGGGCGCTCGTGCCCAGGCTGGACAGGTGCACCAGCCCAGGGTGGGCCTGAGCCCACTGCTGAAGCTGGGCGGTGAGCTCGTCGTGATCAAGGTAGTGTTGGCGGAAGGCAGCCGTCATGGATGCATCGTGGGTTGTCAGGTTCAAAGGCCGCTTCCAGGCTGGCGCGGGGCCGGCATGGGGCTCGGCGTGTGTCCGCGAGGCTCAGTCCACTTTGGCGCCGGAGGCCTTGACCACGGCGGCCCACTTGCGCGTTTCCGCTTCGATCAGGCTCGCGAACTCGGCGCTGGTGATGCCGCTGGGAATGGCACCTTGTGCCTGCAGACGTTCCTTCAAGGCGGGTGTGCCCATGGCCTTGGCCGCTTCCTGCTGAATGCGGTTGACGATGTCCATGGGCGTGCCGGCTGGCGCCAGAAGGCCAAACCAGCTGGAGGCCTCATAGCCCTTGAGCGCCGGCCCGCCGGCCTCCTCCACCGTGGGTACATCGGGCAGAGCTGATGAGCGCACCGCGCTGGTCACCGCCAGGGCCTTGAGCTTGCCGCTCTTGATGTGCGGCATGGAGGAGGGCAGGTTATCGAACATCAGGTCCACGTTGCCACCCATGAGGTCGATGAGCGCCGGGCCTGAGCCGCGATAGGGGAAATGGACCATGAAGGTGCCGGTCATGCTCTTGAAGAGTTCGCCGGCCAGGTGGATGGACGTGCCATTGCCACTGGAGGCCATGTTGAGCTTGCCGGGGTTGCCCTTGGCGTAGCGGATGAGGTCTGCAACCGAGTTGATTTGGTGGCGCTGCGCCAGCGCGGGGTTGATCACCAACACATTGGGGACGCCCGCCACCAGCGTCACCGGGATGAAGTCCTTGATGGGGTCGTAGGGCAGCTTCGGATAAAGCGAGGCATTGATGCTGTGTGTGCCCACGGTGCCCATGAGCAGGTGGTGGCCGTCGTTGGGAGACTTGGCCACATCGGCTGAACCCACGTTGCCGCCGGCGCCGGACTTGTTTTCCACCACGAAGGGCTGGCCGAAGGCCCGTTGGAGCTCCGGGGCCATGGCGCGGGCCAAGATGTCGGTGGTGCCGGCGGCCGGGAAGGGCACGACGATGCGCACGGGCTTGCTGGGCCAGGCCGACTGCGCCAGTGCCGAGCTCGGCAGCAAGCCTGAGAGGCTGGTCATGGGCAGGCCGGCGGCGGCCAGCAGGAGTCGGCGGCGGGGGTGCTTCATGGTCATGTGTTCTCCAGCAGCGTTTGTGCCTAGTGTGCCCCAAGAGGCAGGGCAAGCCCGGGTTGCGGGGCCGTTCAACGGGGACGATCCTCACGGGGTTTTCACGGGTTCATGAAGGGAGTGTTGAATGATCCGACGTCGTGCCCTTTTGCAGACGGCCGCGGCCTGCAGCCTGCTGCCCCTGTCGGCTGTGGTGCGGGCCCAGGCGGCCTGGCCCAGCCAGCCCATCAAACTGCTGATTGCCTTTCCGGCCGGTGGCCCCACCGACATCACCATGCGCGTGCTGGCGGAAAACGCCTCTCGCCTGCTGGGGCAAACCGTGTTGGTGGAGAACCGGCCTGGCGCGGGCGGCACGCTGCCGGCCCAGCAGATGCAGCAGTCCCGCCCGGATGGCCACACGCTGGCACAGGTGCCGCTGGGTGTGTTTCGCATGCCCTACACGCAAAAGATGAGCTGGGACCCGCTCAAGGACCTGAGCTACATCATTGGCGTGACCGGATATGCCTTCGGCCTGGTGGTGCCCACGGATTCACCGATCAAGACCTGGGCCGATTTCGTGGCCTATGCGAAGGCCAATCCGGGCCGGCTGTCGTATGGATCCACTGGCGTGCTGACCAGCCCGCACCTGACCATGGAGGACATCGCCATGCGGGTGGGCGTGGAGCTCAACCACATCCCCTTCAAGGGCAGTGCCGACTTGATGCAGGCCATCCTGGGCGGCCAGATCATGGCGGCGGCCGACTCCACGGGCTTTGCGCCGCACGTGGCCAGTGGGCGGCTTCGGGCGCTCAACACCTGGGGGGCGCAGCGCCTGCCCAAGTTCCCCGACGTACCCACCCTCACCGAACTGGGCATTCCCCTGGTGCAGGCCTCCCCTTATGGAATTGCAGGCCCCAGGGGCATGGACCCGAGCTTGGTGCAGCGCATCCACGATGTCTTCAAGCAAGCGATGGAGCAGCCCTCGCACGTGGAGGTGCTGGCCCGCTATGACCAGGCCCTGATGCACATGAACCCACAGCAGTACCTGCGCTTTGCGGAAGACACCTTCCGCCGTGAAAAGGCCCTGGTGGAACGCTTGGGCCTGGCCAAGCCCAGCTGAAGCCCAGCCCGCACCACGACACGCGCGGCACCATCCCTAGACCGTTGGAGTAGCCCTCTTGAAGCATGCATCTGTTGCCAACCCCATTCGCCGCTGGATCGGCCGCTGCGGCGTAGCCCTGGCTGCGGCCCTGGCGCTGGCCCCTGACCTTTCGCAGGCCCAGCAGGCGTGGCCGGGCGCCAAGCCCATTCGCTTTGTGGTGCCCTTTGCCGCCGGCAGTGCCACCGACCAGGTGGCGCGCGCCTTCGGGCAGAAGGTGGGCGAGGCCTTGGGCGCCACCGTGGTGGTGGAAAACCGGCCAGGGGCCAACGGCATGTTGGGCGCGGCCGAGGTGGCCAAAGCCGCCCCCGACGGCTACACCATTCTGATCGGCACCAACAGCACGAATGCGGCGCTGAAGTCGCTCATGAAAACCCTGCCCTATGACCAAGACACGGCCTTTGCACCGGTGGCCTACCTGGGGCAGGTGCCGCTGATCGTGGCGGTGAACAACGAGGTGCCGGTGCGCACCCTGAAGGACCTGGTGGACCTGGCCAAGAGCAAGCCGCCCGGGCACATCACCTTTGCCAGTGCCAGCACCTCACAGCTGGTGTCTTCCGAGATGTTGGCCAGCATGGCGGGCATCAAGATGACCAACATCCCGTTCAAGAGTGGGCCTGATGCCATGACCAACCTCATCGGCGGCCAGGTGATGATGTTCACCGCCGATTTCGCCGTGACGGTGCCCCAGGTGCGCGCGGCTAAGATCCGCGGCCTGGCGGTGACCTCGATGAAGCGGTCGGCCGCTGTGCCCGACCTGCCCACCGTCAACGAGGCGCTGGGCCTGAAGGACTACGAGCTGATCGCCTACTTTGCCGCTTTTGCGCCTGCCGGCACGCCGGCCGAAGTGGTCACGCGGCTCAATGCGGCCTTCAATGCTGGCGCCGCCGCGCGTGATGTGCAGGAGCGCTTTGCCAACATCGGCTTCATCACCGAGCCCGGGCCGCCCTCGGCCCTGGCCGAGCGCACCCGTGTGGAAACGGCCAAGTGGGCCCGCGTGATTCGTGAGGCCAAGATCGAGATTCAGTGAGGCGCGCCCCACTGAACCGGCCCGAACCAGGTCATGCTCCGGCTCTGGGTGTTGTCGCTGTCGCTCATGACCGCCACCGACACCAGCGGGCCGGGCTCTTCATGAAAGGCCCGCCGGAAGTCTTCGGCCAGGTTGCGCTGATGGTCGCGCCAACGGCGCAGGTGCTGAGGGCCTGAGTCCACCACGATCTTGCGGATGCGGTCGGTTCGGGGGTTGACCACCACGGTGCCCACCGGCAGCAGGGGGTCCCACACGTACATCAGCGTGGCAAAGGGCGGCGCCTCACCCGTGAGCGTTTCGGCCAGGTCGAAGAGGCTGCGGTTGCGGGCGGACAGGCGTTGACGGTCACCATCGAAGCCGAACACCACACGCGCCGGTGAGTCCTCCAGGTGGGCCTGCGCCACCGAGGCGTGGGGAATCAGGTCTTGCACCCACCAGGAAAAACGCACCTGCTGCGGTACGTCCTGCGCCGGGTTCAGCCGCTTGCGCCACAGGCTGGCCGACTGCTGCGAGTCGGCCTGCAGGGCGGTGCGGCCCTCTTTGTGTGTCCAGCGGTAGTGCGTGGACGGCTTACCGGGCAGGGTCTGCTGCCGCCAGCCGTCGGCGGCCGGGGGCGGCGCGGTGGCGCAGCCCGACAGCAGGGCGACCAACACGGTGGCCACCAGGGCCGAACCCCTGGCATGGGCCGTGTCAGCACAGGACATCTTCAATCGCATGGTCGTTCCTCAACAGGGCCACTGGGCCAGGGACTGAGGGTTCAGATACGAACGCCGCGCAGAAGTTCTCAGGTGCTGATGGCGCTGGTGAAGGTCAGCCGGTTCCCGAACGGATCGGTCACCGTGAAGTCACGCGTTCCCCAGGGCTGGTCTTGCACCTGCGGCCGTGCATGGGGGTATTGCTTGGCCAGCAGTTCGGCACACAGGGTGTCTACGTCGCTCACGCCGATACGCATAGAGCTGCCGGGGCAAGCGTCGCCATGGTGCTCGGACAGGTGCAGCTGACACCCATCGCGCACCACGCCCATGTACAGCGGCGCACCGTCGTGGAAGCGGTGCTCGAACAGCACCCGAAAGCCCAGGAAGTCCACATAGAAGGCGCGTGCCTTGGCCTCATCAAAACTGCGCAGGATGGGGGTGGTTTGTTGGAGCATGGTCTTGGAGATGAAAAAAGCGAGGGTGCTTGGAACAGGTAGCCTTCAGCGTTGAAACACCGCCAGCAGGACGCCGGCGGCCACGAAGAGGCCACCAAAGACGTGGTACAGCATACGCTGCTGTGCCGGCGAATTTAGCGCCCGCAGCACCCGCGCAGCCAGCGCGGTGTAGCCGGGTGCTCAGGCGGCTTGGTAGCCCCGCGGGATGGCGCCCAGCAGCCGCTTGGTGTAGTCCTCGCGCGGGTGGTGCAAGATTTCCCCGGCGCTGGCCTGCTCCACCACGATGCCATCCTTCATCACCAGCACTTCATCGGAAATGAAGCGCACCACGGCCAGGTCGTGGCTGATGAAGACATAGCTCAAGCCGAACTCGTCCTGCAGGTCCTTGAGCAGGTTGAGCACCTGGGCCTGCACGCTGACATCCAGCGCTGAAACCGCCTCGTCGAGCACCAGCACCTCGGGCTTGAGGGTCAGGCAACGCGCGATGGCGATGCGCTGGCGCTGGCCGCCCGAGAATTCGTGCGGGTACTTGCCGAAGGCCCGGTCGTCCAAGCCCACTTTCTGTAACAGCTCGCGCGCCACCTGTTCGCGTTCTTCGGTGTTGTTGCCGATGCCGTGAATCTCCATGGGCTCCACCAAGGTCTGGCCAATGGTGAAGCGGGGGTTCAGGCTGGCATAGGGGTTTTGGAAGACCACCTGGATGCGCCGGCGCATCGTTTGGCGCTCCTGGGCCGACAGGGCCAGCAGGTTCTTGCCGTCAAAGATCACCTCGCCACCCGTGGGCTCGTGCAAGCGCAGCAGGGTCAGCCCCATGGTGGTCTTGCCCGAGCCTGACTCGCCCACCACGCCCAGGGTGTGGCCCTTGCGCAGCTTGAAGTTCACGTTCTGCACCGCCTTGAATTCGCGGGTGCCAAACAGGCCTTGCTTGAGGTAGAAGCTCTTGAAGAGGGACTTCACCTCCAGCACCACGGGTGCGTTCGGGTCTTTGGCCTTGGCCACACGGGCTGCCGTGGCTTCGCGGCCCTCGGCGGCGGCCTTGCTGGAGGCGATGTGTTCGTCAATGACCATCAAGCGCGCCGGGTTCTCGGTCAGGCTGGGGCGGCAGGCCAACAGGGCCTTGGTGTAGTCGTCCTGCGGTGCGCTGAAGATGCGCGCCACGGGGCCCTGCTCGCGCACGACGCCGTCGCGCATCACCACCACGTGGTCGGCGATCTCGCCCACCACGCCCAGGTCGTGGCTGATGAACAGCACGCTCATCTTCATCTTGCTCTTGAGCTTGGCGATGAGCTCCAGGATTTGGCGCTGGATGGTCACATCCAAAGCGGTGGTGGGCTCGTCGGCAATCAGCAGTTTGGGCTCGCAGGCCAGCGCCATGGCAATCATCACGCGCTGCTGCTGCCCGCCGGACATCTCGTGCGGGTACACCCCCAGGCGGCGCTTGGGCTCAGGCATGCCCACTTCGACCAGCAGTTCCTCGGCACGGGCCAGGGCCTGCTTGCGGCTCAGGCCCATGTGCTTGATCAGCGGCTCCATCAACTGGTCACCCACGGTGAACACCGGGTTGAGCGAGCTCATGGGGTCTTGGAACACGCAGGCGATCTCGCGGCCACGCAGGTGCTGCAGCTCATGCAGCGGCGTGTCGATCAGGTTCTGGCCTTGCCACAGGATGCGCCCGCTGCGCTCGGCGTTGTCGGGCAGCAGGTTGAGGATGGACATGGCCGTGACCGACTTGCCCGAGCCCGACTCGCCCACCAGGGCCACGGTCGTGTTCTCGGGAATGTCGAAGCTGACGGTGGTGCCTGCACGGCCCACGGCCTGCTGGCGCTGGGTCACGCCGCCCACCTTGCCCATGCGGAAGGAAACGGCGAGGTCTTGGATGCTGAGCAGCATTATTCGAGCCCCCTCAACTTGGGATCCAGCGCATCACGCGCCGCGTCGGCCATCAGCGAGAAGGCGGTGACGAACACGCACATAAAGGCCGTGGCCGAGACCAACTGCCACCAGTAGCCCAGGATCAGTTCAGCCTGTGCCTCGGACAGCATCGTGCCCCAGGACACATCGTCGATACCCACGCCCAGGCCCAGGTAAGACAAGATCACCTCGCTCTTGATGAAGCCCACCACGAGCAGGCCCATGCGAACCAGGATGACGTGGGAGATGTTGGGCAAGATGTGCTTGAACATGCGCGCCACTTGCGAAGCACCAATGGCCTCGGCCGAACGCACGTACTCGCGTGAGCGGTGCTTCATGAACTCCGCCCGCACTTGGCGGTACAGACCGGTCCAGCCCGTCAGACCCAGAATCAGCACCACGGTGCCGATACCGCGGCCAAACACGGCGGCAAAGGCGAAGATCAGCAAGATGCCCGGTACAGCTTCGAACACGTTGTAGAGCCACTCGAAGAAGTCGCCAACCTTGCCGCCCAGGTAGCCCGACAGGGCGCCCAGGATCGTGCCCAGAAAGGTGGCCACCAAGGCCGCCAGCACGCCCACGAAGACCGAGATTTCGGTGCCCTTGATGGCCTTGGACAACACATCACGCCCCAGCCGGTCGCCGCCCAGGGGCAGGGTCTCGGCCTTCACCGTGTCGGCCGTGGCATAGGTCTTGGCCTTTTCGGCCCACTCGGCGTACTTCGGCGCCAAGGGGTCGATGGCCGAGATGTCCACGTTGGGCCCCTTGGGCTGTTCGATCACGCCCGTGGCTTCCGGCGGGGCCGGGCCCAGCAGGGTGGGCGGCGCGTTGGGCACGCCCACTTCCTTTTGCCAATCCTTGGCCACCAGGTCTAGGGCGGAGGCTGCAATCAGCACCATGAAGATCAGCACGATGACCAGGGAGACCATGCCCACGCGGTCGGCCTTGTAGCGGCGCCAGGCCGCAACCCAAACACCTTCGGAACGCTCGGGGCCCGCGCTGGGGCTGGCGTTGGAGCTCAGGATTGCACTCATTTCAGCACCACCCGTGGGTCGATCGCCTTGTACATCACGTCGGTCATCAGGTTGATCACCATGGTCAGCATGGCCAGGTACACCGTGATGGCCTGAATGACCGGATAGTCGGACCGGTTGACCGCCAACAAGACCTCGCGGCCCAGCCCGGGAATGGAGAAGAAGGTCTCGATCAAGAAGGACCCAATGAACACGCTGGGCAGTGCCAAGCCGATGTTGGTGATGATGGGGATCATCGCGTTGCGCATCACATGCTTGAACAGCACCTTGTTCTCGGTCAGGCCCTTGGCGCGTGCGGTGCGCACATAGTCTTGGCCCAGTTCGTCGAGGAAGAAGCTGCGGTACAGGCGCGTCTGCGGGCTCACGCCCACCATCACCGCCAGCAGCACCGGCAGCGGCGCATAGGTGATCAGGTTCGTCCACGTGCTGTCGGTCCAGCCCTGCACCGGGAACCATCCGAGGAGGAAGCCAAACACATACTGGCCCACGATGATGTAGACGAGGAACGAAATGGACAGTGCCACCGTGGTGACCACCATGATGGTGCGGTCGGTGAGGGAGCCGCGGCGATAGGCCACCCACATGGCAATCGGCAGGGCCAGCAGCACGTCCAGGATCAGGATCGGCAGCATCACCGTGAGCGTGGCCGGCAGGCGCGTGGCGAACAGGTTGCTCACCGCTTCGTTGGTCGCCCAGCTCTTGCCGAAGTCAAAGGTGGCGATGGATTTGATGAAGATCCAGAACTGGTACCAGGCCGGTTCGTTCAGACCCAGTTGCTGGCGGATGGCATCAATCTGCTCGGGGGTGGCGTTGAGGCCCCCGAGGATTTCTGCGGGGTCGCCACCGAAGTATTTGAAAAGGACGAAGACCAACAGCACCACGCCCAAGAGCGTGGGAACCGTCTGCCACAGTCGCCTGATGAGATAGGCCAGCATGTTTGCAAACTCCAGAAGTCGCGCGGCCCTGAGCGGGCTTGTGGCCCCCGGACGCGCTCGGAATCCCCGGTTTCACGGGATGCGGGAGTCTAGCGGCCTCTGCTGCGCTTGTTTCCCGGCGTTTTCCCCCGCGCGTGGCGGGAATAGTCCGAGCAAGGCGCAGGGGAACAAGGGGTGATCCAGGGTTCTCGGGCTGGCTTGGCGCCGCTAGACTCCGCGCTTTTCCCAGTCGCTGCTGCGGTGCCCAACCGGGCCACTGGCCTGCACCGGGCACCTTCTTCATCATGATGCGTCGAAATCTCCTGACGACTGCCCTGTGCGGGGCGGTCACTTCCTGGGCCTTGGCCGGCATGCTGGTGTGGACTGGGCCCGTGGCGGCCAACACGTCAGGCCAAACGGCGGCGGCACAGGCCAGCGCACCGAAGAAGACGCTGCGCTACGCCTTTCCGATTGCCGAGACCGGATTCGACCCGGCGCAGATTTCCGACGCCTACTCCCGGATCATCGCGGCCAATATGTTCGAGGCGCCGCTGACCTATGACCCCCTGGCGCGCCCGGTGAAGGTGGTGCCGCAAACGGCCCAAGCCCTGCCCGAGATCAGCGACAACTACACGCGCTTTGTGTTTCGCCTCAAGCCGGGCATCCTGTTTGCTGACGACCCTGCGTTCAAGGGCAGCAAACGCCTGAACGCCCAGGGCAAGCGCGAACTCACGGCCGAGGACTACGTTTACACGCTCAAGCGCCACTACGACCCCAAGACCAAGAGCCCCAGCCTGTTCCAGTTGGAAAACGCGCGCATCCTGGGCCTGTCGGAACTGCGCAAGAAGACGATCGCCAACAAGATCGCATTCGACTACGACGCCGAGGTCGAGGGCGTTCGGGCCCTGGACCGCTACACCTTCGAGGTGCGCTTGGCCAGCCCTGCGCCTCGCTTCTACTACACCTTCACCGACGGTGGTGTGATGGGCGCAGTGGCCCGCGAGGTGGTGGAAGCCTACGGCGACAAGATCATGGAGCACCCGGTGGGTACGGGCCCCTTCCGGCTGGCGGCCTGGAAGCGCTCTTCCAAGATCACCCTGGAGCGCAACCCCAACTATCGTGAGCAGTACTACGACGCGCAGCCATCCCCGGACGATGCCGATGCGCAGGCCGTGTTGGCCAAGCTCAAGGGCAAGCGCATTCCGATGGTGGACCGTGTGGAGGTGAGCATTGTGGAAGAGACCCAGCCGCGTTGGCTGGCCTTCCTCAACGGCGAGCACGACATGATCGACCGCCTGCCCAATGAATTCGCCACCACGGCCATCCCCAACAACAAGCTGGCGCCCAACCTGCGCAAGAAGGGCATCCAAATGCAGCGGGTTCCTGCAGTGGATGCCACGCTGAGCTATTTCGGCATGGAAAACCCCGTGGTGGGCGGCTATGAGCCCCACAAGGTGGCGCTTCGACGCGCGATTTCCCTGGCCTACGACGTGGAACAGGAAATCAACCAGGTGCGCAAGGGACAAGCCGTTCCCGCGCAGGCCATCATCCCGCCCATGCTCACGGGCTTCGACCCGAAGATGAAGACCGAGATGAGCGACCACGACCTGGCCCGCGCCCGTGCGCTGCTGGACCTCTACGGCTATGTCGACAAGGACGGCGATGGCTGGCGCGACCTGCCCGACGGCAAGCCGCTGCTGCTGGAGTATTCAAGCCAGCCCGACCAGGCTTCTCGGCAGCTGCAGGAGTTGTGGCGCAAGGCGATGAAGGCCATCAACGTGCGCATCGAGTTCAAGATTGCCAAATGGCCTGAGCAGCTCAAGGCCAGTCGTGCCGGCAAGCTGATGATGTGGGGTGTGGCCTGGACCGCCACCAACCCCGATGGCAGCTACTTCTTGGACCTGCTGTACGGCCCCAACAAGGGTCAGGCCAATCATTCGCGATTTGACTTGCCCGCCTTCAACGAGCTGTACAAGCGGCAGTTCGTGATGCCCGATAGCAACGAGCGCGAGGCCCTGATGAACGAGGCCAAGCTTTTGGCGGTGGCCTACATGCCCTACAAGGTCACGGGACACCGCATCCTCACCGACCTGACGCACCCGCACGTGGTGGGCTACCGCCGGCACCCCTTCATGCGCGACTTCTGGCGGTATGTGGACGTGGACCACGCCGGTGCGGCGCAGGTGGTGGCCGAAGCGAAATGAAACCCCGGCTGACCGCAACGCTGCGCGGCTGCCTGTTGGGGTTTGCGCTGGCGCTGTCCTGGGTGGCGGGGGCGCAGCCGCAGGTGTCAAGCCCGGCGCCGCAGAAGGTGCTGAGCCTGTCCTTTCCCACGGCCGAGACCGGCTTCGACCCCGCACAGGTGAACGATCTGTACTCACGCACGGTCACGCCCCACATCTTCGAAGGCCTGTACGAGTACGACCACCTGGCCCGCCCTGCCAAGATTCGCCCGCTGACAGCGGACGGCATGCCGCAGGTGTCGGCTGACTTTCGCACCTGGACGGTCCGCATCAAGCCCGGCATCTACTTCATGGATGACCCAGCCTTCAAAGGCAGCAAGCGACTGGATGCGCAGGGCCGGCGTGAATTGACGGCCGCTGACTATGTCTTCAGCTACAAGCGCTTTGCCGATCCGGTGAACAAGAGCCCGGTGTGGGGCGGCATGCTCGACACCGGCTATGTGGGCCTGGAGGCCCTGCGCAAGAAGGCCTTGGAGACCAAGAAGCCCTTCGACTATGAAGCCGAGATTGAAGGCATCCGCGCCCTAGACCGCTACACCATTCAATTCAAGACCTACAAGCCCCGGCCCGCACTGATCGAGACCTTCGCCACCGGAGACCTCTTCGGCGCCGTGGCGCGCGAGGTGGTGGAGCACTACGGCGACAAGATCATGGCCCATCCTGTGGGCACAGGGCCCTTCAAGCTGGTGCAGTGGAGGCGATCGAGCTTCATCGCCCTGGAGCGCAACCCCCAGTACCGCGAAGTGCTCTACGACTTCGAGCCGGCAGCCGATGATGCGGCTGGTCAAGCCCTGCTGGCGCAGTTCAAGGGCCGGCGCTTGCCCATGGTCGATCGCGTGGAGGTCAGCATCATTGAAGAAATGCAGCCGCGTTGGCTGGCCTTTCTCAACGAGCAGCTGGACTGGTTGACGGTGCCTGGTGAGTTCGTCAGCCAGGCCATGCCCAATGGGAAGCTGGCGCCCAACCTGGCCAAGCGCGGCATCCAGGGCTCGCGCTCGCTCAATTCGGATTCCGCCTACCTGTACTTCAACATGGAAGACCCGGTGGTGGGGGGCTACACGCCTGAGCGCGTGGCGCTGCGCCGAGCGCTGGGTTTGGCGCTGGACATCGACCGTGAGATCCGCCTGATCCGCCGTGGACAGGCGATTCCGGCGCAGTCGGCCCTGGTGCCCAACACCACGGGCTACGACCCCCAATACAAGAGCGCGATGAGCGACCACGACCCGGCGCGCGCCAAGGCTCTGCTGGACCTGTACGGCTACTTGGACAAGGACGGCGACGGATTCCGCGAGACGCCCGAGGGCAAGCCCATGGTGCTGGAGATGGCCACACAGCCCGACCAACTCTCGCGCCAGTTCAACGAATTGCATAAGCGCAACTTCGAAGCCGTGGGCATCCAGGTTCGCTTCAAGGTGGCCAAATGGCCGGAACAGCTCAAGGCTGCGCGGGCGGGCAAGCTGCAGATGTGGATCCTGGGCGGTACAGCAGCGGCACCCGACGGTCAACAGTCGCTGGCGCGCTACTACAGCCCGCAGTTTGGCGCGCAGAACTTCGCGCGCTTCAAGAACGAGGACTTCGACCGTCTGTACGAGCGCATGGGCGAGATTCCCGATGGCCCCGAGCGGGAGGCGCTGTTCCTGCAAGCCAAGAACATCGGCATGGCCTACATGCCCTACAAGTTCCTGGTGCACCGCATCTCCAGCGACCTCACCCAGCCTTGGCTCAAGGGCTTTCGCCGCACCCAGTTCTGGCAGGACTGGTGGCACCGTGTGGACGTTGAGCCACGGCCCACGCGCGGCCGCTGAAGCGGTGGAACCACGGTGAAGCGCCGCCGCTTCATGGCCTCGTCAGCCGGCTTGACCGGCTTGAGCGGTCTCGGCGGCTTGGCTGCCACCGCTGCAGCGCCCTGGTTGTGGCCGGACAGGGCGTCGGCGGCTGAATCGGCCCGTGCGCCGTCTGTGGCGTCGACCCCCGGCACCAAGACGCTGCGCTATGCCTTCCCGTCGCCCGAGAGCACCTTTGATCCGCCGTCCACCAACAGCGACTTCTACTCCAGCACGCTGATCTCGCAGATTCTGGAAGCGCCGCTGACCTACGACTACCTGGCACGACCGGTTCGCCTGGTGGCCAACACCGCGCAGGAGCTGCCCGAGATCAGCGCCGATGGGTTGACGATCACGCTGCGCATACGTCCGGGCATCTACTTCGCCGAGGATCCCGCGTTCAAAGGCAGTTCCCGGCTGGACGCACAGGGCCGGCGAGAGCTCACGGCAGAAGATTACGTGTACGCCATCAAGCGCTTCTTCGATCCGCAGTACGCCTCCAGCGACCTGTACATCTTCGAAGAGGCCCAAATGGCCGGCCTGGCCGAGCTGCGTCAGCGCGCCTTGAAGACGCGCAAGCCCTTTGACTACGACACCCCGGTGCCAGGCCTTCGGGCGCTGGACCGCTACACCCTGCGCATCCAGATGGGCCAAGCCGACCCACGCTGGGTCTACAACCTGGCCACACCGGCGCTGACGGGCGCGGTGGCCCGTGAGGTGGTGGAACAATATGGCAAGGACATCGGCGCCCACCCGGTGGGCACGGGGCCGTTTCGCCTGGCGAATTGGCGACGCGCCTCGCGCATTGAGTTGGTGAAGTCGCCAAGCTATCGGCACCGCGTGTACGAGGGCACGCCCAGTGATGACCCGCAGGCCCAGGCCATCGCGCAGCGCTTGAAGGGCCGCACCCTGCCTTGCGTGGACCGTATCGTGGTGGACGTGGTCGAGGAGGCGCAGCCGCGCTGGCTCACCTTTTTGCAGGGTGACCTGGACTGGATGCAGGTGCCGCCGGCCTTTGTACCGCTGGCCGTGCCGGGTGGACGCCTGGCGCCGTTCCTGCAACGAAGGGGTGTGCGCCTGGAGACGGCCCTCACCGCTTCGATGTCCATGCACTACTTTTCGATGGACGACCCGGTGGTGGGCGGCTACACGCCCGATCGCGTGGCCTTGAGGCGTGCGATTGCCCTGGCGTATGACGGGCCCTCCGACATCCGGCTCTTGCGCAACGGCATGGCCCTGCCCGCACAGTCGACGCTTGCGCCCCACACCGTGGGCTACGAGGCCGAGTACCGCAGCGATATGTCGGCCCATGACCCGGCCAGGGCCAGGGCCCTGTTGGATGTCTACGGCTACGTGGACCGCGACGGTGACGGGTTTCGTGAGACGCCCGCAGGCAAGCCCTTGGTGTTGCGCATTGCATCCTTGAGCACGCAAGCCGACCGCGCCGCCAACGAACTGTGGAAGCGTTCGCTCAATGCGGTGGGCTTGCGGGTGGAGTTCGATGTGTCGACCTGGCCTGAACTGCTCAAGAAGACACGCACGGGCTCACTGCAAATCTGGGGTTACAGCTGGTCGGCGCAGTCCCCCGATGGGGGCTTCTTCTTGTCGATTGCCTACGGTCCGAACTCAGGTGATTCGAACGACGCCCGGTTTTCCTGGCCCGCCTTCGACCGCCTGTTCGAACAGCAGCGGCGGCTGCCGGACGGCCCTGAGCGGCTGGCCTTGATGCGTCAGGCCAAAGACCTGCTCGTGGCCTACATGCCCTACAAGGTCCACCGCCACGACCGGGCGGCCTGGCTGCAGCAACCCTGGCTGCAGCACTTCTGGGCGCACCCCTTCATGCGGGACACCTGGCAGTATCTGGACACTGATCGCGCGCGACAATAGCCAAGCGCGGCCAATCAATGTTCGGTGTCGGACGGAGGGCCTGCGTCAACCGATCTCCTTGCTCAACCGTTCCTGATGGATATGAACACCAGACTTCTCCTCATCCCCACCCTGGCTCTGGCCGCCCTGCTGAGCGCCTGCGCCACGTCCAACCCCGATGTGGTGCGCCGCGACGAAGCACAGCGCCAGTCCGTGGTGTACGACGCCGTGGTGCTGTCCATCCGCGATGTGAAGATCGACGGCTCGCAAAGCGGCATCGGTGGGGTTGCGGGTGCGGTGGCCGGCGGTGTGGCGGCTTCAACCGTGGGCAAGGGCCGGGGCAGCGATGTGGCGGCCGTGCTGGGTGCCATCGCCGGTGCGGCCGTGGGCAACGCCGTGGAGCGCAGTGGCACCACCGAAGAGGCCCAGGAACTCCTTCTGCAATTCGGCAACGGCGAGCGCCGCACCATCGTGCAGGGCAAGGGTCAGGATCAGTTGCGCCCGGGGGATTCGGTGATCGTCATCCAAACCGGGCAACGCTTCCGCGTGGTGCGCGCGCCAGCCCGTGCCGCCACAGGCGCTCCCGCACCGGCGGCCACCGGACGCTGACCCTGAGCGGCGGCCACCGGACGCTGACCCTGAGCGGCGCGCCGCTGCAGCCCCGCTGGGGCTGCGCTCACCAGACGGAAACCGGGTCCTCGGCGACCATGCCATCCCCAGGCTTGCAACCATAGGTCTGCGCGAAGGCGGGCATGTTGCTCAAGGGCCCGCGCACGCGGAAGGGCCCTGGTGAGTGCTGGCCG
>JBJTHN010000011.1:0-30554 GCA_046094505.1 Betaproteobacteria bacterium
AGGCCACCATGCGCCGCTCGACCTCCAGGCGCCATCCGTCTTGCAGGGTGCCATCAGACCCATAGCGGTCATCACCGGCCGGGCTCTCTCCCCAGAACCGGGTATCCCAGTCGGCCATCACCAGGGGGTCGTGGTACGCGGCCCTTCCCACCCTCACCGCAGCGACGTGCTGCAGCTGCTCCTGAACCGCCTCTGAGGTGGTGATACCCCCATTGATGGCGATGGTCAGTGCCGGGAACTCGGCCTTGAGCCGGTGCGCCAGGTCGTAGCGCAATGGAGGGATCTCTCGGTTCTCCTTGGGGCTCAGGCCCTGCAACCAGGCGTTGCGGGCATGCACAATGAACACACCGCACCCGGCCTGTGCGACCGTCCCGACGAAGTCCCGCACGAAGCTGTAGCGTTCTTCACGGTCAATGCCAATGCGGTGCTTGACCGTCACCGGGACCTGCCCACCAACAGCATCCAACATGGCCTTGACGCCATCGGCTACCAGCGCAGCCTCGTTCATCAAACAAGCGCCAAACGCCCCACGCTGCACCCGTTCGCTGGGGCATCCGCAGTTGAGGTTGACCTCGTCGTAGCCCCACTGCACCGCCAGACGCGCGGCATGGGCCATCTCATGCGGCTCGCTGCCGCCAATTTGCAGCGCTGTTGGCTTCTCAAGTGCCGCTTCGTGCCGCAGATGCTTGGCCACATCACCGTGCACCAGTGCACCGGTCGTGACCATTTCGGTGTACAGGCGCGTGCGCCGGGTGATGAGTCGGTGAAAGTGCCGACAGTGCCGATCGGTCCAGGCCATCATCGGCGCCACCGAAACACGCCACGGGTTGAACGCGGGGGACGCCTGCACGGGATCAGCCCTCCGCTTGGGGCCAGGCCTCGTTGACCACCAGGGCGCCCAAGACCAAGGCCCCTCCGGCCAGCACCGAGGCGCTGGGCACCTCGTCCGTGCCCCACCAGGCCCACGCCACGCCGAACACCACCTCCAGCAGGCTCAGCAAAGAGACCTCGGTAGGCGACAAACGCTGCGCCACCATCACGGCCAACAGGCACGGCAGCGCCAGCTGGAACACACCCAACAGCGCCAACCAGCCCAAGTCCTGCGCCGTTGCTTGAGAGGGCAGCGCCCAGGCGGCTGTGACGGCGGCCGACAGCACCGCACCAACCAAAACCGCGGGCAGGAGGTCGACCGTGGCGCCTTGCCCTCCCCCCGGGATGGGCGCCCCCGCGCCACGGCGAATGATGACCCAATTGAGCGCCCCGCCCAAGGGAACGGCCAGTGACACCAACATGCCCAGGAGATGGCCCTCACGCTCGTGGCTCGGTACCGCCCAGCCGGCTCCTGCGCCCACTTCAGCTTGGGCCGGCCAGATCAGCGGCGCCTGCATCCACACCATTCCCGCCACCGCCAAGGCGATCGCCACCACGGTTCGACGCTGCAAGGATTGCGACAAGAACAGCCGGGCCAGCAGGGCCGTGAACAGCGGGGCCAGCGCCATGGTCAGCAGCACATTGGCCACGGTGGTCATGGTCAGCGCGGCCATGAAGGCTGTGAACATCACGGCCCAGCACGCGCCCGATGCCCACAGCAGCCCCCCACCCCGCATCAGGCTGAGCCACAGAGGCCGCAGGCCGCCCGCACGCCAGGACAGAAAAACCAGCAGTGCCAGGGCGTTGAAAGCGCTGCGCCAAAAGGTGAGTTCCAAGCCTTGGGCCTGCTCCACCTGTCGAGTGACCACACCGGCCATGCTCCACAGCAGTGTCACCAGCACCATCACCGCCACGGCCCAGCGGTGGCTCATCGCGTGCAGTCCGGGCAGCGGCATCGGAGTTTCTTACAAGCGGTGGTGGCTGTGGGATGGGACGTGTAGTCGCTTTTTCAGGCGATGCAGACCGATGGCTGCTTAGGCCGCTTCACGTGCCGCACGCTTGCGCTCGTGCTCTTGCAAGAAGCGCTTGCGCAGCCGGATGCTCTTGGGGGTGATCTCCACCAACTCGTCATCCTCGATGAATTCCACACCGTACTCCAGGGTCAGCTCAATCGGGGGCGTGATCTTGATGGCATCCTCCTTGCCGCTGACACGGAAGTTCGTCAGCTGCTTGGTGCGCGTGGCGTTCACCACCAAATCGTTGTCACGGTTGTGCACGCCCACGATCATGCCCTCGTACACCGGGTCACCGGCCTTGACGAACATGCGGCCTCGGTCATCCAGCTTGCCCAAGGCGTAGGTGAAAATTTCACCCGCGTCCATGCTGATGAGCACGCCGTTCTTGCGGCTGGCAATGTCTCCCTTATGCGGCTCGTACCCGTCAAATATGTTGGAAATCAGGCCCGATCCACGTGTGAGGTTGAGAAACTCGTTGGAAAAGCCGATCAAGCCGCGCGCGGGAATGCGGTACTCCAATCGCACACGGCCGCGCCCATCGGGCTCCATGTTCACCAACTCGCCCTTGCGCTCGCCCAGGGCCTGCATCACGCCACCTTGGTGCTGCTCTTCCACATCGGCGGTCACCAGTTCGATCGGCTCGCTCTTGACGCCGTCGATCTCCTGGAACACCACCCGCGGCTTGCTGACGGCCAGCTCATAGCCCTCGCGGCGCATGTTCTCCAACAGGATGGTCAGGTGCAACTCGCCCCGCCCAGAAACTTCAAAAATGCCGTCCTCGCTGGTCTCAAGCACGCGAAGGGCCACGTTGCTCTGCAACTCCTTTTGCAAGCGGTCCCAAATCTGGCGGCTGGTGACGAACTTGCCCTCTCGACCTGCCATAGGTGAGGTGTTCACACAGAAGTTCATGGTCAGGGTGGGTTCGTCCACCTTGAGCATGGGCAGGGGCTGGGGGTTGGCAGGGTCGGTCACGGTCACGCCGATGCCGATATCCTCGATGCCATTGATCAGCACGATGTCGCCCGGGCCCGCTTCGGGGGCTTGCATGCGGTCCAGCCCCTGGAAGGTCAAGACCTGGTTGATCCGCCCCTTGACGGTCTTGCCCTGCGGCCCCTCCATCACCAGCACGTCCATGCCAGGCTTGATACGGCCTGCGTTCACGCGACCGACGCCAATGCGCCCCACGAAGGAGGAGTAATCCAAGGCGGAAATCTGCAACTGCAGCGGCGCATCCGGATTGCCCTGGTGAGCCGGCACATGTTGCAGGATGGTGTTGAACAGGGCCGACATGTCTGGGCCCCACTGCTGGCCCGGCTGGCCTTCCTGCTGCGAAGACCAGCCGTTGATACCGGATGCGTACACCACCGGAAAGTCCAGTTGCTCGTCGCTGGCCCCGAGCTTGTCAAAGAGGTCGAAGGCTGCATTGATCACCTTCTCACAATTGGCGCCGGGCTTGTCCACCTTGTTGACCACCACGATGGGCTTGAGTCCCAGCGCCAAGGCCTTTTTCGTGACGAAACGGGTTTGGGGCATCGGGCCCTCCTGGGCGTCGATGAGCAGCACCACCCCGTCGACCATGGACAGGGCGCGCTCCACCTCGCCTCCGAAGTCCGCGTGACCCGGGGTGTCCACAATGTTGATGTGGGTGCCTTCCCAGCTGACGGCGCAGTTCTTGGCCAGGATCGTGATGCCCCGCTCGCGCTCGATGGCGTTGCTGTCCATCACCGTGTCCACGACCTTTTCGTGTTCAGCGAAGGTTCCGCTTTGGCGCAGCAATTGGTCGACCATGGTGGTTTTACCGTGGTCGACGTGGGCGATGATGGCGATGTTGCGAATGGGGCGGCTCATGGTTGCCTCAATGGGAGAAATGGAGAAAAAGGGTGTGCCCAAGTGGGCGCGCCGTGCGTCCGGTGCGGCACACAGCGCCTGCACGGCGGGCGTTCAGGACTGGGCCTGAACTTCCGACGGACTGAGCAGCCGATCTGGAATGAGTTCGCCGGCGCGAATATGGGCCGATCCCAACAGCGGGCGGCGATCGGTGGTCTGGGAAACGCATGGTCCGTATACCCGCACCGCTGCGCAGTCGGGCTGAGCCACACGGCGGCTCAGGCCGCTCAGGAACCGCGCCGCCTCGCTGGGGCCCAACTCCACGGCGGGCCAATCGTGCAACATGGCATCGGCGGGCAGCAAGCAGGCCTGCCGCGCGGTCTCGTCCATTCGCTCCAAGGCGTCCAAAGAAACCGCACCCTCAATGTGCAAAGGCCCACTGCCCAGGCGGCGCAGCGCCGTTAAGGAGGCACCACAGCCCAAGGCCGTGCCGATGTCCTCAGCCAGCGTTCGTATGTAGGTGCCTTTGGAACAGCGCACGTACAGGACCAAGCGCTGGGGGTCCTGCTCCGACCAGTCGGCCTGCAACTGCAGAATGCGCACCCGGCGCGGCGCGCGGTCCAACGTGACCCCCTCACGCGCATAGGTGTACAGGGGTCGACCTTCGTGCTTGAGGGCCGAATGCATCGGGGGAACCTGCTCGATGTCGCCGCGAAAGCGCTCCAACACCGCATCCAAGCGCTGCCGGTTCAGGTTCACCTCGGCCACCTGAATGACACGACCCTCGGCGTCCCCGGTATCCGTGGTCACACCCAGACGCGCGTGCGCGGTGTACACCTTGTCGGCGTCCAGGCTGACCTGGCTGAACTTGGTGGCGGCTCCAAAACACAAGGGCAGCAGCCCCGTGGCCGCGGGGTCCAGCGTGCCAGTGTGGCCCGCCTTTTCCGCTCGCAAGAGCCACTTGGCTTTCTGTAGAGCCTGGTTACTGGACAGGCCCAAGGGCTTGTCGAGCAGCAACACGCCGTGCACCGCGCGGCGCACCACCCGAACCCGGGCAGAGGGCGCCTGGGCGGATGCGGGGGCTTCAGTCTTTGGCGCGCTGGGCATTGGCCTGGTGGATCAGGGCGTTGAGTTCGGCAGCACGCTCCGTGGTGCGGTCAAACTGGAAATGCAGGGTGGGCACGGTGTGGATGGCCAAGCGCTTGAACAGGCCGTTTCGCAAGAAGCCAGCAGCTTCGTTGAGCGCATCCTGGTTGTCCTGAGCATCTCCGACCAGCACCGAAAAATAAACCCGCGCATGGGCGTAGTCGGGCGTCACCTCCACCGCGTTGATCGTCACCATGCCCAAACGAGGGTCTTTGAGCTCCCGGATGAGCTCGGCCAGGTCACGCTGGATCTGGTCGGCCACCCGAAGGCCACGGTTGGGAATGGAGCGCTTGTGTCGCATGGTGAGGGTTCCTGAAAGCGCAAACCCCGCCATCGCCGGGCGGGGCTTGCTGCAGCAGAGCCACGGGCTTCAGATTGTGCGGGCCACTTCCTTGATCTCGAAGCACTCGATCACATCACCTTCCTGGATGTCGGTGACGTTCTTCAGCTTGATACCGCACTCGAAACCTTCCTTGACCTCCTTGACATCGTCCTTGATGCGGCGAACTGATTCGATTTCGCCCGTGTAGATGACGATGTTTTCGCGCAGCAGGCGGAAACGCGCGTTGCGGCGGACCAGGCCGGAGGTGACCATGGAGCCCGCCACCGTACCGATCTTGGAGGCCACGAACACGGTTCGGATCTCGGCGGTGCCCAGCATCTCTTCGCGCTGCTCCGGTGCCAACATGCCGCCCAGCGCGGCCTTCACCTCGTCTACCGCGTCGTAGATGATGTTGTAGTAGCGCAGGTCCACGCCGTTGCCCTCAGCCAACTTGCGCGCGCCGGCATCGGCCCGCGTGTTGAAGCCGATGATGATGGCTTTGGAAGCGATGGCCAGGTTGACGTCGCTCTCGCTGATGCCGCCCACGGCCGCATGCACGATCTGCACCCGCACCTCTTCGGTGCTGAGCTTGAGCAGCGAAGCCGCCAAAGCTTCCTGCGAACCCTGCACATCGGCCTTGATGATGAGCGACAGCGTCTGCACGTCGCCTTGGCCCACGTTGTCAAACATGTTCTCCAGCTTGGCTGCCTGCTGCTTGGCCAGCTTCACGTCGCGGTACTTGCCTTGTCGGAAGGTGGCGATTTCACGGGCACGACGCTCGTCGGCCAGGACCATGAACTCGTCTCCGGCACGGGGCACTTCGGTCAGGCCCTGGACTTCCACCGGGATCGACGGCCCTGCTTCGGCCGAAGGCTTGCCGGCCTCATCCAGCATGGCACGCACGCGTCCATAGCTCGAGCCCGCCAGTACCACATCGCCGCGTTTAAGCGTGCCGCTTTGCACCAAGACGGTGGCCACCGGGCCACGTCCCTTGTCAAGCTTGGCTTCGATCACGAGGCCCTTGGCCAGTGCATCCTGCGGTGCGGTGAGCTCCAACACCTCAGCCTGCAGCAGCACCTGTTCCAGGAGTTCGTCGATGCCCTGACCGGTCTTGGAGGACACCCCCACAAACGGAGAGTCGCCACCGAAGTCCTCGGGGACCACTTCTTCGCCGACAAGCTCACTCTTGACACGCTCGATGTTCGCCTCGGGCTTGTCCACCTTGGTCATGGCCACCACGATGGGTACGCCAGCGGCCTTTGCATGGCTGATGGCTTCCTTGGTCTGGGGCATCACGCCGTCATCGGCCGCGCACACCAGAATCACAATGTCGGTGGCCTGCGCGCCGCGCGCGCGCATGGCGGTAAAGGCCTCGTGGCCCGGGGTGTCAAGGAAGGTGATCATCCCTCGGGGCGTATTCACATGGTAGGCACCGATGTGCTGCGTGATGCCACCGGCCTCACCCGAAGCCACACGGGTGCGGCGGATGTAGTCGAGCAAAGAAGTCTTTCCATGGTCCACGTGGCCCATGACCGTCACCACCGGTGCGCGGGACATGGCCACAGCCTTAGTGGCGGCCTGCTCCTCTTCCAGGAACGCCTCGGGATCATCGAGCTTGGCAGCCAGGGCTTTATGGCCCATCTCCTCCACCACGATCATGGCGGTTTCCTGGTCGAGCTGCTGGTTGATGGTCACCATCTGGCCCAGCTTCATCATCTGTTTGATGACCTCGGCGGCCTTGACGCTCATCTTGTGCGCCAGATCGGCCACGCTGATGGTTTCGGGCACATGCACTTCCTGAACCACCGCCTCCACGGGCATGGCGGCCGACGAGCCCTGGTCGCGGTCTCCACCGCGGCCACGGCCTTTAGGTGCGCGCCAACCGGCGCGGGTTCCGGCCGTGGTGTCTCCACGGGTCTTCAGGGCGCGCTTCTTGGCCGCATCATCTGCCCAGCTCGACGAGAGCTTTTCGCTCTTGATGGACTTCTTCTCGCCAGGCTTGGCTGAAGAAGGCGCAGCAGCACCGGGAGCGCCGGGCTTGGTTGCGGCCTTGTGTATCGTGCCTTTGATGGGCGTCTCGGCCGGCTTGGGTTCTTCCGGCTTCTTGGCCACCATGACCTTCTTGGGCACGCTCATCATCGTGCGGATGGCGGCGGCCTCCGACTCGGCAGCCTTGCGTCGCTTCTCCAGATCGGCCATGCGTTGACGCTCGGCCGCATCGGCATCCGCTGCCTTGACCACGCGTGCCGTGGGCTTGGCGGGCGCTTCCGGGGCCGCGGCCGCAGGGCTGACGTTGGGCGCATCAGCGGCCTCGCCAGGTTGAACCTGGGGCTGGGTGGGTTCCTGGGCAGCGTCGGCGGCTTTGCTGGCGGCCGCGGCTTGTGCTGCAGCGGTCTCGCGCTCGGCAGCCTTTTGGCGCGTGCGGGCGTCCTCGGCCTCGCGCTGCTCTTTCTCTTCGCGCAGCCGGCGCTTCTCTACCAGCTCTTCTTCCTGCCGGCGCAAAAGCTCAGCCTGTCGGCTGGCCTCTTCCTCGCGGCGGCGCAGTTCGCCCTCATCCACGGTTGGTGTGGCAGGCACCTCGCCCATCCCCGCGCCCTCGTCGCGCTTGACGAACACGCGCTTCTTGCGCACCTCGACCTGGATCGTGCGCGCACGCCCAGAGGCGTCGGCCTGCTTGATCTCGCTGGTGCTCTTGCGCGTGAGCGTGATCTTTTTGCGCTCGGCCGCAGCGGTGCCATGCGAAGACCGCAAGAACGTCAACAAACGTTCTTTGTCACCTTCGGTGAGAACGTCCTCAGCTGACTGCTTGACGACCCCAGCCGACTGCAGTTGTTCGAGCAGCGTTGACGCCGGGCGATTGAGCTCAGCGGCAAACTGTGCGACGGTGGTCACGGCCATTGTGGAATTCCTTGGATGCGGTTCGGCGGTTGGACGTGTTCAGGCGTGTGGTGTGCTCAAGCGGTGAACCAGTGCTCACGGGCCTTCATGATCAACACCTTGGCCTGCTCTTCCGGCATGTCGGTGAGCTCGATCAGTTCGTCCACTGCCAGGTCGGCCAAATCGTCACGGTTAAGGATGCCGCCATCGGCCAGGCAAGCGATGAGCTCAGGGGTCAGCCCTTCCAGGTCGCCCAAGCCCTGGGCCACGTCCTCGACGTTTTCTTCACGGGCAATCTCCAGGGTGAGCAGTGCGTCCTTGGCGCGGTTGCGCAGCTCCATCACCGTGTCCTCATCGAAGCCCTCAATGTCCATCATCTCCTGCATGGGGACGTAGGCCACCTCTTCGAGGCTCGTAAAGCCTTCGGCAATCAAGATGTCGGCCACCTCCTCGTCCACGTCGAGCTTTTCGACGAACAAGGACCGAATGGATTGGGACTCTTGCGCCTGCTTGGCCTGCGACTCTTCGGCGGTCATGATGTTGATTCGCCAGCCCGTCAGCTCGGAAGCCAGACGAACGTTCTGGCCGCCACGGCCAATGGCGATGGCCAGGTTTTCATCGTCCACCACCACGTCCATGGCGTGACGCTCTTCGTCCACCACGATGGACTGGACGTTGGCCGGGGCCAGGGCGCCGATCACGAACTGAGCCGGGTCTTCCGACCACAACACGATGTCCACGCGCTCACCGGCCAACTCGTTGGTCACCGCTGTCACGCGAGAACCGCGCACGCCCACACAGGTGCCGATGGGGTCCACCCGCTTGTCGTGGGACACCACGGCGATCTTGGCGCGCGATCCAGAATCCCGCGCGCAGCTCTTGATCTCCAAGAGGCCCTGTTCGATCTCGGGGACTTCTTGCGCGAACAGTTCGATCATGAAGCCTGGCGCGCTGCGCGAGAGCATGATCTGCGGACCACGCATGGTGGTGTCGATCCCGGTGATGAACGCCCGCACGCGGTCGCCGCTGCGCAGGTTCTCCTTGGGAATCATCTCGTTGCGCTTGAGACGGCCCTCAACGCGGCCGCTCTCCACGATGATGTCACCCTTGTCCAGGCGCTTGACCGTGCCCACCATGATCTTCTCGCCGCGAGACAGGAAGTCGCTGAGCAGTTGCTCGCGCTCGGCGTCGCGGATTTTTTGCAGGATCACCTGCTTGGCGGCTTGTGCACCGATGCGGCCGATCGTGACCGACTCCACGGGCTCTTCAATGTAGTCGCCCTCCTCGATCTCACCCACGCGGTCGATGGCGTCGGTCAGCAACTCCTCGGCGTCAGGGTTTTGCAGGCCCGCGGAATCGGGCACCACCAACCAACGGCGGTAGGTTTCATATTCGCCGTTCTCGCGGTCCACCGACACCCGGATGTCCACTTCGCCACCATGCAGCCGCTTGGTGGCCGAAGCCAGTGCGGCCTCAACGGCTCCAAAGACGACTTCAAGGTCCACGCTCTTTTCGCGTGAGATCGCATCGACCAGCATGAGCATTTCGCGGTTCATGTTTGTTGCTCTCCGTTTCGGGCGGCTTGGGCTCGCCCCTTGAAATCCACCACCGGCACCAAGCGGGCTTCGCGCACCTCGTCCAGCGCGAAGACCAGTGATTGCTCGGTCTTGCCTTCCTTCACGATGAGTTGCGGCTGCGGCTGCGACTGGGTCAACAAGCCCCGGTACTTGCGCCGGCCTTGGAAGGGCAGCTTGAAGGTCACGTCGACCTCGAGGCCGCAGAACCGGTCCCAGTCCTGCGGCTTGCGCAAGGGACGGTCCAGGCCGGGCGAGGACACCTCCAGCCTTTGGTAATCCACCGCCTCGACCTCAAACACCAGCTGCAGCTGCCGTGTCACCGTTTCGCAGTCGTCCACCGTGATGAACGCCGACTCCACCGCATACGTGTGGCCAGCCACGCGGTCTATGGACACGCGCAGCAGACCCCGGGGCAGCCGCTCAACCTCTACCAATTCGTAGCCCAGGCCCTGCACCGTTGATTCCAGCGCCGTCATCCAATGCCCCGAAGCCGCCGCCCGCTCAAACGGTGCGTCAACAGCCGCTACCTCGCTGGCACGGACCGCACGCGCTTGGCCGGTGCGGCCACGGGGCTCGCCGGCGCCCTTGGACCGCTCCATGCCGCGGCCCGCACCCGCCGTTCGGGCGGTGCTGCCGGTTTTGCCACCTGCGGGGCGGCGAGCACGTTGCGATGAGGTCGAATTCATGCCGGACAAACAAAAAAGGGGCTGGAAGTATCCGCCCCTCGTTGGCGCGCCGGTCGCGATGCGGACCCTGCACACCCAAGCCCCCGAAGCTCAACGGCTGACCGCTGTCATCCGCAGGCTACGGGGTGCCCACGGCACCCAGCCAATATCGTCAACCGATTGGCGCGCAGCGCTGATCAGTTAACCAAGAACTATAGCGGATTTCCCTGGTACACGCAAGGTGCGTGCCACAATCCCAGGATTGACGCGCAACCCTGACGCTCGGAGCACCAAACCATGGGATTTCTCACCGGAAAACGCCTGCTGATCACTGGAGTTCTGTCCAACCGGTCCATCGCCTACGGTATTGCAAGGGCCTGTCACCGCGAGGGCGCCGAGCTGGCCTTCAGCTATGTGGGCGAGCGCTTCAAGGATCGAATCACCGAGTTCGCAGCCGAGTTTGGGTCATCCCTGATCTTTGACTGCGATGTCGGTGACGACGGCCAGATCCAGCAGCTGTTCGAAGGGCTGCAAGCCGCCTGGCCTGAAGGATTCGACGGTTTCGTGCACTCGATCGGCTTTGCTCCGCGCGAAGCCATTGCGGGCGACTTCCTGGAAGGCCTGTCGCGGGAAGCCTTCAAAGTGGCACACGACATCTCGGCCTACAGCTTCCCGGCCATGGCCAAGGCCGCGGCCGGCCAACTGCGGCCCAACAGCGCCTTGCTCACCCTCACCTACCTGGGCAGTGAAAGAGTGGTGCCGGCCTACAACACCATGGGATTGGCCAAGGCCTCCCTGCAGGCCAGCGTGCGCTACACCGCCGCCAGCCTCGGTCCCAAGGGCATCCGCGTCAACGGCATCTCCGCGGGGCCCATCAAGACGCTGGCGGCCTCGGGCATCAAGGGCTTCGGCAAGATCCTGAGCGTGGTGGAGGAAACGGCCCCCTTGCGGCGCAACGTCACGATCGACGATGTGGGCAACGTGGCCGCGTTTTTGCTGTCTGACCTGGCGGCCGGCGTGACGGCCGAGATCACCTACGTGGACGGCGGCTTCAGCCGCAAGGCGGGCATGCCGGCCGAGGGCTGACGCGCCCCGGCCGAGCCGGCCCGCATGCGGGCTTCAATCGGCCTTGACGCAGTCCACGTAGTAGCGGACGGCGCCGTTTTCCAGCGCCTGTTCAACCAGGCCGTGCACATCGGTGTCAAAGCCTGGGAAACGCTTGTTGAAGTCCCGCGTAAAGCGCAGGTAATCCACGATCTTGCGGTTGAAGCGTTCGCCAGGCACCAACAGCGGAATGCCGGGCGGGTACGGCGTCAGCAGCGAGGTGGTGATGCGGCCTTCGAGTTGTTCAATCTCCACGCGTTCGGTTTGCCGATGCGCGATCTTGGCGTAGGCGTCGCTGGGCGTCATGGCCGGCTGGAGATCTGAGAGGTACATCTCCGTGGTCAGCTTGGCCACGTCGTACTCGGCATAGGCCTCGTGAATGGACTGGCACAGGTCCTTGAGCCCCATGCGTTCATAGCGCGGGTGCGCCTGGCAGAACTCGGGCAAGCAGCGCCACAGCGGCGCGTTCTTGTCGTAATCGTCCTTGAACTGCTGCAAGGCGGTGAGCATCGTGTTCCAACGTCCCTTGGTGATCCCGATGGTGAACATGATGAAGAAGGAATACAGGCCCGTCTTCTCCACAACCACACCGTGCTCCACGAGGAACTTCGTCACAATCGAAGCCGGAATGCCACTGGTGTCGAACTTGCCGTTGACATCCATGCCCGGCGTCACGATGGTGCACTTGATCGGGTCGAGCATGTTGAAGCCCGGCGCCAGGTCTCCAAAGCCATGCCACTCCTCGTGGGCCCTGAGCATCCAGCGATCGGCTCGGACTACGCCCTCTTCCGGCAGGTTCTCTGGCCCCCAAACCTTGAACCACCAATCGTGGCCGAACTCTTCGTCTACCTTGCGCATGGCGCGGCGAAAGTCCATGGACTCGGCGATGCTCTCCTCGACCAAGGCCGTACCACCCGGTGGCTCCATCATGGCCGCGGCCACATCGCAGGAGGCGATGATGGCGTACTGCGGCGAGGTCGAGGTGTGCATCAGGTAGGCCTCGTTGAACAGATGCCGGTCGAGCTTGACGCTTTGGGAGTCCTGCACCAAGACTTGCGAGGCCTGCGAAAGGCCCGCCAACAATTTGTGCGTGGACTGCGTGGCATACACCATCGAGGTCTTGGGTCGCTCACGCCGCTTGCCCATCGAATGGAAAGAACCGTAGAAGGGATGGAAGGCCGCGTGCGGCAACCAGGCCTCGTCGAAGTGCAGCGTGTCGATCCATCCATCCAGCTTGGACTTGATGGTTTCGGTGTTGTAGAGCACACCGTCGTAGGTGCTTTGGGTCAACGTGAGGATGCGTGGCTTGACGGTGGCCGCATCCACACCCTTGAGCAGGGGGTTGTTGGCGATCTTGCGGCAAATTGTCTCGGGCTCGAACTCGCTTTCGGGAATCGGGCCAATGATCCCGTAGTGGTTGCGTGTGGGCGTGAGAAACACCGGAACCGCACCGGTCATGATGATCGAATGCAGGATGCTCTTGTGGCAATTGCGGTCCACCACGACCACATCACCCGGAGCCACCGTGTGGTGCCACACCATCTTGTTGGAGGTGGAGGTTCCGTTGGTCACGAAGAAGCAGTGGTCGGCATTGAAGATGCGCGCCGCATTGCGCTCGCTGGCGGCCACGGGGCCGGTATGGTCCAACAACTGTCCCAGCTCCTCAACAGCGTTGCAGACATCAGCGCGCAGCATGTTTTCACCAAAGAACTGGTGGAACATCTGCCCCACCGGGCTCTTGAGGAAGGCCACGCCACCGGAGTGTCCCGGGCAGTGCCAGGAATACGATCCATCTTGGGCGTAGTCCATCAGGGCTTTGAAGAATGGCGGGGCCAGACCGTCCAAATAGGACCTTGCTTCGCGGATGATGTGACGCGCCACGAATTCGGGCGTGTCCTCAAACATGTGGATGAAGCCGTGCAACTCCCTCAGGATGTCATTGGGGATGTGCTGCGAGGTCCGCGTCTCGCCGTAGATGTAGATGGGGATGTCCGCGTTCTTCCAGCGGATCTCCTCGATGAACTTGCGCAGGTTCAAGACCGCCGGATCCAACTCGGGCCCCGGGGTGAATTCCTCATCGTCTATGGACAGGATGAAGGCGCTGGCTCGGCTTTGTTGCTGCGCGAACGAGGACAGGTCGCCATAGGACGTGGTGCCCAACACCTCCCAGCCCTCTTTTTCGATGGCCTGCGCCAACGCGCGGATGCCGATGCCCGAGGTGTTCTCGGAGCGGTAGTCCTCGTCGATAATGACGATGGGAAAGTTGAAGCGCAGCATGGCGATCGGGCCTCCGAGCGGTCCAGGTTCAGGGTAAACGCGCAAGTGTAGGGCCGACCGCTGCACAGCTTGTGACAGCCGGTCGTTGGACAATGCGAACCGGTGCCGGGTGCGGTCGACCAAGCCAAGGAGTGCGTTGTATGTTGGAGTCGTTTTCGAACTTTTGGTGGATCGTGGCGGGGGTGCTGGTGGCCATTGAACTGGCCACGGGCACTTTCTACCTGCTGATGCTGGCCCTGGGTGCGGTGGCCGCCGCCGTGGCCCAAATGATGGACCTGCCGGTGGCCACCCAGGTGGTGGTAGCGGCCCTGGTGGGCGGCGGCGCCACCGCCCTGTGGCACCTGCGGCGCGCGCGTCATCCGCAGTCAGCGCCGGCCGCTTCCAACCCCGACGTGCTCTTGGATATTGGCCAGGTGGTGGTGGTGCAGCAGTGGCGTGCCGATGGCACCACCCGCGTGGCCTATCGCGGCAGCGAGTGGGACGCCCAGTTGAAATCGAGCACCCCCGCCCAGGCTGGTAGCCACCGCATCGTGGCAGTACACGGCAACCGGCTGGAACTTGAGCCCGTGTCCTGAGTCGAACGCCTCCCACCCTGATTTATTGAGCCTGCCTGGAAAGCCCACAACATGGAAATCGCCCTCGTCCTGCTGGTCATCGCGGTCATCTTCATCGTCCGCACCTTCAAGATCGTGCCTCAGCAGGAGGCCTGGGTCGTTGAGCGTCTGGGTAAGTACGACCGTACCCTCACCCCAGGCTTGAAGTTCCTCATCCCCTTCATTGAGCGGGTGGCCTACAAGCACTCGCTCAAGGAAGTGCCGCTGGACGTGCCCAGCCAGGTGTGCATCACGCGCGACAACACCCAGCTTCAAGTGGACGGCATCCTGTACTTCCAGGTGACCGACCCGATGCGGGCCAGCTATGGCTCCTCCGACTATCTCATTGCCATCACGCAGTTGGCACAAACCACCCTGCGCAGCGTGGTGGGCCGAATGGAGCTCGACAAGACCTTTGAAGAGCGCGACCTCATCAACGCCACCGTGGTCAACGCCTTGGACGAGGCGGCCCTGAACTGGGGCGTTAAGGTCCTGCGCTACGAGATCAAGGACCTCACGCCGCCGGCCGAAATCCTGCGATCCATGCAGGCCCAGATCACAGCCGAACGCGAGAAGCGCGCCTTGATCGCCGCCTCCGAAGGCAAGCGCCAGGAGCAGATCAACCTGGCCGAGGGCGAACGCGCGGCCTTCATTGCCAAGAGCGAAGGCGAGCGGCAGGCTGAAATCAACAAGGCCGAAGGCGAAGCATCGGCCATCGTGGCCGTGGCCTCAGCCACCGCGCAGGCCATCCGCGAGGTGGCTGCGGCCATCCAGTCGCCCGGCGGTGATCAAGCGGTGCAATTGAAGGTGGCCGAGCGCGCAGTGGACGCCTACGCGCAACTGGCCCAGAAGAACAACACCATGATCGTGCCCGGACACATGGGCGAGGTGGCTGGGCTGATTGCCTCGGCCATGCAATTGGCGCAGCAAGCCAAGACCCCGCGCTGATTCCTCAAGGCAGCGGGGCGCTTCTACTGCGAGCCGCGCCCACCGACGCATCCGCTGCGTTCCCTCAAGCAGGTTCAGCCCGGGGGCGTTGGCGAATGTGTATCGGCCACCGGCATCGTTCCCTGGATGGCCTGCCACAGGATGAACTCCTCGGCGGTCAAGCGGCCGCTTTGTGTGGCCAAGCGCTCGAAGTCCTCACGGGACGTCATCACCCCAATCTGCCGCAGATTCGCCAAGGTCCACCGGTAGTACTCCAGGGCATGGGGCGTGTTGGCCGCTATCTTGTGTAGCGGCAACATGGACATATCCTCCTTGAGCTCTCGCTCCCGTGCGGCCTTGACGATCAGGCGCTGAACCTCTTCGTCGCTGAGGTGCAGGCGCTTGGCCTCGCGGTTGATCTTGTCCGCCTCATCCTCGCTGAGGTGGCCGTCGGCCAGCATCTCGTACAGGTCGTTCTTGAGCGTCTCGCGCTCAATGCGCAACTGGTCGGTAAACGCGGACGACAGCAAGGCTGCCGGTATGGCGAAGATGCCGATGCCCAACAGCGCCAGGACGATGGTTATGACCCGGCCCATGGGTGTGACTGGTGAGATGTCGCCATAGCCCACCGACGCCAAGGTGATGACGGCCCAGTAGATGGACTGTGGAATGTTCTCGAACTTGTCGGGCTGCGCATCATGCTCGAACAGGTAGCCCAAGCTCGCGGTCAAGATCACCAACAGCAGCATCACAAAGGCCGAGGCAGCCAGCACGGGCCACTCGCGGACCACCACCACCGAGAGGGTCTTGGTGGCGCCCGTGTAGCGGGTGAGCTTGAACAAGCGGAGTAAGCGGAACACGCGCAGGAAGCGCAGGTCCATCAGGTGGTGGAGGAAAACTTCCAAAAAGAAGGGCAGGATGGCCAAGAAGTCGATGATCGAGCTGGCGGAGGTGGCGTGCTTGACCCGCCCTGATACGGCCCTCTGGTAGCCCGGGGTCTCGACGCATGCATACAGGCGCAACAGGAACTCGGCGGTGAAGATCGTCACCGCCACAGCGTCCAGGATGATGAACTCCAGGTGCAGCACATATCGAATGCCATGCACCGACTCCAAGATCACCGCCGCCACCGACACCACCACCCATAGCACGATGAAGCCGTCGACGAGGTGATGCAAGGCACCCCCGTATTCGCTGGGGAACACCAGCGCATGCACCTTTTGGCGAAACGTGCGGCCCTGGTTGGCGCGTACGAACTCGTGCCAGGCGGGGATCAGCACACGGAAGAGCTTGAGGATCCGCAACAGGCGAAGGAAACGCAACACCCGCATGTCTACCGGCAAGAAGGCCTGGAGGTAAAAAGGCGCAATGGCCAACAGGTCAATGATGGCAAAGGGGCTTCGGACATAGGACCAGTGCGGGTGCTGTCCCTTGGCGAACTCCGGGTCTTCGGGCGCCACATACAGGCGCAGCAGGTACTCCGCCGTGAAGATGATGACCGACACCACATCGAAGACGTGGAACCAGTGCGCATGGGGCTCATATACCGCCGGCACATGTTCAAACAGCAAGGCGAACAGGTTTGCCACGATGAGCAGGCCAATCCAGCGGTCCATGGCGCGCTGGTGGTTACCCTCTCGGTGGGGATCGAAGAGCCAGGCGTAGACCCATGACCGCATCGGCAAATCAGCGGAAATCTCCGCCCGATGGTTGACGCCGTGAATGCGCCGCAGCAGTTCCTGATCGGTGTCCATGGCGGCTCCTGCTTAGAATTCGGTTTCACCCACGCGGATGGCGTCGCCGCCAAACTCGCACACCGCCACGCGCAGGGTGACCTTCTGTTCGATCGAGGCCTGAGGCAGCAAAGGTCCCACCGAGAAGGGCACAGCAGCGCCCGGTGGCAGCGGCGTCACGAGTTCCAGCGCCATATGGCCTGCCGCCGAACGGCCCCCACCGCAGGCACCCAGGATCCGCACCTCGTCCCCCGTGAAGGCGTTGCGATGGCCCTGTAGCGGCCCCCCCTCCCCCAGCACGTGGCTCAGGCAAGCGCCCCAGGTGGCCCCACTGCGCGCCGCGCAGGCCATGTGAGGGTAGGCCTCGGTGGCCCGCACGGCCGCTTGGTCGGCCAACCACTCCATCAGGGCCTCGCCAGTGCGCTTGGTGTTTTCGGTCTTGACACCCTCCCGGTAGGCGAGCGCCCCGACGTAGGCTGCCCCCAGGAGACTGGAGGCCAGAAAGATCAGAAACAGCACATCCCAGCGCTGTGGCTTGCCGTCGCTCGGGACCGGCGAGGTGCGTGCGGGCTCCATGGCGTCCTTTCAGGGGTCAGCACACCGCCGAAGGTCCAATAAGCCTTCATCTTTGTCAACTATTTGATGCGAGGGTTTACCCGGTATCGGACGGGCAAAGCCCGAGATCGGGTGCATCGGCGGAACCGCTGAACGATGACACCGCCCGTTTTGCAGCCACCAAGCAAAACGCCCGCGTGAGCGGGCGTTGCTGTTTTGGCGGGCCAGAGGGGATGAATTAACTCACTCGCTCAGTTTTCGACCCCCCTTTTTTTGGTGGGGTCGGGGATTCGAACTGACCTCGCGGATGGGGCAGCTGTCTGCTGGCAGCAGTCGTTGATGGCTGAGTTCTAAACATTCTTCAGCCGCCTGACGAAGTACACGCTGAGACAGACAACCGATAACTGCGCATAGGTAATCAGGCCCTCAATGGCTTCATGGCCTACCGAGGTGGGATGTGTGGGAAACGCACCACTGGCCAGTGCGACAAGCGTTGCAACAGCAGCAAACATGAAGCCGGCAATCAGCCCATGCTTCCAGGTCGTATCGGCCTGGACCTCGATGCCCTCGTAGAAGAGGTTGGCCTGGCTGGCTTGCTCCCGCTGGTCGTTGATGGACCGGATGGCATAGGCCTTGGCCACCGCCAGCCGCTCCGCCTCTCGATCAATGACCGGAGCCGGCCGGTCCGGAGGACGAACAGTGAGCAGGCTCTGGTAACGCTCGGCCTCTTCAGGAAGCAGCGACAGCCCAGACAGGAAGTAGCCGTCTGCGTCCGCGAGGTAGTAGTCGGTGTAGCGGTTCATGACACCTTGAGCACCGACCACTCGATGGCGTCGATGCGGATCTGGTAGTTGTTTGCGTTGATGTCCCTGGGCACCGGCACCAGGAGACGGATGTAGAGGCGCCCGCCAGGGATTGCCTCGGAAGCGCCCGTGGCGTAGTGGTCGATCGTTGAGTAGACGGCGACGTCCACTCCCACTCGGTAGAACAACGCGCTGCCGGGGTTGGAACTCCACCACGCGTAGCCCGCCGTGCACTTGGCCTTGCCGATGAAGGCAGGACGTCGCAGATCGGTGATCGTGGCGTAGTCGTTGTAGCCCGTGTCAACGTCGAAGACGACCCACTGGCTGTCGGGTAGAAGCGAGCGGCCGTTGGCCAGGAAGTACGGGTTGCTGTTGACGCCCCCGCCGATGTCGGAGACCGTGCCACCGCCCACCCCGAGGCAGAAGCTGCCGCTCGCGTTGGCCCCGAAGCACCGGATCCACACGGAGAACCGGTACATCTTGGTGGGCACGACGTTGAAGCTCGTGCTGTTCCAGCCGCCCCCGCTGCTGGAGCCAGCGGCCGACCCACTGCGGGCGCGCCAGAGCACGCCGCGTGAGCCGTCGGGCAGGCTGTCATAGGCGATGTAGTTCAGGCCCCCGGAACTCGTATCGTTCTCCAGCTCGGCTGATCAGTGCCGAGGCCTTCCAAAGTCGAAAAACATCAGGGTTGGCTTCCGCTGCGGCGCCAGCGGCCGGTTTCGACCCTCTGCTGTCATCCGCGCCAGTAAGCACTTCGCCGTAAAGCTGCCGTTCTCGGACCGCGTGTTACCACTAGCCGGGCGCGCCCGGTGCGGCCCGCCGCAAAAGGGCACTTGAACAAGTTCGCCCTAGTGCCCTATGGAGCCGACACCTGTGCTCAGGACACGACCTCCAGAACACCATGGTCATCGCAGTGGTCGCCATGCGGATGGTGCAGATGGCCGTTGACCACGTAGTCCACGTGATCGCCATGCGGCACGGCCGGGTGACCGCAGCCGGGGCCGTGCACATGGCCGACCTCGTGTCCGGAGCACCGATGCAGTGGTGTGCACTGGGCTGGATTCACGGCGGACACCTCCACGCGGTGCTCGTCCACATGATCGCCGTGCGGGTGGTGCAGGTGGCCGTCGTGCAGGTAGTCGATGTGGTCGCCGTGGCGCACGGCGACGTGGCCGCAACCGGGGCCGTGCACGTGGTCATGGTGTTCGTGGTGTGGATGGGTGCAGTTCATCGTTGCGTTCCTCGGGGTTGGGGTGGCTGTTGCGGGTGTGCTAGTGGCGCTCGCCGGCGTGGTCCATGGCGTTCGCCAAGAGGTCGATCACATGCTCGTCGGCCAGGGCGTAAATGATCTGCCGCGCCTCTCGACGGCGGCGGACGAGGCGCGCCGCCAGCAGGAACTGCAGCCTCGCCGAGACGGTTGTGAGCTTCTGGTCGCCGGCAAGTTGGCTGACACTGGCTTCGCCGTCGGCCAGCCGCAACAGCAGGCGCAGGCGCTCGGGGTCGGCCAGTGCGCGGAACATCGCTGCGGCCTCTTCCAAGGCTTGCTCGTCGTTGTCCGTGGCTGCCGTCGTCGGAGCGGGGCGGTTTGTCTTGCTGCGATCATCCATGGATTCATGGAGTATCGCATCCATGATCTCCGTTGTCGAGGCGGATCGGGTGTCGGAGCACCCGCGCTGAGCGCCGGCAACTGAGCGCCCGTCACGGCCGGCCGTCAGCCAGCGTCGTCGAAGCTTCCGGTCAGCGCTCGTGCAGCCGGCGCGGGCTCCAGCGTTCCACCGCCTCGCGAACCGCGGCGACGTGCTCCGGCGTGGTGCCGCAGCAACCGCCCACCAGGTTGACGAGTCCGTCCCGCGCAAACTCACCCAGCAGCTGCGAGGTGACCTCCGGCGTCTCGTCGAACCCGGTCTCGCTCATCGGGTTGGGCAAGCCTGCGTTGGGGTAGCAGCTGATGAAGGTGTCGTCGGCCACGCGGGCCAGTTCGGCCAGGTAGGGACGCATCAGTGCCGCGCCCATGGCGCAGTTCAGGCCCACCGCCAGCGGCCTGACATGACGCACACTGTTCCAGAACGCCGACACGGTCTGGCCGCTCAGCACCCGCCCAGACGCGTCGGTGACGGTGCCGCTCAGGATGACCGGTAGCCGTTCGCCACTGGCCTCGAAGAACTCGTCGATTGCAAAGGCTGCGGCCTTGGCATTGAGGGTGTCGAAGATGGTCTCGACCAGGAGGATGTCGGCCCCGCCTTCCACCAGCCCTTCGATCTGCTCGCGGTAGGCCGCGCGCAACTCGTCAAAGCTGACGTTGCGTGCACCCGGGTCGTTCACATCGGGGCTGATGCTGGCGGTGCGTGGCGTCGGGCCGATGGCGCCGGCCACATAACGCGGGCGATCGGGTGTACTGAATCGGTCGCGGGCTGCGCGGGCCAGCTTGGCGGCCTGCACGTTCATCTCACGTGCCAAGTGCTCCAGCCCGTAGTCGGCCTGGGCGATGGCGGTAGCGCCGAAGGTGTTGGTCTCGACGATGTCCGAGCCGGCGGCCAGGTAAGCCTCGTGGATCTCGCGCACGATCTCGGGCTGGGTCAGGTTCAGCAGTTCGTTGTTGCCCTTGAGCGTGCCGGGGTGGTCCACCAAGCGATCGCCCCTGAACTGCGCTTCGCTGAGACGGCGTTGCTGGATCATGGTGCCCATCGCACCGTCGAGCAGCACGATGCGCTGGTGGAGCAAGGCCGGCAAGGCCTGGGCGCGGGTGTAGACGTGTTGTTGGGGAACAGAGGCGGCTCGGATGGCGGGTTCCAGCAGGGGCTCAGCGGTCAGGGCTTCGTGGTTCATGGTGGCGGACTCGGCACAGGTTCAGCAGCGGGCGGTTCAGCGGGCGGGTCACCGCGGGGTGGTGGGCACCGGTAGCCGGGCCAGGATGCCTTCGCGCAACCGTTCCGGCCTGGCATCGCGGGCCATGAACCCGTCGGTGCTGGCCTGGTGGAGCGCTGCGCAGGCCAGCACCTGTTCGGCACTTTCTTCGTCAGCCGGCAGGTCGCCGAACATGTAGGTGGTCTTGCCTGGCGCCTGCAAGGCCACCGTGCAATGCCGGCGGCAGCCACTCATGCACTCGACCGGGCGGATCGGGAAAGGCTGATCGTCGCGCAGCGCGATGTTCTCGATGGCTTCGAAAAGCGCACGGCCCGGGCGGGGCTGGTCGCGCGGCAGCTCAGGCGGGCGGCAGAGCACGCAGACGAGGATCTCGGTGGTCATCAGCGACGTCCCTCGGTTGCAGGCCCTGCGGCATCCAGCACCAGCACCAGGCGGGCCACGCCCGTGCCGGCGATGCGGGGCGAGCGGTGCACGATGCCGCCCTCGTGCGGCTGTCCGGGCCAGCCGCAGCCCTTGAACAAGGCCACGTCCGCCGCCTGGAAGGCCAGGGCCTGCGGTGCCTCGTCGTCAGGCCGGGTCAGGAGTTCTGCGCCATCGGCGGGTGGCACCCACTGCGTGCCCGGCCCCCAGTAGGTGCAGATCAGCCGCAGCGGCACGCAATCGCGGTGCCAGCGGCGGCAGGCGTCGCCGGTGACCATGTCCAGACGCAGGCGCACCCTCCGCGCCTGTGCCAGCCCGGCGAACAACGCCACGAGGCGCGCCACGTCGGCGGCAAAGGCATCGCGGGCCACGCCCCTGGGGGTGCCACAAGCGTCAAAGCTGGCGTCAAGTGCAGCCGGGGCATCCTGTGGGGCCAGGTCCAGGCGGCACGCAGGCCATGCGTCAAGGGGCAGGCCCTCGAACCAAACGGCCCACGCTGGGTCTGGCTCGCGCTGCCATGCGGCCAACTCGACGCTGGGCTGGTTGACAGCCTCCAGCACGTCGACGCTGCAGCCGATGCAGACCAGTGCGAGCGCTTGGGTCATGGGTGCTGGGCCCATCACAGCACCGTCGGGTTGGGTGCGTCGCCATAGACCACACGCGGATCGAAGGTCTTGCCGTCTTCAACGAAGCGCAAGGCGCCCGTATCGGGATCGATGGCCCGGTAGAAGCAGCTGTGGTACCCCACGTGGCAACTGGCCGGTGGGCTGTCGGCGCCGGGCTGCACCTGCACACGTAACCAGATCGCGTCCTGGTCGTCGTCGATGCGCAGTTCCACCACGCGCTGCACGAGGCCGCTGGTGCCACCCTTGTGCCACAGCACCTGGCGGCTGCGGCTCCAGTAATGCGCCTCGCGCGTGGCCAGCGTGCGCTGCAGCGCTTCGGGGTTCATCCAGCCCAGCATCAACACCTCGCCGCTGGTCGCGTCGGTGGTGATGCAGGGAAGAAGACCATCCGGGCCGAACTTAGGGGCAAGCTCAAGCCCCTCCTCAACCTGTTCGATCGAGTGCCGCGCAGCGAAGCGGCTCGTTGCATTCATGGGGGCGTCTCCAGCAGAGGTACGGTGAAGAACGATTGCGCGGGGGTCGGAATGCGCATCAAGGGCTCTTCGTAGGCGCGGGCCAGCGTGGTGTCGTCCAGCACCGCGTCAGGCGGCCCGTGACGAAGCAGGCGGCCCTGCGCCATGACGGCCACCTGGTCGCAGTAGCGCGCGGCCAGATGCAGGTCGTGCAGCACGATCACCACCGCCGAGCGCGTCGCACAGGCCTGCAACAGCCGCAGCAAGGCGTGCTGGTGGGGCAGGTCGAGGTGTGCCGCAGGTTCGTCGGCCAGCAACAGGGCCGGCTGGTGAGCCATGGCGCGGGCGATGGCGGCGCGGGCCTGCTCGCCCGCCGACAGCGTGTTGAAACGGCGTTCCAGCAGATGCTCGAGTTCGAAGTCATGCAGCAATTCGGCCGAGGGTGGTGCCAGCGCCAACTGCAGCAGCTCGCGCACGGTGAGGTCCCAATGGCTGTGGATGTGCTGAGGCACGTAGCCGACCTGCCGGGCCTGTTCGCGGGGTCGCCAGTCTTGCAGCCGACGACCGCACAGCCGGACCTCGCCCTGCGACAGGGCCTGCAGGCCCAGCGCGGCACGCACGAACGTGGACTTGCCGGCGCCGTTGGGGCCCACCAGTCCGAACAGCCCGCAGCGCGGCACCGTGAGGGTCAGGTCTGACAGCAGCGCCTTCGTGCCAGCTCTCACCTCCACGCTGCTGAAGGTCAACACCGGTGCGGTGTCGAACTGTGCGGCGCTGTTCATGAGCGGTCCTGTCGCCACAGCAGCAAGGCCAGAAAAAACGGGCCGCCGATCGCAGCCGTCAGCAGGCCAGCCGGGATCTCGCTGGGCGCCATCGAGCTGCGGGCAACCGTGTCCACCAGCACCATCAGCACACCGCCGGCCACCATGCAGGCCGGCACCAGCGGGCCATGCAGCGGCCCCAGCCACCAGCGCAGCACATGCGGAACGATCAGGCCCACGAAGCCGATCAGCCCACCCCAGCTGACGGCCAGCGCCGTGGCCAGCGCCGCCAGCAGCACGGCGCCCGCCACCAGCCGCGGGACACGGTGCCCCAGGCTCTGGGCCGCGGCGTCGCCCAGGCCCAGTGCGTCGAGGCCCGGTGCCATCCGCCAGGCGGCCCAGCCGAGGAGCAGCAGCCAGGGGCCGAAGCCCAGGACCTCCGCCACGGCAGGCGTCTGTACACCGCCCAATTGCCAGGAAACGATGGCGCGCAGGTTGGTGGACTCATCACCGAAGACCATGAGCAGCAGCCCGCGCAGCGCTGACAGGATGGCGGCCAGCGCCACGCCGGCCAGCAGTAACCGCGCCGACTGCCAGGCCCCGCCGATGCGACCCACCGCCAGCACCAGCCAGCTCGCACCCCAGGCGCCCAGGAAGGCCATCACCGGCAGCGACCAAGCCGGGGGCAGCAACTGAGGCAACAACAACGCGATGGCCGCGCCCAGCCCGGCGCCGGCGGCGCTCCCCAGCAGGTAAGGCTCGGCCAGCGGGTTGCGGAACACGCCCTGGAACAGCAGGCCGGCCAAGGACAGGCAGGCGCCGACGAAGAAGGCCGCGGCCACGCGCGGCGCGCGCCACACCCACACGAGATCGCGCTCCAGTCCGGGCTCACCCAGCCAGCGAGCGGGCGAGACCCAGGCGGCGCCCAGGCTCAGCGACAGGCCGAATGCCAGCATTCCCGTCACCGCCAGCACGGCCAGCGCTGGGCCCAGCGACCAGCGGGCCGGCGTCACGCAAATCGCTCCGGGTGGAGTGCGCGGGCGTAGTCCAGCACCGCCTCGATCTGCCGTGGCCCGGGGATCAGCTTGTGCCCGCGCTCCAGCACCACGACGCGGCCTTCTCGCACGGCGCGAAGGTGCTGCCAACCTGGCCTTGCCGCGATCGATGCGGCGGGTTTGGGCACGGCCTGCAGCGAGATGATGACCTCGGGGTCGCGCACCGCGATGGCCTCGGCGCTGACCTGCTGCGAGCCATCGAGATCGCTGAACACGTTGCGCCCACCGGCCCAGGCCAGTGCGTCGTCGGCATAGTGGCCGCGGCCGATGGTCTGGAAAGCACCGCGTTCGGCCGCCGCCGTCTCCAGGTACACGCTGCGCGGCGGCACGCCGTGCCAGCGGGCACGCACGGCTTCCAGCTGCCCCTGCATCTGGCTGCGCAGGCGCTCGGCCTGGGCTTCGACGCCCGTCGCCTGGCCGACGAGGCTGATGTTGCGCAGCACGGACGGCAGGTCGGGGTGCGCCAGCATCAGCACCGGCACGCCCGCGCGGGTGAAGGGCTCCACCAGGCCGAGCGCCGTCTGGTGTGAAGGCGTGAGCACCAGCAGGTCGGGACGGTAGGCCGCCACAGCCTCGGGTGAGTAACCCAGCGCCCCGCCCACCGAGGGCTTGCCCAAGGCCTCGGGGGGGTGACGAACCCGTCCGCCGATGGCCAACACCCGGCTGCCCAGGCCCAACGCGAAGAGGATCTCGACGTTGCTCGGGAAGACGGTGACGATGCGTTGCGGGGGCGCCGCGATGCGCACGCTGCGCTGCAAGGCATCGACAAGCGTGCGCGGCCACGTGCGTGCGGGCCCGGCGACGGGCTCCGCCAGGGCCATCCCTGTGCCGGCCGCCAGCAGCAGGCCCAGACCTTCACGCCGCGTCATGGACTGCAACACCGTGAGCTAGAACTGCAGCCGCACACGCAGAAAGCCGCTGCGCGGTGCGCCTGCGTTGCCGGCCTCCTGGGCCGACAAGTCGTCGTTGATGTAGAAGGTGTCGGTCAGGTTGTCGATGCCGACCTGCACCGTCAGCGTCGGCGTCGCACGCCAGGTGGCGACGAGGTTGGTCACCGTGTACGCGGGTAGCAGCTGCGGGTTGACGACGTTGTCGCGCAGGAAACGCGCGCCGACATGGTTGGCGCTGGCACCCAGGCTCCAGGGCCCCTGAGACCAGGTCACCCCGAGCCCTGCGATGTGCCGGGCCGACATGCGCACGCGATAGCCGGCAAAGTTGGTCGAGGGTGCGCCGGTCGCCGTGAAGGTCTGGAAATCGAGCAGGCGTGCGTCTTGCCAGGTGTAGTGGGCATAGCCGCTCCAGGCCGGCGCCAGGCGCCACTGCAGCTGCGACTCCAGGCCCTTCACGCGCGAGGTCGCGTTGCTGAAGATGAAGGTGTCGGGCCCGGTGCGGAACGAACGCTGGCCGTCAACCTTGTCGGCCTGGAAGAGGCTCAGCTGGTAGCTCCAGCGATCATCGTCGGCACGGCCCTTGACGCCGGCTTCCACGCTGCGCGTGCGCTCGGGCCGCAGCAGGGCCGGCACCACCACGCCGCTGCGCGTGTTCAAGGCCACGGCCTGCGGGCGGAAGCCTTCGGTCCAGTTGGCGAAGGTCGCGTGCTCGCCGCCAGCCGCTGTGCCGAGTTGCCAGTCCAGGCCCACGCGGGGGCTGGTTCTCGCCGCTTCCTGGCGCGCGACGACGCCGGTGTCGCTGCGCTGCAGGCTCTGCTCGAAGCGGTCGTGGCGAATGCCGGTTGTCAGGCCGAAGGCGCCGCGCTCCAGCCTGTTTTGCAGGTAGACGCTCTGAACGCGCTGGTCGAAGCGCGAAGCAGTGCTGGCCCCGCGGATGCCCCGCGGGTCGTTGCCGACGTTGGAGACCGGCGTGTTGTAGTCGGGCCCCCGATAGGTGGGTGCGTTGCTGAAGGTGGGTGAGGCCTGGTCCTGCCAGCCCGACTCCAGGTTCAGCCCCAGCAGTGTGGTGCTGGACCAGCCTGCGGCGCCCACCCAGCGGTGCCGCAGCGCCAGGTCATGGAAGAAGCCGCGATCGGCGGTGTCGGTCTCAGAGTAGCCCTTGCTGACCGCTGCCGGCGGCGGCACGATGGTGATGCCGCCCTGGAACAATCGGTCGTAGCGGGCGAAGCTGCTGATGTGCTGCAGGCTCAGGCCGGGTGTGAACCGCAGCTCGTTCTTCCACGCGAGGGAGATGAGCTCGCCTTCGATGTAGACACCCGGAATGGCGAAGTTGTCGCGCTGCGTGATGCCGAAAATCGGCTCGCCGCTGGCCAGCGGAATGATCGAGCCGCGGTTGGCGTTGACCTTGCTTGCGTAGACCTGGGCGCCGCTGGTCCAGCGGGCGCCCAGCTTCACGTCGCCGCTGAGCACGGCGGCCGACTGCTGGCGCGGCGTGCCACGTTGGAATCCGTCGACATGGCTGTACGAGGCGCCGGCGAAAACGTGCGCATCGGAGCCCAGGTCCCAGCGCTGACGGACGCTGCCATCCTTGCGGCCGAAGCTGCCCGCTGTCAGGCTGGCACGGCCACCGGCGGCCTCGGGCTTCAGGAAGAACTGCACCACGCCGCCGATCGCGTTCTTGCCGTACACCGCAGACGCAGGGCCCTTGATGAACTCCACCCGCTCCACCATATCGGGCGCCAGCAGCGTCACGTCGGCATTGCCTTGCAGCAGGCGCAAAGGCACGCCGTCGATCAGCACCAGCACGTCCTGGGTGTCGCGCAGGCCACGGGTTTCGAAGCGGGTGAAGTAGTTGCCCTGGGTGCCGTGCTGCAGGCCCGGCACCGTGCGCAGCGCGTCCTCCAGCGTCTTGGCGCCGGCGGCGTCCATCTGGGCCCGGTCGACGACGGTGGCCGAGAACGGCACGCGCAGCAAGTCTTCGTCAAGCCGCGAAGCGGTGCTGATGACGCGCTGGCCGGTGATCTCGACGCGGGTCAGTTCGGGCGACTGGGCCCAGGTGCCTGCGCTGGCCGAGCCCAGCGCGAAGACTGCTGCGGCCGAAGCAGGCCATGGCGTGCGGCGGGAGGGGTTCAAGGTGGCTCCTATCTTTGTGGGAACGGACGAACGGGGCGATGCCGGGCGCAGGTCAGCGCGCCCGCCAGGTTATGACGGCGCTGCGCTTGGTGCAGCTGATCTCGACGCCGCCGGCGGTCAGCGAGGCATGCCGCGTCACAAACCGACAGACGTCAACCGCACGGGCTGTGTCAGGAGCAAGCACCAGACGGTCCAGGAAGTGCAACTGGGCTGCATGCAGGTCGGCGAACAGGAAGCGACACTGCCAGTCGGAGAACCGGATGTCGTCGGGCGCACGTGTGGGCCCAAGCTGCTCCAAGGTGCGCTCGAAGGCCGGGCGGGTATCGGCCCCGTGCAGTTCAGGCGGCAGGAAGCCCGCCAGACAGAAGGTTGAGGGGCCGGCCTGGGCCGCCACCACCCAATGCATGGCGTCTTGCCAGCGGCCGACCATGGCGTCGAAGAACTCCCCGGCCTCGTGGTGAGTAGCGCCCAAGTTGGCCGCCAGCAGCTGCCGTGCGCACGCTGGCGCAGGCAGGTCCTGCCAGGTGCAAGGGTGCAGGGCGAGCGTGACGCCACGGGCGGCCAAGAAAGGCCGCTGCTGCTCCAGCAAGGCCTGCATCGCGGGCTGGGGTTCAACGGCCTGCCAGCGGCTGCCCGCATTCGCGAGCCGGCCGCCCAGGGCGCCGCTGCCAGCGCCTACGTCCAGGAAGTCGTCCCACCGCGGCCCGAGCAAAGGGGCGAGGCGTTCGACATAGTCTGATGATTCGATCGTCTCGGCATAGAAGCGGGCCTGACCGTCGTCCCATCGCGATGGCCGAACACCGGCGCTCGCCGAACGGGTGGCCACTGTCACGGGCGCGGCCCGCTGGGCGCTTTGGCGCCGGCCACGCACTGCGCCAGTCCGTCCAGCAGCACGTCCTTGGGCATGTCGCGCCCGATGAAGACCATCTTGCTGTCGCGCTTCTCGCCGGGCTTCCAGGGCGCGCCCGCATCCGAGCCCATCAGCATGTGCACGCCCTGAAAGACGACGCGCTTGTCGATGCCCTTGATGTTCAGCACGCCCTTGTAGCGCATCAGCTTCGTGCCATAGACCTTAACGATGGCGCTGAGGAAGTCTTCCACCCGCTCCAGGTCCAGCGCCCGGCTTTCGCGGAAAACGAACGAGGTGACGTCGTCGTCATGCTCGTGGTCCACATCGGTCAGGAAGTCGGGCTCGATCTCCAGGATGGCGTTGAGGTTGAAGCCGCGGATGTCCAGCAGGTCTTCGATGGCTGCCACGCCATGTTTCGCCTCGCCGATCTTGGCGCGCGGGTTCATCTTCACCAGACGCTGGCGCAGCTGTGCCACGTCGTCCGGCTGCACCACATCGGTCTTGGTGATGAGGATGCGGTCGGCAAAACCCACCTGTTCCTGTGCCTCGTGGTGCTCGTCCAACTGCTCGGGCGCGTGCTTGGCGTCGACCATCGTCACGATGGCGTCCAGCAGGTACTGCTGGCCGATGTCTTCATCAACGAAGAATGTTTGCGCCACTGGTGCCGGGTCCGCCAGGCCGGTAGTCTCAATAATCACGCGGTCGAAGTTCAGCTGGCCGGCCTGCTTCTTGGCGTGCAGCTCGCCCAGGATGCGCACCAGGTCGCCGCGCACCGTGCAGCAGATGCAGCCGTTGTTCATCTCGACGATCTGCTCGTCGCGGTCCTGCACCAGCAGTTCGTTGTCGATGCCGGCTTCGCCGAACTCGTTTTCGATCACGGCAATGCGGTGGCCGTGCTGTTCTTTGAGGATGCGGTTGAGCAGCGTGGTCTTGCCACTGCCAAGAAAGCCAGTGAGGATAGTGACGGGGACAAGACTCATGATGTGCTCCTGCGGGACAGTTGGCGGGTAAAAGGCGACGGTACCCTTTATTACTAATGATATTCTATTCTCATTAATAAATCGGCACAATACCACCTACGCAAGAGGAGCTCTTGAAGGGCGAAAACTTTGGATTGCTATGGAACGAAAAACTCGACAGCATCAAGCCATCTACGACGTGATCGTTGGCGCTCATCGTCCGTTGCTAGCCCATGAGGTCTTGGCTCTGGCGACTGAGGTGGTGCCTCGGCTATCTCTGGCGACGGTTTACCGAAACATCAAAACGCTGCAAGACGAAGGCAGCATCAAGGCGGTCGTGCTGCCGGGGCAGAATCCACGCTATGAGCTAGCAAGTCGCGCTCACCATCATCATTTCCAGTGTCGTCAGTGCGAACGGGTTTTTGATCTCGAGGCTTGCCCGGGTAATCTAGACCGCCTAGCACCTTCAGGCTTTAAGGTCGAAGATCACGAAATCATTTTGTATGGGAGATGCGACGACTGCTCTGCCGACCGAGTGCAATCGCCTGCCTGAGTCATTCTATCTTTCGCAAGGACATGAACGCGCTGTTCGGCGGCGAAGCCAAGCTCTTCTGAGCGGTTAGAAATCACACGTTGCGCAGCAGCCAAACGGCCTCAGCCTCCCGCCGCATCACCAGTCCGGGTAGAATTTCTCCGCCCCCGTAGACCCACCTGCGTAGTTCTTGCCCTGCAGCAAACCAGTCAAGCTGATTCACCCGCCGCCGAAGTGTTGATGTCTGCAGCCGCCCTGCGCCAAGATTGAACGTGAAGTCCACGATGGCCGAAAGGCGTCCTTCGGGTTCGGCGGCCAGCACCGGGCAGTAACGCAGCGTCGCGGCAAGCGCCGTTTGCAAGTCGCGCGCCAGATAACTTTGTAAAGCGCCCATCGCCGCGGGCCAAGGTCAGCTCCTGCAACAAGCGAGGCAGACGGAAGTACAAGACCGAAGCGCCGTATCGGCAGGCCTGATGGGCCAGTGCACAGGCCACAAAGGTCTTGCCCACGCCGGTGGGGCCTGTGAGCAAGACATTGTGGTGCCGGCTGACCCAGTTGCCCGCTAACAGTGACTGGACCATGGAGCGATCCAGACCCCGAGGGGTGCGAAAGTCGATGTCCTCGGCGCTTGCCGACTGTTTGAGCTTGGCCCGACGCAGTCGTGCTGCCATTTGGCGGTTGCTGCGCTCGGTCATCTCCCGATCGATCAGCAGCCCCAG
>JBJTHN010000012.1:0-30011 GCA_046094505.1 Betaproteobacteria bacterium
CTGCGCTGAGACCAACCACGGTGCCACCCAGTGAATAGGTGGGCGTCGATGACCCACCGCCCCCACACCCTGCCAACAGCAGGGCCAGGGCGCACAGCCCGTTGAAGATTGACCGGCTCAACACCATCTCAAGCGCCTCTCACATGCGATCGTTTGATCGCCCGTGGAGGATCGGATGAAGGCGCCAATCTTGATGCTGGTGCCGGCGGCGGGACTCGAACCCGCACCCCTTGCGAGCAGGGATTTTAAGTCCCTTGCGTCTACCGATTTCGCCACGCCGGCTTACCGCCGGCATGCTGTTTGAAGGAGGAAAACCCTCTCATGTCGGCACGGGCAGTGTATGCGTCCCTTGACACGTGCCACCGTGTACCCGCCACCGCGGGTGTCCCGACCGGCTCATGGATTTACCACGATCACCAGCGGAACATCGGCGCTCCTGAGACTGCCATCCTCCACTTGCAGTCGGAGGACATACTGACCCGGCTGATCAGGCCGCAGGGTGATAACCGCCAAATTGGGCTCGCTGATCTGCAGTGTGCTGGCTGCGGGCTTGAGCTCCAGACGCCACCGATAGGTCAGGAGTTGAGCCGGCCCGTCATCGGTGCTGCTTCGCCCATCAAAGGTCATCACAGTCCCTACCGTACCTGTTGCCCTACCCGCGCTCACGGTGGTTCCGGCCGCCCCAGTGATGACAGCCACCGGCGCCTGGTTCACCGCCCGCACCGAAATCGTCACCAAGGCGGTGTCGCTGGAGTCCGTTCCATCGTTGACCACCAGGGCCACCACATAGGTGCCGGGTTGATCAGGTGTGATCGAAACGGTCTTGTTGGTCGAGGCGGTGCCTGCCGGGTTGGAAGCTGGGCTGAGCTTGGCCGTGCTGGCCGGCGTGGTGGTGGGGCTGGAAACCAATTGCCAGGCGTAGCGCAGCACATCGCCCGGATTGGCGTCGGTGCTGCCGCCGCCATCGAGCACCACCGTTTCACCCACCAACCCGGTGCGGTCGCCGCCCGCCTTGGCCACGGGCGGAGCGTTGCGCTGCGAAACCCGAACGGTGACCACATCGCTGGAGGTATTGCCCAGGGAGTCCGTCACGGTCAGCCGAAAAACGTAGGTACCCACCGCATCGGGGATGAACTGCGCACGTGCAGCGGTAGCGTTGAGGATGGTGCGTGAGGTGCTGCTGCCATCGGGCCGCGAGACCAGTGACCACTGGTAGCCCAGCAATGTGGCGTTGCTCAACCCGCCTGACCCTGTGGGGGTACCCGTCCCATCCAGATCGATGGTGGAGCCCACCAGCACCGATTGGCTGCTGCCCGCATTCGCCAGGGGCGCAGTCGTGCGTGCGGCACGAACGGTCACGGTGCGCTCGCTGCTGCTCAGCCGGCCATCGCTGACGACCAGGCCCAGGACATAGTCACCGGCTTGGTCGGGTACGAATTCAGGCCGGGCAGAGGTGTCCTGCCCCAACACCGCCAGACTGGACAGCGGCCTGGAGATCCACCGCCAGGCGTAGCGCAGGAGGTCGCCATTGGGGTCGATGCTGGCGGAGGCATCCAGAGTCACGCGGCTGCCCACCAAGACCACCGAGGCGGGTCCCGTGGCCACTGCTGTGGGCGGCATGTTGACCGCACCGGAGGTGACGATCACGAAGGCCACATCGCTGCTCAGTACACCATCGCTGGTGACCAGCGAAATCACGTAGTTGCCGCTGACGTCGGGCGTGAAGGAGGGGCGTGGCGTGGTGGCGCCGGTCAAGCTGGCCAGACTGCCAGGCGGCTTGGTCGACAGCACCCAGCGGTAGGAAATCAGGTCGCCATCGGGGTCGCTGCTGGCTGCTCCATTCAGGATCACTTCCGTGCCGTTGACAGCCGTCACATCGTTACCCGCGCGTGCCACGGGCGCGGTGTTGGCCCTGGACGCAGTAAAGCTGAAGGTCACGGGCAGGCTGTCGGCTTTGCCGTCATGGACGACCAGCCGCACGGTGTAGGTGCCCTGGACGTCAGGAGTGATGACCGGCCGGGCCAGGGTGGCATCACTGAGCGTGGCGGTGCTGCCCGTGGGCTTGCTGCTGAGCTCCCACCGGTAGGTGAGTGTCTGGCCATCCGGGTCTCGGCTGCCGGATCCATCCAAGCGCACCGCCGACTGCAGCGTGGCCGTCGTGGGGCCCGCCACGGCCGCCACCGGCACCTGGTTGGAGGCTGCCGAGCCGCAGATCTGCGAGCCCAGGGAACCCAGCGCGGCGCCACTGCAGGTGCCCGAGCCACCGCCACAGCCCACCAGGGCCCAGGGCAGTGCGGCCAGCAGCAGCCAGTAAATCCGTCGAGCGTGTGTGTTCATGTCGGTCAGACTTGTTCCCAATTGGAATCGACCCGACCCCAGATTCCTTGAGGCGGCCCGTGGAGAGCCCTCCACGGCTCAAGATCACGCCGTTCGAGCCGATCCTCTACCGCCGAAGACCGCAGCACCATCACCCAGCCAAGCACGCACCCCAAGCTCCGGAACCATGCTCCGCCCTTCCCTGCTCACCCTGTCGTGCCTGTTCCTGACCGGCTGCGCCAGCGTGGTCCTGCCCGACAACCGTCACTCGCAGATCCTGGTGACGACCTCCTGTGGGCCCGTGCAGAACGTGGGTGCGCGCTGCACCATGGTGGGCGGCGGCAGCAGCACCAGTTTTGACGCACCCGCCGAGGTTCGGGTTCCGAACTCGTGGAATCTGCTCAGCCTGGAATGCCGCGGGGAAATGTTGGGCACCGTCTCGACGGTGATCATGCCCAAGCCCAACCTGGGACTGGTGGGCAATCTGCTGATCGGAGGCGCGCCCGGCGCCGTGGTGGACACGGCAACCGGGCGGGGCCTCAACTACGATCGAACGGTGAACCTGCACCGGCAGCAGTGCTTCCGCTAGGTTCACCGGTTCGGGCTCAGCCCGCCTTCTTCGCATAAGCGCTGCACCAGCCGTTGCCGGCCACCTGCTTGGCGGCAAACAAGGGGCAGCCACCCCAAGCATCGCTGGCCTTGCCCAGGAAGAGCTGGCAGTTGGTGCACTTTTGCGCCTTGTCGTGCTTAGGGTACTGCTTGGCATCAACCTTCGTGGTGTCGTGCTTGTAGCCCAGGCCGGTGGCCTGCGCATCCTTCTCGTCGAGTTTGGCTTGGGCCTGGGCAGCGCCTGCAGCCAAGAGGGTGGATCCTGCGGCCAACTGCATGATGAAGACGCGGCGGTTGGGGGTGTTCATGGTTTTCTCCTGGTAAGGGCGCAGCGCCCAGATGACAACAAGGGCATGTTGGCACAAGTCGATTCCCGAGGAAACCGCTGGCCTTAACGCGGACGGACGGCCGTCGGCTCAGGCCCCGATCATCGGGTTCAGGCGCACGGTGGCCCAATTGAGCGCCCAGGCCAGGGCCAACCACGCCAGGTGGGGCAGCATGAGCAGGACGGCCAGGCGGTCGACGCGGCTCATCAGCCACGTCACCCATGCCGCTGAACACCACAAGGCAAGGCCCTCCCACAGCGCCCAATCAGGCCTGCGGGCGGTGAAGTACAGCACGCTCCAGCCGATGTTGAGCAGTGCGTTGACCAGACACGAGCACAGGAAGACACGACGGGTGCGGTCGTGGGACAAGCGCCTCCAGGTGCGAACACCCGCCCAGGCGGTACTGGCATACAGCACCATCCACACCGGCCCAAACCAGGCGTCTGGCGGCTTCCAGGGTGGTTGCTGCAGCGAGGCGTACCAGGGGCCTATATCAGTGGCGGCGCCGCCCAGTGCGGCCACCACCAACATCACCACGGTCGCCCACCGTACATCGGCAGGCCAAGTGGAGGGGCGCCACCAAACCGTCAGGTGCACCTCAAGGACCCTGGGGTCTAGACCCGTGCCAAGCCCAAGAGGTGGGCCATGTCCTTGAAGAAGATGCGTACATGGGCCATGGGCTTGGCCTTGACCAAGGCCTTGTTCATGTAGGCATCGAAGGTGAGCTGCTGCACGTCCTTGTCACGGCAGATGCTGACGAAGCGCTCGCGCCGTTTGTCGTTGCGGTACCAGAAGTGTTGCATCATGCCCAACACCCAGAATACCTTGCCGTGGTCTTTCATGAAGCGCCGGCGTGCCAAGGCCAGGTCTCGGGCCTGACCAGACAACAAGAAGGCCTGTGCGGCATCGGCCGCCAAGCGACCGCCGTACATCGCGTAATAGATGCCTTCACCGGAGGCCGGTGCAACCACACCCGCGGCGTCGCCGGCCAGGACCACGTGGCGACCGTCGTCCCAGCGCGGCAGGGGCTTCAGCGGGATGGGTGCACCTTCACGTCGCAGGGTCTCGGTGCCCGACAGGCCGGCCGCTTGGCGCAGGTCGGCTACCGCGCTGCGCAGCGAGAAGCCCTTGTCGGCGCTGCCGGTCCCCACGCTCATGGTGGCCCCATGTGGAAACACCCAGCCGTAAAAGTCCGGCGACAGCAGTCCACGGTAGTACACATCGCATCGCGAGGGGTCGTAGTCGGGGTGCCCGGGCTGTGGCGCTCGGATGATCTCGTGGTACGCAAACACGTACTTGGTCTTTTCCGCACCCGGTACGGCTTGTCTGGCCACCTCCGAGCGCGCACCGTCGGCACCGATCACGCAACGCGCGCGCACCGATCGCTCCACCCCGTATGCATCCCCCGGGCGTTGACGCTCCTCGAAGTGCACCACGGCAGGTCCGTCGGCCGGGCTGTCGACGCGAATGAAGCGACCGATGCGCCGACGGGCGCCGGCTTGCGCCGCTCGCTCGCGCAACCACTCATCGAACACATCGCGGTCGACCAGCCCGACGAAGCCCCCTTCGATGGGAATGTCCACCTTCACGTCGCGCGGGGAAATCATGCGCGCGCACTGCGCGCGGGCCACCAGCAGGTGCTCCGGGATGTTGAAGTCACGGATCAAGCGCGGTGGAATCGCGCCGCCACAGGGCTTGACGCGCCCCATACGGTCGATCAGCAACACGCTGCGTCCCTGGCGTGCCAGGTCATGCGCGGCGGTGGCGCCCGCAGGCCCACCGCCCACCACCACCACGTCATACAGATCTGGGCTCATGCGATTCTCCTAACTGGCCATGCGGGGCGGAGCGGCGCCCAGGCCGTGTGATGGTGATGGGGTGGATGGGCCACGCAGGGCCGATTCAGCCGGCGCGGGGGTGCCCGGGCCGGGACGCAACTCCTGTGCAGAGGCGGGCGCCAGGCGCGAAACCTGCCAAGCCAGTACGGCCGCGCCCACGAACAACAGCGACTCTGCCGCGAAGACCAAGGAATAGGCCAGACCAACATCGGCCACGAGCCACCGCGCCAGGTCGCTGGCGGCCGCGCCGGCCAAACCGCCCAGGCCGAAGGCCATGGCTTGTGCCGCCCCCCAAAGGCCCACGCGTGTGCCTTCGCGCTGCTCGCGGCCGTGCCCAGCCAATCGCATCATGGAGGCAATGGCCGCAATTGCAAACAAGCCGTTGGCCGCCCCCATCAAGGCCACCGTCTCGCGCAGGGGCCACGGCGGCCCCACGAGCCCCGCCATGGCCAGCAGGGCCAAGGCCACTGCCGACAAGAGACAACCGCCGACAGACCAGAAGGCCAGGTTGCGCATCCATCCGCGGCCCCAGCCCGTGCAGGCGGCCACGATCAGCATGCCCACCAACACCGCCGCGTGCTGCAGGCCGGACAGCGACGTGGTCTCGCCCGGCGTCCAACCGAACACCAGTCCCGCAAAGGGCTCGAGAATCAGATCTTGCGAGCTGTAAGCCAGCATCGACAGAAACACAAAGAAGGTGAAACGGCGCGCAGCCGGCTCGGCCCAGACCTCGGCCAGCGCAGCGCGAAATCCCGCCTGCGCCACGGTTGGGCTGCCCGCAGCGGGCTTTGCTGGGCCTGTGACCCGCAGGGCCGCACCCGCTGCTTGCCTGGGTTCCAAGCGCCACAGGGCCAAGGCCGCCAGAGCCATGGCCAGGACCGATACCCCACCGCTGACGGCCACCAGCCGCTCGGGCGTGTAGGGATCCAGCAGCTTGCCGGCAACCCCGGCCGTCATGGCAAAACCAAAGATCATCATCAGCCACACGAGCGTGGCTGCGGGTCCACGCCGGTGCGGCGCCACGCGCTTGGCCAACAGTGCCAGCAGTGAAGTGCCACTGGCGCTGACGCCCAAGCCGATCATCACGAAGGCCACCGTGGCCAGTGCAGCCCCAGCCCAGAATTGGTTGTGCAACCAAGTGGTGGCCCATGCCGCCAAGACACCACCCGAACTGAGCAGGGCCATACCGCCCAGGATCCAAGGCGTGCGGCGCCCGCCGGTATCCGATCCATGGCCCATGCGCGGCCGCGTGATCTGCACCGCGTAATGCAAGCCGACCAACAAGCCTGGCAACAGGGCCGGTAAGGCCAACTCCACCACCATGACCCGGTTGAGCGTAGAGGTGGTAAGCACCACCACGGCGCCCAGTGCGGTCTGCACCAGGCCCAAACGCAACACGCCCGCCCAACCCAAGTGGCGATCTGGCGGCACGGCGCCCTCCAGGCCGTTTGCCGACCGGCTCGATGCGGCGCTCATGCTGCAGCCCCCGTCAGACCGGTGGCCCGGAGTGCAAACGCGCTGGCCAGCATGCCCAGCACATACAACAGCACGCCGAACCCGCTGTACCAAACCGCCCGCTCGGACGGCCTCTCAAGAAAGCGGCGCATGAGCAGCAGTTGCGCTGCCAGCATCAGGGCCACGACAGCCGCATGGCCGGCCTGCTCCCAGGCCAGCAAGGCCAAGACCACAACAGCCTGGGGCACCGCCATGGCCCAGCAGGCCACCCGGGCGGCGCGGTCGATGCCCAGGCGCACCGGAAGCGAGCCCACGCCCATCTGCCGGTCACCCTCCACGGACTTGAAGTCGTTGAGGGTCATGATGCCGTGGGCACCGATGCTGTAGAGCGCAGCCAGCAACAGAGACCGGGCATCGGGCATTGCACCGCCGGCCATCACCGCCGCGCCGGTCACCCAGGCCAGCCCCTCGTAGCACACTCCGCAAGCGGCATTGCCCCACCAGCCATTGAGCTTGAGACGCAGGGGCGGGGCGCTGTAGGCCCAAGCCAGCACCAGGCCCACGACGGCCGCACCAAAACCCCATGGGCCCAGCGCCGAGGCGACGACGAGCGACAGCAGCGTCCAGATCAGGGCGATGTACAGCCCCCAGCGGCCAGGCATGCGGCCCGAGGGAATGGGGCGCTGGGGCTCGTTGATCGCGTCCACATGGCGGTCGAACCAATCGTTGACGGCCTGGCTGGTCGCACACACCAGGGGACCCGCCAGGAGCACGCCCAAGACGATCATCCACCACCGCTCACCCAGGGCCACGCCAGAGGCCACCACGCCACAGGCGAAGGCCCACATCGGTGGGAACCAGGTGATGGGTTTCAGCAGCTCGGCGACTGCAGACAGCTGAGGGCGGGCCATGGACCCCCACCTTACGCGTGGGGGTTCCAGATGTCAATTCAGATTGACGATGAAAGATGTACCTTTATCGATACACCCCGGCGCGCCGTCCTCAGGTCTCGCTGTCCTGCTCGCCCACCAAGCCAAAGCGCCTGAGCTTCACGTACAGCGACTGACGCGACAGGCCCAGCATCTCGGCAGCAGATGCCCGGTTTCCGCGGGTGAGCTCCAGCGCGGCCTCGATGCAGCACTGCTCGATCAAATCGGTGGTCTCCCCCACGATTTCCTTCAGCGGTACCCGCCCGACGAGCTCTGCCATCTGTTCCACGGAACGCGGCAAGGCCGGTGTGCTGGCCTGCTCGGCGCTGATGCGGCGGCCCACATCCCGGATTGCAAAGCCCAGGGCTGGCGGCTCGGTGCCCGGGACCGAAGCAGCCGAAATCTCAACCTGGGCCGACAGACCCAGACGGCCGCGCAAGGTCGTGGAAAACAGCCGGATGCTGCCGCTTTGGCGAAGGTGAGACAGCAACACGCTCTGGTCGACCACGGTTCGGCCCAACCAACGCTCCAGGGGCTCGTTTTGGACTTGCTCGACCGAGGCTTCCTGGGTGAGTTCGAGGAAGGCGTGGTTGGCAGACAGGACCTTGCCGGCGGTGTCGGTGACCACAAACGCGTCAGGGATGGCCTCGACCACCCGGGCCAAGCGGGCGCGAGCCTCATCGTCCACCGGCAGGGCCAGCGCAGCCCCCTCGGCCGGACAAGCCTGCATCAGGTACGAGGATCCACCCTCATGCCGAATCAGCGTGGCACTCATCAACACTTCGATGCCAGAACCCGCCAAGGTCAGCTTGACGCCGTCACCGCGGCCCGTGGAGCGCACCCCACCGAGGTAGTCGGCCAACGCCAAGGCCTGCGAGGGCTCCACCAATTCCGGCATCAGGCGGCCGTCGAGGCTTTCCTGCACCTCCAGCCCGCACAACAGCCGGGCCGCTGCATTGGCCTCGGAGATCTTTTGGCTGGCCGTGCCCACCACGAAGACGCCTTCGGCCACCGAATCGAACAACAGCCGGTAGCGTGTCTCCAGGTGGCGCAGCCGCAGGTAGTCGCGCTCGAGGGAAAACTGCGCACCGACCAAACGCTGTTGCAGCGAGGCCAATTGGCGCATGTCGCGACCAAAGGCCACCACCTGCCCCATTTCACCCAGTTGCACGGCCGAGTACAGCATGGGCACATCGCTGCCCTGCGAAGCGGGAAAGTTGATGTGGCGCCAACGCCGCGTGCGGTGTTGAGAGGCGTCCTCCATCAGGGCGATCACCTTGCTGCGGCTCTCGGGGGTGACGATGTCGACCCAGGCCTTGCCCTGCCAGCGCTGATGCCCGAGCAAACCCAACTCGGGGTTGCCCACGGCAACGCTGGAAATCAAGCCCTGCCGGTCAATGACCAGAGCAATGTCGGCTGCGGCCGCCAACAACTCGGCCGTGGCCTGGGCATCAAGGCCGGCCAGCGCGTTGAGGGGCACTTCCTGCTGGTTCAACAGAAGATCTCCGTATGCCGGTACGAGCCGAGGATCGACTCGATCGTTCATCTTGAGCGTCAGTTCTGTTGCAAAGCCGATACTGCTGGAAGTGCAAAGGGGGTGTCGCTCAGTTCGCCAAAGACATCCTACGGACAGGCACGGCCCGTCCGGCTACATCAACTGCTTGCTTCGCATCGAGCGTCACCACGTCCGCTCCCACCCGGGCGGCCAGGTCTGGCACAGACTGTGCCAAGGGGCCACCCACCATCACAAGGATACCCCGGTTGCTCGAGAGCTTGCGGAGATCTGAAATCAAGGCACCCGTGGTCAAGACCTGGTTCGGCGCGGATACGGATACCGCCACCACGTCGAACCACTCCTGACGCAAGGTCCTCAAGACATCGGCGCGGGTCAGTTCGTGTGAACTCACCACGTCCCACCCCTCGCGCCTAAAGAAATCAGCCACCATGGCCGCACCGATCGTGTGGTGCGACCCAGGTGCCGGCACGATGAGCGCGCGTCGACTGCTGGGCTCCAAGCCGTTCGTGACGAAATCGGGGCTGAGGTCATACATGACCTGCTGGATCCGCAACAGGGCCAGTGTCACCAACACGAAGTCGCAGGTGTCGGCCTCCCACATGGCCCCGATCTGGCGTGCAGCCGGGGTGATGAGGTCCAGGTAGAGGGACTCGATCGGGGTGCCGCTGTCGCGCAAGCGGAAGACAAACTCGCGCGCGCTTTCAGCCTCGCCGTTCAAACTGATGTCCACCAGGGCCTGAACCTGCGCAGCGTCCACGGACCGCTGCACCGATGCCGCAGCCGCGCCGGCAGGGCCGGACACTGGAGGCAAGGGCGCGCGGTGGACGTTCATCAGCTGGACAACCAAGTTGTTTTCCAGCAAGGCCTTGAGGGCCTGGCGCACCTCGGGTACCTGCGCGCGCCGCCCTGGGCGGTCGTGCAGTCCGCTGTGGCGGGCACCTTCGGGGCGTCGGCTGGAATCAAAAGTGCCTTCTTCGGTGGTGTTGCTCGATCGATCCAATCCTGCGTCTCCTGCATGTGGGCGCTGGCAGACGAGTGATGGAACAGCAGTCCTGAGGCTGCCGCGGGTTCCGCTCGAAGGCATTCAACGCCACGCTTCTCCAGAAACAGCTCGGAAACGTGGACCAACCGTGTTCCCGAATATCGCTGCTTCCCGTCAGACTTTCAAGCGCATTTACAGCACCGAAATTCGAGACGGCGACGCCAGTAGGCCACATTTGAGGTGTCATGTCCAGTTGTCGTCAACTCGCATTGACAGTTCGGGTTGGGCCGACTAGATTGCAGTCATGACCGCAGTTTCACCCCCGTGTACGGCCCCCCACGGCGCCGGATCGCCCGACCCTGGGCGGCCGCCCCTGTACACGCCTGAACAGAAAAAGCGGCGGGACGAGTCGCCCTGGACCCTGGTGCAAGGGGTTCTCGCGCCCATCCAGTTCTTGGTGTTCCTGGCCTCCTTGGCCCTGGTGCTGCGCTACCTGGCCACGGGCGAGGGCTTGGAATGGGCTTCGGCCTCGGTGGTGCTCAAGACCCTGGTGCTGTACCTGATCATGGTCACCGGCTGCATCTGGGAAAAGGTGGTGTTCGGCGTGTACCTCTTCGCACCGGCCTTCTACTGGGAAGACGTCTTCAGCATGCTGGTGCTGGCCCTGCACACGGCCTACCTGGCAGCGGCCTTCACCGGCTGGCTGGGGCCTGAGCAGCTGATGGGCCTGGCCCTGGCGGCTTACGCCGCGTATGTGATCAACGCCGGCCAGTTTCTGTGGAAGCTGCGCGCCGCGCGGCTACAAGCCGAGCGCGAGGCCGCCGCGCAGGTGGGGGCGTTGTCCGCATGAGCCCCGTCATCCCGATTCATGCCTCGCCGTCCCCTGGCTTAGACGCGGGCAGCACGGGCTGCAGCATGCCCCAGCCCGCCGCACACAAGGTGTTGCGCGAGCGCGGACAACGTGAGGTGTTTTGCGGGCTCACCGGCATCATCTGGCTGCACCGCAAGATCCAAGATGCGTTCTTCCTGGTGGTGGGATCACGCACCTGCGCACACCTGGTGCAGTCGGCCGCCGGGGTGATGATCTTCGCCGAGCCCCGCTTCGCCACGGCCATCATCGACGACCGTGACCTGGCTGGCCTGGCCGATGCCAACGACGAGTTGGACCGTGTGGTCACGCGCTTGTTGGAGCGCCGGCCCGACATCAAGATGCTGTTTCTGGTGGGATCCTGCCCCAGCGAGGTGATCAAGCTCGACCTGTCGCGCGCCGCCCAACGCCTGTCACGGCAGTTCACGCCGGACGTGCGCATCCTGAACTACTCGGGCAGTGGGATTGAAACCACCTTTACGCAGGGTGAAGACGCCTGCCTGGCCTCCTTGGTGCCTTGCCTGCCAAGCGCAGCCGCCAGCGACGCCCCGGAATCAGGGGCTTCACTGCTGGTGGTGGGGGCCTTGCCCGATGTGGTCGAAGACCAGTTCGCACGCCTGTTCGCGGCCATGGGCCTGCCACGGGTGCAATTCCTGCCGCCACGGCGCTCAACCGATCTGCCCAGCATCGGCCCAGGCACCCGCTACCTGATGGCGCAACCCTTCCTGGCCGACACGGCACGGGCACTGGAAGACCGCGGTGCCCAGCGCATTGCGGCGCCCTTCCCCTTCGGCTTGGAAGGCACGAGCGCGTGGCTGATGGCCGGCGCCCAGGCCATGGGTGTGAGCGCGCAGGCCGTTGAGCAGGCCACGGCGCCCGCCCGCCAACGCGCGCAAACGGCGCTGGCCAAGGTACGGCCAGCACTGCAGGGGCGATCGGTGTTCTTCTTCCCGGACTCGCAGCTGGAAGTGCCGCTGGCGCGGTTCCTGCACCGCGAGATGGGGATGCAGTTGGTGGAGGTGGGCACACCCTATCTGCACCGCCAACACATGGACGAAGAACTCGCGCTCCTGCCCGCTTCGGTGCAGCTGTCCGAGGGCCAGGATGTGGAGCGCCAACTCGACCGCTGCCGTGCGGCCCGCCCGGACATGGTGGTGTGCGGCCTGGGGCTGGCCAACCCACTGGAGATGGAGGGCATGACCACGAAGTGGGCCATTGAACTCGTGTTTTCGCCCGTGCACGGCTACGACCAGGCCGCTGACTTGGCCCAGCTGTTCGCACGCCCACTGGACCGCCGGCAGCGGCTGGCGGCCTGACACGCCCGCAACGGACACACCATGCAGTTGACGCTCTGGACCTACGAAGGACCTCCGCACGTGGGTGCCATGCGGGTGGCCACGGCCCTGAAGGATGTGCACTATGTGCTGCACGCACCGCAGGGCGACACCTACGCGGACCTGCTCTTCACGATGATTGAACGCCGGGGCCAGCGGCCGCCGGTGACCTACACCACCTTCCAGGCACGCGACCTGGGCGGGGACACCGCCGAGCTGTTCAAGACAGCCGTGCGTGATGCGCATGCGCGCTTCAAACCCGGCGCCCTGCTGGTGGGCGCGTCGTGCACGGCCGAACTCATCCAAGACGACCCCGGCGGCTTGGCGCAGGCGCTGAACCTGCCGATCCCCGTGGTTCCGCTGGAACTGCCGTCCTACCAGCGCAAGGAGAACTGGGGCGCCTCGGAAACCTTCTACCATTTGCTGCGCACGCTGCTCGGTCCGGCCTCGCGCCAGCCTGACGCGGGCCAGCGCCCCTCCTTAGAAGGCCGCGCCGCCCGCTGCAACCTGCTGGGGCCCACGGCGTTGGGCTTTCGCCACCGTGACGACATCACCGAAGTCACCCAGCTGCTGACCCACCTGGGTGTGGAGGTGAACGTGGTGGCCCCCATGGGCGCCTCCACGGCCGACCTCATGCGCCTGCCGCAGGCCGACTTCAACGTGGTGATGTACGCCGAAACCGGCGCCACCGCAGCACAGTGGCTGACGCGGCAGTTCAAGCAAGCGGCGGTGCGCACCACACCCATCGGCGCTCAAGGAACGCGCGCCTTCATCCGAGAGGTGACCGAGGTGGTGCAGTCCCTGGGCGGCCATGTGCAGCCCGTGGACGAGGCCGCGCTGCGCGCGCCCTGGTACGCCAAGTCGGTTGACTCGACCTACCTCACCGGCAAGCGGGTGTTCATCTTCGGCGACGCCACCCACGCCGTGGCGGCCGCCCGGGTGGCCGCGCATGAAATGGGCTTTGAGGTGGTGGGTCTGGGCACCTACAGCCGAGAACAGGCACGCGAGGTGCGCGAGGCGGCAGCCGAGTTGGGGCTGCAGGCGCTGATCACCGACGACTACCTGGAAGTGGAAGAGACCGTCGCCGCGCTACAGCCCGAGCTGGTGCTGGGCACGCAAATGGAGCGCCACATCGCCAAGCGCCTGGGCATTCCCTGTGCCGTGATTTCCGCTCCCGTGCATGTGCAGGACTTTCCGGCGCGGTATGCACCCCAGATGGGCTTCGAAGGCGCCAATGTCCTGTTCGACACCTGGGTGCACCCCCTGATGATGGGCCTGGAGGAACACCTCCTGCACATGTTCAAGGATGACTTCGAGTTCCACCAAGAAGCCGCGCCCTCCCACCTGGGCAGCGTGATGCGCAACCAGGCCGCTGAGACACCCGAGCCGGCGGTTCAGGCCGCAGCGGCTGCACCGGACGGGGCAAGTGCGATCGCAGTCGCAGCCACGGCTGCGACCCAGATGCCCCACGAGGCCGTGGTGGCCGCGCCGGCGATGAGTTGGACGCCCGATGGCGAGCAGGAACTCAAGAAGATTCCCTTCTTCGTGCGAGGCAAGGCCAAACGCAACACCGAGCGCTACGCGTTCGATCATGGAATTGCCCTGATCACGGTTGAAACCCTCTATGACGCCAAGGCCCATTTCAGTCGTTGATGCGCGCAGCGCAACCGCGATGAGGGTGGCCATCGTCACGATGGACAGCCACCTCAGCGCGGCGGCCGCACGTGCGCACCGGGCCCTGGCCAAACAGTTGCCCGGTTTGGAGCTGACTGTGCATGCGGCGTCGGAGTGGGGTGACAGTGCGGCTGCGCTGCAGGCCTGTCTCGAAGACATCCAAAGGGCCGACATCGTCGTGGCCTCGATGCTGTTCATGGAAGACCACTACACGCCCGTCTTGCCAGCGCTGCAGGCCCGGCGTGAGCGCTGCGATGCGATGGTCTGCATCTTGTCGGCCACCGAGGTCACCAAGCTCACCCGCCTGGGCCGTTTCGACATGCAAGCGCCACAGAGCGGTGCCATGGCGTTCCTGAAAAACCTGCGCGGCAAGCACAAGGAAGGCGAAGCCGGTGGCAGCAAAGCCACGGCTGGCGAGCGGCAGATGAAGATGCTGCGCCGGCTGCCCAAGATCCTGAAGTTCATTCCCGGCACCGCCCAGGACGTTCGGGCCTACTTCCTGTGCCTGCAGTATTGGCTGTCGGGGTCGGACGCCAACATCGGGGCTATGGTGCACTTCTTGGTCGACCGCTATGCCGCCGGCCCGCGCGCATCCCTGAAGGGCCTGGCCAAACCGCCCGAGCCGCGCGAGTACCCCGAGGTGGGCCTGTACCACCCGCGCCTGAGGGATTCGGCCCACAGCGGTGGCATGACCCGTTCGCTGGATGAGTTGCCCAGCACCGCTACCACGGGTGCTCGTGGCACCGTGGGCCTGCTGTTGATGCGCTCGTATTTGTTGGCAGGCAACACCGCGCACTACGACGGCGTGATCACGGCCCTGGAGGCCCGTGGGCTGCGGGTGATTCCGGCATTTGCAGCCGGCTTGGATGCGCGCCCAGCCATCGAGGCCTACTTCCTGAAAGACGGCCGAAGCAGCGTGGATGCCTTGCTGTCTCTGACGGGCTTTTCCCTGGTGGGCGGACCGGCCTACAACGACACCAAGGCCGCCGAGGAAGTGCTCGCCCAACTGGACGTGCCCTACTTCGCCTCCTACCCCGTGGAGTTTCAGACGCTGGACCAATGGGGCGCCTCTGATCGAGGCCTGCTGCCGGTAGAGGCCACGATGATGGTGGCCATCCCCGAACTCGATGGCTCCAGCGGCGCGATGGTGTTTGGCGGCAGGGGCAGTGCCGGCAAGGTGGCCTGCACCGGTTGCGATCACCGCTGCACCTTCGAGAACACACCCGACAGCCACGACATGCACAGCTGCATCGAGCGGGCAGACATGCTGGCCTCCCGGATGGGACGCATCGTGGACCTGCGACGCGCGCGCCGCGCCGACAAGCGGGTGGGCCTGGTGATCTTCAACTTCCCACCGAATGCCGGCAACACCGGAACCGCCGCCTACCTGTCGGTCTTCGAGTCGCTGCACAACACGATGACCATGCTCAAGCAGCAGGGTTACACGGTGGAGGTCCCCGCCACCGTCGACGACCTGCGGCAGCAACTCATCGAGGGCAACGCCGCCACCCACGGTGCCATGGCCAATGTACACGCCCTGATCGGTGCAGATGAACACGTGCGCCGCGAAAAGCACCTGGCCGAGATCGAGGCGCAGTGGGGCCCAGCACCGGGTCGCCAGCAGTCCGATGGGCGCCACATCTGGATCTTGGGCAAACAGTTTGGCCATGTCTTTGTGGGCATCCAGCCGGCCTTCGGTTACGAAGGAGACCCGATGCGGCTGCTGTTCGAAAAGGGCTTCGCGCCCACGCATGCCTTCAGCGCCTTCTACCGGTGGTTGAAAGAAGACTTCAATGCGCATGCGGTCCTGCACTTCGGCACCCACGGCGCCTTGGAATTCATGCCCGGCAAGCAAACCGGCATGACCGGGAACTGCTGGCCCGACCGCCTCATCGGCGACTTGCCCAACCTCTACCTCTACGCGTCCAACAACCCCTCGGAAGGCACGATCGCCAAGCGCCGAGCCGCTGCCACGCTGATCAGCTACCTGACGCCGCCCGTGGCGCAAGCGGACTTGTACAAGGGGCTGGCCGACCTCAAGGCTTCGGTGGAGCGGTACCGGGGCTTGGAGCCCGAGGCCATGCGCGGCGAGGAAGGTGCCGAACTGTTGGAGATGATCCGCCAGCAGGCCCTGGACCTGCAGATCGTGGAGTCAGACGCGGCCTGGGCGCTGCTCAACGGTGATGCCGTGGCCTGGCTGACCGACAAGCTGCTGGAGCTGGAGTACACCCTGATTCCGCATGGCCTGCATGTGGTGGGCCAACCACCAACGTCGACCGAACGGGTGGACCTGCTGATGGCGCTGGCCGAATCGAGCCACGATGCCCGCCCACCACGCCCGTGGGTGCAGGCGCTGGTCGATGGTACGCCGGCCACGGATGTGCTGCGCCGATTGGGGCACGATGCGGACCCGCAGGCGCAACAACTGCTGCAAAGCTTGGCCAACGCCGATCGCCTGCTGGCCCAAGACTTCGAACTGCAGGGCATCTTCAAGGGCCTGGAGGGCCGCTTCATTCGGCCAGCACCCGGTGGCGACCTCATGCGTTCGCCTGAAATCCTGCCCACCGGCCGCAACCTCCACGGCTTCGACCCCTTCCGCATCCCCAGCGCCTATGCGGTGCGCGACGGGGCTCGGCAGGCCCAGCGCCTTCTGGCCCGCCACATGAGCGACGGGCACGCGCTGCCCGAGAGCGTGGCCCTGGTCTTGTGGGGCACCGACAACCTCAAGAGCGAAGGCGGCCCCATTGCACAGGCCCTGGCGCTGATGGGCACCAAACCGCGCTTTGACAGCTACGGGCGCTTGGCCGGCGCCGAGCTGATCGACCTGCAGACCTTGGGACGACCACGCGTGGACGTGGTGATCACGATCTCGGGCATCTTCCGCGACCTCCTGCCGCTGCAGATCAAGCTCTTGGCCGAAGCGGCCTATCTGGCGGCCTCGGCTGACGAGCCCTTGGAGATGAACCCGGTCCGTCGCCATGCACTGGCCTACCAGGCCCAGCACCGCTGCAACCTGGAAACGGCCTCACTGCGCGTGTTCGGCAATGCCGATGGGGCGTATGGCGCCAATGTGGGCAGCCTGGTGGACAACGCCCAATGGGACGCGGGCGACGATCTGGCCGAGACCTACAGCCGCCGCAAGGGCTTCGCCTACGGACGCTCGGGCAAACCCATGCAGCAGGGTGAACTGCTCAAAAGCGTGCTGGCCGATGTGAGCTTGGCTTACCAAAACCTGGAGTCGGTTGAACTGGGTGTGACCACCATCGACACCTACTTCGACACCTTGGGTGGCGTGAGCAAGGCCATCCAGCGGGCCAAAGGCGGCAGTGCCGACGTGGCCCCGGTGTACATCGGTGACCAGACCCGAGACACCCATGGGGGTGGAACGGTGCGCACGCTGACCGAGCAGGTGGCGCTGGAAACCCGAACCCGCATGCTCAACCCCAAGTGGTACGAGGGCATGCTCAAACACGGCTATGAGGGCGTGCGCCAGATCGAGGTGCATGTCACCAACACGCTGGGCTGGTCGGCCACGACCGGCCAGGTGCAGCCTTGGGTGTATCAGCAGTTGAGCGAGACGTTCATGCTCGACCCGGAAATGCGCGACCGCTTGGCGCGGCTGAACCCCACCGCTTCGGTGCGGGTGGCCAACCGCCTGCTGGAGGCCTACGAACGCAATTACTGGCAGCCGGATGAAGCCACCTTGAACGCCTTGCGGCGCGCGGGTGAAGAACTCGAGGACCGGCTCGAGGGTGTTTATGAAGGAGCAGGCACTTGACCACCACCACGCAGATTCCCGTGGGCCAAATTGGCCGCGGCCCCCGGCCGACCGGCACACCCCCAGACGGCGAGGGCTCGGTGCAGGTGCAGATGGATCCCGCGCTGAAGATCGGCACCGCCAAGGTGTTTGCGGTGTACGGCAAGGGGGGCATCGGCAAGAGCACCACCTCCAGCAACCTCAGCGCCGCCTTTTCCAAGCTCGGCAAGCGGGTGCTGCAGATTGGCTGTGACCCCAAGCACGACTCCACCTTTACGCTGACCAAGCGCATGGTGCCCACGGTGATCGACGTGCTGGAGAGCGTGGACTTCCACCCTGAGGAACTGCGGCCCGAAGACTTCGTCTACGAGGGCTTCAACGGCGTGCTGTGCGTGGAAGCCGGAGGGCCGCCGGCCGGAACCGGTTGTGGCGGCTACGTGGTGGGTCAAACCGTCAAGTTGCTCAAGGAGCACCACCTGCTCGAAGACACCGATGTGGTGATCTTCGATGTGCTGGGAGACGTGGTGTGCGGCGGGTTCGCCGCGCCGCTGCAGCACGCCGATCGGGCCCTGATCGTCACGGCCAACGACTTTGACTCGATCTTTGCGATGAACCGCATCGTGCAGGCCATCGGGGCCAAGGCCAAGAACTACAACGTGCGGCTCGGTGGCGTGATTGCCAACCGAAGCACCGACACGGATCAGATCCAGAAGTTCAACGACCGTGTGGGGCTGCAGACGATGGCCCACTTCCGAGATCTGGATGTGATCCGCCGCAGCCGGCTGAAGAAGGCCACCCTCTTCGAGATGGAGTCTTCTCCCGAACTGGAGGCCGTTCAACAGGAATACCTGCGGCTGGCCGCGCGACTGTGGGCGGGCACCGACCCGATCACGGCCACGGCGCTCAAGGACCGCGAAATCTTCGACCTTTTGGGATTTGACTGATGCTGGGCCAAAGCTACGTTGAGCGCCGCGGTGAGATCGAACACTACTTCGACCGAACCGCAGCCGCTGCCTGGGCGCGCCTGACTTCGGATGCGCCGGTCAGCCGTGTGCGTGCCACCGTGCGCGCCGGGCGCGACCGCATGCGCCAGACCCTGTTGTCGTGGCTGCCCGATGACCTGCGCGGGCGCCGGGTGCTGGATGCCGGATGCGGCACTGGTGCGCTGGCCTTGGAGGCCGCGCGGCGCGGCGCGCAGGTGGTGGCCATCGACCTCTCACCCACCCTGGTGGACCTGGCGCGGGAGCGCACCCAGGCCGAGCGCGACAAGGTCTATTCCGAGTGCGGAGGCCAGATCGAGTTCCACGCCGGTGACATGCTCGACCCCGCGCACGGGCGCTTCGACCACATCGTGTGCATGGATTCGATCATCCATTACGGGCATGCCGATGTGCAGCGTGTGCTGGCCTGCCTGGTCGAGCGCACGCAGGCCTCGGTGGTCTTCACGTTTGCGCCACGCACGCCGCTGCTGGGCCTGATGCACAGGGTCGGCTCGCTGTTCCCGCGCGGCGACCGCGCCCCCATGATCGTGCCGGTGGCCGAGGCCCAACTGCAGCGAACGGTCAAGGAAGACCCCCGTTTTGCACAGTGGAGTGCCCCCCGAACCCAGCGCATTCAGGCCGGTTTCTACATCTCCCAAGCGATGGAACTCCAGCGCCGCTGAGCACCAACCCATGTCCCGCCTTCGCCCTCCTCTGCCCCCCGCGCTCGAGCACTGGCTTCGCGCGGTGGTGCCCCGTGTGCTGCCGTTCGCAGACGCGGCCACACAGGAGTTGCCGCTGGCGCGCTTGCTGCGCTTGAGCCTGTTTCAGGTTTCCGTGGGCATGGCGGGCGCCTTGCTGGTGGGCACGCTCAACCGGGTGATGATCGTCGAGTTGGGCATGTCGGCTTGGCTGGTGGCGCTGATGGTGAGCCTGCCCATCTTGGCCGCACCGTTTCGAACCTTCATCGGCTACCGCTCCGATGTCCACCGTTCGGCCATTGGGTGGCGCCGGGTGCCGTATCTGTGGATGGGGACCTTCCTGCTGTTTGCCGGTTTTTCCATCATGCCCTTTGCCCTGATGGTGCTGACCGGCGAGGGCGAACTCGGTCTGGCTTGGGTGGGCCATGTGGCGGCTGCACTGTCCTTCCTGCTGGTGGGGCTGGGCATGCAAACCACGCAGACCGCAGGCCTTGCACTGGCCACCGACATGGCGCCGCAAGCGGTTCGCCCCCGTGTGGTGGCCCTGTTGTACGTGCTGCTGCTGGTGGGGATGGTGGGCGGTGGCCTCTTGTTCAGCGCGGCGCTGGCCGACTTCAGCGGCACCAAGCTGATCCAACTGGTGCAAGGCGTGGCCGTGCTCACGGTGGTGCTCAACCTGGTGGCCAGTTGGAAGCAGGAGGCGCGAGACCCCAGCCGGCGGCAGCGGCTGGACGAGACGCCCCCCCTGCCCTTCCGAATGCTTTGGGCGCGCTTCATCCAACGGCCGGCCTCTCGCCGCTTTCTGTGGACGGTGGGCCTGGGCACGGCCGCCTTCAACATGCACGAGATCGTGTTGGAACCCTATGGTGGAGAAATCCTGGGCCTGAGCGTTGGGCAGACCTCGGCGCTCACCGCGCTGTTGGCTGGCGGCTCACTGGCCGCCTATGCATGGTCGGCGCGGCGCCTGTCGCAGGGTCTTGATGCCCTGCGCTTGGCGGCCCTGGGGCTTGTGATCGGTCTGCCAGGCTTTTCCCTGGTGCTGTTTGCCGCGCCGGCCGACTCGGCCTGGATGTTCCGCTTGGGCACGGTCCTGGTGGGTTTTGGTGCGGGCTTGTTTGCCGTGTCCACCTTGACGGCGGCCATGGACCTGGAGGTTCAGGAGCACACCGGTTTTGCGCTCGGTGCCTGGGGAGCGGTACAGGCCACCGCAGCGGGCGTGTCCATTGGCCTGGGCGGCGCCGTACGGGATGCGGCGGCGGCCTTGGCAGCGGGCGGCTCGTTCGGCCCGGCGCTCCAACACCCGGCCACCGGCTACGGCACGGTGTATGCCATCGAATTGTTGTTGCTGTTCCTGGCCCTGATTGCACTGGGGCCCCTGGTGCGCGCGCGCACCCGCAGTACCGAGTCGGCGCAAGCCGGCAAGTTTGGCCTGGCCGAATTCCCCGGCTAGGTCGTCATTGAGGAGATTCCTATGGGAACCGGAGCGATCACGCAGTATGTCGATGTGGCACAACTCGTGCTGTATCTGTTTTGGGCCTTCTTTTTCGGGCTGATCGTCTACCTTCAAAAGGAGAGCCACCGCGAGGGCTTTCCCATGATCGATGACGGCGCACGACAGCAAAAGATCATGGGCTGGCCGGTGCCGGAGCCCAAGACCTATCTGCTGGCGCACGGCGGCGAAGCCACACAGCCCACACATGTGATCCATGACCACGAGGTCAATCTGGCCGCCGTGCCGGCGCACCCCTGGAAGGGTGCGCCGCTGGTACCCACGGGCAATCCGATGCTCGATGGCATCGGCCCAGGGGCCTATGCGCGCCGCGCCGACGTGCCCGACCTCACCTGGGATGGCAAGGTCAAGATCATTCCGCTGCGGGTGGCCACCGACTACAACGTGGCCCACCAAGACGCAGACCCCCGTGGCATGACCATCGTGGGCGCGGACGACGAGCCGGGCGGCGTGGTCACCGACCTGTGGGTGGACACCGCCGAGGTGATGTTCCGCTACCTGGAGGTGAAGACCCACAGTGGCCGCCAGGTGATGGTGCCCATGCCCTTTTGCCGAATCACCCGCTCAGGCGTGAAGGTGCAAGCCGTGCTGGGCCACCAGTTTGAAGACGTTCCGGCCCTCAAGCAAGCCGACCAGATCACCTTCTTGGAGGAGGAAAAGGTGGCGGGCTACTTCGGCGGCGGAACGCTGTATGCCGAACCTTCACGGGCAGAGCCCTTGGTATGAAGCCGGTTCGCAATACGCGTGAGCCGCTGCGGCAGCAGCACAGCCATTCGGCTGGGCTGCTGCAGGAGCACGACGAAGAGCCGGTACCGGGCTTGCCACAAGAGCTGCCCGCGGGCGAGCACATCCTGTGGCAAGGCGCGCCGCAATGGCGCTTGCTGGCGCGTGAGGCCTTCCACCTGCGCAAGCTGCTGCTGTACTTCACCCTCATCGGCCTGTTTCGCTTGGGCTTCCTGCTTGAAGACGGGCTGACCGTGCTCGAGCTGGCCAAGGGCATGGCACCGTTTCTGGTGCTGGCCTGCAGCGGTCTGCTGATCGTGTGGGCCTTGGCTTGGTTGAGCGCACGGCACACGCTCTACACCCTGACCAACCGTCGGGTGGTGATGCGCATCGGCATTGTGCTGACGGTCACCTTCAACATTCCCTACACCCGCATCACCGGGGCCAACCTTCGCTTGGGGGAAGCCGGTCAAGGTGACCTCACCCTGGAAATCGAACCCCAGTCCCGCATCCCCTATCTGCAGTTGTGGCCGCATGCACGGGCCTGGCACCTGAAGCATCCACAGCCCACGCTGCGCGCCATCCGAGACGCTGAGCGGGTGGCCCAGCTGTTGACCGAATCGTGGTCGCAAGCCCGTGGCCAGCGGGCATGGGCCAGCGCAGAGGCCCGCAGCGAAGACGCTCGTCATCGCCTGCACACACCAGCCCACCAGTCCTGATCTGCTGTAAGCCACCGCCCATGTCCCACCACCACGCCCATGAAGCCCCCCTGGTGCCCCCGGCCGCCTTGGCGATCCTGGGAAGCCTGCTGCTGATCACGGTGTTGATCGTGGCGGCCGTTCGCTGGTCGGGCCTGGAGATTCGGCATCCTGACGCGCCCAGCGTGCAGGTGAGCTCGCTGCGTTTTCTCGATCTGCCCGACGGCTCCATTGAGGTTCGCGATGGCGTGCAAGGCCAGCGACTGGCCGTGGTGGAGGGCGAGGCGGGCTTTCTGCGCGGTGCCCTGCGCGTGCTCAGTCATGACCGCATGCGCCGCAACATCGGTCCGCAGGCCCCGTTTGAGCTGCACCTGCGGCAAGACGGACGGCTCACGCTGATCGACCCCCAAACCGGAACACGACTGGACCTGGAGTCCTTTGGGCCTCAACACGCCGGCAGCTTTGCACGATTGATTCAGAAGGAAACGCCATGAGCACAGACCGCCAAGCCCTACCCAACGGCATCGCCGCACCGGGATTCAGCAGCTCCGATGACGCCGCCCGAAAGGCCAAGGAAACCACGCTGTTGAGCCCGCGCTTTTACACCACCGACTTCAAGGCGATGGACGCGATCGATGTATCGCCGGTGCGGGCCGAGTGGGACGCGATGATGGCCGAGTACGAAGGTGACAACAACCACGATCATTTCCAGCGCGACGCCGCCTTCGGCGATGAGGCCCGCGCCAGCCTGGCCGCGCTGACGCCTGAACTGCGCAAGGAGTTCGTGGACTTTCTCATCACCTCGGTGACCTCGGAGTTTTCAGGCTGCATCCTGTACAACGAGATCGCCAAGCATGTGGACAACCCCGATATCAAGCAACTGATGCGCTTCATGGCGCGTGACGAGTCTCGCCACGCCGGCTTCATCAACCAGTCCCTGCGGGATTTCGGCATCGGCATCGACCTGGGCGACCTCAAGCGAACCAAGCAGTACACCTACTTCAAGCCCAAGTACATCTTCTACGCCACCTACCTGTCGGAGAAGATCGGTTACGCGAGGTACATCAGCATCTTCCGCCAATTGGAGAAGCACCCCGACAAGCGCTTTCACCCGATCTTTCGCTGGTTCGAGCGCTGGTGCAACGACGAATTCCGCCATGGCGAGTCGTTCGCCCTGATCATGCGGGCCAACCCCCATTTGCTGCAGGGTGGCAACCAACTGTGGATCCGCTTCTTCCTGTTGGCCGTCTACGCCACGATGTACGTTCGGGACCACACCCGCCCCATGCTGCACAACGCCATGGGCTTGGACTCCACCGAGTACGACTGGCAGGTCCTGAAGATCACCTCAGAGATCACACGCCAGGTCTTCCCCCTCACCCTGGATCTGGACAACCCCGCCTTCCGGGCCGGCATGAACCGTCTGGTCGACCTGTCACGGCGCATGGATGCGGCGCGGGAACGCGGCGGATTGGTGGGCCAGCTGCAACGCGCCGGCTGCGCCCTGGCCGCCGGATGGACCTATCTGCGTCTGTACACCCTGCCGGTGAAGTCTCACGAGCTGCCCGAGCAGATTCGGATGCAGCCGGCTTGGTGAGACACGTCAGCTTGTTGATGCTCGACGGACCCCACGCAAGGGCACGCACCCATGGCTGACTGGCTCCTGCCTGCGGTCTTCGCCGTGTTCATCTGGTGGTTCAGCACCGGCGTGGTGATCTTGCTGGACGGCTTGCCACACCGCACCTTCCGCTGGAGCCTGGTGATCTCCAGCCTGCTGGCCATTGGGGCGTTGATGGGCCTGGCCCACACGGCCTCACAAACCAGTGTGGCTGGGGCCTACTGCGCCTTCACCTGCGCGCTCTTGTTATGGGGTTGGCACGAACTGTCCTTTCTCACCGGCTGGATCACCGGCCCACGCAAGTGGGGCCACACCGACGGCTGTTCCCGCTGGCGTCAGGCCCTCCAAGCCGTTCAGGTGATCCTGTGGCATGAACTGTGGCTGCTGTTGTCCTTGAGCCTGCTGGCGGCCATGACGTGGAACCAGGCCAACACCGTGGGACTGTGGACCTTTGCAGGTCTTTGGTGCATGAGGGCCAGCGCAAAGCTCAACCTGTTTCTGGGCGTTCGCAACCTGGGTTTGGAATTTCTACCCAGCCACCTGAACTACCTGCAGCACTATTTCCGCCGCGCGCCAATGAACCTTCTGATGCCATGGTCCATCACGCTGTCCACGGCGCTGGTGGTGTGGCTGGTGATGGGGGCCATGGCCGCCGAGCCGGGCAGCGCTGCGGCCATCGGCAAGCTGTTGGTGGCCACCCTGCTGGCCATGGGCACCTTGGAACACTGGATGCTGGTGCTGCCGGTCAACCCCAGTGCCCTGTGGCGTTGGGCCCTGCGCGAGCACCCCAAGCCCGGGACAGACCCCTTGGCGCAAGACCCCATCGGCGGGGCCGTCACCGAGGGCCAAACGCCGCCGTCCGCACCCACCGCGGGCACCGCACACCTGAGGATTCAGACCGATGAAGAGCTACTACACGCCCGCTCGGCCTGACCCAGGCGTGGTCCACCCACCCCAGGGGGGATCGCTGGGGCCTGCCGCCGTTCGGCCGCACGCCATCGTCATCGGCAGCGGTTTTGGCGGCTTGGCCGCCGCCGTACGCCTGGGGGCCAAAGGCTACCGGGTGACGGTGCTGGAAAAGCTGGATCAGGTCGGCGGCCGCGCCGCCGTGTGGCGCCAAGACGGCTACACCTTCGATGCCGGGCCCACCATCATCACCGCGCCCCACCTGTTGGAAGAGCTCTGGACCTTGTGCGGCCAGCGCATGAGCGACCACGTCACGCTCAAGGCGATGGACCCGTTCTACCGCATCCGCTTCGATGACGGCTCCCACTTCGACTATTGCGGCGATACCGACCGCATGCGCGAAGAAGTGGCGCGCTTCGCTCCGGAGGACATCGAGGGGTACGACCGCTTCATGGCCTACGCCGAAAAATGCCGCAAGCTGGGCTTTGAAGGCCTGGGAACCGTTCCCTTTGACAGTGTTGGAGACCTGCTGGCGGCCATCCCCTCGATGGTGCGCATGCGCGCTTGGACCCCCATCTACGACCGGGTGGCCAGCTACCTGAGCAACCCCAAGCTGCGCATCGTGTTCAGCTTCCACCCCCTGCTCATCGGCGGCAACCCCTTCTCGGTGACGTCGGCGTATGCCCTGATCAATGCGCTGGAAAAGCGCTGGGGCGTGCACTGGGCCATGGGCGGAACCGGCGCGCTCGCACAGGGCCTGGCGAAACTGATCCGCGGCCAGGGCCATGAAATCTGCTTGAACAGCGAGGTCCGACAGATTCTGGTGAAGCAAGGGCGGGCCCAAGGTGTCACGCTGGCCGATGGCCAAACCCTTCACGCCGACCTGGTGGTGTGCAACGCCGATGTGGCCTGGACCTACAAGAACCTCATAGCACCCGAGCACCGCCGGCACTGGAGCGACCGCCGCATTGAGAAGGGCCGCTACTCGATGAGCCTGTTCGTGTGGTACTTCGGCACCAATCGACGCTACGAGGACGTGCCTCACCACATGCTGGTCTTGGGACCGCGTTATCGAGACCTGCTCAAGGATATCTTCAAGCGCCATCGCCTGGCCCCAGACTTCAGCCTCTACCTGCACCGTCCCAGTGCCAGCGATCCAAGCATGGCCCCTGCAGGCTGCGATGCGTTCTATGCCCTGTCCCCTGTGCCGCACCTGGACAGCGGCACCGATTGGCCCGCCACGGCCGAGCGCTACCGACAGTCGGTGCAGGAGGCACTGGAGCGCACGGTACTGCCGGACCTGGGATCCCACATCGTCACCTCGCGCGTGACCACGCCGCTGGACTTTCAAGACCGGCTGCTGTCCTACAAGGGTGCGGCGTTCGGCTTGGAGCCCTTGCTGCTGCAAAGCGCCTGGTTCAGGCCTCACAACCGAAGCGAAGACATCCGATACCTGTACATGGTGGGCGCCAGTACCCACCCTGGTGCTGGCGTCCCGGGCGTGCTCATGTCGGCCATGGCACTGGACAAGGTCATTCCCCCTGCTCACGAATTCAGCCTACGTCCATGAACACCCAAGCCCTGCCCCCCCCAAGCGCCTTGGGCGAACGGTTGCCCGAGGACTTCGATCTCAAGGCCTGCCGAAGCCTGATGCGCGGGGGTTCCAAGACCTTCTTTGCCGCCTCTTTGCTCCTGCCACCCCGCATACGGCTGGCCGCCACGGCGCTTTACGCCTTTTGCCGCGTGGCCGATGACCTGATCGACGATGGTGTGGACAAGGCTGCGGCAACCGCCGAATTGCAGCAGCGCTTGGATGCGGTCTATCGCGCCCATCCGCAACAACTGGAGTCCGACCTGGCGCTGGCCATGGTGGTTCACCAGCATCAGATTCCCCGTGCACTGCTGGACGCACTCTTGGAGGGATTTGCCTGGGACGCGCAGCAGCGGCGGTACGAAACCATCGAAGACCTGCACGCCTATGCGGCGCGCGTGGCCTCCACCGTGGGCGCGATGATGACCCTGATCATGGGCGTGCGCAGCGCCGCCGCGCTGGCCCGTGCCTGCGATTTGGGGGTGGCCATGCAGCTCACGAACATCGCGCGTGACGTGGGAGAGGACGCTCGCGCGGGTCGCCTGTACCTGCCGCGCCAGTGGATGCGCCAAGAGGGTCTCGACCCCGACCTGTGGATGCAGGACCCTGGCTTCAACGATGCCATCGGGCGCGTGGTCCAGCGGCTGCTGAGCGAGGCCGACACCTTGTACAAGCGTGCAGAAGCCGGCATTGCCCTGCTGCCCAAAGACTGCCAAGCGGCCATCCGTGCAGCAGGCTTGGTGTATGCGGAAATCGGCCGTGAAGTCGAACGCCGAGGCAACAACTCCGTGGACAGCCGCGCCGTGGTGTCCAGCCGGCGCAAGCTCTTGCTTCTGGGAAAGGCGCTGGCCAGCCCCACACGACCACGCCGCGCGGCGGGCCCAGAGGGCACCTGGGACACCGCCCTGGGGGCCACCGAGTTCCTCGTGCGGGCTTCGGCCCGAAGCGACCCGGCCGGCGCGCCCGACCTTGGAGAAGCCTCCACCGATGACGGCCGTGTGGTTTGGCTCATCGACCTGTTTGAACGGCGCGAGGCAGAGCGCTTGCGCCGCAACGATATCGGCGTGCCCACATGGACAGCGAACACTGGCCGCTGATCCTGATCGAAGGCGTGCTGGTGTTCGGCGGCGCCCTGGCCTTTGGGTGGTGGCAGCTGCGCTCGGTCAAGCAAGACCGTGCCCGGCTGCAGGCCCAACGGGCCCGAGAGCTTGAAGCCGAGCAGCAGGCGACGGCCACCAACGAGCCACCCAAGCCGCCGCCTGGGCAGGGCCACTAGCGCCTGCGGGGCATCCGAAAGGGCAGCATCATCTGTACGGGCCAGGCGGAAAAGCGACGGGCGTCCAAGGACTCGTGCACCGAGTGGCCGGTTTCGCCCATGACCGTGGAGCTCACCAGGTCCCGCACATAAAAAGGCGTGTTCTCGTACACCTGCAGCACACGCGGGCTGGAGCCCGGGTCGCTGCGGGTGCTGCGGGCAATGCCCCAAGCGGTCTTGGGCAGGCGATGCCGAGGGGGCGCCTCGAAGGGCTCGCTGCGGCCGTCTGGACTGAAGCGCTGCAGCACCAGACGCTGCGCACCCGACTTGCACTGCACGTCGTACAGCACCGCGGTGTGGCCTTGTGCGCTGACGCTGCGCGACCAGTCCCAGCGCTCAAAGGGTCGGTGGATGGGCTCGTCCCCTTCGTTGGAGTCCAGATAGCCCTGCCCACGCCAAGCCAAGGCGCCGGAGTCCAACTCCACCTCCACCCGCGCACACGGCGCCACCGGCCCCCAACGGTGCAAACCGGCCTCGTCCAGGTCTGCACGAAACGCCGTGAAGGCACTGGGGTGCACGCGCACCACCCCTCGCAAGCGTGCCGGCCAGGGGCATTCGCGCTCGTCAAAGCGCAGCTCGAACCACTGTCCATTCCACGACAAGGCGCTGGGGCCGACTTTGAAATGGGTGGCGTCGCGCTCCAGCCAGCGGCTGCTGCGCTCGGTCATGGCCCATCGGTGGCCGCCAGCGCCGTAGAACGCCACGTTGATGCACACATGGTTTTCGGGGTCGACCCGGTCACCCAGGCGTTCAAACGCACGGGCGTAATAGGGGGAAAACACACTCCCCACGAAAGCGATGGCGGTCAGGGCATGCCGGCCGTCATCACTGACCGCATCGAGATACCACCAGAGATAACCACCCGGCGCGACGGACTGGTCGAATCGAGGTGAGCCATCACGGTTTCGGCGGCCAGGCGACCCGACATCGTGGCCATCGGCACCCCAGGCCCCGGGTGGACGCTGCCCCCCGCCAGAAAGAGACCCGGAATCGGGGAGCGGGCCGACCCGCGGCGAAACGCTGACATCCAGCCGTGTGTCGGCGGGCCGTAGAGGCTGCCCGCCGAGCTCGGAAAGCGGCGCTCGAAGTCCCACGGCGTCGTTCGTTGCTCCTGCCCCAAGTGTCGGTGTACCTGCAGTCCGCAGGTGCTCAGCAGTTGGAAGGTTCGATCCTGGCATGACTGCATCTCCTGCTCTCGGGCCAGGCTTGGCCCCGGCTGTTCATCACCACAGGCGGGCGCGTTGACCAGCACCAAGAGGCGCTCGGCTTCACCTACACCTTTACCTTCACCCGTGGATACCCCGTCCAAACGGTCCTGTGCGCACACGTACACCGTGGGTTGTTGCGGAAAGCGCGCCGCGCCGAAGATGTCGCGAAACTCGCTGGCGTAGTCGATATCGAAGAATACGTTGTGGCGGCTCAAGGGCCAGCCTTGCGTGGGTGCCAAGACGCTCCAGGTCATGGCCGACAGCGAGCGCTGCCCGACCGGACGGGGCGAGCCGGCCACCGCCGCTGCGCGGCCCAAGTGTCCGGTGGCCAAGGCGTTCACATCGCCATTGAAAACCACCGTATCGGCCCGAAGCACCTGGCCATCGGCCAGCTTCACGCCTCGCGCATGACCGCCTTCCACCAGGAGTTCGGCCACCTGAGCACCGTAGTGCTGGACCACCCCGCGCTCGGCGGCCAACTGCGCCACCGCCGCGGCCAACCGTGCCATGCCACCCTGCACGGCCCACACGCCATCCATCTCCACCTGCGCAATCAGCATCAGTGTGGCCGGCGCCTGCCACGGTGAGGCCCCACAGTAGGTGGCATAGCGCCCGAACAGCTGTTGAAGGCGGGGGTCGGTGAAGCGTTTGGACAAGGCCGACCACAGCGATCGGAAGGGGCCCAAGCCGGTGAGTGCCAACAGCCCGCCGGGGCCCAAGTCCTTCATGAGGCTGAGCATGCTGGGGCGCTCTGAGCGAATGTAGGGCCCCTCGAGGTGGCGATACAGGCGCTGGGCCTCCTCGCAAAAAGCCCTGAACCGGCGGGCTTCAGCTGCGGAACTGAAGGCTGCAATGGCGGCGCCCGAGTCGGCAGGGCGGGCACACAGGTCCAGTCGATCGTTGCTGCCACGCCAGCCGTGTCGGGCCAACACCGACAGCGGATCACAGGGCACGCGCTCGGCAAACGAAGCACCGGCCTGTTCGAACAGCTGCTCGAACACCCAGCGCATCGTGAAGACCGTGGGCCCTGAATCGACCGCCGCCCCACCCACCACCAAGGGTTGCATCTTGCCGCCTGGGCCCGGCGCTGAATCCAAGAGGGTCACGTACAAGCCGCGTTGGGCCAGGCTCAAGGCACAGGCCAGCCCTCCCATCCC
>JBJTHN010000013.1:0-4325 GCA_046094505.1 Betaproteobacteria bacterium
GTACAGCTCCATGGAGCCCAGCAACGCCAAGGCCAGCAAGACCACGTCCCTGGCCTATGACCACTTCCTGAGCAAGCGCACCGACCTGTACGCCGTGTACATGAACGAGCAGGTGCCGGGCCGCTCCACCGGCACCACCTATGGCGTGGGCATCCGCCACCGCTTCTGATCCCCTTCGGGCTCGAATGAAAAACGCCCCGCACATGCGGGGCGTTTTCTTTGGTGTGTGTTGGGTGGTCTTGTCTGGTAGGCGCAATTGGATTCGAACCAACGACCCCCACCATGTCAAGGTGGTGCTCTAACCAACTGAGCTATGCGCCTGAAGCCCTCCAGTATAGCTCATCGGCGCCGTGCGGCCCGCACCCCAGGCACCTGCAGCAGGCCTTGCAGAACCGATGGCAAGCACTGCGTGGAGGCCATCTCCACCGTGAAGGTCATGTGCGCGCTGGGCCCGTTTCGGTCTCGGATGGACTGCGTTTTCACACCCGTCACATTGATCTTCTCCCGTGCAAAAACTTCGCTGATGTCGCGCAGCAAGCCGGAGCGGTCCGCCGCTTCCACTTGTACGTCCAAGGGGTAGACGCTGCCCTCATTTGACAGGCCCCACTCCACGGCGATGCGCCGCTCGGCCTGCTGCGTCATCAGATGGGCCAAACTGCTGCAGTCTCTGCGGTGAATGGCCACCCCCCGCCCGCGCGTGACGAACCCGGCAATGGCATCCGGTGGCGCAGGCCTACAGCAGCGGGCCAAATGCGTGAGCAAAGAATCCACCCCCACCACCAGTACGCCCGACCCCGCACCCTCGGCCTTCGAACGCTTGAGCACCAGGCCCTCGTCATCGGCCTTGGCTGGTGCCACTGGGCGCAGCAGCTGTTCTATGTTGCGCAGGGAGTATTCGTCCTTGCCCACCACCTCGAAGAGCTCGTTGGCGGCCTTGAAGCCCAACTGTGTGGCCAGTTCGTCCAGCTTGAGCGCGGTGCGGCCCTCGCGCTGCAGCAGCCGCTCCACCGCCTCTCGGCCACGGGCGATGGTTTGGGCCTGCTCCAGGGCATTGAACCAAGCCCGAACCTTGGCCCGTGAACGGGCACTGCACAGGTAGCGCAACTCGGGATTGAGCCAATCCATCGATGGCCCGCCTTCCTTCACGCTGATGACCTCCACCGTTTGCCCGGTCTGCAGCGGCGTGTTCAGGGGCACCATGGCGCCATCCACCCGAGCACCGCGGCAACGGTGGCCCAGGTTGGTGTGCAGGGCGTAGGCAAAGTCGACGGCGGTGCCGCCGCTGGGAAGGTCCACGATCGCGGCCTGTGGCGTGAACACGTAGATGCGGTCTTCAAACCCGGGGGAAGCCTGGTCCACCGCCTCACGCTCCCAGGCCAACAGCTGCTGCAAAACAGCCTTGCGGGCCTGCGCCACGCGGTCCTCAAAGCCGCCCGAGGCGGACATGCCGACATAGCCTTGTCGGCCCGCTTCCTTGTAGGCCCAATGCGCTGCCACGCCAAACTCCGCGTATTCGTGCATGGCCCGCGTGCGAATCTGAATCTCCACCGCACGGCCCGACGCTTCGCGAACCACGGTATGCAGGCTCTGATAGCCGTTGGCCTTGGGCTTGGCGATGTAGTCGTCAAACTCGCCATCGACGGGCGTGAAGCGCTCGTGTACGCGTGCCAGTACGGCGTAGCACTGCGGCACGTCCTGCACGATCACCCGCATCGCCCGCACGTCCATCACCTGGCTGAATTCCAGCTGCTTGCCCTGCATCTTTCGCCAGATGCTGTAGAGGTGTTTGGGCCGCCCTTGCACTTCAGCGTGCACGGGCAAATCCGTCAGCAGACCCCTCAGGTGCTCGGCCAGTGCCTGCACACCAGCCTCGCGTTCGGCGCGCTTTTCATCCAACAGCCGCGCCACCGTGTGGTAGTGCTCAGGGTACAGAAAGCGAAAGGCAAAATCTTCCAACTCCCACTTGATCTGCCAGATGCCCAAGCGATTTGCCAGGGGAGCAAACACCTCCAGAGACTCGCGGGCCAGAGCCTGCGGGCATGTCCGCTTGGCGCCGGCATGCCAGCGCAAGGTCTGCAGCCGGGAGGCCAGGCGCAACAGCACCACGCGCAGGTCCCGAGAAAAGGCCAGCAGCATCTTGCGCACGCGCTCGGTCTGCTGTGCCCGCTCGTCTTCACCCACCTGAGCCGTGCGTGCAGCCCGCTGAATCTGAACCAGCTTGCGGGTGTGGGCCACCATGGCACCATGGCTGGCACCAAAGGCCCGTGCAATGACCTCATCGGGCCTCTGGATGAAGTCGGCCGCGTACACCAGGTAAGCCGCGGCCTGCAAACTGTGAGCCGCCCCCAGGCCAGCCAGAATCGTCGACACCCCCACGGCATGGCCCCAGGCATCCTCACCCGTATCCAGCGCACGACCTTCCAGCAAGGGCTGAGCGAACACACGGGCCCGCTGCACATCGGTCAACGCCGCCTGACCAGCCGGATCAGCCTGGGACTCCGCCTGCTGCTGAAGGTCGGCCAGGGCCATGATGGGCAAGGCCAGGGTGCTGACCCCTGCGGCTTCGGGCGCAGGTGCCGAGCCGCTGACCGATTCGTCTTGCGCCGTGGGCATCACCACCGTCCAGTTGATCTCGGCCATCAGGCCAGGAGGAAGCGTGACACCGCCTGAACCTGGTCGGGCGCCACCAACGTGGGCGCGTGCCCAACGCCTTCAAAGGACTGAACCACGGCCCTGGGCCCACGCTGTGCCATCTCCTGGGACGTCTGCGCGGTGAGGAGGTCGCTCAGGGCCCCGCGCAGCACCAAGGTGGGCACGGTGATGCGGTCCCAGGTTTGCCACAGATGAGCCTGGCCTGCGGCCACCAGATCAGCGTTGAGTTGGCGATATGGGACGGCGATGCCGGGGTCGTAGCGCAGGGTCCAGGCTCCGTCCTGGCCTTGTTGCAACTGCGGCCGTGTCAGGGCGTGCCACTGCTTGCGCGTGTGGGGACCAAAGCCCGGTGTCAGCCGTTGCAGTTCTTCAGCCGCCTCTTCCACGCTCGGCCAGGACCGCTTGGACAGGTCCAAAAAATCGCCGATGCGCTGCAACGCAGACAACTCCATCCGCGGCCCCACGTCGTTGAGAACCAGACGGCGTATGGGACTGCCTGGCAGGCCCGCCAAGCCCATGCCAATCAAGCCGCCCATCGACGTGCCCACCCAGTCCACGCGGGGCACGTTCAGCCGTGCCAGCAGTGTGACCATGTCGGCCACATAGGTGGGCACAGCATAAGCGCTGGGGTCGGGCAGGCGATCCGACTCGCCACGACCCACCACATCTGGACACACCACCCGGTAGTGGCTGCACAAAGCCTGCGCCAACACATCGAAGTCTCGGCCCTGGCGGGTCAGGCCATGCACGCAGACCAGAACACGAGGATTGGCCGGATCGCCCCACTCCCAATACGCCATGCGGTGCAGGCCGCGGGCGTTGAGGCACTGCACATGGTTCAGGCGGGGTGGTTGCATGTCCGTTCTCGGGCAAGCGCAGGCGGCGCGCACAGGTTCGATAATCACCTGAATGCTAACAAGGCCGGCGCAGTGCCTGAAAGACGATTCGATCATGTTGCTCAAGGGAAAAGTTGCTTTGGTGACCGGGTCCACCAGCGGGATCGGGTTGGGGATTGCCCAAAGCCTGGCCCGTCAGGGTGCCCACCTCGTGCTCAACGGATTCGGTGACGCCGAACGGGCTTGTGCCGCGGTACAGGCTGTCGCGCCGCAAGGGGTGCAGGTTCGGCATCACGGTGCGGACATGAGCCAAGCCCAGCAGATCGAGGACCTGATCAGCAGCACCGAAAGTGCCTTCGGCCAACTCGACATCCTGGTCAACAACGCCGGCATCCAGCATGTGGCACCCATCGAAGACTTTCCGGTGGACCGCTGGGATGCCGTGATCGCCATCAACCTCACCTCGGCTTTCCACACCATTCGTGTGGCCTTGCCCGGCATGAAGCGGCGCAATTGGGGGCGCATCATCAACATCGCCTCCACCCACGGCCTGGTGGCCTCGGCCAGCAAGTCGGCCTATGTGGCCGCCAAGCACGGCCTGGTGGGCATGACCAAATCCGTGGCCTTGGAAACCGCCACCACGGGTGTTACGGTCAATGCCATTTGCCCCGGTTGGGTGTTGACTCCACTGGTGCAGCAGCAGGTGGACGCCCGCGCTGCGGCTCAGGGCTTGAGCCAAGAAGACGCCAAGAAGGCGCTGCTGGCCGAAAAGCAACCGTCGCTGCAGTTCACCACGCCCGAACAGCTGGGCGAGTTGGCCGTGTTCATGTGCTCAGA
>JBJTHN010000014.1:0-35543 GCA_046094505.1 Betaproteobacteria bacterium
TCCACGCTGCCTGAGATGCCGCCTTCGGTGATGTCGGCGCGGCTGCTCTTGTAGACGATGGTCTGCCCAATGATCTGGGAAGGCATGAGGCCGAAGCCCACGCTGCGGCCGCTGCCGGCTTGGTCACCCACGTGCCAGTCGCCCGAGCTCAGGGCGTGTCCGTTGACCGTGACCAGGTTCAGGTTGGGGCTGGTGCCGCGAATGGCCACCCGCTCGGCCTCGTCCATGGCCAAGGCGCCGCCATACTGCACGTTCACGCCTGGCAGACGCGAAAGGGCGTCCGCAATGTTCTTGTCGGGCATCTTGCCGATGTCCTCGGCCGTGATGACATCCACGTTGGTGTCGGCGGCCCGCTTGGTGACCAGAGACTGCTCGATGGAGGCTCGGATACCCGAGACTTCAACCCGCTGCGGGGCGTCTTTGGGGGCCGCCTGCTGCGCTTGCGCGCCAGCAGCCAAGCTGAAAACCAGGGTGGACACGGCCACCGCAATCGGCTCTTGACGGAATTTCATCGAACTGTCTCCTATGACTAGACCTATGGCCCAGTATAGGGAGGGCGATTGGATCCATCTACTGGACCAATTGATCGTTTTCCCTAGCCCTCAGGTGGTCGATGCGGGGCCAAGGCCAGGCCCTGGGCAAAGCCGGCGGTCATCAACTCCAGGCGGGTGAGCGCGGTGCCCACCGTCACCGCCCAAGCCCCAGCCTGGATGGCCTGAGCCGCGCGTTCGGGCGTGTCGTAGCGGCCCTCGGCCATGACGCGGCAGCCCTGGCGGGCCAGTGCCGACACCAGCGCAAGGTCAGGCTCCGAAGGAACCGGCCCTTCGGTGTAACCCGACAAGGTGGTGCCGACGATGTCAAAGCCCAACTCCCAGGCCGCCCAGGCGTCGGCCCAGCACGAGGCATCGGCCATGGCCAAGCAGCCCTGTTCGTGAATGGCGTGCAGAAGTTCATCCAGGGCGCAGGGCCTTGGGCGACGGGTGGCGTCCACCGCGATCACATCGGCACCCGCCTGCGCCAGCGCCAGCACGTCCTGGCGCAGCGGCGTGATGCGCACCGGCGAATCGGCCAGGTCGCGCTTGACAATGCCCACGATGGGCACCTGCACCGCGGGCCGCACGCAAGCCAGGCGGCGCGCGCCCTCCAAGCGCAAGGCGCGCGCGCCACCGGCCACTGCAGCCTGGGCCAGGCGCGAGACGGTTTCATCATGGTCCAGCGGCCCGCCCTCCACGGGCTGACACGACACCACGAGGCCGCCGCGCAGCCACCCATCGAGCTGCGGCAGGTTCCAGCGGGTGGCTTGGGGCAAAGCTGCCATCAGGCCAAGGCCTCTGCTTCGCCCGGAGGGCGGCCCACGTTGACTTCGAAGCGGTAGCGGTCCGCGCGGTACAGCGTCTTGCCGTATTCGAAGGCCTGCCCGTCGGTGGAAAACACCTGGCGCTCGACCACCAAGGCCGGGCTGAACGGAGCCACATCCAAGAGCTGCGCTTCGTCCTCCGACAAAACGGTGGCCAGGATCTCCTGCGCCGCATTCCGGGGCACCACGCCGTAGTCGCGGCGCAGCACCTCGTACAGCGATTCCACGGCCAGGCAGTCCGCATCGAAGCCCGGCAGGGTCTCCAGACAGAGATAGGTTTCCTCCAGGGCCATGGGCTCACCGCTGGCCAGGCGCAGCCGCCGCACCTCCAGCACCCGGCTGCCAGGCACCAGCTTGAGGCCGCGCGCGACACGCGCATCGGCCCGCGTGGTACGCGAAGACAGGATCTCACTGGACGGCACCAGCCCGCGTGCGGCCATGTCTTCCGAAAAGGAGCGCAGCACCAAGGGCTTGAGCCAGCTTTGCCCGGAAACGAAGGTGCCCGCGCCCTGGCGCCTTTCGAGCACGCCGTCTTGCTGCAGGTCGCGCAGTGCACGGCGCAGGGTTTCACGGGCCACGCCCATGCGCGAGGCCAATTCCCGCTCCGGCGGCAAGCGCATGCCTTCGCCGGCCTGCTGCAAGATGGCCTTCAAGCCCCGTTTGAGTTCTTCGCGCCGTTGCGCCCGGTCCATGTCGAGTGGCTCTTTGGCGGCTGGGCCGCCAGTGGATGTTGATGACACAGTGTAGAACAAAATAGGCCAATTGGTCTACTTTAGCGCCTCACAAGGTATAGTTCAAGCCAACATCTGCAGCAGCCCGTGAAGCGCCGATCGATCATCACCAGCTGGGCCGCCCATGCGGCATGGGCGGCCACCGTGGCCGCGCCCTCGGTGGGCCGCGCATCGGCCAGCCTGACGCTGTGGACCATGCAGCTCTCGCCCTTTCACGACGACTACGTCAAGGGGGTCTTGAATCGCTTCGAAGCCCTGCATCCAGGCGTGCGGCTGAAGTGGGTGGACGTGGCCTGGGCGGAGATGGAACGAAAAGTTCTGGCCAGCTTGGCAGCCGGCACGGCGCCCGATGTGGTCAACCTGAACCCCCAGTTTTCGGCGCGCTTGGCAGAACTCGGCGCCCTGGAAGACCCCAGGCAGCACTTGGTGCCGGCAGAGATCTCGGCGTTCCTGCCTGCAGCCTGGCAAGCCAATCAACTGGGCGGTGTGCCTTTTGCCCTGCCCTGGTATCTGAGCACCACGGTGCAGCTGGTGCGCCAAGACCTGCTGGCGCGGGCCGGCGTGCAGGCTCCAAGCAGCTTTGAAGAGCTGCCGGCCGTGGCCCAGGCGCTGCGCCAACACACGCAGCGCTACGCCTGGTTCGCACCGATGGACGGATCGCTGGCGCTGGAAACACTGGTGTCCATGACCGGCACGCTGCTCAGCCCCGATGGTTGCCGACCGGCATTCGAAAGCCCAGAGGGCGTGCAAGCCTTCAACTTCCTGCACCGCCTGTACCGTGAACGCTGGATGCCGCCCACGGTGCTCACCGAAGGCCACCGTGGTGCGGTTCAACAGTTTCTGGCCGGTGAAGTGGCGATGATGCCCACCGGCATGCAGTTCATCTCACAAGTGCAACGCACCAACCCCCAACTGCACCCTCAGCTGCGGGTGATGCCGCAATGGTTGCGCGCGGGCACGCCACCCAACCTGGCGGTGATGAACCTGGCCGTGCCGCGTGCCAGCCCGCACCCGGCTTTGGCCATGCGCTTGGCGCAGTACCTTGCCAACACCGAAAACCAACTGGCGCTGGTCAGGCGCGTGCCGGTCTTGCCCAGCACCCGGGACAGCTACGAGGACGCGGACTTCACAAGGACCTCGGGCGACCCGCTGCTCGACGAGGCGCGGCGCATTTCGACCCAGCAGGTATTTGAGGGGGCGGTTCAGGTTCCGCCCTTGCGCCACTACGGCAAGTTGCGCGCGAGCTTCGTGCGCCAGCTGCAGCTGGCGATGACGGGTCGGTCCAGTGCACAGCAGGCCGTGGCCGAGATCAGCCGGGTGTGGGTGCCCTTGTTGGGATGCCGCGCATGAAGGGCAGCACCTGCCCAGGCTTTGCGGGAGGCTCGCCATGAGCCCCAAGCGATCGCCTGGCCTTGCGGGTTTGGCCACACCGCTGCTGTTTCTGTTGCCGGCCTGCGCCCTCATTGGTGCGGTGGTGGTGTACCCCGCACTGCGGGTGCTGTTCATGAGCTTCACCGACTACAACATGATCAACCCGGCACAGTCGGTGGGCTGGGCCAACTACCAGCGCCTGTGGGCTGACCCATTGTTCTGGTCGGCCTTGGCCAACAGTGCGCTGTACCTGTTGGTGGTGGTGCCCGTGCTGGTGCTGGTGCCCGCGCTGCTGGCCATCTTGGTCAACCGTGCACTGCCCGGACTGGCCTGGTTTCGCGCGGCCTTGTACCTGCCGGTGGTGACCTCGCTGGTCATCAGCGCTCTGGTTTGGAAGTGGCTCTATGCCGAGCAGGGCCTGCTCAACATGGCGCTGCGCGCCAGTGGCCTGATCGATGAGCCGGTGCGCTTTTTGACCGAACCTGAAAGGGCCCTTTTTTGCGTGATGGCCGTGACGGTGTGGAGCGGTTTGGGGTACTACATGGTGATTTACCTGGCAGCCCTGCAGTCGATTCCGGCGGCGCTGTTGGAAGTGGCTGAGCTCGAAGGCGTGAGCCGTCGTCAACAGATCCAGCACATCATCCTGCCCTTGCTCAAGCCCCAGATGGCCGTGGTGGCGGTGATGTCGGGGATGGCCTCGATGAAGGTGTTTGAGGAGGTCTATGTGATGACCCAAGGCGGACCCTTGGACAGCACCAAGACCCTGGTATTCCACCTGTATGAGTCGGCTTTTGTCGACTTTGAGATGGGCTACGCGGCCGCCACGGGGGTGGTGCTGTTTTTGCTGACCCTGGTGCTGTCGCTGATCAACCTGCGGCTGTTGAGCAAGCCATGAAGCCGCTGATCGCCCCCCGCTCCATGGCCCGGCGCCGGCGGCGCGACGCCCTGCTGCGCTACGCGGCCCTGCTGTGCGCCACGGCCATCACCATCGGCCCCTTCCTGTGGTTGCTGAGCACCTCACTCAAGGGCCCCGGCGAGGTGCTGCAAGGCAGCGGGATCACCCTGTGGCCACAGCACCCCACGCTGGACAACTACGGCCAGGTGTGGGCTTCGCAGCCCATGCTGCAATACCTGGTGAACAGCCTGACGGTGGCCAGCCTGGCCGTGGGCTGCAATCTCTTGTTCTGCAGCCTGGCCGCCTATCCACTGGCGCGAATGAACTTCGGCGGCCGGCACTGGATCTTCACGGGCCTGTTGGCCACGATGATGATGCCCTTTCAACTGCTGATGATTCCGCTGTACGACCTGGCCATCTCCATGGGGCTGCACAACAGCACCCTGGGCTTGATCCTGCCGCACGCCTGCACGGCCTTCGGCATCTTTTACCTGCGCCAGGCCTTCTTGGCAGTGCCCCAGGCGCTGGAGGATGTGGCGTTGATGGAAGGTGTCGGACGGCTGCAGTTGTGGTGGCATGTGATGCTGCCCCTGGTTCGGCCATCGCTGGCCACACTGGCCGTGTTCAGCTTTGTGGCGGTATGGGGCGACTTTCTGTGGCCCCTGGTTTTGTTGGACGACCCGCAACACTACACGCTGCCGCTGGGTGTGAACCGCCTGCTCAATGCGTTTTCATTGGACTGGCGGTGGGTGGCCGCCGGTGCGGTCTTGTCGCTCCTGCCGGTTCTGCTGGTCTTTGCCTTCAGCCAGCGCTTCTTCATCGAAGGTGCTCTCAAGGGAGCGATCAAGGGATGAGCCCACAGCACCCCGCGCCACCGCCCGCACCTGAATGCCAGCCTGCACGCCAGCGTGTCGATGTCGTGGTCCACACCCACTGGGACCGAGAGTGGTACATGGACCGCGAGACCACCTTGGCGCGCCTGGAGGTGGTGATGGCGCGGGTGGCGGCCGACCTGGATGCCGGGCGCCTGCAGCACTTCCTGTTCGATGGCCAGACCGTGGCGTTCGAAGACCTGGCCACGCGCGCGCCCATCCCCTTGATGGAGAGCCTGAAGGCCCATGCGAAGGCGGGGCGTTTGGTGCTGGGTCCGTGGTACGTGGCCAGCGACGAATTCTTGGTCAGCGGCGAGTCGCTGCTGCGCAACCTGGCCCTGGGCATGGAGCAGGCGCAAGCATGGGGAGCCGGGGCCCAGGCCCTGGGCTACTTGCCTGACACCTTCGGCCACATCGCTCAAATGCCGCAGATCCTGGAGCAGTTCGGCATCGCCCATGCGGTGGTGTGGCGGGGTGTGGAAACACCCCACGACTTCTTCGACTGGCAGGCACCCGATGGCTCCACCGTGGCCACGATCTACCTCAGCGAGGGCTACTACTTGCACCCGCTGCATGGCCCCGAGTGGATGGCTCAGACGCAGGACCTGCTGCACAAGCTTCAAGCGCGGCGCGACCCCGCCCTGTCCGGCCCACTGCTGCTCACCCATGGCGGCGACCACCTGGCTCCGCACCCGCAATTGGCCGCGCGGATGGAAGACTTCAATCAGCGGCAACAGCGGTTCGAACTGCAGCAAGGCAGCCTGCTGCAGCATGCAAAGGCACTGGATGCCCGCGCGGCCACACGGCCTGTGGTGCGCGGTGAGCTGCGTGACAACCGTGCGGCCTTCGTGTTGCCCGATGTGCTGTCAACACGGCGAACCCTCAAGCGGCTGCACCAAGCGGCTGAAGACCGCCTCGTTGGACAGGTCGAACCGCTGATGGCCCAGACAGGCGCTGCGCTGGCGGACCATGCGCAGCTGCAGCGAGCGTGGCGGCTTTTGCTGCAGCAGCAGGCACACGACTCGATCTGCGGCTGCAGCCGCGACGAGGTGCATGAGGAGATGGTGCTGCGGTTTTCACAGCTGCACCGAAGCCTGGATGCACTGGAACAAAGCCTGGCGCACCGCTCTGGCCTGGTGGTGTGGGACCGGCACGGCACGCCGACTCCCCACGCGGATGTGTTTGCAGATGACGAACGCTTCACCGTGTTCAACCCGCTGCCGTGGCCCCGGCAGGCTTGGTTTGAAGTGAGCCTCTTTCTCAAAGGACCGCGCCGAAGCGACTGGATGGTCAGCGATGCACGCGGGCAGGTGGTGCCTTTGGTGGTCCTGGATGCAGAGCCCGCTTTCGAACTGATCTCACCACTGGACGAGTTTCCGCAACGCCTGGATGGACACCGCTACACCGTGGCCCTGCATCTGGCCCTGGATGGGCTGGCCGGCCTTGCCCTGCAGGTGGAGCGCTCGGGACTGGCCAGCCCCCCACCCGTTGATGAACCCATAGCCGCAAGCCGCGATACGGTCTGCATGGACAACGGCGTGTGGCGGGTGGAACTCGATGCACAAGGCCGCTTGCTGCTGACCGATCAACGGCACCACCCGGCACAAGCCCGCTTGCTGGGCCTGATGCTGGAGTCGGATGCGGGCGACACCTACAACCACAGCCCAGTCAAGGCAGCCGCACCACAGCTGGGTGCGGCCTGGCGACTCTTGGGCCAGCGCCGTGTGGGTGTGATGCAGGAGCTGCGCCTGGCCATCGAACTGACCGTGTCACAAGGGCTGAACGAGCAACGCCAAGGCCCCAGGCCCGAGACGGTACGGTGCAGCGGTGAACTGCGGCTGCGTCTGTTAGCCAACGAGCCGCAGCTGCAGCTGCAGCTGCGCTGGGACAACCAGGCCTGCGACCAGCGCACGCGCCTGGTGTTGGGCGGCATGCCCGCCCATACGACACACACCTGGCGCGACACCGCCTTCGCCTGGACCGCACACCCCGTGGTCTTGGCCTCGGTCCCCGAGCCCATCGGCCGCACCGAAGCGCCGGTAAGTGTTCAGCCCAGCCTAGGGGCGGTGGCCGCAGGTCCCTGGTGGGTGGCCCACCGGGCGATGCAGGAGCACGAGATCATTCCAGACCCCTGGAGCCCTTCAGGGCCAGGGCAAGGTCCGGCCCTGGCCTTGGCCTTCACCCTGGTGCGCAGCGTGGGTTGGATGTCGCGGCGCGACTTGCGCACGCGCGGCGTGGGGGCAGGCCCTGACCTGCCCACCCCGCAGGCCCAGTGCCTGGGTGTGGACTGGTTTGAAGCGGTGCTGCTGGCCCACGATGCGCATGCAGCTTCTGCCGACCTGTTGCCGCATGCACAGGCGTTCAGGCGGCCACCACGCCTGCTTCGTGGCCATGCCCAACGATGGGCCCCCACGGTGAACCTGCCCCACACCCCGCTTCAGCTCAGCGCCTGCCGCTGTCTGGAAGATGGCCACCTGGAGCTTCGTTTGTGGAACCCCTGCGAAGCCGCCGTCTTGCTGCCCCTGCAGCCAGGGCTGTGGGCCCGGGTGAGGGCCGATGGGCAGTTGTGGCCTGATGAACCTGGCCAAAACCTTGTAGCCGAATCGGCGGACGCCCTGGCGCTGGCCGTGCACACGGTCGCACCCCACCAGCTGATCACCTTGCGCAGCCACGCGCCCTGGGGCGCCTTGTGAAGCGGGTTCTGGCAGCCATCCCGGTGGATGCGCGCCCGGCGGTGCGCAGCCAGGTGCAGGAGCTGGTGGCCTGTGCCGGGTGGGAGCTGCGCATGCCGCCGGTGTCGCTGCTGGGTCGGCTGCGGCTGCCTGGGGACCGAGACGCCCTGCACGACTGGCTCCTGGAGCAAGCCCCGCACGTGGACGGCTTCGTACTGTCGCTGGACATGCTGGTCTACGGTGGACTGGTGCCCTCGCGCTTCATAGAGGACCGCGGCCAGGACCTGCTGCAGCGCCTGCAGATCTTGCGGCTTCTGCGCCAACAAGCGCCGAACCGTCCGCTGTTCGCGTTTGCTGCAACGATGCGAATCTCCAACAACGCGGTGGCTGAAGAAGAGAAGGACTATTGGGCTGCGCACGGTCCACAGCTGTGGGCTTGGTCTTTTCACCAAGACCGTGCACGACACGCGCCTGAGCCTGAAGCGGCGGCGCACAGCACAGCCGAGGTCTTGCGCCTTGAACAAGCCATACCGGCGGCCATACGCCAAGACTATCTGAACACCCGGCAGCGCAACCTGGAGGTGACCTGGCAGGCCCTGCAGGCGGTGCGAACCGGACTCATCGACCGCTTGGTTCTGCCGCAAGACGACACCGCCGAATGGGGCCTGAATGTGGCGGAGCGGCGTCGGCTGCAGGCACAGGTGCAGGCGTGGGCCCTGCAAGACCGAGTGGCCATCTACGCCGGAGCCGATGAAGTGATGCACACCCTGTGTGCCCGGATGGTCGGGCAGCTGGAGGCTCGACCGCCGCTGTGTGTGGCCTTGTGGCCCGGCGATGCGGAAGGCCTTTCGGCCATGCGGGCGCGCTATGAAGACCGACCCGTGTGGGACTCCATCGCGGCGCAAATGGCCGCTGTGGGTGCCGTGGCGGTCAAACCCGAATCAAAGGCCGATGTGGTGCTGGCCCTTCACAGCCAAGGGCGCGAGCAGGGCGATTGGGCGATGGGCCTTGCGCTGCCCGAGCCGCGTGGGCTGTCCGCTGAGTGGGTTCAAGCGTTGCAGCGTTTGCACACCCAGGGCCAGCCCTGGGCCCTGGCCGACCTGGCCTATGCCAATGGCGGTGACCCCCAATGGCTCGCAAGTGGCGTGCCCCTGCCCGACGCCTATGCGGGCTGGAACACCGCCAGCAACACCCTGGGCAGCGTGTTGGCGCAGTGTCGGCTGGGTGCGACGCAGCTGCAGGGGCCGGCGTCACGGCGGGCGCTGAGCCTGCGCCTGTTGGAAGACCTGCTGTACCAAGCGCAGGTGCGGCAAACCTTGCGCGCGCAGGTCGATGAGAGCACCTGCTCGCCGCAGGAACTGCTGCAAGCCGCGCGTGCGTTGATGTTGCCGGCTTCCCGGGCATTCGCACAAGCCCACGGCCTGAGCCACTGCGTGTCCGATGTGAGCCTGCCTTGGGACCGCAGCTTCGAGCTTGACCTGCAGCTGGAGCCCTGCGCATGAGCCGCCCCTGGCAGTGCGACATTGCCGTGATCGGCGCCAGCCTGGGCGGGGTGCTGGCCGCCTGGCGCGCCAGCCAAGGCGGCCACCGTGTGCTGCTGGTGTGCGAGGAACCTTGGATAGGAGGGCAACTCACCGCACAGGCCGTACCCCCGGACGAACACCCGTGGATCGAGTCGGGCGGTGCCTCGGCCAGCTATCTGCGCTTTCGGCACGTCATACGCGCCCACTACCAGAGCAGGCAGGCTTCCTGGATCAGGGCCGCTTGACCGAAGGCAGCAACCCGGGAGACGGCTGGGTCAGCCGGCTTTGCTTTGAACCGGTGCTGGCTGCACGCTGGTTGGAACGGCTGCTGCAGCCGGCGCAAACCCAAGGCCGCTTGCGGATCCTGCGCCTGTGCCGCCCCATCGCCGCCGTGCGGCAGGGCACCCGCTTGAACAGTGTCACGGTGCAGTGGCCCGGCGACGGTTTATGCGACACGGTCTACGCCTCGGTCTTCATTGATGCGACCGACACGGGTGAGTTGTTGTCCTTGGCTGAACTGCCCTACCGGGTGGGCAAAGAGGCGCGTTCCGAGTTTGGTGAGCCCGATGCGCCGCAGGTGGCCGACCCGCAGGATCAACAACCCATCACCCAGGTCATGGCGCTGCGCTGTTGGGATCAGCCCGGCCCGATTGGGCCGCAGCCCAAGGGCTACGCACGCTGGCGCGACCAAGGGGTCCCTGGTCACCACCACGCCCTGTTCAGCCCGCACCTGCCCGGGCGACCGCCGGGCTGCTCCCATACCCTGCCCTTCAGCGCCGACGACGACAGCAACACCCTGGATTGGTGGCGCTACCGCCGCATCGTCAGTGCCCGCCAGTGGCGAGCGGGGGTGGGACCGGCGCACGATGTGAGCCTGCTGAACTGGGCACAGAACGACTGCGCACAAGATCCCCTGATCGATGGACCCCGCAGCCCGCAACAGGTTGAAGCCGACGCGCGCGAGCTCACCCTTTGCCTGCTGCATTGGCTGCAGACCGAAGCGCCCCGGCCCGATGGCGGCAAAGGCTACCCCCAGTGGCAACCGGCCCCGGACCTGCTGGGAACCTTGGATGGCCTGGCCCTGCGCCCCTATGTGCGCGAGTCGCGCCGTATCAAGGCCTGCACCACGCTCACGCAGGTCGACCTCATGAGGCCCCACACCGAGCCTGACGCCGCGGCCACCATTGCCTGGTATCCCCTGGACATCCACCCGACCTGCCGTTCAGGCCACAGCTTGAACGCAGCGGTCGAGCCCTTTGTCATTCCCCTGGGCAGCCTGGTACCCATGGCGGTTGACAACCTCTTGCCTGCCTCGAAGAACTTGGGCGTGACCCACCTGGCCAACGCCTGTACCCGTGTGCATCCCGCGGAATGGGGGATCGGCGAAGTGGCCGGCACCATGGCGGCTGTGCTGTTGGAACATGGCTGCGGCGCCCAAGAGCTGCTGCGCGCGGGTGCCCCCCGCAACACCCTGTTCACGCGGCTGAACGGCTACGGCGTGCCGCGCCACTGGCCTGAGGAACTCCTGCGCCGCCGAGCGAAAGTAGACCCAAAGGCCTGAACCACCATGTCCACCATCGAATTCAAGTCCTTGGCCAAGCGCTTCGGCCCGCAAACGGTGTTGAAGGACATCGATCTGCGCATCGAGGAGGGCGAGCTGGTGGTGCTGGTGGGGCCATCCGGTTGCGGCAAGACCACACTGCTGCGGGTGCTCGCTGGCCTGGAACCCGCCAGTGGCGGGCAGGTGTTGATCAATGGACAGGACATGACCGACGCCCTGCCCAGCGACCGTGGCCTGGCCATGGTGTTTCAGTCGTATGCGCTGTATCCACACATGACGGTGCAGGAGAACCTGAGCTTCGGCATGCGCATGCGCGGCACGCCCCCCGCGGAAATCAAGGCCCGGCTGGACAAAGCCGTGGCGGTGCTTCAACTGCAAGACCTTCTGCACCGCCGCCCGGGCGAATTGTCAGGCGGTCAAGGCCAACGGGTCGCCATCGGTCGCGCCATCGTGCAAGAGCCGGGCGCCTTCTTGCTGGACGAACCTTTGAGCAACCTCGACGCAGAGCTGCGCCTGCACCTGCGGCTGGAGCTGATTCGCCTGCACCGGGAACTGCGCGCCACCATGGTCTGCGTGACACACGACCAGGTTGAGGCCATGACCATGGCAGACCGTATCGTGGTGCTGCGCAACGGACAGGTGGAGCAGGTGGGCACGCCACAGCAGCTCTACCGGCAGCCGCGCAACCGCTTCGTGGCCCAGTTTCTGGGTTCACCGCCCATGAACATCCTGCCCTGCCAGGACGTGGCGCTGCCTCTGCCTCAGGCCCAGGCTCAGACCGCCACCCACTGGGGCCTGCGGCCCGAGCACTGGCGCGTGGTCGAGGCCCAGGGGCCAGACACCCTGCTGATGCAGGTCGAGCACACCGAACACCTGGGGGGCCACGTCTGCCTACATGGCACGCTCGGCGGCACCGCGCACCGCGTGTGTGTGCAAACGCATGCCGACCACCCCGCGCAGCTTGGTCAAACCCTGGTGCTGCAACCCCAGCTCGAGTGGGTGCACCTCTTCGACGCGCAAGGGGCGCGGATGAACCCTTCAGTGGCCACAGCCGGAGTGCCAGCACCATGACCGTCCTCTCCAGCCCGACGCAGATGCGAGCCGAAGCGCTGCAGGCGGCCAGCGTGGTGGCCGAGCAGTTGACGCGAGACCAGGAGGCCTTGGCCAATCTGGTGGCTGAACTGCGACGCCGCGCACCCGATCACATCGTCACCATCGCCCGCGGCAGCAGCGACCACGCAGCGGCCTACTTCGCCTACCTGTGCATGCTGCGAACGGGCCGATACGTCACCTCCCTGCCCCCCTCTCTGCTGAGCCTGTACACCGCCCCGCTTCAGCGCATCGGCACCCTGGCCCTGGCGTTTTCGCAAAGTGGCCGCAGCCCAGACCTGGTGCGTGCGACCGCGTTCTTCACGGGGCCCAACACCCGCAGCGTGGCCCTGGTCAACGATGTCCATTCGCCCCTGGCCCATGCGGCACGCACGGTGTTGCCGCTGCATGCGGGCCAGGAAATCAGTGTGGCTGCCACCAAAAGCTTCATGGCCCAACTGGTTGCAGGGGCTCGACTCTTGTCGGATTGGCAAGGTGATCAGGAACTGCGCGCGGGCCTGCAGGCGCTTCCCGAGGCTTTGGTTCAAGCCACGGGGCACGACTGGGGCGAGGCCATCCAAGCGCTGACCCAGGCAGACCGCTTGATGGTGGTCAGCCGTGGAGCCGGCATGGCCGTGGCCTTGGAGGCCGCACTCAAGTTCAAGGAGACCTGCGGCATCCAGGCCGAGACCTTCAGCAGCGCCGAGCTGCGCCACGGGCCCATGGCCTTGATCGACCAGGGCTACCCCCTGTTGATCTTGGCACCGCGCGGCCCGGCACAAGAAGAGATGCGGCACTTGGCCCAGGAAATGCGCGCCCGTGGAGCGCGCGTGCTGCTGGCCATCACCGGCCCGGGCGAGCCCGGCAACCTGCCCTGCACCGCAGCCGCGCACCCCGACCTGGACCCGATATGCCTGATCCAGTCCTTCTATCTGATGGTCGAAGCCCTGGCACGCGCGCGCGGCCGTGACCCCGATAAGCCCAGCTACTTGTCCAAGGTGACGCTGACCACCTGATCCGCTGGGCGTGAAATGCACCACAGCCCCAGGAACACCAGGGCCCCGTTGAGCAGCAGCAATTCCAAACCGATGCGCCAGGTCTCGAAGATCATCGGCTGCATGGCATCCAAAACCCCACAGGCCAGCGGCGCCAGCAGCGTGACCGCAGGCACCCAGGCATCGCGCACCGGACGCTGGGTCCACCACCCGAAGGCGAACAGGCCCAACAAGGGTCCGTAGGTGTAGCTGGCCACCTTCAGGATGAGGCCGATCATGCTCGGGTCGTCCAGCCATCGAAAGCCCATCACCAGAAGCATGAACACCGCCGCATAGGCCAGATGAACCTGCTTGCGGATGGACTCCTGCTGCGCCGCGGTCCAATCGCTGCGCCGTCCGAAGGCCAAGAGGTCGTTGCAGGTCGACGAGGTCAGCGCGGTCAGCGCCCCATCGGCGCTGGGAAACAGCGCCGAGATCAAGGCCAGGATGAAGATCAGTTGGATCAGCGCCGGCAGGTGTCCCATCACCACGGCCGGGAACAGCCGATCCCCCCGCTCCGTCATGCCGGCCTGTTGCGCAAACAACATCAGCAAACCGCCCAGAAAGAGAAAGGCCAAGACCACCACCGACATGGCCAGCGCCATGCACAGCATGTTCAGTTGCGAGCCCCGCAGGGTGCGCACCGAGATGTTCTTCTGCATCATCTCCTGGTCCATGCCGGTCATGGCAATGGCGATGGCTGCGCCAGCCAACAACTGCTTGAGCCAGTACTCCTTGGCCGCGGGCTCGGTGCCCCAAACCCGCGACAGGCCTTGTTCCTGCATCTGCACCAAGGCCTGCCAGCCGCTCAAGTCCAGCGCCTGCAGGATGAAGACGATGCAGGCCCCCAGGCCAAAGAGCATGCCGGCGGTTTGCAGCGTGTCGGTCCACACGATGGTCTTGACGCCCCCGCGCCAGGTGTACAGCAGGATCATCAGCACCATCACCGCCGCCGTCACCCCAAAGGAAAGCCCGAGTTGCTCCAGGATCACGTCCTGCAGGATGCGCACCACCAGGTACAAGCGGGCTGTGGCCCCCAGGGTGCGCGACAAGATGAAAAAGCCGGCGGCCATGCGCAAAGCCGATGGGCCCAAGCGGTCTTCGATCCAGCCGTAGATGGACACCAGGCCCAGCCGGTAATACAGCGGCAACAACACCCAGGCGACCACCGCGTATCCCAGCAGATGGCCCATCATGATTTGCCAATAGTGAAAGCCGCTGGCCCCCACGGCACCGGGCACGCTGATGAAGGTCACACCCGACAAGGACGTGCCGATCATGCCGAAGGCCACCAAGGGCCAGGCACTGTTTCGGTTGCCGACAAAGAAAGACTGGTTATCAGCCCCGCGAGAGGTGCGCCACGCCACCGCAAACAGCAAGGCAAAGTAGACCAGCACGCAGGTGAACAACAACCAGGGGTTCAAGCCAGACTCCGCATCATCGGGGCACCAGGGTAGCGCGCATGGCCGTGGCTTGGGCCCGCAGGTCTTCAAAAACCGACATCAGATGGGCACCGGGACACACCGTCTGGTGGCTGTGGTGGCGGTGGCCCACGATGTGCTGTGGTGCCAGGCCGTAAGCAGCCATCAGCTGACCCAAAAGTTGCGCCGTGGCCTGGAGTTGCGCGGCGCTGGGCTGCTGGTGCTCAAAGTTTCCCAGCAGCATCACCTGCACCTGACCCGTCGTGTCATAGGGGGTGTTGCTGTCGCCGGCCCAATGCAAACCCCGCCCGGCGTAGACCTGGCCTTCGGGCGACACGATGTAGTGGTAGGGCACGTCGACCCAGGCCCGCTCGCGGCGAGACCACTGCTGCAGGCGGCGAAGATAGGCCGCCACATCGGCGCCGGGCTGCCAGGTCTCGCCCTGGTGATGCACCGTCAGTCCCGTGATCACCCCGTGCGGGCGCGAACGGTATACGGTTTGCGGTGGCGGCTCCGACCCCCACTGGCTGGCGCTGACGATGGCCAGGTCTGAAGGCAGCGCCGGGCTTGCGGCGGTCGGGCCTGCACCACCCTGGGCCCACGCATGGGATTCAGCCAAGGCCAGGCCAGCACAGAACACCCAAGCCCAAGCCCAAGCCGAAGCCCAGAGCCGAACACGCCCCGAAGCCGTCTGGCCGCGCCGGCACGGTTGAAGGCCCATCGGGCCCGGTGCTCGGGGCCCACGCTTCATGGGGCAGCCGCTGCAGTCACAGCCGGCGGCTGCTGGGCCACCCGAGCGCTGAGGTAGGTCCACACGAAATGGGCAGCCGCTTGGCTGGTCAACTCCGCGTGGTCGTAGGGCGGGCTCACCTCCACGCAGTCCATGCCCACGAAGTTCAGATCGGCCCAGCCTTCCAACAGCGTCATCACCTGGGCCGTGCTCAGGCCTGCCGGCTCCGGCGTGCCCGTACCCGGTGCATGCGCAGGGTCCAGGCAATCGATGTCCAAGGTGAGGTACAGCGGCGGGTGCCCCGCTGCGGCCATGCGCGTGCGCACCGCCTGCATCACCTCGGCCAGCTGCCCGGCACTCTCCAAACCCCGCAGGGCCCGTGCCTCGTAGATCAGCCCGCCTTCGGTGCGTACGCGTTCGCGGGTTTCACGCTGGGCCGAACTGCGGATGCCCAGCTGCACCACACACTCGGGCCGCACCAGGCCCTGTTCGTAGGCCTCATGCAACCACGTGCCGTGGCCACTGGGTTCACCAAAGTGGTCGGGCCAGGTGTCGCAGTGCGCATCGAAATGCACCAGCGCCAGGGGCTGGCCATGATGCTGGCGGTACAGCTGCAACAGCGGCAGGGTGACCGAATGGTCGCCTCCCAGCCACACCATGTGCTGCCGCGCGATCAAGGCCCGCGCCTGCGGCAGCAGTGCCTGGCGCATCGCCGCCAGGGACGTATTGGGCATGGTCAGGTCGCCGTGGTCTTCCAGGACCGCCAGCGGCGACACATCGAACAGCGGGTGAACGCCGTCACACAACATGTGACTGGCCTGCCGGATGGCCGCCGGCCCCTGGCGGGCCCCGCTGCGGTTGGTCACCGAGCCATCCCAGGGCAGGCCGGCCACGCCAAAAGGCAGCGGCCAGGCCCAGCCTGCGTCGCTGGGCTGCGCCGCGGTGCGGCAGCGCAGGTAGGTCGAGTTGCTGGAGTAAGGGAACATCGTGAGGGCCACGTCAGCCTAAAGGCTGCTTGCAAGCAAACACTTGACTGTAGCGAGGAGCCAACGGACCTGACCCCCGTAGCAGCCCTGCTTGCGGTGTTGTTGTCAGGTGTGCATACTTTATTCATCCGAGGCATGTACCTAGGGCCAATGGAATAGAGCGTGGGATTGCACCCAAAGCGGGTGCACGACTCTGGCGCGACATGGACTCAGTCCATGTCTGTAGGTGTAAACCGAGCAACGCGTCCAGGAGATCCACCCATGAAATTCCCGCGTACACCGATTGCCTGTGCAACACAGGCCCTGTGCTCTTTCGGCCTAGCAGCCTTGGCGCTGCAAGCCAACGCCGTGCAGGCGCAAGGCGCCACAACCACGCCCGGCTCGCCCAGCGCTGTTCAACCGGCCACAGCAGACCCACAGCAAATCACGGTGACGGCTACTCGGCGCGACGAGGCCGCGCATCGGGTGCCCATCAATATCAGCGCGTTGTCTGAAGATGAGCTTCGTGATCAGAACATCACGGATGCCAAGAAGCTGATTGCCGCCAGCGATGCCATCAATGCACCCGGCAACAGCGCACGATTTGCCGACTCGGTCACCGTTCGCGGCCTGAATGTGTCGCCAGTAGCGGCCAACAACTTGGAGCAGTTCATTCGCTCCACTCTGGCGTACTACTTGGACGACACGATGCTGCCGCATCTGGGCTACCGCATCAAGGACATCGCCCGGGTGGAGACACTCTTGGGCCCGCAAGGCACCCTCTACGGAGCGGGCAGCCTGGGTGGCACCATTCGGTTCATTTCCAATCAGCCCAAGCTGGGCAAGACCGAGGGCCGCATCAGCACCTCGTTCTACCAAACCAGGCATGGTGGCCTCTCCAACGACACCGACGGTGTGGTCAATCTTCCCCTGGGCCCTGACCTGGCCTTGCGCGCGTCGGTGGCCCGATTGGATGAAAAGGGCTACACCGACCGCTTGTCCAACCCACCGTGGCGCACCGGAACCTGGGCTTGGTCAAGCAAGCCCGACGCCAACCGCAACCTTTATGAGAACGATGATTGGCAGAAGGTCAACACGGGTCGTATTGCGCTGCGTTGGCGGCTGACACCCAGTGCGGAGTTGACCTTCACCCATGCCCAGCAAAGCCAGTTGGCCCATGGCAGCAATGGCGCCAGCGTCACGCCGCTGAATATTGCCAACGCGACCAACGCGGCCCAGGTGGATGCCGCTTGGCGGCTGGGACGTAACTGCACGGCCCAGGGAATCGCCTGCACCTACAAGGTGGCAACCGAGGCGCCCTTCGTGGTTAACGACCACACCATCGTCTCGCGCTATCCCGAGTTTGCCGACCGCAGCTTCCGACTCGACAGCGTGGACCTGGATGTCAACCTCGGGTTTGCGAAGCTGCACTCCAACACCTCACGCTTTCGCGACGCCCGTGTAGGCCAGGCCGACTATGCACGCCAGGGCAATCTTTTCTACAACTGGTTTACCGCCGGAAACATTCAAAAGTCGAACAACTCGCTGTACATGACGTTCGACAACACCTACACGGGCACCACGCATGAAACGCGGCTGGTGTCGTCTGGCAAAGGCCCCTTGAGTTGGGTGGCTGGCGTGTTTTTGATGCAGCAAAAGCGCAACTACAAGTTCGATGAGATGTTCCCCGGCCTGGATACGCTGCCGTCCCAGGGAGACTTCATCTCCATTGCTGCTCAAGGGGGACGCAAGGCCTTGGGCGGGGTCACCGATTCAGGCTACGCCGAAGACCTGGGCAGCCAGTACCGCGAGAAGGCCGTCTTCGGGGAGGTGAGCTATGCCCTGAGCCCCGCGCTGAAGATGACCTATGGCACACGGGTCTTCAGCTATGAAGACGTGGGAACAGCCTATGTCTTCGACTATGCGGGGGGATTGGCTGACAACAATTCACGCGCCAGCAGCAGTGGAAGCAGCAAGGCCATTCACAAGGTCAACTTGGTGTACAGCTTGAATCAAGATCTGCTGAGCTACCTGACCTTTTCGCAGGGGTTCCGTCGTGGAGGCAACAACGGCTTCAAGAGCTTCCCCAGCAAGAATCAGATCGTTGCGCCCGGCACCAATGGCTACGGCCCTGACACCACCAACAACTTGGAGTTGGGTCTCAAGGGCTTCCTGCTGGATCGTCGTCTCTTGCTGCAGACGGCGGTCTATCGGATTGACTGGAAGAATGTTCAAACCTATTACTCGCAGGGCTTGCCGGACCCCTTTGGTTTGGGGATTGACTTCCCCATCAACGGCACCACCAACGGCCCCAATGCAAGGTCAGTGGGGGGCGAGCTTTCGGCCAGACTGGCGCTCAACCAACATTGGCAAACCCATTTCAGTGCGGCCACCACCGAATCGGAGTGGACCTCTACGCTCAAGCGCTGCACCTACATCGCCAACAACAGGCCCGAGGACTGTCGAACTTGGAGCGCTGGGGGCAAGCTCTACGGGGCACCCAGCCTGAAATACACAGCGGGCGTGCAATACAACCGGATGCTGGGCAGTGGGCACGAATTCACGTCTAGCCTCAGCCGACGCTGGGTGGGCAAGATCGGAAACGACCGAACCGACGCACCCGATACCAACCCGCCCCTGTTCTATCCGGCGTATGCCCTGGTCAACGCCAGCGCAGGCCTGGCGAAGGGTCCGTGGAATGCGACCTTGTGGGTTCAGAATCTCGCCGATACCCGCGCCTTGGTGTCGATCCAAAACCCCAATGACCAGGTCGTGGGTCCCCGGCTGATCTACAACACACCACGCACCGTGGGCCTCAATCTGAGCTATCGCTTTTGAGGCATGGAGGCCTGCTTGCTTCAGCGCCTGATGGACCGGTTCCACAAGGCGCTGAGCACGCGGCCCTCGTCGGGCGCGAGTGAAGTCCAAGCCAGCTTGGGCCCATAAGGCGATCGGCTGGGGCTGCCCAAGAGCACGATCAAGCCATTGCGCCGCACGGGATCCAGGGCAAAGGTCCCCAGCAGGCCGTAGGCATCTCCCAGATGGCCCCAGCCGCTGAAGCCACCGCCTTCAACCAGACGGTCGCCTAAGCCGGGGCCCCTGTTGCGGTCGGTGAAGCGTTGCGGCCCAAGCGCCCAGGAGACCATGGCCTCGTCCAAGGTGTCGCCGTTGGGCGCTTGCGGTTCATAGCGCCACTGTTCGGTGCTGAGCAAGCGCATCGCGTTTTCGCTCAACAAGCTTTGGCCGCGGTGGCGTCCACCATTGAGCAGCATCTGCATCAACACCCCCAAGTCGTCGCTGGAAATGCGCAAGCCGCCTTGGGGGCTGAACACCGTCGCATTGCTGCCCGGCACATAGCGGTCCAGGCCGGGCGGTGCAGCCGCTTGGCTTGCGCGGTGGTCGTCGACCTGCGGCCGCCACGGGCCCTCAGGTTCCCAAATTTCGCGCTCGCCCTCCAGGCGGCGCCGGCGGTACAGGGTGGCCAGGTCCTGCAGCTCATCGCTGGAAAGCGCTGAGGGCAAAAAGCCGCCTCGAAGCCCCAGCGGTTGCAAGACCAGGCGTTGCATCAGCTGGTCGAATCGCTCACCGGTGGCGCGCTCCATCACGGTGCCCACCACACCCCAGTTGAGGTTCACATAGTTGAACCAGCTGCCCGGTGCGCGCTGGCGCCGCCAGCTCAGCCCCCCACGGTACAAGGCCCCGGCCGGGTGCAACACGTCGCGCAAGGCCACGTCTGGGCCCCAAACATAGAAGCCCGCATCACTCAAGCCCGAGCGGTGCGACATCAGCAATCGCAAGGTGATCGGCTGTTGCGCAAAGTCCGGGTGCCGCAGGCGCCAGCCCAACACATCCCCCACATCGGCATCCACATCCAAGCGGCCCTGGTCCACCAAGCGCATCACCGCCACCGACACCACCAACTTCGAAATCGAGGCCACCCGAAACAGGCTGCGCGGCGTGACGGGCAGGTCCTGCGCACGGTCTGTGGGATGGATAAAGCGCCGTCCGTGGTGGCTGCGGTGCACCACCTGTCCATCGCGCACGGCCAGGGTGCACAGCTGGCCCCAAGCGCCCGGGTGCTCACCAACCAGGGCCTGCAGTTCCTGGTGAAGTGCCGAGGGCCCCAGCGCCGATGGTGGCGACGCTGGCTTCAGACTTGGCGCAACCGGCCCGGCCCCCCGCCCCACGCTGCAGGCCGTCAAAGCCGCCACGGCGGCACAGCCGCCCATCAGGCAGGCGCGGCGCTGTGTGTTCGGCCCAGGGGCTTGGTGGTTGCTGGGCCCGGGGCGCGGTGCGCGTAGCTGCTTCATGCCAGGCCCGCCCACAGCCTGCAGGCCCGTTGCGCAGCCGCCCTGGAAGGGTCGATCTGCCGCAGTTCCAAGGGGCACTCGGCGGGCAGGCCGGCGCGCACACCCTGGCCCACCAAGGGGTGCAGCAGCAACACGCGGCCCGCGGCCACCACGGGCTTGGGCCCAAAGCGGCGGAACAGCACCGCGCCCAAGCGGCCGATCTCGATACCGGCGCGCCGCAGCAGCAAGGCCGCCTCCGCGTCACCGAGTTCCGCCGCTTCGGCTACAGCCAGGGCCAACCGCCCCACTTCACCGCGGTCTTGCCCGTAAATGAACTGTCGGGTGCTGGCCCAATCCGAACCCCCCATGCGCGCAAACAAGCAACGGGCCATGGGGCTCTCCACCCATTGACCGGGCCACTCGTCTTCGCGGCGCCAAATGGTAGACAGCGCCTCCTTGGCAATCCAATAGCCGCCGCCTTCATCACCCAGCACGAAGCCCCGCCCACCGGCCCGGTGCCACACACCGTCTTCGTCGATGAACGATGCAATCGAGCCGGTGCCGGCGTACACGAGGTAGCCGCCACCGGGTTCGTGGGCCGCGCGAAAAGCGATGTCCATGTCGCTGTAGCACTGCACCTGCTGCGCTGACGTGTTCAGCCGCGCTGCCAGCAGGCCCGCCAGCTCCAGGGCCGACGCGGCCTGTGGATCGCTCACACCCGTGATGCCGGCATACACGCCCGCCACGCGGTGCCTGGGCAGCTGCTGGGCCACCGAAGCCGCCAGGTCTTGCAGCGCTTGGCCAAGCTGTGCGCGGCCGGCCTCCGAGGCCAGGCTCATGCCACTGAAGCCGCCCACCTGCGCCTGTGCCAGCAACTGGCCTTGCGCGTCCACGGCGGTCCAGCGGCACGCCGTGCCGCCTGCATCCAGGCCCAGGTAGATCACACCTTGATGAACCATTGGCGTCGGGCCATCCAGGCGGCCACGGCATAAAAGACCAGCACAAAGCCCACTGCGAACAACAGCGAGACCTGGACCTCGGGCAGCCCGGTGTGGCGCAAGCCCGCCACGAGGTGCGACTTCAGGCTGGCGCCATCGACCTTGGTGAAGGCCAGTGCTTTGGCCACCAAGCCGGCCAGCACGAACAGGAACAGGGCATTCATGCCAAAGTCCACCAGCGGCTGGGCCCAGGGGCGCCAACGTGCGCGGCTGGTGGCATCGGCCTGCGCATCCAAGACCCAATGCAAAGCCGCCAAGATGAGCAGCGCCCAGCCGGCGGTGCTGGCCACGTAGGCGGGGGTCCACAAGGATTTGTTGATGGGCATGTTCCAGGCCGCCAACACTTCTGCCGCCCACAAAGCCAACAAGCCGGCCAGTACCAAGCCCATGCAGCGCCGCCCCGGCTCCTGGGCCTGAGCCATCCAATGCCCGGTCAACACACCCGCCAACAGCGTGGACACGGCCGGCAAGGTACTCAACAAGCCCTCGGGGTCCCAGGTGCGTGACTGGGCCCACAAGTGGCCGCCCATCAGCAAGCGGTCAACGTAGCTGCCTGTGTCTTGTCCGGCCAGCAGCGAGCCCACGCGCACCACACCGTCGTCACCCGGCACCGCCACCGCCAGCATCAGCACGCTGTACAGCACCAGCAGGCCCACGGCTGTATAGGCCTGGCCGCGAACCTGCAGCCACACCACCACCGGTGCACACAACACGATGCACATACCAATGCGCTGCAACACACCCGGCCAGCGCAGCGTGTTCCAGTCAAAAGCCGGCACCGCATTGAGCATCAAGCCGATCAAGACGATCACCAGCCCTCGGCGCATCAGACCGCGGCACAGGGCCCAGGGCCCGGCGCCTTCGTGCTGCCGACGGGCCAAGCTCATGGGCATGGCCACGCCACTGATGAAGATGAAGAAGGGAAAGATCCAGTCGGTGAAGGTCCAACCGTGCCAAGGAGCATGTAACAAGGGCCCGTAGACGTGCTTCCAGTCGCCCGGGTTGTTGACCAACAGCATGGCGGCGATCGTCAGGCCTCGAAAGGCGTCGAGGCTGTACAGCCGCCCGTTCACGCCGCCAGCTCCCTTCGGCCAAAGCCTTCTGGCACCCGAATGAGAGCCGTCATCACGAAGGACGGGATGGCCGCCACCATCACCCACGCGAAGAAGCCCGCATAGCCCAAGGCCTCCTGCAACCAACCACTCCAAAAGCCCGGAATCATCATCCCCATGGCCATGAAGCCGGTGCAGATGGCGTAGTGCGCGGTCTTGTGCGGCCCCTCGGCAATCAGAATCATCACCATCAGATAGGCGGCAAAACCCACGCCATAGCCGAACTGCTCAATGGCCAAGGCCGTGCTGACCACCCACAGTTGCTGCGGCGGCCACAGCGCCATGGCCAAGAACACCAGGTTGGGCAGGTGCATGCCCCACACCAAAGGCCACAAGCAGGCCTTCAAGCCAAACCGTGAAATCAGCAGCCCGCCCACGATGCCCCCGACCGTCAAGGCGATCAGGCCCACCGTGCCATAGGCCACCCCCACCTCGCGGGTGGAAAGGCCCAGGCCGCCCGCTTCAGCTGGGTCCAGCAAGAAGGGCGCGGCCAGCTTCAGCAACTGCGCTTCCGGAAAACGGTAGAGCAAGAGGTAGGCGATGCCCACCCCAATGGCAGGCTTGCGAAAGAACGCACCCAACACCGAGAAGAATTCGATGAACAGGCTGGAGCGGACCATGCCCGGCCGGTCCTCAGCCGGATAGGGCAAGCGCCACGCGTGGTACAGGCCCACCACACCGAAGCACACCGCCAACAAAGCCATCACCACCTGCCACGCCAGCACCGCCGAGCCGCTGCGTTCGGCCAGCTCGCCGGCCAGGTACACCAGCCCCCCCTGCCCGGCGATGTTGGCCACGCGGTAGAACGTGGAGCGAATGCCCACGAAGGCCGCCTGTTGGTGCGTGGGCAGGGCCATCATGTAGTAGCCATCGGCCGCTATGTCGTGGCTGGCACTGGCAAAGGCCATGAGCCACAGCAGGGCCAAACTCCAGCGCACCCACTGCTCGGTGGGCAGGCTCAGCGCCACCATGGCCACCATCGCCCCCACCGCAAACTGCAGCAGCCAAATCCAGCGCCGCCGCGTGCCCAAGAGTTCAATCAAAGGGCTCCACAGCGGCTTGATCACCCAGGGCAGGTACAGCCAGCTGGTGTACAGGGCGATGTCGGTGTTGGACAAGCCCAGGTTCTTGTACATCACCACGCTCAGCGACATCACCACCACATAGGGCAGGCCCTGCAGCAGGTAAAGGCTGGGCACCCAGGCCCAGGGGCCGGGCCCTTCAGTTCGAAGCGCGGAGGTCAATGGCCTCTCCTTCCACCAGCACCTGCTGCAACTGCAGCGTGTGGGGGTCCAACACCACCAGGTCTGCCCAGGCACCCTGTGCAATCACGCCGCGGTCGCTCAAGCCCAGGTACTGCGCAGCGTGCGTGCTCACACGCGCGCTGGCCTGCGCCACCGACAGCCCAATCTGCACCAGGTTTCGCAAGGCCTGGTCCATGGTCAAGGCACTGCCGGCTAGGGTGCCATCGGCCAGGCGCACGCCGCCCAGGCACTTGTGCACCGTGTATTGCCCCAAGGGATAGGCGCCATCGGGCATGCCCGCTGCAGCCGTTGCATCGGTCACGGCAAACAGGCCGGGCACTGCACGCACGGCTGCATGGATGGCACCAGGGTGTACATGCAACAGGTCGGGAATGATTTCCGCGTGCTCTGCATGGGCCAAAGCAGCCCCGGCCGCACCGGGCGCCCGGTGGTGCATCGGGCCCATGGCGTTGAACAAATGGGTGAAGCCAGAAGCGCCGTGCCGCAACGCCTGCAAGGCTTCTTCATAGGTGGCCCGGGTATGGCCCACCTGAACCCGGATGCCGGCGGCCACCAGTTCGGGAATCAGGGCCAGGTTGCCAGGCATCTCAGGGGCCAGCGTCAGCAAGCGTATCGGCGCCACCGCGTTCAGGCGCAGGATGTCTTGCAAGCAGGCCGCTTGGGCGTGTGGGGGTTGCGCCCCAAGCTGATCAGGGCTGATGTAGGGCCCCTCCAGGTGCACGCCCAAGACACGCGCGGCCTGATCGGCGCGCTGCGCGCACTGCGCAGACAAGGCTCTCAGGGCGGCCTCAATCTCCGCAATTGGCGCGGTCATGGTGGTGGCCAACAAAGAGGTGGTGCCATGTCGCGCATGGGTGCGCGCCAGGCACTGCACCGCGTCCTGGCCTTCCATGGTGTCGCGGCCGCCACCGCCGTGGACATGCAGATCAATGAAACCCGGCAGGATCAAAGGCGGCGCCTGCTCCGTCCGAAGCTCGTGCCCGACAGGCGTGCCCTGCACGCCCACCACACGGCCCTCAGACCAGTGCACCTGCCCCTGCACCCAGCCACCAGGGGCCAAGACCTGACCGCTCAAGCAGCCCGAAGGCCCCTGAGCCGTTTGGCCCGTGCGGGCCCCGCCCATAACGTTGCGGCGTGGTGCGTGCATCCCGCGATCATCCCTCAAAAGTCAGGTCAGGCCCTTCCTATACTGCGCACCGCACACACGCGGGACCACACATGGCGCTGAATTTCATTTGGATCGGCTTCATCCTCATTGGCTTTGCCGTGGCCGCGTTCAAGGTGGCCATGGGGCAAACGGCCCTGTTTGGCCAAATGCTCAGCGGGCTGTTTGACATGGCCAAGACGGGCTTTGACATCTCGCTGGGCCTGGTGGGGGTGATGACGCTGTGGCTGGGCATCATGAAGATCGGCGAGCAGGCCGGCGTCATCCAGTTGTTTGCGCGGGGCGTGGCACCGTTCTTTCGCCGCATCTTTCCCGGTATTCCACCGGGCCACCCGGCCAGCGGCAGCATTGCCATGAATGCATCGGCCAACATGCTGGGGCTGGACAACGCCGCCACCCCCTTGGGTCTGAAGGCCATGCGCGAGCTGCAGGAGATCAACACCGACAAATCGGTGGCCTCCGACCCCATGATCATGTTTCTGGTGCTCAACACGGCGGGCATCACCTTGATTCCCACCTCGGTGATTGCCATCCGGCAAAGCCTGGCGGCCGAGCAGGGGCTGAGCAACTTCAACGGCGCCGACATCTTTTTGCCGACCCTGATCGGCACCTTCATCTCGTTTGTGGCGGGGCTGCTGGCCGTGGCCTGGGTGCAGCGCATCAACCTGCTGTGCGCACCGGTGCTGGCCTTTTTTGGCGGCTTTGCAGCGCTCATGGGTGTGCTGTACCTGTGGCTGTCGGGGATGCCGGCAGCTCAAATGGCCCAGTCGATTTCGGTCTTGGGCAGCGGCATCATTTTGGCCATCATCGTCACCTTCGTTGCGGTCGGTGCACTGCGGCGCGTGAATGTTTATGAGGCCTTCGTGGACGGCGCCAAGGAAGGCTTTGGGGTGGCGGTGCAGATCATCCCCTACCTGGTGGCCATGCTGGCGGCCATCTCGGTGTTTCGCAGCAGCGGCTGCATGGACTATCTGGTGCAGGCCATCGGTGCGGGTGTCAGGGCCCTGGGGCTGGACGACCAGTTCGTGCCCGCACTGCCCGTGGGCCTGATGAAGACCATGTCGGGCAGCGGCGCGCGCGGCCTGATGGTCGATGTCCTCAAGACCTATGGCGTGGACTCTTTCGAGGGGCGACTGGCCAGCATCATCCAGGGGTCTACCGAAACCACCTTCTACGTTCTAGCGGTGTACTTTGGCAGCGTGGGGATCAAGAAGACCCGCCATGCCCTGGGCTGCGCGCTGACCGCCGATGCCGTGGGTTTGATCGGCGCCATCATGGTCGGGTATGCCTTCTACGGCTGAACGCCACAGCCGGCTGGGTTGAAGGGCAGGACCACGGGCATGCGAACGTTTTCACACGCAGAACTGGCCCGCGCCTTGTGCGACGGTCTGCAAGCCAGCCTGGGCCAAGCACCAGCCTTTGACCCATCACCCACCATTGATTTGGCGGTGGTGGCCTTTGCGCCGGGTGCGCCCGCTGTATGGGCCAATGTGCTGTTCACCCGGGGCCACGCAGCCCCCGTGGTAGCGGGTATCGGGCCGGACGCCGCCAGTGTTCAGGGCATACGCTACTGGGCCGACCCGACCGATGATCAGCGGCGCTCCATCGCATGGCTGCCCGGGTCGGACTGGCGGCAGCTGGTTGGCCTGCAAAGCCTGTACGGCAGCGGCCCCGTGGAGTCGATTGCCCCCTACCCCGCTTCGCTGATCAAGTTGATGGTGGTCGTGGGCGTGGGCCTGTTGGTGGACCACAACCGGGCCCAATGGAGTGAAGCCTGGGCTTGGGGTGGCCGCACACAAACCGTGCTGCAGTGGGCCGACGGCATGGTCACCGAAAGCCGCAACGAGGACACCAGTGCCTTGGTGGCCTTGCTGCATGCGCGGGGCCTGATCGAAGCTCCAGCTTCGGGTGACCACACCCGGGCCGACGGTGCGGGTATGCCTGCAGGGGTGAACCGGCTGCACGAGGTGTTTCAGGCGTACGGCTTGCCCACCTTGCGTCTGGACCGCACACGCGCCGATGGGGGCTGGCTCAACCGAGACGGTTCAGGTGTGGGCCATCTGCAGATGACCGCCTGGGACACCGCGCGGCTGCTGTGGTTGATGCTGCCGGCGGTGATGCCCACGTGCCCGGCTCCACCCTGGCTGCCCGCACGCACGCCCGCCCTGCTGCAGCCACACACCGCCCGTGTCCTGTGGCAGCTGCTGGACGACCAGGCCTTGCACGAGGTGTTGTCGTCCTCGGTTAGCGTGGGCATGCCCGGGTGGCGGCCCGGCATCCCGGCCGCGGTACCCGAGCGCTGGGTGATGCCCAGCGGGCGCGTGGCCGCGGCCGACCGGCAGTGGCCGGGCGACATCCGCGCCGAGCAAGCACAGGCCCAGGTAAGGTTTGCCCACAAGACGGGCACGACCGAGAACTACGCCTCAGACGCAGGTTGGGTGCGCAGCCTGCGCCCGGGTGGGCGGCAGTACCTGGTGGCGATCCTGTCGACGCTGGGATCACGCCATGCACCCCAGGCCGGTTTGGCCACCGATTGGTGCATACCCGACCTGGGCGCACGCATCGACGCCTGGCTCGCCGATCGGCTGGGATAGGCACGCGCCGGCGGGCGGCTTGGGCAGGGCCAGTGTGCCTTTGAGGCAACACCCAGGCCTCGTGTTTTCCCGAGGGCTGGGTGCCGTGAACAGCGGATCGCGCGAGGATCGGGGGCTAGTCGGTTAGCCTTCATAACCCAGGGTTATGGTGTCGATCGGATTCTTCAGCTTGCCCTGACCACTGGCCGGCGCGCCGGTGCGCTACATTTTTCGATAGCCCTACAACCCTGGCCGTTCGCGGCGTGCCCCGTTCAGGAGATCCCCCATGAAACTCAAGCCGATCGCACAAGCACTGGCTGCCCTCAGTCTCATCTCGCCCGTTCTGGCGCAACAGGCGGCCGAACAGAAGGTGGAGATCACCGGCTCGAGCATCAAGCGCCTGGCCAGCGAAGGCGCGCTGCCCGTACAGGTCATCACCCGTGCCGAGATCGAACAACAGGGCCTGACCAGCACCGAGCAGGTGATCCTGTGGTTGTCCACCAACGGCAACGGTTTGGACAACCTGGCCTCCAACGCCGACGTGGTGGGCGGTGCCCAGCGCGGCAACAACGGTGCCACCAGCGCCAACCTGCGCGGCCAGGGCAGCAACGCCACCCTGATTTTGTTGAACGGCCGGCGTGTGGCCGCACACGGTCTGAACGGCGGCGTGGTCGACCTGAACCAGGTTCCAATAGCCGCCATCCAGCGCATTGAAGTGCTCAAGGACGGCGCCAGTTCGATCTACGGTACCGACGCCATCGGCGGCGTGATCAACTTCATCCTGCGTACCGACTACCGCGGGGCCTCGATTCAGGGCACCAGCGACGTCACGCAGGCCGGTGGTGGCAACATCTACCGTGCTTCGGTGGTCGCCGGCACTGGTGACCTCAGCCGGGACGGCTACAACCTGATGGCAGTTTTGGCGCGGCGCGAGCACCAGGCCCTGCGTGGCGACCAACGCGACTTCGTCAACACCTTCCAGCCCAACCGCGGCTTGAGCGTGGACACCCGCGGCACCCCATTTGCCACCATCTTCCCCTTGGCCGGCACCCTGTTCCCCGCCACCACCTCCTTCCCCTTCGTGCCCGGCAGCACCACGGTGCGGGCCTCAGGTGGCCTGAATGTGCTGGACCTGCCCGGCGCCGAAGGGTGCGGCTCGATCACGGGCCAAGCACCCTACGACGCCCTGTTGTGGAACACGCCCACGGCAGCCCTTTCATGCGCCTGGGACACCGGCCGCGCAGCGGTGCTGCAACAACCCATCAGCGACACCAACCTGGTGGCACGCGCCACCTTCAAGTTGGGTGAGCACCAGTTGGCCGCCGAGTTCACCGGCAGCCAAACCGAGTCGGCCAAGCGTTTTTCGAACGTACAGTTGACGCCCAACACCACAACACAACAGCTGCGCTTCCCCCGCAACGCCGCCTCGCAGGCAGCCTATGACGCGGTTTTCAACCGCTTGCTGTCGGCCTTCCCGGGCCAGATCACCGAAGCGCAGCGCGGCCAGTCGCTTGCCTACCGCTGGCGTTGCATGGAGTGCGGCCCGCGTGAACTGGAGACCGACGCCACCACACAGCGTTGGGCTTTCACCATGGACGGCCCACTGGGCAAGGGCTGGGAGTACCGCGCAGGCCTGATCCAGGCCACCAGCGAAGCCAAGTCCAAGCTCGGCACGGGCTACTACTACCGCGGCACCACGGCCACGGGCGCATCCGATGGCGGCCCGGGCATCATCCCCGCGCTGAACAGCGGGCGCATCAACGTCTTCCTGTTCCCCGGCCAAACCCAAAGTGCCGACGGCCTTGCAGCCCTGCAAGAGGCCTCGGCTGCTGGTGTGGTGCTGTACGGCGGCCGGTTCACCATGCAGCAAGCCGACTTCACGGCCTCGGGCCCGGTGGCCAAGCTGCCCGCAGGTGAGGTGATGGCAGCCGTTGGTGCTGACCTGCGCCGAGAAGAGTACCGCTTCAATGGTGACGAGCGCGACCTGGCGGCCCAGCGCATCATCGTTGCCGCGCCGTTTGACCAAACCAACGTGCTCTTGGGTGCCAAGCGGGATGTCAAGGCGTTCTACGGCGAGTTGCTGGTGCCCATCACCAAGCAGATCGAGACCACGCTGTCGGCCCGCCGCGACGAATACTCGGGTTTTGGCGTGACCACCAACCCCAAGGTCTCAGCTCGTTGGAAGCCCACGCAACAGTTCCTGGGCCGTGGCTCCTACAGCACCGGGTTCCGTGTGCCCACCTTTAACCAGCTCTACAACGGCTCGGCCGAGTCCCTGTTCACCGGCACCACGCTGGTGGACCCCAAGACCTGCCCCGGCGGTCGCCCGAACACCACCGATCCTGGCTGCGCGTTCATTGACCGTGCGGCCAACATCATCAACGGCGGCAAGCCCGATCTGGGCCCCGAAGAGGCCAAGATGGGTTCCTTGGGCTTCATCGTCGAGCCCACAGCCAACCTCAGCTTGGGACTGGACTGGTGGACCATCCGCCGCGAGGGCACGATCCAAATCCTGTCACTGACCCAGCTGATCGACAACTACAAACTCTTCCCCGAGCGCTTCATTCGGGATGGGGCCGGCAAGATCATAGCGGTCGACCAGCGCTGGATCAACGCCGGTGAGACCGAAACCTCGGGTGTTGAAGTCACCCTGCGCGGTGGCTTCATGGCGATGGACGCACGCTGGACCGCTGGACTGGACGGCACCTACTTGCTCAAGAAGCGTTCGCGCGTGGTGCCCTCTGCGGCCTGGAGCGCCAGCGAAGTCGGCCAGTTCAGCTTTGCCGGTGACTTGGGGCTGCGCTGGAAGCACAGCGCCTTCCTGACCCGCAGCAAGGGCTCATGGGTCACCACCGTATCTCAGGTCTTCCGCAGCGGCTACAACGACCAGGTGCTGCCCGGCGTGGCCGCCGGCGCCGTCACGCCGCCCGATTGGAAGAACCGTGTGGACAGCTACACCACCTACAACATGGCCGTCACCTACACCGGCATCAAGAACCTGCGGGTGACCGGCCTGATCAAGAACGTGTTCGGCAGCGACCCGCCGTTTGCCGTCACCTATGACAGCAACTTCGGCTCGGGCAGTTCCTGGGAGCCCCGTGTGGCCGACCCGCGCGGCCGTGCCTTCGTGGTCAGCTTCGATTACCGGTTCCACTGAGATCGGTTGAGCCGCCAAGGTGAGGCTGCGGCACCTCGAGGTCTTCCATGCTGTGATGCGCGCCGGCTCCGTCAGCGGTGCCGCGCGCCTGCTGCACATCTCGCAGCCGGCGGTGAGCAAGGTGCTGCAGCATGCGGAAGCCCAACTGGGCCTCACCTTGTTCGAACGGGTGGCGGGGAGGTTTCACCCCACGCCTGAAGCGCGCCGCCTGTTTGCCGAGGTGGACAAGCTGCACGCCGAGTTGGTGTCGATACGGCGCCTGGCCGTCAACCTCAAAAGCGGGCCGCAGCAGCGGGTGCGGCTTTCCGTGACGCCGGCCCTGGGTGCCACGGTGGTGCCTTCGGCCGTGGCCCGCTGGTCCCGCACCTTTGCCTCTGGCCACTGCGAACTGGCCACCCACCACACGCGCGAACTGGTCCAGGCCTTGATCCTGTCAGAGCTGGACCTGGGCCTGACGCTGCAAGACCCACAGCACCCCGGCGTGCATGCCGAGGTGCTCACCCGGGCCCCGATGATGGCCCTGCTGCCGGCGCGCGGGGCCGCGCTGCGCGCCCGCACGGCGGTGCACCTGGAATCCCTGCCCCGACACTTGATTGGCCTGTCACCCCAAGACCCATTGGGCCTGAGGGTCACGGCCGAATACGAGGCGCTGGGCCTGTCCTTGCAGCCGCAGGTCTCCGTGCAGACCTATCAGCTGGCGCGGCAGTTGGCGGAGGCCGGCGTGGGCGCGGCCATCGTGGACCCGTTCACCGCAGCACAGGCCGATCGTGATCGGGTGGCGGTTCGGCCCGTCGAGCCCTTGATCACCGTGCCCCTGGTCTTGTTGACCCCGGTGGCCGCTCCGCTGTCGCAGCCCGCGCGGCGCCTGGTGCAGGAGCTGCGCCAGTCGGCCAGTGACTGCCTGCGTGAGGCTGGCATCGCGGAAGTGGCCGAGCCCGGTTCGGCAGCCGAGCGGCGTGCAAGGGCGCGTTGAGCACCACCTGCGGCCATGACCCCCTACCCGAGCGACGCTGCACCCGCCCGCGAGCCTGAGCCGGTGGTCCCCACACTGGCCTGCGAAACCGTCGGGCGGCACGCCGACTTTGTGCACCTGTCCACCGTCCCCGGTGTTGCCGTGGACATCCGCTACGCCAGCGAGTCCAACTTCGCCGGGCGCAGCCTGTACAAGGGACTGGACTGCGCCTGGCTGCGCCGGCCGGCCGCGCAGGGTTTGGCCCGCGCGGCGCAGTGGTTGGCTGCGCACCGCCCGGGCTACACGCTGCGGGTGCTGGATGCCCTGCGCCCACAGCGTGTGCAGGAAGCCATTTGGCAAGAGGTGCGCGGCACGCCCATGGCCGCCTACTTTGCCGAGCCGGTGCGCGGCTCGATCCACTCATTTGGCATGGCGGTGGACGTGACGCTGTTGAACCCGCAAGGCCTGGAGTGCGACATGGGCAGCGGATATGACGAGATGAACCACCTGTCCCACCCCAGCCTGGAGGCGCAGCACCTGGCGCTTGGGCACTTGCAGGCCCAGCACCTGGTCGACCGGGGTTGGCTGTATGCGGCCATGGCACAGGGCGGCTTTGTGGGCATTTCCACCGAGTGGTGGCACTTTGATCACGGCGATCGCGAACAGGTACGACGGGAGATGCAACGTGTGTGGTGAGACCGGATCCATCAAGCGCCGTGCGGTGCTTCAAAAGGCGGCCGCGGTGTGGATGGCCGGTCTTGGCGGCGGTGTGGCCGCACCCCTGGCCGCTGCGGCCAACCCCAGGGCACCCGCGGCTTCGGCATTGCCCTTGGTCAAGCCACCACGGCTGCAAAGCGGCCAAACCATCGGCCTGGTGGCGCCATCGGGTGCCATGCATGAACGGCTGCCGGTGGAGATCGCCATCGACACCTTGACGGCCCTGGGCTTCAAGGTGAAGGAGTCGCCGCACCTGCGGGCGCGGCGCGGCCACTTCGCCGGCACCGATGCGCAACGCGCTGCCGCGCTGAACGCCATGTTCAAAGACCCCGATGTACACGGCGTGTTGGCCATCACTGGCGGGTCTGGCGCGAATCGGATCCTGCCCCTGCTGGACTACGCGCAGTTGCGCCGAACGCCGAAGTTCGTGGGTGGGTTTTCCGACATCACCGCGCTGCTGCATGCGGTGCACAGCCAAACCGGCTTGGTCACCTACCACTGCCCCGCAGCGGTCTCTGAATGGAACGAATTCAGCTGGCGCCACTTCAGGGGCGTGGCCATGGAAGGCACGCCGGTGCTCATGCGAAACGAATCCGACAAGGGTTCGCTGCCGGCCCCGCGCGAGGACCGAACGCTGACCATCCGCCCGGGCGTGGCCCGTGGCCCACTGTTGGGCGGCAACCTGGCGGTGCTGTCGTCCTTGTGCGGTTCAGGCTATCTGCGGTCCTTTGACGGTGCCATCCTGTTCCTGGAAGAAATCAACGAGTTCATCTACCGGGTCGACCGCATGCTGTCGACGCTGAAGTTGGCTGGGGTGCTGGACCGTCTGTCGGGTGTGATGCTCGGGGCCTTCACCAACTGCACGCCGGGTGATGGCTTCTGGACCCTGACACTGGACGAAGTATTCGAGGACTACTTCGGTGGCCTGGGGGTTCCGGTGTACCGCGGTGCGTCGTTCGGCCACATCAAGCGCAAGTTCACGCTGCCGCTGGGCGTGCCCGCCGAAATTGACGCAGGTGCCGGTACGGTGCGCCTGCTCGAGTCAGCGGTGGCCTGAACCCGGAACTACGGTTGACCGGCGGCCACCCAATCGGCCACGGCGTCCAAGACCGGACGGCCGCGCCGCGGTGCTTCGTCGTGGTTGATGATGGCGGCCATCACCCAGCGCCTGCCCTGCGCATCCTCGACATAACCCGCCAAGGCCACGGCGTTTCGCAAGGTTCCGGGCTTGAGCCGCGCGCGGGCACGGGCTGCGGTGTCGGTCATCCGGTTGCGCAAAGATCCATCGACCCCGGCAATCGGCAGGCTCATCAGCAATTCGCTGGCATGCAGTTGGGTGTTCGCCGCACGCAGCACCATCGCCAACTGGCGCGGCGTGATGCGCTCGCTGCGCGAAAGGCCCGAACCGTTGTCCATCACCAGTCCCTCGGTGGGAATGCCCTGTTGTTCAAACCACCGCCGAACCGACAGCTCCGCCCATTCGCGGGTGCTGCGCTGCGGCAGCGCGGCACCGGCCTGGACCACCGCACGGCGCTCTTCTTCCAAGCCCGTCAAGAGGTACAGGACCCGCGTGGCCACGTTGTCCGACGTCTTGTTCAAGGGCCGCAGCCATTCGCCCCAGGGGCGTGCTTCCCGCCGCGCCAACAAACGCGTGGGCTGTGCCACGGGCGCTGAGGCCTGCCGGCTGGCCGCAGCCGTGCCCGCGGCCTCGTAGGCAAACTCGCCTCGCTGGGCCTCTCGCACACGGCCGCTCCACTGCCCACCCAACTCGGTCCACACCCAGCGCAGCTGCGCCTGTGCCTGGCGGTTGCGCTCCATCAACTGCAGCGGCTGGCGTTGGGTGCAATCAGCCGGAAAGCGGCCCTGCAGTTGAACCACCACCGTCCCATCGGCCTGCTCCTGGGTGCTGGGGGTCGCCCAGCCCGCCCCGCTCCAATCGCGACAGGCCACCGTACCCGGGGGGTGCAGGGTCAAGCGGTTGTCCACGCGCACGCCCGGCAGTTCCGGCCTGAGGCGGGCCCGAACCTCGCTGCGGTCGGACACCAACTCCAAGACCTGCAAATTGCCCGCCAACTGCAAGGCATCGGGAATCACGTTGTAGGGGAACTCGGGCGACTCATCGAAGGGAGGGACACCGATATCCAGTCGCGCCGGGTTGAACAGCTGCCGGTCGAGCACGATGTCACCGTCGATGTGGCGAACGCCAGCTTCGCGCAACTCCAGCATCAAGGCCCACAACTGGGGCAAGCCCAGTTCCAAATCAGCACCACCGCGCAACACCAGATCGCCGCGCAGGCGGCCCGCTTCAATAGGCGCGGCGGTGCGCAGCTCGGTGTAGCCCCGCAGATTGGGGCCCACACGGTCCAGGGCCACGGCGCTGGTGACCACCTTCATCGCCGAGCCCGGCTGCATGGGACGGTCCGCCTGGTGCAGCAGGCCGATCGGGGAACCGGGGCGCGCAGGTCCATCCACCGGCAACACCGCCACCGCCAGTGTGGAGGCATCCAAACCGGCTCGCTCCAGTGCCGCCCGCACGGGCGCCGGCAAGGCCTGCACCGGCGCAGGCGTGTGGGCACAGCCGCCCAGCACCCAGGCCGCGCTGAGGGCCAAGAGCGGTGGAGCCCACCAGCGCCGACAAGGTGGTTTCAGCGCAGGGGCAAGCAAGGTGGTGGTGTTCATCGCGCCATCATTCCATGGCTGGGCGGCGGTACACAAGTCCGCAGGCCGGTCGACGGCGCCCATGCCTTTGGGTAATGGGGCGCATTCAACTTGTCATCTGCAACGCCGTTATCAGGGCTGCAACGGGTGTTCGACCCTAATGGCCAGACGCACAATCGGCGCATGCAACATGATTCCAAGCTGTGCGGGCCCCTCCAATCGCTGGCCCTTTGGTGCGGTGTGCTGTTGGCCGCGGCCCTGGTTGCCGGGTGCGCGGGCCCACGCATCGACGCCCACACCCACCGGGCGGTCAGCCACGACAGCCGGGCCCAGTTCCTGATCCTGCACTACACAGCCGTCGACCTGGCCACCTCGATCCGCATCCTGACGCAGCAGCGCGTGTCTTCGCACTACCTGGTCACCGACGAGCAGCCCC
>JBJTHN010000015.1:0-31088 GCA_046094505.1 Betaproteobacteria bacterium
GGGGAGTGCCTCCGCCTCGGCGAGCCCGCCCAACGGCGGTCTCCCGTCGTCTCTCGGCTTTAATCCCCGGCGCAGGGCCGCCCCCCGCGGCACCTCAGCGCGACGCCACAGTTGAGCAGCGCGGCCGCTCAACAGCAGCTCAGCGCAACGCCACAGCCCTCAAGCCGTCGGCAACACGTAATCCTTGAACTGCTCCCGCAGCTTGTTCTTCTGCATCTTGCCCGTGGCCCCCAAGGGAATGGCCTCGACGAACACCACATCATCAGGCGTCCACCACTTGGCGATCTTGCCCTCGTAGAAGCCAATGAGTTCTTCACGCGTCACCTCGGCCCCGGGCTTCTTCACCACCACCAGCAAGGGCCGCTCATCCCACTTCGGGTGGCGCGCCGCAATGCAAGCCGCCATGGCCACGGCCGGGTGGGCCATGGCGATGTTCTCCAGGTCGATGGAGCCGATCCATTCGCCGCCGCTCTTGATCACGTCCTTCGTGCGGTCGGTGATCAGCATGTAGCCCTCAGCGTCGATCTTGGCCACATCACCCGTGGGGAACCAACCGTCGCGCTGCACATCGCCGCCCTCGCCCTTGAAGTACTGCTGCAGGATCCAGGGGCCGCGCACCAGCAGGTCGCCGCTCTTGTCGGTGCCAAAGGGAATCTCGTGGCCTTCTTCGTCCACCACCTTCATGTCCACACCGAAGATGGCGCGCCCTTGCCGGTACATGATGCTGTAGCGGTCTTCCTGCGACAGGGCCAGGTGCCGTGCCTTGAACGTGGAGGCGGTGCCCAAGGGGCTCATTTCCGTCATGCCCCAGGCATGGATCACGTCCACGCCGTACTGCTCCTTGAAGGCGCGAATCATGGCCGGCGGGCAGGCCGATCCACCGATCACGGTGCGGCGCATGGTGCTGAACTTGAGTTGGTGGGTCCCCACATGGGCCAAGAGCGCTTGCCACACCGTGGGCACACCGGCCGACAGCGTCACCTGTTCGCTTTCGAACAACTCGTACAGGGACTTGCCGTCCAAGGCACCACCGGGAAACACCATCTTGGCGCCCGTCATGCAGGCCACATAGGGCAGGCCCCAGGCGTTGACATGGAACATGGGCACCACGGGCAGGATCACGTCGCGTGCCGAGCAGTTCAGCGCATCGGGCAGTGCCGCAGCCATCGTGTGCAGCACCGTGGAGCGGTGGCTGTACAGCACGCCCTTGGGATTGCCTGTGGTGCCGCTGGTGTAACACAGCGAGGAAGCCGACTGCTCGTCGAACACCGGCCACTCCATGGGCGCGTCCGACTGCGCCTCGATCAGGTCTTCGTAGACCAAGAGGTTGGGGATGGCCTTGGCCGACTCGGGCAGGCTGGCGCGGTCGGTCATGGCCACCCAGTGCTTGACCGTCTTCGTGCGCGGGGCCACAGCCGCAATCAGCGGCAGGAAGGTGAGGTCGAAGAAGAGGATCTGGTCTTCGGCGTGGTCGGCGATCCACACCACCTGGTCTGGGTGCAGCCGGGGGTTGACCGTGTGCAGCACCGATCCAATGCCCGACACGCCGAAGTACAGCTCCATGTGCCGGTAGCCGTTCCAGGCCAGTGTGGCCACGCGGTCCGAGGGCTGGACGCCCAGGGCCTGAAGGGCGCGCGCCATGCGGCGCGAGCGGGCGGCCAGTTCTTTGTAGGTGTAGCGGTGGATGTCGCCTTCCACGCGCCTGGACACGATCTCCTGCTCGGGGTGGTGGCGCTCGGCGTGCACGAGCAGGGAAGAAATCAACAGGGGTTGGTGCTGCATCAAACCGAACATGATCGTGTCTCCAGTACTGCTGTATCCAGCGTGGCGCCTATCCTATGTGGGACGGTCTCCCCTTTGGGCCATGACCCCACCCATGCGAATGGCGCCGCCCGGCGCCCACTGGGTGTTGAAGACCAGGCCAGGCGCTAGGCGAGGCCACAGCATCACCACGGTCGAGCCCAGCAGGAAGCGGCCCATCTCAGCGCCCTGTGCCAGCTCAACAGGCCGATCGGCGTAGCGCCACGCGCGCACCACGCCGGGCCGCGGCGGGTTCACCAGGCCGTGCCACACGGTGGCCATGCTGCCCACGATGGTGGCGCCCACCAGCACCAGTGCGAACGGGCCATGGGCGGTTTCGAACACGCACACCACTCGCTCGTTGCGTGCAAACAGGCCGGGCACGCCGCGTGCGGTGGCCGGGTTGACGGAGTACAGGTCCCCCGGCACGTGCACCATGCGCGCGAGGCGCCCGGCACACGGCATGTGGATGCGGTGGTAGTCGCGCGGGCTGAGGTAGAGCGTGGCAAAGGAGCCGTCCTGGAACTGGGCGGCCAAGGCCGCATCACCACCGACCAGGGCGCGGGTGCTGTACTGGTGGCCTTTGGCCTGAAAGACCTGATCACCTTCGATTGGCCCAAACTGGCTGATGGCTCCATCCACCGGGCACAACCAGTCGGCTGTGGCCAGGGGGCGGGCATCGGGCTTGAGCGCACGGGTGAAGAAATCGTTGAAGCTGGCGTAGGCAGCCACATCAGGGTTGGCCGCCTCCGATATGTCCACCCCGTAGCGCCCCACGAACCAGCGAATGGCTGCCGTGGTGGCGCGGCCGCCCTGTGAACGGGCCAAGGCCCCCATCGCTTCGGTCAGGGCGCGCTTGGGCAGCAGGTGCTGCAGCGCCACGAACAGGCGGTCTGACATGTTCAGCCGCTTCAGCGCACAGGCACCGGGGCGGCGCCGCTGCCCCAGCGGGCCTCGCCACCCATCGTCCGCAGGGCATGCAGCGCGCCGGCGCCCACCGAGGCGCCAAAGCGTCTGGCCAGGCGCTCGGCCACGTTTTCGCGCGGGCTGTAGTCCACCACGTCGGGGGCCTGCGCCTTCTCACGGGCCACGAAATCCACGCTGCCCACCGCGTCGGCCAGGCCCAGGCGTACGGCCTCTTCACCGTTCCAGAACAGGCCCGAGAAGGTGTCGGGTGTGGCCTTCAAACGCGAACCCCGGCCTTCCTTGACCACGGCGATGAACTGTTGGTGGATCTGGTTGATGAGGGCTTGCGCATGCTCGCGCTCGCGGGGGTTCTGCGGTGTGAAGGGGTCCAGCATGCCCTTGTTTTCACCGGCGGTAACCAAGCGCCGCTCCACGCCCAGTTTGCCCATCAGGTCAACGAAGCCGAAGCCTTCCATGAGCACCCCGATGGAGCCCACCAGGCTGGCCTTGTCCACGTAGATCTCGTCAGCGGCCACCGCAATGTAGTACGCCCCGGAGGCACAGATTTCCTCGACAACGGCATACACCTTCTTGTTGTGCAAATCCTTGAGTCGGCGAATTTCGTCGTTGACCAGACCGGCCTGCACGGGCGAGCCGCCGGGGCTGTTGATGCGCAACACCACCGCGCGCGCATTGGGGTTGGTAAACGCATCGCGCAGCGACGGCATCAGGGCATCGGCGCTGGCCAATCCTTCGGCCTGGATCTCCCCGCGCAGGTCCACCAGGGCAGTATGGGGGCCTGCCGGTGCGGTGCTCAAGCCCCTGCTGGGCGACAAGGTCCAAATGAGGGCGATGGCCACCAACAACCAAGCCAGGCGAAACACCGAGCGCCAACGCCGCTCGGAGCGGCGGTCGCGGATGAGCTCGGTGAGCACACGCTCCATCGTGTCACTGCCGCGCGCCTGCGCCCCGGCGGGCTCAGCCCCAGCCCCTGCGGGCAGGGCAGTGGCATCCGGCGGAATCCCGTCGCGCAAGGGATTGGGCTGCTGCTGGTCGTTCATGTGAAGCTCACAGGTTCAAGACCGGGCGAAGGATACCAAGCGACCCGCCCGGCTTCCTCGCGCACGTTCAGGGCCACCAAGGCCCCGCGGCCACACGGCCCGCCGGCGCAACGGCCCGTTCCGGGCTCGTAGGCCGCACCGTGAATGGAACACAGGATGAAGCGGCGGTCGGCATCGAGAAACTCGCCAGGGTTCCAATCCATTTCAGCCGGCATGTGGGCGCAGCGGTTCAGGTAGGCCACCACACGGCCTTCAAAACGCAGGGCGAAGGCGCTCACGCACTCGCCTTGCCACATCACATCGAAGGTGTAGGCACGCCCTTGCTCGCACAGGTCATCTGCGGCGCACAGGTCGATGGGGCTCGGGTTCACGCATGCTCCCGCAGCCACTGGTGCAGCTCGGTTGTGGAATGCGCCACGTGGCGGGGCTTGAAGGGCTCGAAGGCCGCGTGGTCGTGGGCGCCGAAGCTCACGCCCAGGCTCGCGGTTCCGGCGTTTTGCGCCAGCTGCAGATCGTGCGTGGTGTCGCCGATCATCAGGGTGCGGTCGGCCCGCACGCCGAACTGGTCGATCAGCTCCATCAGCATGCGCGGGTTGGGCTTGGAGGCGGTTTCGTCGGCGGTGCGGGTGCCATCGAACATGCCCATCAGGTCGGCATGGGCCAATGCGTCGTTCAGGCCCTGCCGGCCCTTGCCGGTGGCCACGGCCAGCCAGTGGTGGCGCGCCTTGAGCTCGCGCAGCATGTCCAGCGTGCCGGCAAACAGGCTGAGCTCGTGTTGGCTGTTCACATAGTGGTGCCGGTAGCGCTGGGCCAATTCACCGTAGCGCCCCGGCGGCAGGTCGGGCACAGCGTGCTCCAAGGCATCGCGCAGCCCCAAGCCAATCACATAGGCCGCCTGGGTTTGGGTGGGCACGGTCACACCCAGATCGACACAGGCGCTTTGGATGCAGCGCACGATCAGGGCGGTGGAATCAAACAGCGTGCCGTCCCAATCGAAGACGATCAGGTCAAACTGTCGGGGACGGGCCAGCTCGGGGCGGCTCGGGTGGGCACGGGTTTGGTGGGGATGGGTCATACAGCGGTAGGCAAGCGGGCCAGCAGTGTCGCGCATTCGTTGGGCAGCGGCGCCTCCAGGGTCACGCGTTCGCCCGACACCGGATGGTCAAAGGCCAATTCACGGGCATGCAGAAACATGCGGCCAAAGCGCAGCGGCCCACGGGCCCACTGGCGGTTGAGCGCGAAGTCACCGTACTTCGGGTCGCCCACGATGGGGTGGCCGTGGTGGGCCAGGTGCACCCGAATCTGGTGGGTACGGCCTGTCTTGAGGGTCACATCCACCAGGCTCACCCCGGGGCCACTGCCCTCGGGGCTGGGCCAAGCCTGCTGCACCTTGACCAGGGAAATGGAGCGCCGCCCGTCTGGGTGGTCGGCTTGCACCACCCGCACATGGCGCTCACCGGCGCCATCCAGGGTCTTGTGCAGGGCCAAGTCCACCACCTTCTGGCGGGCAGGCCACTGGCCCCACACCAGCGCCGCATACACCTTGTGCACCCCGGCTTGGCCGGCGCTGCGCCGAAACTGGTCCTGCAGGTGCACCAGCGCGCTGCGCTTTTTGGCCAGCAGCAGCACGCCCGAGGTTTCCTTGTCCAGCCGGTGCACCAGTTCCAGGAAGCGCGCACCCGGCCGGGCCTGGCGCAGCTGCTCGATCACGCCATGGGCCACGCCCGACCCCCCGTGCACCGCCACACCGGCGGGTTTGTGGATGGCCAATACCGCTTCGTCTTCGAACAGCACCGGGAACTCGCGTGCCGGGGTGTAGCCGCCCTGGGCCTGTGGATCGGCCCCGAGCACCGACGGTTGCGCCGATCGGGTGGCCTGCGTGGTTTGCGCGCCTTGAGCGGTGCGCACCGGGGGAATTCGAACGGTGTCGCCCAGGGCCAGGCGGGTGTCAGCCTGGGCACGCGCCTTGTTCACCCGCACCTCGCCCGAGCGGATGATGCGGTAGACATGGGTCTTGGGGACACCCTTGAGGTGGCGCAGCAGGAAGTTGTCCAGCCGCTGCCCTTCCCCAGCCTCATCAACCGCCACCTGGCGCACGGCCGCTTGGCCTATAATCGGGGCCGTCACGTCTGCTTACCGATGGGTATAAGTGGGTGGAAGGGTGGAAAGCAAGTGCTTGATTTTCCGGGATTTTAACCGGGCACCCCCACGCAGGGCGCGGCAAAGGGACGCAAGTCCACAAGGGTGATGCAACGCCGGAGGGCGCTGCGCGGGCCGTCTCCCCAAGTGAGCCGGCGGCGCAAAACCACCAGCGGAAGAGCCACCACAGAAGAACCCTGCGCGGGTGCGGTGTCGATGCCATCGGCTCCACTTCTGCGCAACCGACCAAGGTTTTCGGCTGTCCGCCTGTCACCGTTTTCGAACGAACAGGCGGGCGCCCTGCCCCAAGAGGCTGATGACCATGCCGCTGATCCTGCGGTTCCCCGCCAACCCTGCAACGCGCCGCCGGCCGTTGAAACCGCATGCCGCGGCTTCGACAAGCCGGCCTGCTGCGCTTTGCACCGGGGTTGGGCCTGGTGGAACGCTGGCAGAACCGGCTGACGGTTTCACCAACCTCCTGGCGCTCGCTGCCCCACTGCCGCTGAACAGTCGGGTCTAGGCCAAACGGCCAGGCCCCACCAGCGCAGCCCAGGGCGATTCCTTTCGGGTTTTTCCGTGTCGCTCGTGCATCGAGCGGTCACCGCGCGCAGCGGGCAGGTCATGCAGTGCATGCCCCCAAAGCGCCTGGTGGCCACCATCGCTGCGGTCGGTTGATCGACCGCCGCAGCGTGTGCGGCGCAAGGCCAACTCCTGCCCATGGCGGGGGCGCGGGCTTGTGCTGCGGGAGTGCACATGAAGCGCATGTTGATCAACGCCACGCAGCCCGAAGAGCGGCGCCTGGCCATCGTCGAAGGACAAAAACTCCTCGACTTCGAAACCGAAATTGAAGGGCGCGAACAGCGCAAGGGCAACATCTACAAGGCCGTGGTCACGCGGGTGGAGCCTTCACTGGAAGCCTGTTTCGTCGATTACGGCGAAGACCGCCACGGCTTCCTGCCCTTCAAGGAAATCGCCAAGGAATATTTCAAACAGGGCGTCTCCGTACGCGACGCCAAGATCCAAGACGTCATTGCCAACGGCACCGAACTCTTGGTGCAGGTGGAAAAGGAAGAGCGCGGCAACAAGGGCGCAGCACTCACCACCTTCATTTCCCTGGCGGGCCGCTACCTGGTGCTCATGCCCAACAACCCCCGCGGCGGTGGCGTTTCGCGCCGCATCGAGGGCGACGACCGGGAAGAGCTCAAGGAGAACATGGATCAGCTCGACTATCCCAAGGGGATGAGCCTGATCGCCCGCACCGCCGGCATCGGCCGCAGCGCCGCCGAGCTGCAGTGGGACCTGAACTACATGCTCAAGCTGTGGTCGGCCATCGACGAAGCGGGCAAGGCGGGCAAGGGTGCCTACCTGATCTACCAGGAAAGCTCCCTGGTCATTCGCGCCATTCGCGACTACTTCACCTCGGACATCGGCGAGATCCTGATCGACACCGATGACATCTTCGAGCAGGCCCACCAGTTCATGAACCACGTGATGCCCGACCAAGGGCATCGCGTGAAGCGCTACCGCGACGACGCGCCGCTGTTCAGCCGCTTTCAGATCGAAAACCAGATCGAAACGGCATTCAGCCGCACGGTGAACCTGCCCTCGGGTGGCGCCATCGTGATCGACCACACCGAAGCGCTGGTGTCGATCGACGTGAACTCGGCGCGGGCCACGCGCGGCGGCGACATCGAAGAGACCGCCACCCGCACCAACCTCGAAGCGGCCGATGAAATCGCCCGCCAGATGCGCCTACGCGACCTCGGCGGCCTGATCGTCGTGGACTTCATCGACATGGAGGAGAGCAAGAACCGCCGTGACGTGGAGCAGCGCCTGAAAGATGCGCTGCGCCAGGACCGTGCACGGGTTCAGTTCTCCACCATCAGCAAGTTCGGCTTGCTGGAAATGTCGCGCCAGCGCCTGCGCCCGGCCCTGAGCGAAGGTTCGCACATCACCTGCCCGCGCTGCCAAGGCACGGGCCATATCCGCGACACCGAAAGCTCGGCCCTGCAGATCCTGCGCATGGTGCAGGAAGAGTCCATGAAGGACAACACCGCGGCCGTGCATGTGCAGGTGCCGGTGGAAGTGGTGTCGTTCCTGCTGAACGAGAAGCGCCAGGAAATCTCGCGCATTGAATTGAAGCAACGCGTGAATGTGCTGCTGATTCCCAATCCGCATCTGCAAACACCGAACTACCGCCTGGAGCGCTTGCGCCACGACGACCCGCGCCTGGAATCGTTCCGTGCCTCGTACACGATGATCGAGGAGCCGTCGGACGAAGTGGAGGTCACGCGCCGCGAAAAAGCCAAGGCCAAGCAAGAGCCGGTGATCAAGGGCGTGATTCGCGATGAGCCGGCGCCAACACCCGTGGCGGCAACGGCCGCTGCGGCACCTGGCCCGGCCTCAGCGGCTGCTGCGGCCAGCAAGCCTGCAGCGCCCCGCCCTGCTCGGGCCGCCGAACCGGCAGCCAGTGGCGGCTTCTTCTCTTGGCTCAAGCGCTTGTTTGGTGGCTCAAGCCCCACGGCCGCCCCCGCTGCGGGCAGCAGCACGGGCAAGGCCAGCGCGGCGGCTGAATCCACCAGCGGCGGCACCGGTACGGGGCGCGAGCGCCGGGAAGGCCGTGATGGTCGGCGCGGTGGCCGCGGCGAGGGTCGGCGCGGTGGCCGTGATGGCCGGGAAAGCCGCGGCGAAGCCAAGGCCGATGGCCGCCAAGAGGGCGCAGAAGGCAGCAAGGCACGCGGTGAAGGACGCGAAGGCCGTGAAGGGCGCGACCGCCGTGAGAACCGCGAAGGGCGCGATGGCCGTGAAGCCCGCGCCGATAACCGCCGCGACGGCGCCAGCGACACGCCGCGCGAGAGCGATGACGACCGCACGGCTGAGCGCCGCGAGCGGCGTGACCGCCGTGGCGAGCGCCGCGCCGAAACCGCGGCAGCCCCTGGTGACGAACAGGCCCTGCAAGCCGCCGTCTCGGGCACCGCGTTGCCCAATGAACTGCGCGCGGAGCCTTCAGGCCAGCTGGCCGAGGGCCATGTGCCGCAAGAGCGTGCACCAGGTTCTGAAGGGCGCGAAGGCCGGGACGGGTTTGAAGGATCGGAAGGTGGCGAAGGCCGTCGCCGCCGCCGCCGTGGTGGCCGCGGCCGCGGCCGTGATGCGGCCGATGGCACCGACACCCGCGCAGACGCAGCCGAGGACGATGCGCCCGAAGGTTCGCCGTTCGAAACAGGTGCTGCTGCTCCCACGCAAGCCGTGCCCGAGCGGCTGACCGCAGAGGCCGTGGCTGCGGCCTCACCGGCCGCCGTAGAGCCGGCCGCAGGTTCAGTTGCAGCACCTGGTGCAGCAACGGGTGCAGCGCCCGAGGCTTCGCCGGAGCCCGTCGCCAGCCCGGCACCTGGCGCACAGCCAGCCGCCGCGCCGGTGGCCTCGGCCGCACCCAGCCCGCGGGCTGCGCAGCCCTTCGTGCTGCCCATCACCGCCCTGGAGTCCCTGGCCACCAACGCGGGGCTGCAGTGGGTGCACTCCGATGCCCAGAAGGTTCAGGCCGCGCAAGAGGCCATCGCCAACGCGCCCCAACCGGTGCACGTGCCGCGCCAGCCCAAGCCTCGCATGGTGGTCGACGAAGGCCCCTTGGTCTTGGTTGAAACCCGCAAGGACCTCAGCCAGATGCGCATGCCCTTTGATCAGGCCTAAGGGCTAAAGGCCGGACGCCTGAACGCCTGATCCAAGCCCGGGCCTGGCCAGGCCTTGCTTAGGCGCGTACAGGCTCTGAAGCTGGCCCGGTCGGCACCTTCACCAACAGCGTGGAGAGCCCACCGGCCAGCAGCAAGGCGCCGGCCAGCACTATGGCCTGGCGTGAATCACCACCCAGCCAGCTGTTGTAGTACAGCGGCATGGTGGCCATCTGAATCAACATGGGAATCACGATGAACATGTTGAAGATGCCCATGTACACGCCCGTGCGTTCTGGCGGCACGGCGCTGGCCAGAATGGCATAGGGGTTGCCCATCAAGCTGGCCCAGCCCAGGCCCACGCCCACCATCGGTACGAACAACAGCCACGTGTTGCTGATGCTGGGCAGGCTCATCATGCCCAAGCCCGCCAGGCTCATGCACACCACGTGCACGTTGCGTGGCCCAAAGCGTTTGGCAAACGGCACCAGCAAGAAGGCCGTGACGAAGGCCACCGCGTTGTAGAAGCCGCCGATCTGGCCGTTGACCAAAACCGCGTCCCGAAACCCGGTGCTGGTGGGGTCACTGGTGTCGAAGAGCGAGCGGGCCAGGCTGTAGGCGATGTACTGCCAGTAGATGCTCAGGCCGTACCACACGAACAGCATCATCAGTCCCATCTGCCGCATGGCCGGGGGCATTTCGCGGATGGCCGTCCATATCTCGTGCAAGGTGGCGGCCCAGCCGGCGGGTTTGGCCTCAATGGCCTGCACCTGCTGCGGCGTCAGGGGCAGTTCCTTAACCCGCAACACCGAGAACAAGATGGTGCTGATAGACAGCACCGCACCCACCATGAAGGCAATCTTGGTGATGTAGGGAATGTTGTTCTCGTCGACCAAGTCTTTGTCGACCCCAAAGCCATAGACGAGTATGGAAGGGGCCAGGTAGCTCAGGGTCTGCGCCAAGCCCGTGAAGGCCGCCTGGCACAAGTAGCCCAGCGAATGCTGATTCGTATCCAGGCGGTCGCCCACGTAGGCGCGGTAGGGCTCTAGGGTGATGTTGTTGGCCGCATCCAGGATCCACAGGAGGCTGGCGGCCATCCACAGCGCACTGCTGTAGGGCATGGCCAGCAGGCACAGTGAACACAGGATGGCGCCCACCAAAAAGTACGGCGTGCGCCGCCCGTAGCGCGAGCTGGTGCGGTCGCTGAGCGCCCCCACGATGGGCTGCACCAGTAAACCGGTGATGGGCCCGGCCAGCCACAGGTAGGGCAGCGAGGCCTCATCGGCCCCCAGGTAGCTGTAGATGGGCCCCATATTGCTCTGCTGCAAGCCGAAGCTGAACTGCAGGCCCAGGAATCCCACATTCATCTGAACGATCTGGGACAGGGAGAGGTGGGGTTTGAACATAGAACCAACAGGTTAGGGTACGGGAGTTCGATTTTGGCGTGCGGTTTAATCTTCGCGGATGGGTGCCTGCGTCAGCTCATGGCGTCGAGGCAAGTCGGCACCGCGCCGGCCGCAGGTCAGCGATGCTGCCCGCGCGGCAAAATCCAGCATCTGCTGCAGGCCCTGGGCCTGGAGGCCGGCCAGGCCCCGCGCACTCAGGTGTCCGTGCTCGGCCAGCCACGTCAACACCGCCGCCTGAAAGGTGTCGCCGGCGCCCACGGTGTCCACCACCTGCACCGGCTCGGGCGGCACCTGCGCGGTCACGGTCCCAGCTCGCGCATAGGCGCCTTGCTCGCCGCGGGTGACCACCACCAGCCCCACGCCCGCTTGCGCGGCCTGTTCGGCCCAAGTCTCCCACGGCTGGCCAGGGTACAGCAGCTCCAAATCCTCTTCGCTGATCTTCACCAGATGGGCGCGCCGCAACATCCATTGCAATTGATCACGCCACACCGCCACCGAAGGCTGCACGTTCAGCCGCACATTAGGGTCGTAGGCGATCAAGCTGCGACTGAGCTGGCGCTCCACCAACTGGCGCAGGGTGTCAGCAGTTTGACCGACCACCGCCGCATAGGAGCCCAGGTGGATGGCGTCCACATCATCAGGCCAACGGTCCAAGATGGTCGGGTCCAACACCCGGTCTGCACAACCCTGGCCGTAAAAGGCGTAAGACGGCAGACCCGCGGGATCCAGGCCCACCAAGCTCAAGGTGGTAGGCGCCGGCGTGGCCGGTGCCAGACTCAGGTCTACCCCCTCTTCCCGCAAGGCCTGGGACAGCCGCTGTCCCAAAAATCCAGTGGACAGAGGGGTCACCAGTGCCGCCTGCTGACCCAGGCGTTGCAGGCCCACCGCCACATTGAAAGGCGAACCGCCCAGGCGCGCATCCAGCGTGATCCCCGTTGGGGTATGTGCGATGGCAAACACATCAAACAACGCCTCGCCGCAGACCGCAAACCTCATCTGAGCACTCAAATCTTGCTAAACCTCAGCGGAGCCCGTGAGGCTAAAACGATCAACCAGCCACCTTCTTCACGGCAGCAACTCCAATGCATGTTGATAGGCCGCCTGGCGCATGAGCTCGTCCCAGGGCAGGGGCGGCTCTTGGGGCAGCATGCTCAGGCGGCGCTGTTCGCTGTCAGGGTCGGGCCGCCAGCTGCCACGCGCTGCCGCATGGCTCAGGCCTTCGAGCAGCTCATCGACGGCCTGGCCGCCATCCAGGCTTTGGTTGCACAAGAGCACCAAGTCACAACCGGCCTCCAGGGCCAGGGCGGCGGCTTGCGCATAGCTCAGGGTGCCGCCTTCCAAGTGGCGCGCGCCTTCCATGCTGAGGTCGTCGCTGAAGATGGCGCCGGTAAAGCCCATGTCGCCGCGCAGAATGTCGCGCAGCCAACGGCTGGAAAAGCCGGCGGGCCGGCGGTCCACCTTGGGATAGATCACGTGCGCGGGCATGACGCTGCTCAGGGTGGCGCTCAGGGCGGCGTATGGCACGGCGTCATCGGCCAAGATGGCCTTGAGGCTGCGGCCATCGATCGGCACGTCGGTGTGGCTGTCGGCCTTCACAAAGCCATGCCCTGGGAAGTGCTTGCCGCAGTGCTGCATGCCCGCGCGGCGCAGGCCGTGCGCCACCGCTTGGGCCAAGGCGCTCACCACGCGCGGGTCGCGGTGGAAGGCGCGGTCACCGATGACGGTGCTGCCGCCGTGATCAAGGTCGAGCACCGGCGCAAAGGTCAAATCCACCCCGCAGGCCCGCAGTTCGGCACCGAGCACATAGCCGCAGGCAGATGCGGCGTTGAGGGCCGCCAAGGCGCCGCTGCCGGGTGCGCCGCGGGCGTCGCGCATCCAGCGCTGGCCCAGCGCCCGCATCGGTGGCACGGGGGTGAAGCCGTCGGTCTTGAAGCGCTGCACGCGGCCGCCTTCATGGTCCACGCAAATCAGCACGTCAGGCCGAATGGACTTGATTTCGGCGGTGAGCTCGGTGAGCTGGCGCCGGTCTTGCCAGTTGCGGGCAAAGAAAATCAGGCCGCCGGTCAGCGGGTGCTTCAAGCGCCGGCGGTCGTCCGCGGTGAGGGTGGTGCCGGCGATGTCGAGAACGATAGGGGCATGAGCGCTCATGCGCCCATTGTGCCCACCCGCTGCGGGCTTGGAATCAGGGTTTGCAATCCGCCGGTGGGGCGGCGCGCTGCTCGACAACCACAAAGGCCGAGGCGTAGTCGGATTCGTCGGTCACGCTCACATGCGCGTGCCAACCGCGTTGGGCAAACCATTCGGCCAGTTCGCCGTGCAGCTGAATGTGGGGCCGGCCGCTGCGCGCCTTGACCACCTCGCAGGCCCGCCAGGTCATCGGCCAGGTCATGCCCAGCCCGATGGCCTTGGAGAAGGCCTCCTTGGCCGCAAAGCGCGTGGCCAGGTAGCGAATGCCGCGCAACTCCACCTTGGCCAGCCGTTGGCGGAACACCTCGATCTCGTGCGGGCCCAAGACCTTTTCAGCGAAACGCTGACCTCGCCGCTCCAAGGTGGAGGCGATGCGGCGGATGTCGCACAGGTCGGTGCCCACGCCGATGATCATGTGCGGGCCCCAGACACGCCGACCCCTGATGCACCCGCAGCGCTGTGGGCCGCGCGAATGGCCTGCAGATAGGCCTGCACGGTGGCCGCGTAACCCAGCTCCAAGGCATCGGCCACCAAGGCGTGGCCAATGCTCACCTCGGCCACCCCGGGCACCGCCCGCAAAAAGTCGCTGAGGTTGTCGCGGTTGAGGTCATGGCCCGCGTTCACACCCAGGCCCGCTTGCAGTGCGGCCTGCGCGGCGGCCGCATACGACGCCACGCTCTGCAACACGGCCGGCGATGAAGCGGCGTCGCCCGCCCCACAGGAGTCGACGGCCTGCGCATGCACCCGCGCATAGCCCTCGGTGTACAGCTCCACCCGGTCGGCTCCAGCCGCCCGGGCATGCACCATGGCCTGGGGCAAGGGGTCCATGAACAGGCTGACGCGCACGCCCAAGGCGTGGCATTCATCGATCAAGGGCCGCAGCCGCTGGGCGTCGGCCGGCAGGTTCCAACCGTGGTCGCTGGTGACCTGGTCCACCGAGTCGGGCACGAAGGTGGCTTGGTGCGGGCGCACCGCGCGCACCAGCTCCATCAGGTTGTGAAAGGGGTTGCCCTCGATGTTGAACTCGGCCTGAGGCCACTGCTTCATCAGGGCGGCCAACTCGCCCACGTCCGCGGCCCGAATGTGGCGCTCATCCGGCCTGGGGTGGATGGTGATGCCCTGACAGCCCGCCTCCAAGCAGCACTGCGCGGCACGCACCACACTGGGAATGTTCAGGTGGCGTGAGTTGCGCAGCAGCGCCACCTTGTTCACGTTCACCGACAAAGCGGTGTGCGGCCAACGATGGTCGGCTGTGTGGTCCAGCATCAAGGGGTTCATGGCGATGCTCCAGTGGGCGTCCAGGCGCCCAAACGGCGCAAGGACTGCATGAGTTCACGGGTGCGCAGGGGTGCGCCACCCAGATGATGCGCCAAGGCGCGGCGCAGCAGCACCCGCAGCGCGCTTCGCGAACCCTGACACGCCTGTTGCAGCGCACCCATGGAGCCGGCCATCAACGCGGCCTGCAGGGCAATCCACTGCTGCCCCAGGAGCGCCTCGTCTTCAGCACCGGCCTGCACCAGACCCAACTCAGGCCTCCAGGTGTACGGTGCGCTGGGCTGCACAAGCCCCCCACCCAATGCGTCATGCGCCAGGTCGGGCAGCAGGCCCATGTCCTGCAGCAGCAGCAGCTCAAAGGCGCGCAGGGTGGACTGCAGGTCGCTTCCTTCATCAGACAAGGCCCGCAGCACGGCGTGGTAGTGCGCAAAGAGCTCGGACTGCACCGCGCCGCGCGGCAGAAACTTCATCAACAGTTCGTTGAGGTAGTAGGCCCCCAGCAAGGCAGACGCGGGCAGCACCGCAGAGCCCGCTGCCCATTCCGCCGAGCGCAAGGTTCGCACCTCGTCCTCCGCCGCATCGGCCTTGGAGCGGCTGAGCTGCACCGACACGCACTGAAAGGGCAGCAGCACCGAACGCAGCTGGGAATAGGGGCGCTTGGCACCCTTGGCCACGGCCACCACGCGGCCCTCCTCACGGGTGTAGAGGTCCAGGATCAGGCTGGACTCGCTCCAGTCGTAGGCGTGCAGCACATAGGCCGGCTGCGCACGCGGGGTGTGGGCGCGCGGCTCACTCATACCCGTAGGACCGCAGGTGCTCCTCGCTGTCGGCCCAACCCGAGCGCACCTTCACCCACAGCTCCAGGAATACTTTGGCGTCCATCAGCCGCTCCAGGTCCTGTCGTGCCTCGCTGCCGATGCGCTTCAAGCGCTCGCCTTGGGCACCGATGATCATGCCCTTGTGGGCGTCGCGGTCCACGACGATGCTGGCACTGATCCGCCGCAGTTGGCCCTCTTCTTCATATTTGTCCAGCACCACGGTGCAGCTGTAGGGCAGCTCGTCGCCGGTCAGGCGAAAGAGTTTTTCACGGATGATCTCGCTGGCCAAGAACCGTTCGCTGCGGTCAGTGAGGGCATCTTCGTCGTAGAACCACGGCTGCATCGGCAAAAACGGCTGCACGATGCCCAACAGGCGCTGCACATCGGCTGCGCGGCGCGCGGACATGGGGACAAATTCGGTGAAGGCGCGCCGCTGCTGCATCTGCTGCAGCCAGGGCAGCATCGATTCACGCCGCAGCACGGCGTCTAGCTTGTTGGCCACCAGGATCACCGGCTTGTAATCGGGCAACAGCGCCATCACCTTGGCGTCGTCCTGGGTGAACTTGCCGGCCTCCACCAGGAACAACACCGCGTCCACGTCCGACAGCACCGACTGCACCGTGCGGTTGAGGTTCCGGTTGAGCGCGGTGGCGTGGCGGGTCTGAAAGCCCGGCGTGTCCACGAACACGAACTGCGCCCCGGTCCCGGCCCGTTCGCCCGCCAGGGTGCGCACGCCCGTGATCCGGTGGCGGGTGGTCTGCGCCTTGCTCGAGGTGATGCTCACCTTCTGCCCCACCAGGGCATTGAGCAAGGTGCTCTTGCCCACATTGGGCCGCCCCACGATGGCCACCAGGCCGCATCGGGTAGCGCTCTCGGCTGCCGAAGGCTCTGAAGTTGGTACGGTGGTCGGCACGGCGGTCGCCTCGATGGTCGCCTCGATGGTCGGCTCTCTGGTCGCTTCCGGCACGGATGCCTTGGGGCCTGGCTTGGCAGCAGGTGTGTTCACGGTTGGGCCTTGACTTGATCGAGCAGGCGCCGCGCGGCTTCCTGCTCGGCGATGCGGCGCGAGCGGCCTTCGCCTTGCCCGCTCAGGGACAAAGCCTCCACCACACACTCCACCTCGAAGGTCTGTGCATGGGCCTGCCCGCGGGTGGCCACGATGCGGTAGACCGGCACGGGCAGGCGCCTGCCCTGCAGCCACTCCTGCAGTTCGGTCTTGGCGTCCTTGGACCAGCGGGCCAGGTCGGTGCTGTCAATCAGTGGGCCAAACAGGCGCTGCACCACCGCCGCTGCCGGCTCGTAGCCCGCGTCGATGAAGACCGCGCCGATCAAGGCTTCCAGGGCGTCGGCCAGGATGGACGGGCGCTGGGCCCCGCCCCCCTTGGCTTCGCCTTCGGACAGGCGCAGCAGGCCCGGCAGGCCCAGGTCCAGCGCCAGGCGGTGCAGGCTGTCTTCGCGCACCAGGTGGGCGCGCACGCGGGTGAGGTCGCCTTCGGCACTGTCGCTGTAGCGGCTGTACAGCAGTCGGGAAATGGCCGTGCTCAGCACGCTGTCGCCCAGGAACTCCAGGCGCTCGTTGTGGTCGGCGCCGTGGCTGCGGTGGGTAAGCGCGCGCAGCAGCAGGCCCGGCTGCACCCAGCGGTGCCCCAGCCGCTGCTGCAGCTGGTCCAGGGCCGGGTGGGTGTGGGGCGGGCTCACAAGCCGACCGGCTCCTGGCTTCAGTGGAAGCCGCCGATGCGGCTGAAGTTGCCGAAATTCATCCACACGAAAAAGGCGCGGCCCACGAGGTTCTGATCGGGCACGAAGCCCCAGTAGCGGCTGTCCTGCGAGTTGTCGCGGTTGTCGCCCATCACAAAGTAGTGGCCGGCCGGCACGGTGCACTCCACGCCTTCGGCGGTGTAGCTGCAGGCCTTGCTGTGGGGATGGTCGAAGGTGCCCAGCACAAACGGCGGTGCCGCCTTGTCGGTCAACACGCGGTGCGGCTTGTCACCCAGCAGCTCCTGCCACTGCTGCGTGTAGCGCATGCTGTCTTCGTCGTAGTAATCGGGCAAGGCGCTGGTGGGCACCACTTGCCCGTTGATGGTGAGCCGCTTGTTCAGGTAGCCCACGGTGTCGCCGGGCAGGCCTACCACGCGCTTGATGTAGTCGGCACGCGGGTCCACGGGGTAGCGGAACACCACCACATCGCCACGCTTGACGGCGTCGAGCTCCACCACCTTGGTGTTGATCACGGGCAGCCGAATCCCATAGTGGTACTTGTTCACCAGGATCAGGTCGCCCACGGCCAATGTGGGAATCATGGAGCCCGATGGAATCTTGAAGGGCTCAAACAGAAACGAGCGCAGCAGAAAGATGGCCAGGATGAGCGGGAACAGACCCGCCGTCCACTCCACCCAAGAAGGCGGGGTCAGCGCTTCGGCCTGGGCCTCTTCCAGCCGGTCGTCCACCTGGGCAATGCCCAGCTTCTGCAGCTCGGCACGGCGGCGCTGGGCTTCTTGCTCCAGTGCGCGGGCAGCTGCCTCGCGGGCTGGGCGAAAGTGCAGGCGCTCGGCCAGCCAGAAGCCCAGCGTGGCCATCGACATCAAAAACAAGAGCAGGGAAAAATTACCGGCCCAGCGGCCCAGCCACCAGCCGCCCAGGTAGATGCCCAACAGGACATACAGCGCAGCGGCCAGGGGGTTCATCAAGCTGCCCATCATTCGTCCACCTGGAGAATGGCCAGGAAAGCCTCTTGCGGGACCTCCACGGTTCCGATCTGTTTCATGCGCTTCTTGCCCGACTTTTGCTTTTCCAAGAGCTTGCGTTTTCGGGTGATGTCGCCGCCGTAGCACTTGGCCAGCACATTCTTGCGCAAGGCCTTGATGTTCTCACGGGCGATGATGTTGGCCCCGATGGCCGCCTGAATCGCCACATCGTACATCTGGCGCGGAATCTGTTCGCGCATCTTGGCTGCCACCGCGCGCCCACGGTACTGGCTTTGGCTGCGGTGCACGATCATGGCCAGCGGGTCCACCTTCTCGCCGTTGATCAGGATGTCCACCTTCACCACATCAGCGCTGCGGTACTCCTTGAACTCGTAGTCCATGGAGGCGTAGCCGCGGGTGGCGCTCTTGAGCTTGTCGAAGAAGTCCAGCACGATCTCGGCCAGCGGCAGTTCGTAGGTGAGCATCACCTGTTTGCCGTGGTAGGCCATGTTCATCTGGATGCCGCGCTTGGCGTTGCACAGCGTCATCACCGTGCCCACATAGTCTTGGGGCATGTACAGGTGCACGGTGACGATGGGCTCGCGGATGTCGGCAATGCGCCCTTGGTCGGGCATCTTGCTGGGGTTTTCCACCTGCAGCACCGTGCCATCTCCCAGCTCCACCTCGTACACCACGCTGGGCGCGGTGGTCACCAGGTCTTGGTCGAATTCGCGCTCCAGGCGCTCCTGCACGATCTCCATGTGCAGCAGGCCCAAGAAGCCGCAGCGAAATCCAAAGCCCAGGGCCTGGCTGACCTCGGGCTCAAAGCGCAGGGATGAATCGTTGAGCTTGAGCTTTTCCAGGGCGTCGCGCAGCTGGTCGTATTCGCTGGCTTCAGTCGGGTACAGGCCGGCAAACACCTGGGGCTGGATCTCCTTGAAACCCGGCAGCGCCTGGCTGGCCGGCCCCAAGTTCTGGGGCAGCTTCTTTTCCAGGGTCAGGGTGTCGCCCACCTTGGCGGCGGCCAGTTCCTTGATGCCGCAAATCACAAAACCCACTTCGCCGGCGCGCAGCACGTCGCGGTTTTCGCTCTTGGGTGTGAACACGCCCAGGTGTTCAATGCCATACACGGCATTGGTGGCCATGAGCCGCACGCGCTCGCCCTTGCCGAGCTGGCCGTCCACCACACGCACCAACATCACCACGCCCACGTAGTTGTCGAACCAGGCGTCGATGATCATGGCGCGCGGTGGCGCGTCGGGGTTGCCACGCGGCGCCGGCATCTTGGCAATCACCGCTTCCAAGATGTCGTCGATGCCCATGCCGGTCTTGGCGCTGCAGGGAATGGCATCCGTGGCGTCGATGCCGATCACGTCTTCGATCTCGGCCTTGGCGGTTTCGGGGTCGGCCTGCGGCAGGTCCATCTTGTTGAGCACCGGCACCACTTCCACGCCCAGGTCGAGCGCGGTGTAGCAATTGGCCACCGTTTGTGCTTCCACCCCTTGCGAGGCGTCCACCACCAGCAGCGCGCCTTCGCAGGCGCTCAGCGAACGGCTCACTTCGTAAGAGAAGTCGACGTGGCCGGGGGTGTCGATGAGGTTGAGGTTGTAGACCTGGCCGTCGCGCGCGGTGTACTTCAGTGCAGCCGTCTGCGCCTTGATGGTGATGCCGCGTTCGCGTTCGATGTCCATCGAATCGAGCACCTGCGCTTCCATCTCGCGGTCAGACAAGCCCCCGCAACGTTGAATGATGCGATCGGCCAGCGTGCTTTTGCCGTGGTCGATGTGGGCAATGATGGAAAAGTTGCGGATGTGATTCATGGACTAAAAAAAAGGCGCGTCGAATGGATGACGCGCCTTCCAACAAAACGTATGGCAACTGCTTGTTGGGCTTTCATTCTAGCGAAAAGCGCCTTGCTGGAAACCGCGCCAACACTGGGGTTTGCGCCGTTGCGGTGTTCCAACACCAAAAGTTGTCAACAAGTTATGCACACCCTGATTGGGGTGTGGCGCGGGGGCAAACGCGGTGACCAAGGCACCCACCCAGTGGCCCCCAGAACACCCTAAAAACGGTGGAAATCGGTGCCAAACCGGCCTGGTTTTGCGTGCGTCCCGCATTCTAGCCCTTGGCTGCTTCAGGACCTTGGATCAGGGGTTCACGTAAGCGAATACTCACATCACAAACCCGGAGGTCGATCGGTGGGCCCATCGGCCACCGAAAGACACTCTTAATCAGTCGGGCATTGGCCTGGGGCTGGGCCCAAGGCCCGCCCCGCAGCCCCGCGAACTACCGCGGGCGCAGCACCAGCAGGTTGGTGGACCCCCCGCGGTTGACCACCAGCGGCACAGCTCGGCTGCCCTCAGCCTTCTTCACCAGCGCCGCAAACTGCTTGGCGTCGGTGACCTCCTGGTTGTCAAAGGCCACGATCACGTCGCCCTCGCGAAGCCCGGCGCGGGCCGATGGCCCCTCCACCGCCTCCACGCGCACACCACCGCGGATGCGCAGTTCCTTGCGCTGCGCCTCGGTGGTGTCGGTAACGGTCAGGCCGAAGGGCAGCTTGGAGGACGCGCCATCCTTGGGCTCGCCGCCTGCTGCACGGCGTGGGCGCTCGGGCTCCACTTCGCCCACCGTGACGGCAATGTCACGCGTGCTGCCACGGCGCAGCACCTGCAAGGTGGCTCGCGACCCCGGCTTGGCCGCGCCAATCAAGCGCGGCAGGTCGCCCGACTTCTCCACGGTCTTGCCATCCACCTTCAGGATGATGTCGCCCGGCTCCACGCCGGCCTTGTCGGCCGGGCTGCCCGACTCCACCCCTTGCACCAGGGCACCGGTGGGCTTGCCCAAGCCCAGCGACTCGGCCACTTCCTTGCTGACCTGGCCGATGCTCACACCGATGCGGCCGCGGATCACGCGGCCGTTGGCGCGCAGCTGATCGGCCACGCGCATGGCCTCGTCAATGGGAATGGCAAAGGAGATGCCCATGAAGCCGCCCGAGCGGCTGTAGATCTGCGAGTTGATCCCCACCACCTCGCCGCGCAGGTTGATCAATGGCCCGCCCGAGTTGCCGGGGTTGATGGCCACATCGGTTTGGATGAAGGGCAGGAAGTCACCGGTGTCGCGCTGCTTGGCGCTGACGATGCCCGCGGTGACACTGTTCTCCAGGCCAAAGGGCGAACCGATGGCCATGACCCACTCGCCCACCTTCAGGCGGTTGGTGTCGCCAATCTTCACGGCCGGCAAGCCACTGGCCTCGATCTTCACCACCGCCACGTCGGTGCGCGCATCAGTACCCACGATACGCGCCTTGTACTCCCGCTTATCGGGCAAGGTCACCAAGACCTCGTCGGCACCGTCCACCACGTGGGCATTGGTCATGATGAAGCCGTCGGCCGTGAGCACGAAGCCCGAGCCCACGCCGCGCTGCTGCGGTTGTTCCTCTTCACCCCCGCGCGGCGTGCCGCGGCGCCCGGGGTTGGGCGTGCCGGGCATGGGAATACCAAAGCGGCGGAAGAACTCTTCCATCTGCGGGTCGATCTCGCCCCGGTTGGCCCGGCTGGGGCGTTCGGTGGTGCGGATGTTGACCACGCTGGGCCCCACACGCTCGACCAACTCGGTGAAGTCCGGCAGGCCGCTGAGCGCCTGGGCCTGCACCGGTGCGGTGCTGCCCAGGCCTGCCACCACCAGGCCACAGGCGGCCAGCACGCTCAAGCTCAGCGCACCCAGGGCACCTCTCACGCGGCGCCACGCAGCGGGATGGGCGTAGGCCATCCCCGGCTGTTCAGTGCGGGGGACCAGGGTCGAACGGCTGCTTCGAACGGACATGGGCGATTCTCAACATCAGGTTCAGGGTTGTGCGGGCCAAGACAAGGCCATCTGCTGCAGCGTGCCCAGGGGCACGTCGCCCGAGAGGGTAAGCCACTTGCCTTGGCGTTGCACGGCCAGGGTGTTGAGCCGCTCCGAACTTTCGGAGTGCGGTACGTGCACGCCGGCTTGAAAGGGCTCCACCACCACTGAGATGGTGGCAGACCCGTTGGAATACAAGAGCTGAACCGACTCCATCGGCTTGCCAGCTGTCCCGCGCGGCAGGCGCAGGATTTCGCGAAATCCCGTGGCCGCCGAGCCGCCCTCGCCCGCGCTGGGCGCTGCTGCACCCGACCACGGGCCCGACAAGCCAGAAGTTCCCGCCCCCCCGGACCACGAGGCCGCCCCCACCGAGGCGCGGCGGATGTCCTCCGCCGGCTCCATCACCGAGGCCACCACCGAGCCCCAGGTGACCGGGTCTACGCGGGTCAGCAGGTAGGACGACAAGACCACCGCCACGCCGCCCACGGCAGCGGCCGCACCCGCCCACAGCCGCCAACGGGGCCGAGGCGCACGGCCCAGCGGCGGCTCGACGGCGGCCAGCGCCGCTGGCGCCAGCACCACCGGCTCCTGTGCAACCGCCTGGCGCACCGCGCTCAGCGAGCGTTGGTCATGGGCCGCATCCGAAGCCAAGTCGCTGGAGCGCATCACGTCGCCGATCAGGTGGTAGGTGTGCCAGTCCTGGCGCACCGGGCCCTGCCCCGCTTCGCCGGCCAGCCAGCGCTGCAGCTCGGCCTCTTCGGCCTGGCCGTCCATGACGGCCGACACGCGTGCCCGCCGGGCCTCGTCGTCGGATGGGTTCATCGGGGACCTCACTTCTTCACCAACGCGCCCCACCGCGCCGGTCCAGCACCGGGCGCAGGCGTTGCGCAATGGCCTCACGTGCACGGAAGATGCGTGATCGCACCGTGCCCACGGGGCAGTTCATCACTTGGGCAATCTCTTCGTAGCTCAAGCCTTCGATCTCGCGCAGCACCAGGGCCTGGCGCAGATCCTGGGACAGGGCCTGGACCGCCTCGTTGACCACCCGCGCCACTTCCTTGCCGGCCAGCACCGCTTCGGGGGTCTCGTCATCTCTTGGTTCCAGCTGCGGCGCGGAAGTTTCATCTTCCTGCTCGCGCCGCTCGGCCAGGGCCGACTCGGTGATGACCGGGTCGCGCCCCAGCACCATCAGCTGCTTCTTGGCGGTGTTCACCGCAATGCGGTACAGCCAGGTGTAGAAGGCGCTTTCGCCCCGGAACTGGGGCAGGGCCCGGTAGGCGCGGATGAAGGCCTCCTGGGCCAGGTCCTGCACCAGGTCGGTGTCGCGCACGAAGCGGCCAATCAGGCGCTCCACGCGTCGCTGGTACTTGATGACCAACAGGTCGAAGGCCCGGACATCCCCCCGCTGCACCCGCTGCACCAGGGCCAGGTCGCTGTAGGTCTGGGGTGAATCGCTCATGGCCAGTTCAGCAGCGTGCGCAAACGGGCTGCGTTCTGGTGTTGAACCTGCAGCGAGGCGGTGCCAGCCGCGTCGTGCGGGGAGCGCAAAGCCAGGGGGCGCAGCCAGATCCAGGCCGAGCGCCCCTGCCCGGGTGCAGCCTGTGCGCGCAACAGGCACCAGGGTCCGCAGGCCAGGGACACGCGCAGGTGGCCACTGCCGCCCTGGCCCGGTGAGTTCCCGCCGCCTTCATGAACACGGCCGCGCACCGGGGTGGGCCACCAATGCCAGTGGTCGCCGTCAAAGCGCAAGCCCCAAGCCGGGACCCGCATGCGGGCCAATCCCCAGATGGCCACGGCTGCGGCCAACAGCCCGCAGCCGATGCCCAGCGCCCAGGCAACGTTCACCACGGGGGCCGATTCATCCCAGGCCCACCACCAAGAAAGGGCGGTGTACAGCACCACGCCCACGGCCAGGGCTTGGATGCCCCGCACGGCCGCATGGGGCACAGGCTCCGGTGGAGCCTGCCATTCAAGGGCGGGGAGCCGCCTCACGACCCGTTGGGTGCTGGGTTCAGATGCGGCGGAACACCAAAGTGCCGTTGGTGCCGCCGAAACCGAAGTTGTTTTTCACCGCCACGTCGATCTTCATGTCCCGCGCCGTGCCGGCGCAGTAGTCCAGGTCGCATTCCGGGTCCTGGTTGAAGATGTTGATGGTGGGGGGCGAGACCTGGTGGTGCAACGCCAACACGGTGAACACCGATTCGACGCCACCGGCGCCACCCAAGAGGTGGCCGGTCATGGATTTGGTGGAATTCACCACCACACGGGGCGCGTGGTCGCCCAGGGCCAACTTGATGGCGTTGGTTTCGTTCACATCGCCCAGCGGGGTGGACGTGCCGTGCGCGTTCACATAGTGAACCTGGTCGGCGTTGATGCCGGCGTTGCGCAGCGCGGCCTTCATGGCGCGCTTGGGGCCGTCTACATTGGGCGCGGTCATGTGGAAGGCGTCGCCGCCCATGCCAAAGCCCGCCAGCTCGGCGTAGATCTTGGCGCCACGGGCCTTGGCGTGTTCGTACTCTTCGAGCACCAGCACGCCTGCACCCTCGCCCAGCACGAAACCGTCGCGGTCTTTGTCCCAAGGGCGGGAGGCGGTGGCGGGGTCGTCGTTGCGGGTCGACAGCGCGCGTGCGGCCGCAAAGCCGCCGATGCCCAAGGGGGAGACGGTGCTTTCAGCGCCGCCGGCCACCATCACGTCGGCGTCGCCGTACTCGATCATGCGTGCGGCCTGCCCAATGCAGTGCAGGCCCGTGGTGCAGGCGGTGACCACCGCCAGGTTCGGCCCGGTGAAGCCAGGTTGACTCGACACTTGGCCCGAGATGATGTTGATGTTCGAGGCCGGCACGAAGAAGGGCGAAATGCGGCGGGGGCCGCGCTCGAGGTAGTCCTTCTGCGTCTCTTCGATCATCGGCAGGCCGCCGATGCCCGAACCCACCATCACGCCGATGCGTTCGGCCTGTTCCTCGTTGAGTTCGTCTTTGCCCGGCAAACCCGCGTCGCGCACCGCTTGTATAGACGCCGCCAATCCGTAATGGATGAAGGTGTCCATGTGGCGCGCTTCTTTGGCCGGGATGTACTCGGCAATGTCGAAGCCCTTGACCTCGCCGGCAAAGCGGCAAGCCAAGGCCGAGGCGTCAAAACGCGTGATGTTGCCGATGCCCGTGCGGCCAGCCGTGAGGTTGGCCCAGCCCTCGGCCACCGTGTTGCCCACCGGGCTGATGTGCCCCAACCCGGCGACAACGACTCTGCGGCGGCTCATGCGAACAATCAGGCCTTCTGGTGCTTGACCGCGTAGTCGATGGCCAGCTGCACCGTGGTGATCTTCTCGGCCTCTTCGTCCGGAATCTCGATGCCGAACTCGTCCTCGAGCGCCATTACCAGTTCCACGGTGTCCAGGGAGTCGGCACCCAGATCAGCCACGAAGGCCTTCTCGTTGGTGACATCCTCTTCGGGAACGCCCAGTTGTTCGGCGATGATTTTCTTGACGCGTGCTTCGATGTCGCTCATGTGTCCCCCAGTGAATGGGATAGTTCAAAGGTCGGCCCGGATTCTACGATGCCCCATGCACTCACAAGGGGCGCCGACCGGTCGGGCCTGGCCCGGGGCGTTGCTTCAGTTCATGAACATGCCGCCGTTGACATGCAGTTCGGTGCCGGTGATGTAGCCCGCCTGGGGCGAAGCCAGGAAAGCCACCGCGGCGGCCACGTCTTCGGTGGAGCCCAGTCGGCCCAATGGCACACCGGCCAATAGGGCTTTTTTCTGGTCTTCAGTGAGCGCATCGGTCATGTCGGTGGCGATGAAACCGGGGGCCACGCAATTGACGGTGATGTTGCGGCTGCCCAACTCGCGGGCCAGGGCGCGGGTCATGCCGGCCACGCCGGCCTTGGCCGCGGCGTAATTGGCCTGGCCCGGGTTGCCTGCGGCACCCACCACCGAGGTGATGTTGACGATGCGGCCGTAGCGCTGCTTCATCATGGGGCGCATCACCGCGCGGCTGGCGCGAAACACCGCCTTGAGGTTGGTGTCGATCACCGCGTCCCAGTCTTCATCTTTGAGGCGCATGGCCAGCATGTCGCGGGTGATGCCGGCGTTGTTGACCAGGATGTGCAAGGCGCCATGCTGCTTGACGATGCCTTCGATGGCGGCGTCCAGCGCGGCGGCGTCGGTGACGTTCAGGCAAATGCCGTGGCCGCCCTGCCCTTGCAGCGCGCCCGCACCCGCACCGGCCACCGCCGCCAGTGCCTGGGTGATGGAAGCCGCCCCGGCTTCGGTGGTGGCCGTGCCCACGACCGTCACGCCGCGTGCGGCCAATTCCAGTGCAATGGCGCGGCCAATGCCGCGGGTGGCACCGGTGACCAGGGCAATCTGCCCCTCAAAGCGGGGGGTGGCGTCGCTCATGCCAGAAGTTCCTTCGTCTGCTGCAGAGTGGCCGGGTCGAGCAGCGTGGCCGACTGCAGTTCGGCGTCGATGCGCTTGACCATGCCGGCGAGCACCTTGCCCGGGCCGCACTCCACGATGTGCAGCAAGCCGCGGGCCTTGAGGGCACCGATCACTTCTGTCCAGCGCACCGGACCAAAGGCCTGACGGTACAGGGCGTCCTTGATCTCGGCCACCCCCGTGGGGGCGGACACGTCGATGTTGTTGACCACCGCGATGGCCGGGCTCTGAAGGGCCACCCCTTCGAGGGCCACCTTCAAGCGTTCGGCCGCGGGCTTCATCAGGCTGGAATGGAAGGGCGCCGACACCGCCAGGGGCAGTGCACGCTTGGCACCCTTGGCCTTGAGCACCTCGCAGGCGGCGTCCACGCCCGCCTTGGTGCCCGCAATCACGATCTGCGTGGGGTCGTTGAAGTTGGCGGCCTCCACCACCTCGCCGCTGGCCGCGGCCGCTTCACGGCAGCCTTCCACCACCACGGCCGCATCCAAACCCAAGATGGCGGCCATGGCGCCCGCGCCCACCGGCACGGCTTCTTGCATGGCCTGCGCGCGCAGGCGCACCAAGGGCACGGCCTGCGACAGGGTCAGGGCCCTTGCGGCCACCAGGGCGGAATACTCGCCCAGCGAATGCCCCGCGACGGCTTGCGGCGCTTCGCCGCCTTCGGCCCGCCAGGCGCGGTAGCAGGCCACGGCCGCGGTCAGCATCACCGGCTGGGTGTTGGCGGTGAGGTCGAGTTGTTCTTTGGGGCCGGCCTTGATCAGCGCGCCAATGTCTTCGTGCAGCGCCTCGGAGGCTTCGGCCAGGGTTTGGGCCACCGCGGGGTGGTCGCCCCAGGCGTCGAGCATGCCCACCGCCTGCGAGCCCTGCCCTGGAAAAACGAAAGCAAATGGTTTCATGGTTCAGTAAACGAGGTACACCGCGCCCCAGGTGAAGCCGCCGCCCACGCCTTCGAGCATGAGGCGGTGGCCACGTTGGATGCGGCCGTCGCGCACGGCGGTGTCCAGGGCCAGGGGAATGGAGGCTGCGCTGGTGTTGCCGTGCTGGTCGACGGTGACGATCACGCGGTCTTCACCGAGCTTCAATTTGCGCGCGGTGCTTTGCATGATGCGGATGTTGGCCTGGTGCGGAATCAGGAAGTCGATGTCGGCCTCGGTGGCCCCGGCCTTGTCCAGGGCCGCGCGCGCGGCTTCTTCCAGCACCTTCACCGCCATCTTGAAAACCGCCTGGCCGTCCATCTTGAGGGTGGGGTCGCCCAGCACCTGGCCGCCGCTGACCGTGCCCGGTGTGCACAGAATGCCCACGTGGCGGCCGTCGGCGTGCAGGTCGGTGGACAAGATGCCCACGCGGTGCGTGGCGTCGGTGTCGATGTCCGTGTCAGTGTCCACGGCTTCCAGCACCACGGCGCCTGCGCCATCACCGAAGAGCACGCAGGTGGTGCGGTCCTTGAAATCCAGAATGCGCGAGAACACCTCGGCGCCGATCACCAGCGCGCGGCGCGCGGTGCCGGTGCGGATCAGCGAATCGGCCACGGTGAGCGCGTACACAAAGCCCGAGCACACCGCCTGCACATCAAAGGCCGGTGCGCCGGTGGTGATGCCCAGCTTGCCCTGCAGAATGGCCGCCGTGGACGGAAACACCATGTCGGGCGTGGAGGTGGCCACGATGATGAGGTCGATGTCTTGTGGGCCCACACCCGCCGCCTGCATCGCACGGCGCGCGGCTTGTTCGGCCAGGTCGCTGCACACCACGCCGTCGTCAACGAAGTGCCGCGCCCGGATACCGGTGCGCTCGACGATCCACTCATCAGAGGTTTCAATGCCCTGCTGCGCCAATTGCGCGGCCAGCTCGGCGTTGCTCAAGCGGCGCGGGGGCAGGTAGCCGCCGGTGCCGGCAATTCGGCTGGTGCGGCTGGAGCGGCTGGTGCGGGGATCGTTCACGGGCAAGGTCATCCGGCGCTGGCTGCTGCAGATGCGGCGCCTGAAGCAGCGCCTGAAGCAGCCGCAGCCTGCGCCACGGCCGCAGCAATGCCCGCTTCCACACGTTGCAACAATTGGTTGCGCGCCGCGTCATGCGCGCGGCGCAGGGCATGTTCAAAGGCGTAGGCGTCGGCCGAGCCATGGCTCTTGAACACCAGGCCGCGCAAGCCCAGCAGGGCCGCGCCGTTGTAGCGGCGGTGGTCCACGCGGCGTTTGAAATGGTTGAGCACCGGCAGCGCAACCAGCGCGGCCAGCTTGCTGTAGGCGTTGCGGGTGAACTCTTGTTTGATGAACTGGCTCAACATGGCCGCCAGCCCTTCAGAGGTCTTGAGCAGCACATTGCCCACGAACCCGTCGCATACCACCACGTCGGTGGTGCCTTTGTAGATGTCGTTGCCTTCCACGTTGCCGTGAAAGTTCAGATGACCCGCGGCATGCGCTGCAAGCAGCCGCTCGGCCGCTTCCTTGATCACCTCGCTGCCCTTGATCGCCTCTTCGCCAATGTTGAGCAGGCCCACGGTGGGTTGCGGTTTGCCTTGGGTGGCGGTGACCAGGGCGCTGCCCATCAGGGCAAATTGCAGCAGGTGTTCGGCGCTGCAGTCGACATTGGCGCCCAGGTCCAGCACCGTGGTGTAGCCGTCGGCTTGCGTGGGCATCACCGTGGCAATGGCCGGGCGTTCGATACCGTCCAGGGTTTTCAACACATAGCGGGCCACGGCCATCAAGGCCCCCGTGTTACCGGCTGAAACGCAGGCGTGAGCCGCTGGCGCAGCAGGCCCTGCAACATGGCCCTCTCCAGCAGGGCCGGCCTTGACTTGGGTGATGGCCACGCGCATGGAGGAGTCGCGCTTTTTGCGCAACGCCACTTCCACCGGGTCATCCATGGTCACCACCTCGCTGGCCACCACACAGGTGGTTCGGGGCCAGGCGCGGGCAGTGACCAGTGCCGACTCGGTTCCCACCAGAATCAGCTCGGCCTTGGGGTGGCGGTCCAGGAAAGACCGGCAGGCGGGCAAGGTGACCGACGGTCCGTGGTCACCTCCCATGACGTCCACCGACAGGCGGACGGTGTCCAGCGGTTGCGCGCTCGACACGGGTTCAGTTCACTGGTTTCGGTTCACGCTTGCCAGCGGAACGGGCGAAACCTCAGGCGTCAGCCTTGGACTTGAGCACCTTGCGGCCGCGGTAGAAGCCGGTGGGGCTGATGTGATGGCGCAGGTGCACCTCGCCCGTGGTGGGCTCGATGGCGGTGCCCGGCGTGCCCAGCGCATTGTGCGAACGGTGCATGCCGCGCTTGGAGGGCGACTTCTTGTTTTGCTGAACGGCCATGATTGCTCCAGGTGGACCGGAAAACCCGGGTGGCGAAAAGCCTTCTAGTATAGCGCAGGGTGGGCTGGGGTGCGAGGCTGCGGGTCCATCGGGCTCAGTGCCGGCGCTTGAGTTGGGCCAGGATGGCGAAGGGATTGTCGCGTTTGGGCTCATCAGACGACGATTGAGAACCTTCGCCCGGTGCGGCGGGCTCCCCCATGGGCGCCACCAGCGGCTGGGGACAGGTGTCGTGCCGGGGCACCAGGGGCAAGGCCAACAAGATCTCGTCTTCGGCCAACTCGAGCAGGTTGAACGAGGGGCTCAGCACCAGCACATCGGCGTCGTCGCGCTCGGCATCCCAGGCTTGGGCCTGGGCTTCGGTGGGGGCGAACAGGAAGTCACGCTCCACCGCCAGGGGCAAGGCCACGGGCTGCAGGCAGCGCTGGCAGGTGCGCTGCACGGTGGTGTTCAGGGTCAGGTGCAGCCACAGCTCGGGCTGGCCGCCGCGCACGGGGCGGACCTCGGCCTGGGCCTGCCACTGCAGCACCGCTGAAGCCTCGGCCTCAGGTTCTCCGGGCTGCGCCAAGCGGGTGAAGGTGCCCAGGGCTTGCTCGCCCTGCAATGTGCCGTGGGCGCGGGCCAACTCGGCCAGGTCCAGCCGTTGGGGGTTGACCGGCTTGGCGGGTTTTGGGGGCTTGGGGGACTGGCCGTCGGAGGAAGCCTTCATGGGGCAGGAGTGTAGGACGCAGGCGCCTACTCCAAGCCGCGCGCCCACTGCTGAAGGCGTTGGCCTTCTTGCCGCGCCTCATCCAACAGTTGGTCCCAGTCATTGGGTGGGTGTCCGCTGGCCAGCATGCGCCGAAACACACGGTACGCGTCGTCGCTGCGTTCGTAGGCCCGCCGGCTGTCTTCATCATTGACCCAGGCGTACACGATCACGCGCGCCCCGCTGTGGTAGCGAAAGAACAGCCGGTACTGCTGGAAAAACTTGGCGCGAAACCAGTGCTGGTGCCCACCCCCTAAGGTAGCACCTTGGCGGTACTCGGCGCGGGTGGGATCTTGCGGTATCCGTTCAAAGGCCAAGTGCGCCATGGCCGCCAATCGCTTGGTGGCGTTGCGCTGGCTGTAGCCGCTTGGGTCCCGCTGGCGCAGGGCCTCGACCTGCGTGATCAACGCCCCCACTTGGGCGGTGAATAAAGGGTGTGCGTACAAGGACCAGCCGTTTACAACCAGCCCCTGCGTGGGGCTCGGGCTCATTCGTCCTGGTCAGACAAGGGAGCATTCAGGTCCACGTTGGTGTCGCGTACCAAGCCCCGAACACGTAGGGCAAGGCCCTCGCTCAAGGGGCGCAGGCGCTCGGGGTTTGCCGCCATGTCTTGGGCCAACAGGTCCAAAAAAGGCAGCAGGGCCGGGTCTTCGCCTTGAGCCGCGTGGGCCCGCGTCAGGACCACTTCTCCGCTGGGGCGGATCAGGTATTGGATCTTGTCGCGCTTGTTCAGGCGCAGCGCGCGCCGCACGGTTTCAGGGACCGTGGTTTGGTAGCGGTCGGTCAGGGTGGATTCGGCTTCTAGGGTTGTGGGCATGGC
>JBJTHN010000016.1:0-7384 GCA_046094505.1 Betaproteobacteria bacterium
AAGCTTACTCTTGGGCAACACACAGCTGCTCAATGGGGCGGCAGCAGGCGCCCTGTGGGCCATGGCCTTGATCGGCCTGGCCTTCAGCCTGGCCCTGGCCCGCGTGCTGGATGCGTTGACCCTGGGCCAAGAGGCCGGCGCTAGCCTGGGCCTGCCCCTGGGGCCGGCGCGGCTGCTGCTGGTGGGCGTGATGGCCGCCTGCACCGCCGTAGCGGTATCCCAGGCAGGGCTCATTCTGTTCGTGGCCCTGGTGGCCCCGCACCTGGTGCGGCACCTGGCCCCTTCTGGCCACCGCTTCTTGCTGCCTGCCAGCGCCGGCATGGGCGCGGCCATGCTGTTGGCTGCCGACATTGGCGCGCGCTGGGTGCTGGCCCCGCAAGAACTGCCCGTGGGCGTGGTCACCGGGGTGGGCGGCGGCTTGTACCTGCTGGCCCTGCTGCACCGCAGAAGCGTCCACCACGCGCCTTAAGTTCGACAAGCTGTTCTCACCATGGCTCCCGCACCGCACCCCATGAATCACGCCACGCCGCCAGCAAAGCCCTGCTTGACCTGCACAGGCCTGCAGGTGGCGCTGGACGGCCAAGCCGTGGTGGACGGTGTGCAGTTGGAACTGCAACCCGGCTGGACCGCCCTGGTGGGCCCCAATGGCGCGGGCAAGTCGACCCTGCTCAAGGCCCTGGCTGGCCTGCTCCCCCTGCAAGCCGGCCGGGTGGAGGTGAATGGGCAGCCGCTGCAAGCCCTGCCCCTGGCGCAGCGCGCCCGGCTGGTAGCCTGGCTGCCCCAACAAGACCACAGCAGTGGCGACCTCACCGTGCGCGAAACCGTGTGCCTGGGCCGCCTGCCCTACACCGGCCTATGGGGCCGCTGGCAGGCTGAAGACGAGGCCGCCGTGCAGGCGGCCCTGGCGCGCACCGATGGCCTGGCCTGGCAACACCGGCCGCTGAATCGGCTGTCAGGTGGCGAGCGCCAGCGGGTGCACCTGGCCCGCGCCCTGGCCACCGGGGCCGCCATCTTGCTGCTGGATGAGCCCACCGCCCACCTCGACCCGCCCCACCAGTGGGCCCTGGCCCGGCTGTTTCGGGAATTGGCCGCCACCCACACCGTGGTGACGGTGCTGCACGACCTGAACCTGGCCCTGCAAGCCGACCGCGTGGCCGCGATGGGCCAGGGCCGCCTGCACGCCCACGCGGCACACCACGACCCCGTGCTGCACCAGACCCTGGAGCAGCTGTTTGCCCCGGCGCTGCGCATTCAGCCTTTGCCGACGGTGGGCGGAGCTGCTGGGCGCTTTGGCGCAATGCCCCGGCCCCTGGACTGAGCCGCCAGGCCCGCCGGCTTGTCTGCCTGTGCCCGATTGGTGGCGTCGGCAACGTTTTGTCCAGAACATCGGACAATCCCTTGGTCAATTCATATTGACACCTCTGGCTGTCAGGGAATAATGACGGCGGGGAGGTGAAGTACCCGCGTGCGGGTTTCGCACGTTGCAGTACGTACCAAGAAGGAGATCGACATGTCCGATCCAAACAAGGTCTGGCCGACAGGCTTGACCGAAGGCGAGGCCGAGGAGCTTCACCGCCACATCATCCAAGGGACGCAAATCTTCGGGATGATTGCCGCGCTGGCGCACCTGCTGGCTTATATGTACTCCCCCTGGCTCAAGTAAAGGGAGACGCACACCATGATCTACGGAAAAATGTGGCTGGTGGTCAAACCCACCGTTGGCGTCCCGCTGTTTTTGGGCGCTGTGGCCGTGGGCTCGTTCAGCGTGCACCTGGCCATCATGAGCAATACCACCTGGGTCAAGAAGTTCCTCAATGGCGCGCCTGCGGCGACGGCCACTGTGGAAGCACCCACCAAGGTCTCACTGGCACCACCAGAGGCCAAATAAGGGACTTGTACCCTCCCCGCAAGGCCGGCCCAACCTCCCGTAGCGGCCGGTCTTGCAGGGATCTAGGTGCCAACTCTTTTGGGCATGAAGCGCCTTTCGCAATCGATGGTTCGAGGCTGGGTCACCCTGGGCCCGCGCTTTTTGCCGTTTGCCGACGTTGCATCGGCTGACCTTCCCCTTTCTCGCCTGCTGCGCCTGTCCTTGTTTCAGGTGTCGGTGGGCATGGCCCTGGTGTTGATGATGGGCACGCTCAACCGCGTGATGATCGTCGAGCTGGGCGTGGCCCCTTCGCTGGTGGCCCTGATGGTGGCGCTGCCCGTGCTGTACGCGCCGTTTCGGGCGCTGGTGGGCTTTCGGTCTGACCACCACCGCGCCGCCTTGGGCTGGCGCCGGGTGCCCTTCATCTGGCGCGGCACCATGATCCAGTTCGGTGGCCTGGCCATCATGCCCTGGGCGCTGTTGGTGCTCTCGGGCGGCGGCAACGCACAGGCCTGGCCGCATTGGATGGGCCCCGCAGCAGCCTGTGTGGCCTTCTTGCTGGTGGGCATTGGCCTGCACACCACCCAAACCGCGGGCTTGGCCCTGGCCACCGATTTGGTGCCCGAGCGCGACCAGCCCAAGATGGTGGGCCTGATGTACGTGATGCTGCTGGCCGGCTCCATCGTCAGCGCGCTGGTGTTTGGCTGGGCATTGGCCGACTACAGCCCCGCGCGCCTGGTACAGGTGATTCAGGCCTCGGCCGTGGCCACCCTGGTGCTCAATGGCCTGTCGCTGTGGAAACAAGAAGGCCGCGACCGTGCGCGCGGCCAGCGGCCCGCGCCCGATGTGGGCTTTGCCCAAGCACTGCAGCACTTTGTGGCCGACGCCGCTGCACGCCGGCGCTTGTGGATCATTGGCTTGGGCACCATGGCCTTCACCATGCAAGACGTGCTGCTGGAGCCCTACGGCGGGGCGGTGCTGGGCATGACGGTGGGGCAAACCACCTGGCTGACCGCCACGCTGGCCGCCGGTGGCCTCTTGGGCTTTACCGCCGCCTCGGTGGTGCTGGCCCGCGGGGCGGACGCCATGGGCATGGCCCTGCGCGGCGCGTGGCTGGGGGTGCCGGCCTTTGTGGCCGTCATCGTAGCCGCACCGCTTGATTCCGTGCTGCTGTTCTGCCTGGGGGTGTTTGGCATAGGCGCGGCCGGTGGCCTGTTCAGCCACGGCACCCTCACCTCCACCATGCAGCAGGCCCCGGCCGAACACACCGGCCTGGCCTTGGGGGCCTGGGGGGCAGTGCAGGCCACCGCCGCTGGCCTGGCCGTGGCCCTGGGCGCCCTGGGGCGCGACGCCGTAGCCGCCCTGGCCAGCCAAGGGTTCCTGGGTTCGTCCATGACAAACCCGTCCATCGGATACGGATTCATCTATAGTGCCGAGGCGCTGTTGTTGCTGGCCACGGCTGCACTGGCACTTGGTTGGAAAACGCAGCACGCCGCGCCGCGGCACCCAGACCGCCCGGCCGCGCCGGGCTTTGATCGGAGACCTTCATGAAGCTTTACACCATCATGTTCTTGGCTTGGCTCTTGTGGGTCACCCTGTGGATTCTCAAAGAGGTGCAGGCTTCCAACCGCCGGCGCGAAGCGCAGCGCCGCAGCCAACAGAGCTGAGTCTGCGCTTGGAAACCAAGGCAGGCCCGGGGGTGGCCACGGGGCTGTGGCCCCGTGTGTTGATGGCAGCACTGCATGTGCTGGCGTTTTTTGCCGCCACCGCCTGGGGCTTTGGCATCGGCCACGAAGTGGCCGGCGCGTGGCTGGGCATGCTGATGGGGCTGAACGCCGGGGTGTGTGCGGTGTTGTTGCTCAGCGGCGTGCAGAGCGCCTGGCGGCGCCGGCCCTCCTAAGCCGCGCAATCCGCGCCACAGCAGGCCGTCTTCACGGGGCAGCGGGCCGCCAAGCGCAGTCCGTTCCTCTGCTACAGGCCCGATCTACGATGGCCTGCAGCGTGCCTCGTCGCCTGCTCTGATAGGCTCACATCAACCTCGGCGCGCCAGGGCTTCAAGGTTTGATCAACACGTGTGAGTCTCCATGAAGCCGCCTACCCGCACTGAACTTCCCGTTGTCGTGGCCGGTGGCGGCATCGGCGGCCTGGCCGCGGCCCTGGCCCTGGTGCGCCAAGGCTACCGGGTGACGGTGCTGGAACAAGCCCCCGAGATTGGCGAAATCGGTGCGGGCATTCAGCTGGGGCCCAATGCCTTTCATGCCTTCGACGCGCTGGGCGTGGGCGACAAGGCCCGCGGCCGCGCGGTGTACACCGAAGCCATGGTGATGCACGACGCCATTGATGAGTCGCTGGTGGGGCGCATTGAAACGGGCGAAGCCTTTCGGCAGCGCTTTGGCAACCCTTATGCGGTGATACACCGGGCCGATGTGCACCTGTCGCTGTTGGAAGCCGCGCAGGAAAGTGGCCGGGTGAGCTTTCACACGCACACCCGCGTGCAGCGCGTGGAGCAAGATGAAGCGCGGCAAACGGTCACAGCCGTCGACCAACAAGGCACGCGCTGGGAAGGCCAGGCGCTGATTGGGGCCGACGGCGGCAAATCGGTGGTGCGCGAGCAGTATGTGAACGACCCGCCGCGCGTCACGGGCCATGTGGTGTACCGCGCGGTGGTGGACAAAGCCGACTTCCCACAAGACCTGCAGTGGAACGCCGCCAGCCTGTGGGCCGGCCCCAAGTGCCACCTGGTGCACTACCCGCTGCGCGGGGGCGAGCAGTACAACGTGGTGGTCACCTTCCACAGCCGCCAGCAAGAAACCTGGGGCGTGACCGATGGCAGCAAGGCCGAGGTGGAAAGCTACTTTCAAGGCATCAGCCCCAAAGCCCGCCAACTGATTGAGCTGCCCAAGACCTGGAAGCGCTGGGCCACCGCCGACCGTGAACCCATCGGCCACTGGGTGTTTGGCCGGGCCACGCTTCTGGGCGATGCAGCCCACCCCACCACACAGTACATGGCCCAAGGCGCCTGCATGGCCCTGGAAGACGCGGTGACCCTGGGCGAAGCCCTGCGCACCACGCAGCACCACTGGGATGCCGCCTTGCCGCTGTACCAAGAGCAGCGCGTGGCCCGCACCGCGCGCATCGTGCTTTCTGGCCGCGAGATGGGCCGCCTGTACCACGCCGCCGGTGTGGAGCGCCTGGTGCGCAATGCCTTGTGGAAGGGCCGCACGCAAGAGCGCTTCTACGACGCCATCGAGTGGCTGTATGGCTGGAACGTGAACAACTGCCTGCAGCAGGCCTGAAAGGCGTAGGAGACGACCATGCATGAACTGGGACGCCTGGAAGACCTGCCACAAGACTACCGAGACGAGCTGCAGCGCTTGAATCTGGTGCCGCTGTGGCCGAACCTGCGCGCGCTGTTGCCGCCCAAGGTGCCCAGCCGCCACACCAAGCCCACGCACTGGCCCTATGCCACGCTCAAGCCCCTGCTGATGCGCGCCGGTGAGCTCACGCCCATGCACAAGGCCGAGCGCCGCGTGCTGGTGTTGGCCAACCCGGGGCACGGCCTGGAGAACATGAAGGCCAGCCCCGCCATGTACCTGGGCATGCAGCTGCTGCTGCCCCAGGAATGGGCGCCCGCCCACCGCCACACGCCCAATGCGGTGCGCATGATCGTGGAAGGCCGCGGCGCCACCACCACTGTGCACGGCGAAAAATGCCCCATGGAGCGCGGCGATTTGATTCTCACGCCCACCGGGCAGTGGCATGAACACGAACACAGCGGCAGCGAACCCGTGGTGTGGCTGGACGTGTTGGACCTGCCGCTGATGGTCTACGCCGAGGTGTCGTACGCGATTGAAGGCCAGCGCCAAGACGTGAAGCCCGGCCGCGGTGACGAGGTATACGCCCGCGGCGGCGTGGTGCCCACGCCCTACTTCGAACGCGGCCGCGAAGCCTACCCCATGCTGCGCTACCCCTGGCAAGACGCCCGCGCGGCCCTGGTGGCGCTGGCCAAGAGCCAGCCGGGCCTGGAGTGCGTACAGGTGAGCTATGTGAACCCCGACACCGGGCGCGATGTACAGAACAACCTGGGCTATTACGCCCTGATGCTGCGCCCCGGGCAAACACTGCGCCTGCCGGCGCGCTCGCCTTCACAGGTGTTTCATGCCATTGAGGGGGAGGTGGAGGTGGTGGTGGGTGCAGCCGAAGCTGCCAACGAGCACCGCTTCACCCTGGCCGAGGCTGATACCTGCTGCACCCCGGGCTACGAGGCGGTGACGCTGGCCAACCGCTCGGCCAGCGAGCCCGCCTTCTTGTTCATCGCCGATGAATCACCCCTGCACCGCAAGCTGGGCGTTTATGAGGTGCGGGGCTGAGCTGAGAGCCCAGACCCCGCAAGAGTGGTGGAGGTCAACCGCCTTGGCTGAACTTTTCTATGGTTATTCAAGCGTGAGTGGGCGTGATGGAGCGTAGGTGGGCGGCGTACGAGTGGCGGCCAGATCATTCCGAAAACAGCGTCAACGCCCCAACAGACGTGTTGACAATAGCTATACGGACAGCTAGAGTTCGTGTATCTATTGTGTAGTCTCAGGAGAGCGCAGTGCGTGATGCAGCCATCAATTTACGGGCCCTGCCACAGCAGCGGGACCTGATCGACCAAGCCGCCCAGCTGCTGGGCAAGAACCGTTCGGACTTCATGCTCGAAGCCGCTTGCGACAAGGCGCAAGCGGTTCTTCTGGACCGGGTGTTTTTCAGTCTGGACGACGCCAAGTTCAAGAAGTTCAACGCGATGCTTGACGCTCCCCTCAAGACCAACGCTGGTCTTGAGCGCTTGCTTGCCGTCAAGGCACCCTGGAAAGCAGGCAAGTGAAATGGCTCGCGCCGGTCCCACTTGGCGCCGAGCATCAGATCCAGTCTTTTGCGTGCGGTGAAGCGTCGTTGGACGAATGGCTCAAGCGCCGAGCCTTGGCCAACCAGACCAGTGGCGCCAGCCGCACATTTGTCGTCACGGACGACAAGCAGCAGGTCATGGGCTATTACGCTCTGGCTGCAGGCGCGGTGGCACATCAGGACGCCATACGATCGATTCGGCAGAACATGCCAGACCCCATCCCTGTGATGGTTCTGGCCCGACTCGCGGTCGATGCGCGAGCGCAAGGGGTAAAGCTCGGCGCCGGATTGCTGCAGGACGCTCTGCGACGCAGCATGTCGGTCGCACAGGATACGGGCGTTCGAGCCCTGCTGGTGCATGCGCTCAACGATCGGGCGCGACTGTTTTACGAGCACTATGGGTTCAAGGCCTCGCCCATTCACCCCATGACTTTGATGCTGCGCATCAACATCGGCCAGAGCTGATGGATGGCAGTAAAGGAAAGGGGACTGAGAAATCTCAGTCCCCAGGTGGATGGTGGCGAAGTACGGAACCGAAGCCGCGTCCCACATCTGAAACGGTGCGCTCGCGGCGATCTCGAGGACGCGGTTTGGGGTATTCGGCCGGCCTCCCGGCCCCTCTGAGACGGAGCC
>JBJTHN010000017.1:0-21288 GCA_046094505.1 Betaproteobacteria bacterium
CCTACTACAGCGTACGCCATGGCGGGCGACTGGTGGCTGGGCACCGGGACCTGCCGGCCTCCTCAGAAGCGGGCGACCCCCTGTACTTCGATGCGCAGATGCACGGCCAAGCGGTTCGGGTGGTGCGCATGTCGGTGCCCCTTGGCTCACCCGGCGGCGCCGAGGATGTGCATGTCTACATCGCCGAAACCCGGCTCAAGCGGGAAGAGGTACGCCAAGACATCCAGTTGATGCTGATTCCCTCTGGTTTGTTGCTGCTGGTGACCGCTGCGGCCATCATGGCCGCCGTACGGGGCACACTGGCGCCGGTCGAAGCCCTGGCCAACCGTTGGCTGGCGCAGTCGCACCAGGCCCTGGATGAGGTTGATCCGCGCGGCGTTCCCCGGGAACTGCAACCCCTGGCCTCGGCCTTGAATGGCCTGTTTGCGCGCTTGCGCGAGGTCTTGGCGCGCGAGCGCCGCTTCACCGCCAACGCGGCGCACCAAATCCGCACACCCTTGGCGGGCCTGCAGCTGGGCCTGGCCCGGGCCGCCGAAGCACCAGACCTGGGCACCAGCCAGGCCACCATTGGCGAGCTCAAAGCCCTCACGCAAAAGACCGCCCGATTGGTGCAGCAGCTCTTGGCCCTGAGCCGGCTGGAGCCCGAGGCCACGGCCCGCTTAGCCTGGCGAACGGTGGACCTGCGCGACGTGGTGCGCGACGTGGGCCAGGCCTATGTTCAGACCGCGCTGGACGGGCGCGTGCAGTTCGACCTGCTGCTGCCGGACACGGCCATTCCCATACGGGCCGAGCCGGATCTGCTCAGCGAATGCCTGGGCAACCTGGTGGACAACGCCCTGCGCTACGCCGCACACGGCGGTGTGCTGCGCCTGGAAGTGGGCGGCAGCCCGCAGCAGCCTTGGGTACAAGTGGACGATGCGGGCCCGGGCATCGAGGCCCAGCTGCGCACGGCCATGCTCGAACGCTTTGCGCGCGGTGGGTCTGGCGGGTCTGCGGGCTCCAGCGCCCCGGACGGCAGCGGACTGGGCCTGTCGATCGCACAAGACATCGCGCACCTACACTGCAGCGCACTGGAGCTCGGCCGCTCCGATCTCGGCGGCCTCAGGGTAAGGCTGTCCTTCGCCCCCGCTCAGGCCTGAGGGCGTGCCGCTGCGGCCGCAGCCGCCGCAGCGGACTTGGCAGCCAATTCATCGCGCATGCGCCGCAGCCGCTCGCGCGGGTCTTCGCGGTTGGGGCTGTCGTTGAGCTTCATCTCCGCAATGAAACGGCTGGGGATGGCCGCCACGTGTTCACGCCCCCGCTTTCGTCGGCGCAGGGTGCTCACCGCCAGCGTTTGGCGCGCACGCGTGATGCCCACGTACATCAGGCGGCGCTCCTCCTCCAGGCGCTCAGGGCTCATGTCCTCGTCTTCGCTCTTGAAGGGCAGCAGGCCCTCGTTCACGCCGGTCAAGACCACGTGCGGCCACTCCAGCCCCTTGGCGGCGTGCAGGGTGGACAAGGTCACCACGTCCTGCTCATCACCCCGCTCGGCCAGGCTGATGATCACGCTGATGGTCTGGGCCACCTCCAACACGCTGCGCTTGGGGGTCTCGGTGGTCATGCCGCCCAGGTTGTCGATCTCTCCACCACAGCGCCGTGCAATCCAATCGACAAAGTCCAGCACGTTGGACCAACGGGCGGCAGCCAGCTTTTCCTTGTCTTCGCCATCCAAGAGGTGCTGCTCGTAAGCGATGTCCCTCAGCCAGTCCATCAACAGGGCCTTGGCGTCCTCGGAACCCGAGGTGTGGTTGGCCTTGTGCGAAAAGTCGTTGATGTAGCGGCCGAACTCGAGTAGCGAGCCCTGTGCCTTGGCCGGCAGCACCGTGCCCAGGCTGGCAGCGAACACCGATTCGAACAGGCTCTTCTTCCACGCCGCGCCGAACTCACCGAGCTTGCCCAGGGTCTGGTGGCCAATGCCACGCTTGGGCGTGGTGATGGCGCGCAAGAAGGCCGGGTCGTCGTCCTGGTTGACCAACAGGCGCAGCCAGGCACACAGGTCCTTGATCTCGGCGCGGTCGAAGAAGCTCTGCCCCCCGGAGACCTTGTAGGGAATCTGCGCCGCGCGCAGCTTCTGCTCAAACACCTTGGCCTGGTGGTTGGCACGGTACAGGATGGCGAAGTCCGACAGCTTGATCGAGGGTCCGCCGTTGCCGCGGATGGCTTGGATGAAGGCCACCGCACGCTCGGCCTCGTGCTCCTCACCATCACACTCCAGCAGCTTGACCGGCTCGCCTTCGCCCAACTCGCTCCACAGCTTCTTTTCGAACAGCTTGGGGTTGGCCGCGATGACGTGGTTGGCTGCGCGCAGGATGGCCGCGGTGGATCGGTAGTTCTGCTCCAAGGCGATCACGCGCAGCTGCGGAAAATCCTGCGGAAGCCGCTTGAGGTTGTCGATGGTGGCGCCGCGCCATCCGTAGATGCTTTGATCATCGTCACCCACAGCGGTGAACCGTGCCGCGCGGCGCGGGTCGGGGTGCAGTACGAGCTGCTTCATCAGCTCGTACTGCACGGCATTGGTGTCCTGGTATTCGTCCACCAACACATGGTGGAAGCGCTCCTGCCACTTCAGGCGCACCGCCGCGTCGCGCTGCAACAGGCGCAGCGGCAAACCGATCAAGTCGTCGAAGTCCACGGCCTGGTAGGCCATCAAGCGCTCTTCGTAGCGCCGCATCACCTGGGCGGCCACACGCTCGTGGTCGTTTTGGGCGACCGCGGCAGCACCCTCGCTGTTCAGGCCCTGGTTCTTCCACAGGCTGATCGCCCACTGCCACTGGCGCGCCAGCTTGGCATCGGTGGTGGCGCCGGCGTCGCGCAGCAGGCTCAGCACATCATCGCTGTCCAAAATGCTGAAGGCCGGTTTCAGCCCCAAGGCCGGGCCGTCTTCGCGCAGGAGGCGAACCCCCAGGCTGTGGAAGGTGCTGATCACGAGTTGTCCGGCCGCGCGCGGCCCCACCAGGGCCTTGGCGCGTTCGCGCATCTCTTGCGCGGCCTTGTTGGTGAAGGTGATAGCGGCCAGCTGGCCAGGCTCCAAGCCGCTTTGCAGCAGCCGGGCCACTTTGTGCGTGATCACCCGCGTTTTGCCTGATCCTGCCCCGGCCACCACCAGGCATGGGCCGTCCAGATGGTGCACCGCCTGAAGCTGTGCTGGGTTCAATCCAACGGGCGGTGCGGCGAGAGGGGGCATACGATCCTTGAAAGCGGGCCGCGGATCATAGCCAAGGGGCAGACGGGGTGCCGTCGCCACGGCCCCCCGCCATGGCGGCGGCTATCGCTCGCTGCCGCAGAAGCAGTGCACCACCGCGGCGAAGGGCCGGCGGGCCTGCACCACGTCGTTGAGCCACCAAAGGTCCGCAGCCAAGCCTGTGGCGGGCAGCCAAGCCGCTGCAGCTGCAGCCCCCATGGGCATGCCCGGCGCCGCCGCTTCCTTGGCCAGGCCCAGGGCTTGGGCCAACGCCACCCACTGATGGGCCGTGGCTTCTGCCACGCCGAAACGCTCCAGCACCGCCAACAGGGGGCTGGGAGACTTCTCCACGTAACGCACGGCCGCATCCTCGGCCAGCTTGGCACGCTCACGGGCCGCCTTGATCGCATCGGCCAAGGTGCCGGTGCGGTCGATCAGCCCATGTCCGCGCGCCTGTTCACCGGTCCAGATGCGGCCTTGCGCCACCGCGTCAATCGCCTCGCGGGTGGTGCTGCGCGCCGCGGCAGCCTTGGTGGTGAAGTCGGTGTAGATGTGGCCGATGCTGGCCTGCACGAGTTGCGCAAAGCGGGGGTCCAGGTCACGCCGGAAGTCATAGGCGCCCACCAACCAGGTGGTGCGATACCCCCCCGTGCGCACACCGGCCTTGTCCATCAGGCCTTGGGCGGTGGGCAGGATGCCGAACACCCCAATCGATCCCGTGATGGTGGCCGGCTCGGCAATCACCTCATCAGCGGCCATCGCCACCCAGTAGCCTCCTGAAGCCGCCACGTCCCCCATCGAGACCACCACCGGCTTGCCAGCGGCGCGGGTGAGCTCCAACTCGCGGCGGATCTGCTCTGAGGCAAAGGCGCTGCCGCCGGGCGAGTTCACGCGCAGCACCAAGGCCTTGACCTTCTCATCCTCGCGGGCCTTGCGGATCAGGGCCGAGGTGCTGTCGCCACCCACACGCCCGGCCGGGGCCTGGCCATCGCCAATCTCGCCCTCGGCCACCACGATGGCCACCGGCGCGTCGGCCGCGCGGCGCGGCACCTGCTTGAGGTACTCCTGCAGCGACACCTGGCGAAACGTCTTCCTTTCCTCGTCGACAGCACCCGCGTCCATCATCGCCTTGCGCATCTCGTCGTGGGTCTTGAGCCCATCCACCCACTTCTGCTGCAGGGCCCAGGCCGCCGGATTCCCGCCAACGGCCACCAGCGACGCGGGCAGGCTGTCGATGGCTTGCTGAATCGCGCCATCAGGCAACTTACGTGCCTTTTCAACACCACGGCGGTACAGCGCCCAGATGGCCTCGTACACATGCGCTTCGCTCTCGAGGGTCTCTTTCGAAGGGCCGTTGGTGAAGTAGGGCTCGCCGGCGTTCTTGTACTTGCCCACGCGGATCACGTTGGCCTGCACGCCCCACTTGTCCAGGGCGTCCTTGTAGTAGTTGCGCTGTCGCCCTATGCCCTCAACCAAGACGCTACCCATGGGGTGCAGCCACACCTCGTTGGCGTGGGCGGCCAGGTAGTAGGCACGCTGATCCCAGCCGTAGCCCCAGGCGGTCACCGGCTTGCCGGAGGCCTTGAAGCGCTCGAGGGCCGCGGCCACCTCCCGCAGCGAAGACAGGCCCGTGCCGCCGAAATCATCGAGCTTGAGCATCACCGCGCGGATCTTGGGGTCACGCTGTGCATGGTCCAGCGCGGCCAGCACATCGCGCAGGCGCAGCTTTTGGGTTTCCTCCCCCTGTGCCTGGGCCAGTAGGCTTTGCCGCGCGCCGCCGGCAGCCTGCTCGCGCAAAGGGCCCTTGAGGTCCAACACCAAGACCGTCTGGTCCTGCAGTGCCGGCGGGCGGCTCATCTGGACCCCGGTGATGATGCCGGCGGTCATGCCGCCAATGGCCAGGACCAAGACCAGGCGCTTGACGCCCGTCTGCAGGGCATCCAGCATCCGGCCCACACCCGACAAGGCTCGGCGCCAGCGTGCGGGGGCGGGGGTGGTGCTGGGTGAAGAGGTGTTTTCGTCGGACATGATCTGGGGCTTCCAAACAGAGACAAAAGCGACAGCCGGATTTTGAGGCCAGCGCATCGGGGCGGTACAGCCTATGCGACGAATGGCCGCTGCGGGATGATGGGCCGCACACCTCTGCGACAAACGGTCTCCCGGCGATACTGTACGCCCATGCAGGCCATCCTGTCGGTCACCGTTCCCTTCTTCGCGCTCATCCTGGCCGGGTACTGGGCAGCCCAGCGCGGCTGGCTGCCCTTGGCGGCCATTCCGGGGTTGAACACCTTCGTCTTGTTCTTTGCCCTGCCCTGCATGCTGCTGCGCTTCGGCATGAACACCCCTTTGGCGCAGCTGCTGGATCCGGTGATCAGCAGCCTGTACCTGGTGGTGGCCGCCCTGGTGGTGACGGGCGTGCTCATCCTGGGCCGGGTGTTGGGCACGCCGCGCAAAGACGCTGCGTTTGCAGCCCTCGTGGCGGCCTTTCCGAACTCGGGTTTCATCGGGGTACCCCTGCTGGTGGCGCTGCTGGGCCCTGCTGCGGCAGGCCCGGTCATCTGCACCATGCTGCTGGACATGACGCTGACCACCTCGGCCTGCCTGGCGCTGGCGCAGGGTGGCGGCCCAAGCCGGTCTGCGAACACAGCGCCCGGCATGGGCACCCACACCACCGCGCCCGGCATCGGCGCGGGCGCGGCCTTCTTGGCTGCACTGAAGGCGCCGTTGATGAACCCCTTGCCCTGGTCCATCGGCTTAGGGGGCGCCCTGTCGGCACTGGACCTGGCCCTTTGGGGCCCGGTGGACAAGGCGGTGGGCATGCTGGCTGATGCGGCCAGCCCGGTGGCCTTGTTCACCATCGGAGCGGTGTTGTTCCGTTCGCGCGCGGCGTCGGCCGAACCCACCCACACCACGCCGTCTTCACCCGCCCTGCTGCCGGGCGTGGTGGGCATCAAGCTGCTGCTGCACCCCTTGCTGGTGTGGTCTGGATGCCTGGCGGCTCGGGCGATGGGCGCACCCCTGTCCGACCTCCAGGTGGCGGCCATCACGCTCATGGCGGCGCTGCCCAGCGCCAGCAATGTGTCGATGCTGGCGGAACGCTATGGCGCCAACAACGGCCTGGTGGCGCGCATCATCATGGGATCCACGACACTGGCCTTCATCACCTTCACGCTGTGGGCCTGGGGCTTTGGCGTGCAGCCGCTGCACTGATCACGCGCTACAGGCTCAGCGGGTCCACATCCAAGGCCCAACGCACCACAGCGCGGTGCCGCTCCCGCAGGGTCAGCAAGGCCTCAGACCAAGCGCGCAACAAGGCCTGCAAGGTGGGTCGTGAGGCCGACTCCAGCAGCATCTGCCAGCGTTCCAGGTCGGCCACACGGGCCACCGGGGCGGGCACAGGCGGGTAGATCGTCACCTCCCCCGAAGGGCCGGATCCGCTCTCTTGTGCGGCCTGCAGGTCCATCAAGGCTTGGTGTGCTGCGGCGCCCGCATCGGCCATGAAGGCCTGCGCGGCCTGCACCGTGCGCGCTTCCACCCGCAGCACCACCAGGTGGCTGTAGGGTGGCAATCCCACAGCCTGGCGCTCCTCCAATTGCGAAGCGGCAAAGGCCTCGTAATCGTGATGGCGCAGCGCTTGAATCAGCGGGTGCAGGGGGTAGGCCGTCTGCACCAACATGCGGCTGCGCTCGGCCTGGGCCGCGTCTCGCCCGGCACGGCCCGCAGCCTGCATCAACAAGGCAAACAGCCGCTCAGGTGCCCGGAAGTCGCTGCTGAACAGGGCACCATCGGGGTTGACGGCCGCCACCAAGGTGACCCGCCGGAAGTCATGCCCCTTGGCCACCATTTGCGTGCCCACCAGCACGTCCACGTCACCCTCGTGCACCTGGGCCAGCTGGCTTTGCAGCGAACCGGCCCGCCGCGTGGTGTCGGCGTCGATGCGCAGGACGCGCGGGGGTCCTCCGTCGCGGCCCCGCAGCAGGGGCTGCAGCTGTTCCTCAAGCCGCTCGGTGCCACGCCCGATGGCCGACAGGTCCAGGTTGCCGCATGCCGGGCAGGCGCGCGGCACGCGCTCGGCGGCCCCGCAATGGTGGCAACGCAGGCTGCGGTCCACCTTGTGAAACACGCGCCACGCGCTGCAGTGCGGACACTCACTTTTCCAACTGCAGGCCCCGCAGTGCAGCACCGGCGCATAGCCTCGACGGTTGAGCAGCAACAGGCTTTGCTCGCCGCGGTCGATGCGCTCTTGCACCGCCGCCACCAGGACCGTGGACAGAAGGCTGCCCCCGGCCCCTGAGGCCACACTGCGGGGCTGCAAGTTCAGGTCAACCAGCTCGACTTGGGGCAAGGCCCCATCTCCCACGCGGCTGGGCATGCGCAGCAAGCGGTAGCGGCCTTGCTGGGCATGGCGCCACGACTCCAGCGAAGGGGTGGCCGACCCCAGGACCACGGGCACACCTTCCAGACGTGCCCGGTAGACGGCGAGGTCCCGGGCGGAGTAGCGTGCGCCCTCCTGCTGCTTGTAGGAGGGGTCGTGCTCTTCGTCGACCACGATCAGCCCCAGCCGGGGCAGAGACGCCATCACCGACAGGCGTGTACCCAACAGGAGGTCGGCTTGCCCCAGGTGGGCCTGCAGCCAATGGTTGACCCGCTGCGCCGGGGTCAGGCCGCTGTGCAGGGTGACCACGGTGTGGCCGGCAAAGCGCGCGCGCAGGCGGGCTTCCAGCTGGGGCGTGAGGTTGATCTCGGGCACCATCACCAAGACCTGCCGGCCTTGCGCCAAGGTCTGTTGCGCCAGGCGCAGGTACACCTCGGTCTTGCCGCTGCCGGTCACGCCATGCAGCAGCACCGGCGCGCTTGGTGCAGCCGGCGCCCGCGCCGTGGGGCTTGTGGCCTCCTGCAGCGCCTGCAGCACGGCTGCCTGCTCGGGCGTCGAGGGCGGGGGGTTTGGCGTGGCATCGGCCTGGTCGTTGGGCACCTGCAGTGAGGCAGGGTCGATGGCCGTGCACGGTGGCGCGCCCTTTCGGGCTTGCGCCTTCGCCAAGCGCGCCCCGCGGCGGGCCAAGGCGGCTGGCGTGGCCTTGCGCAGCTCGGGTGGCAGCACCGACAAGGCCAGTTCCCCCAGGCCCCTGCGGTAGTAGTCTGCGGCAAAGGTGACCAGCGAGCGCCACGGTGCGCCCAGTGGGGGCAAGTCCAGGACCGCAGTGACCGGCTTCCAGGCAGCAGGGTCGGCCGGCGCGTCCTGCAGGGCAGGCGCCTCCCACACGATCCCCAGAACCTCCCGGCGGCCCAGTGGCACCTGCACCAGCGTGCCCGGCTCCAGCGGTGTGGCGTGCCGGTAGCTCAAGGCCCCGCCCAGGCCACTGTGGTGGGGCAGGTCCACCACCACGCCAACCGAATACGAATCCATCTCCTGAGCCACAGCTAGTAAGGTCTTGATTCGGTTCGGGTTTCAGGGCTTACCCACGAATTCTGTGGACAAGTTTGGGGACAAGCTGCCGATGGAAGCGCCAAGTGCCTGATTTTGCTCTGCGCTGCTTGAGCTGCCTCATCTAGAGGCAGTCGATTTATTTTCGAAGAATCAAGGACTTGGGAAAAATTTTTGATGTTTTTCAAGCCGAATGGGGTGGCAAGTGGTGGTGTTCATCGCTTGCACCGCTTTGGGGATAAGTCCCCAACCGCGCCGCCGTGCACCGTTCAAATGTCACAGGAGGCCAGCTTGCGAATCGGCCCTATTCTCGGCGCGAGTGAGTGCACACATGAGGCTTCGGGTCAACGCAGACGGCGCGAATAGGCGTGCGCTTCATCGACCAGGGCCGCCACGGCATCCGGCGGCGTGTGCTGGTTCAAGCCGTGCCCCAGGTTCAGCACATGCCCGCCCCATTGGCCATCCGCGCCCCGCGGTGCTCCGAAGCGGTCCAAGGTGCGGCGCACCTCGGCGCGCACCGCGGCCTCGCCCCCGAACAGCACCATCGGGTCGATGTTGCCCTGCAAGGCCACCTGGTGGCCCACGCGGGTACGGGCACTGCTCAGGTCGGTGGTCCAGTCCAGCCCCACCACATCGGCGCCGCAGGCGGCGATGCCTTCCAGCCACTGCCCACCACCCTTGGTGAACACGATGCAGGGAATGCGCTGGCCTCCATGCTCTCGCTTGAGGCCTTCCACCACGCGGCGCGTGTAGGCCAGGCTGAACGCCTGGAAGGCACCGTCGGCCAAGACGCCGCCCCAGCTGTCAAAGACCATCACCGCCTGTGCACCGGCCTCGATCTGCGCGTTGAGGTAAGCCGTGACGGCCTGTGCATTGACCTCCAAGACCCGGTGCACCAGGTCCGGGCGGCGGTACATCAGGCTCTTGACGTGGCGGTAGTCATCGCTGCCCGCACCTTCGACCATGTAGCAGGCCAGGGTCCAGGGGCTGCCGGAAAACCCGATCAAGGGCACACGGCTACGCCCATCGGGCAAGCTCAGGGCCCGGCGGATGGAGGCCACCGCGTCGAACACGTAGCGCAGCTTGTCCATATCGGGCACCTGCAGCGCGGCCACATCGGCCTCTTCACGCAACGTCTTGGCAAAGCGCGGCCCCTCGCCCGCCGCGAAACTCAGTCCCAGGCCCATGGCGTCGGGTACCGTCAGGATGTCCGAGAACAGGATGGCCGCGTCCAGCGGATAGCGGTCCAAGGGCTGCAACGTCACCTCGGTGGCGAAGTCGGGGCTGGTGGCCAGCCCCATGAAACTGCCGGCGCGCGCGCGGGTGGCGTTGTACTCGGGCAGGTAGCGGCCGGCCTGGCGCATCAGCCACACGGGCGTGTGATCGGTGGGCTGTCGCAGGCAGGCGCGCAGGAATTGGTCGTTGGCGTAAGCCGTGGTGCTCATGGGCACGGTCTCCTCTGCGCGGAATTATCAGCCCCCAACGACCACGGTGACCCCGGCCCGAAGCCCCAAGCCGCGGCGGATGGAAAAAAAGCCCGCCCAACAGTCGCCGGGCAGGCTCATTGCCGTTGGCCGCTGCAGGCGCTACTTCTTGCGAAACTTCCGCACCGCAGCCAACTGCGCAGCCATGGCGGCAAACTCGCTTTGGGCGGCGGCAAAATCGATGTCGCTCTTGGCGTTCTTCATCGCCTCCTCGGCCAGCTTCTTGGCTTCATTGGCCTTGGCCTCGTCCAGATCATGGCCACGGATGGCCGTGTCGGCCAGCACTGTGACGCGATGGGGCTGAACCTCCAGAATCCCGCCGGCCACGAAGACGAACTCCTCCTCCCCGGTGTCGGCCCGCTCGATGCGGACGGCCCCCGGCCTGATGCGGGTGATCAGCGGAATGTGGCGCGGCATGATGCCCAGTTCGCCGTCCTCGCCAGGCAGCGCGACAAACTTGGCTTCGCCCGAGAAGATGTTCTCCTCGGCCGAAACCACATCGACATGGATCGTTGCCATCGAGGCTCCTTATTGCAGCTTCTTGGCCTTCTCGAAGGCCTCGTCGATCGTTCCCACCATGTAGAAAGCCTGCTCCGGCAGCGAGTCGCACTCGCCGTTGACGATCATCTTAAAGCCACGGATCGTTTCCTTGAGCGGAACATACTTGCCCGGGCTGCCGGTGAACACTTCGGCCACATGGAAAGGCTGTGAGAGGAAGCGCTGGATCTTGCGGGCGCGGGCCACCGCGAGCTTGTCTTCAGGCGAAAGCTCGTCCATCCCCAGAATGGCGATGATGTCGCGCAGTTCCTTGTAGCGCTGCAGCGTGGCCTGAACGGCGCGGGTGGTGCTGTAGTGCTCCTCTCCCACCACGTTCGGATCGATCTGGCGGCTGGTGGAGTCCAGGGGGTCCACAGCGGGGTAGATGCCCAGCGCGGCGATGTCACGCGACAACACCACGGTGGCGTCCAGGTGGGCAAAGGTGGTGGCCGGCGAGGGGTCGGTCAGGTCGTCCGCGGGCACGTACACGGCCTGGATCGAGGTGATCGAGCCCACCTTGGTGGAGGTGATGCGCTCCTGCAGGCGGCCCATTTCTTCGGCCAGCGTCGGCTGGTAACCCACGGCAGAAGGCATACGGCCCAGCAGCGCTGACACTTCCGTGCCGGCCAAGGTGAATCGATAGATGTTGTCGACGAAGAACAGCACGTCGCGGCCCTCATCGCGGAACGATTCAGCAATCGTCAGGCCCGTGAGCGCCACCCGCAGGCGGTTGCCCGGAGGCTCGTTCATCTGCCCATAGACCATGGACACCTTGGACTGGCTCAAGTCCTCCTGGACCACCACCTTGGAGTCGCTCATCTCATGGTAGAAGTCGTTGCCCTCGCGAGTGCGCTCACCGACGCCGGCGAACACCGACAGGCCCGAGTGGGCCTTGGCGATGTTGTTGATCAGCTCCATCATGTTCACGGTCTTGCCCACACCGGCGCCGCCGAACAGGCCCACCTTGCCGCCCTTGGCAAACGGGCAGATCAGGTCGATCACCTTGATCCCGGTCTCCAGCAGTTCCTGCGAAGGGGAGAGCTCGTCGTAGGCCGGCGCCTTGCGGTGGATCGAGGCCATGAGCTCGGTGGAGACGGGGCCGCGCTCATCGATGGGATTGCCCAGCACGTCCATGATCCGCCCCAGGGTGGCCTTGCCCACAGGCACCGTGATCGGTGCGCCGGTGTTGGTCACCACGGTGCCCCGGCGCAGGCCGTCCGAAGAGCCCAGGGCGATGGTGCGCACAACGCCATCGCCGAGCTGCTGCTGGACCTCCAGCGTCAGGGCAGAGCCCGACATCTTCAGCGCGTCATAGACTTTGGGCATCTGGTCGCGGGAAAATTCGACGTCCACGACGGCGCCGATGCACTGGACGATCTTGCCCTGGGCTTGGGTGGTCGACATGTTTCGTTCCTCTGTTTCTATTCGTCAATGATTCGACTTGCGCGGGTCAAGCCTTCGGTCAACCGCTGATGGCGGCCGCGCCGCTCACGATTTCCGAGAGTTCCTTGGTGATGGCTGCCTGGCGGGTCTTGTTGTAGACCAGCTTGAGCTCGCCGATCAGGTTTCCGGCGTTGTCCGTGGCGGCCTTCATGGCCACCATGCGTGCGCTCTGCTCACTGGCCATGTTCTCAGCCACGGACTGGAAGACCAGCGCTTCGATGTAACGCTTGAGCAGCTCATCGATCACCGTGGGAGCGTCGGGCTCGTAGAGATAGTCCCAGCCGTAGGCCTTCTTCTCCTGCTCGCTTTGCTCCAGCACGCCGGCGCTCAGGGGCAGCAACTGCTCGACCATCGGCTCCTGCTTCATGGTGTTGATGAACTTCGTGTAGCAGATGTGGACCTCGTCGAGCTGGCCCGCCACGAATGCATCAAGCATCGTCTTGACCGGCCCGATCAGGCGCTCAAGCTGCGGGGCATCGCCCAGCTGCACCGCGTGGCTGACGACCTTGGCGCCGATGCGGTTGAGAAACCCCAGCCCCTTGTTGCCGATGGCCACGGCCATGACTTGCTTGCCCGAAGCCTGGACCTCACGCATCTTCACGGTCACGGCGCGAAGCACGTTCGTGTTCAGGCCGCCGCACAGGCCCTTGTCGGTGGTCACGACAATGAAGCCCACCGCCTTGGCCGTTCCGGTGGCGCGCATGTAGGCGCTTTGGTACTCCGGGTTGGCTTTGGAGAGGTTGGCCGTGATGTTGCGGATCTTGTCGCTGTAGGGACGCGCCGCACGCATCCGGTCCTGCGCCTTGCGCATCTTGGAGGCGGCGACCATCTCCATGGCCTTGGTGATCTTCTTGGTGTTCTCCACCGACTTGATCTTGCCGCGGATTTCCTTGCCGGCTGCCATTGCTGATGATCCTCGGGTTGGGTCTCAGGCGAAGGACTTCTTGAACGCCGCGATGGCGCCCGAGAGCTCTTCCTCGGCGGCCTTGTCCATGGCCTTGTCGTTGTCGAGCTTGGCCAGCAGTCCGGCATGGCTGGACTTCAGGTGCTGGTGCAGGCCGCTCTCGAAAGCCAGCACACGCTTGACATCCACATCGTCCAGGTAGCCCTTGTTGGCCGCAAAGATGGTGGCGGCCATCAGCGAAATGGGCAGCGGGCTGTACTGTGGCTGCTTGAGCAGTTCCGTCACGCGCGCTCCACGGTCGAGCTGCTTGCGGGTGGCCGCATCGAGGTCCGAGGCAAACTGCGCGAAGGCCGCAAGCTCTCGGTACTGGGCCAGGTCGGTCCGGATGCCGCCCGACAAGCTCTTGATGAGCTTGGTCTGGGCCGCGCCGCCGACCCGAGACACGGAGATGCCGGCGTTGATGGCCGGACGAATGCCGGCGTTGAACAGCGAAGTCTCCAGAAAGATCTGGCCATCGGTGATGGAAATGACATTGGTGGGCACAAAGGCCGACACGTCGCCGGCCTGGGTTTCGATCACCGGCAATGCCGTCAGCGAGCCGGTCTTGCCCTTGACCTCGCCCTTGGTGAACGCCTCGACGTACTCGGCATTCACCCGAGCGGCGCGCTCGAGCAGTCGGCTGTGCAGATAGAACACATCGCCGGGGTAGGCCTCGCGGCCCGGCGGGCGACGCAGCAGCAGCGACACCTGACGATAGGCCACCGCCTGCTTGGACAGGTCGTCGTAAATGATCAGCGCGTCCTGGCCGCGATCCCGGAAGTACTCGCCCATGGTGCATCCGGAGTAGGCCGAAACATACTGCATCGCCGCTGACTCCGAGGCCGAGGCAGCCACCACGATCGTGTAGTCCATGGCGCCGTGCTGTTCGAGCGCGCGCACCACGTTCTTGATCGACGAAGCCTTCTGCCCGATGGCCACGTAGATGCAGGTCATGTTCTGACCCTTCTGGTTGATGATCGCGTCGATGGCCACGGCCGTCTTGCCGGTCTGGCGGTCGCCGATGATCAGCTCCCGCTGGCCGCGGCCGATCGGCACCATCGAGTCGATGGACTTCAGGCCCGTCTGCACGGGCTGACTGACCGACTTGCGGGCGATCACGCCTGGGGCGACCTTCTCGATCACATCGGTCATCTTGGCGTTGATCGGCCCCTTGCCGTCGATCGGCTGGCCCAGGGCATTGACCACACGGCCAATGAGCTCCGGCCCGATGGGCACTTCCAGAATGCGGCCCGTGCACTTGACGGTATCGCCTTCGGAAATGTGCTCGTATTCGCCCAGGATCACCGCGCCGACGGAGTCGCGCTCAAGGTTCAGGGCCAGGCCGAAGGTGGCCTGCCCGTTGGGGCCGGCCGGGAACTCCAGCATTTCGCCCTGCATCGCGTCGGACAAGCCATGGATGCGGACGATGCCGTCGGTCACGGAGACGACGGTGCCCTGGTTTCGGATGTCCGTCGAGGCGCCGAGCCCCTCGATTCGGCTCTTGATCAGTTCGGAAATCTCTGCGGGATTGAGTTGCATGGTTTTCTCCGGCCCTCAAGCGGTGAGGGCAAGCTTCATCTGTTCCAGGCGTGACTTGACGGAAGTGTCGAGCACCTCATCGCCAACCACCACACGTATGCCACCGATCAGCGAGGGCTCGACCACCACGCTGGCGTTGAGCTTTCGGCCGAAGCGCTTCTCCAGGACAGCCTTGACCTCGTCGAGTTGCGCGGCCGTCAGCTCGAAGGCGCTGTGGATCTTGGCTTCCGAGATCCCGCTGCGCGCGTTGATCAGCAGTTGAAACTGCCGCGCAACCTCGGCCAGCGCGGAAAGCCGGCCGTTGTCAAGCATGGCAGCCAGCAGGTTTCCGACCTTGGGCGACAGCGGCTTGCCCATGACGGCGGCGATCACCTGCGTGACCTGGGCTGCCGTTGACCGGGGGTCCTGCGCGTACTCGAGCATCCGCGCGTCTGAAGCCACTGCCGCCAACGCAGACAGTTCCGCAGCCGCCGCGGGGTCGCCGCCGGCCTTGAGCAGCGCCTCGGCGTAGGGGCGCGCGATGGTTGCAAGCTCGGCCATGGGCTTAGAGCTCCGCCTTCAGGCGGCCCAGGAGTTCGGAATGCACGGATGCATTGACCTCCTTGCGCAGGATCTGCTCAGCGCCGCGCACGGCCAACAGGGCCACCTGGTCGCGCAACTGCTCGCGCGCCTTGACCGACTCCTGCTCGGCCTCGGCCTTGGCCGCCGTGATGATCTTGGCGGCCTCTTCGGAAGCCCGAGACTTGGCCTCTTCGATCATCGACTGCGCCAGGCGCTCGGCGTCGGACAGGCGCTTGGCCGCATCATCGCGGGCCGCCGAAAGCTGTTCCTCGACGCGCTTGTTGGCCACCGCCAGATCGGCCTTGGCCCGATCCGCCGCCGACAGGCCGTCGGCGATCTTCTTGACCCGCTCATCCAGAGCGGCAGTGATCGGTGGCCAGACGAACTTCATCGTGAACCAGACAAGGATCGCAAAGACGATCATCTGGATGATGAGGGTGCCGGTGATGCTCACTTGTATGCCTCAATCGGTTGGGAAGTGTTCAGCACGGGGCGCCGCAAGTGCGGGTGGCCCCAGCAGCGTTGTTCAACCGCGCCGAATCACTTGGGCAGGTTGGCGATCTGGCCGATGAACGGGTTGGCGGTGGTGAACCACAGCGCGATGCCGGTGCCGATGATGAACGCCGCATCGATCAGGCCGACCAACAGGAACATCTTCGTCTGCAACTCACCCATGAGTTCGGGCTGGCGCGCTGCGGCTTCCAGGTACTTGCTGCCCATGATGCCGATGCCGATACAGGCGCCCATGGCGCCCAGGCCGATGATCAAGCCGGCGGCAAGGGCGGCAAAACTGATGATTTCTTGCATGACTACTCCTGTTTTGAGTGACGTTGGGGAGAAATGGAAACCGATTTCGCTTGACCGTCGGTCAATGCGCGTCGTGAGCCTGACCCACATAGACGAGGGTCAGCATCATAAACACGTAGGCCTGCAGCGTGATGATCAGAATGTGAAAGATGGCCCACACGCTGCCCGCGACGATATGCCCGATGGCCAAGCCGATGCCCGTGGCGGTGAGCGACCAGGCCCCACCCATGAGAGCGATGAGCATGAAGATCAGCTCGCCTGCATACATGTTGCCGAACAGTCGCATCCCGTGGGACACGGTCTTGGCGACGAACTCGATGAGTTGCATCGCAAAATTGAACGGATAGAGGTAGAACTTGTCGCCAAAAGGTGCCGTCAGGAGTTCGTGGACCCATCCCCCCAGGCCCTTGATCTTGACGCTGTAGTACAGGCTGATGAGCAGCACCGACAAAGACAGGCCCATCGTCACCGAAAGATCCGCCGTGGGGACCACCCGCATGTAGTCCTTGGCGCCCAACGCGGGTGCGGCCGAATGCCAGATCTGCGGAATCAGATCCACCGGCAGCAGGTCCATCGCGTTGAGCAGAAAGATCCAGACGAACACGGTGAGCGCCAGGGGCGAGACGAGCTTTCGGCTCTCCGCGTTGTGCACGATTCCCTTGGCCTGGTTTTCCACCATCTCGACCAGAATTTCCACCGCGGCCTGGAACCGCCCGGGCACGCCGGAGGTGGCCTTGCGGGCAGCCGCCCAAAGGAGCCAGCAGGTCACGATGCCCAGCAGCACCGAAAAGGAGATCGAGTCGTAGTTGAAAACAGACAAGTCCAACGGGCCGTCGGGCTTCTTGTTCTGCAGGTGTCCGAGGTGGTGGACGATGTACTCGCCAGCGGTGGGGGCTTGACCTTCAGCTGCCATCTCGAATTGCTTTCAACTCTTCAAACGTTCAACCGGTTTCGGCTTTCGGCCGCGCCACAAAAGCGCCACCCAATACACCTTGATGCACACCAGCACGGCCAACAACAGGGCAGGCCAAACCAGCGGCTCGACGATTCGCGGCGCCAGCATCAGCAGCACCACCGAAACGCCGATCTTCACAAACTCCCACAACATGAAGCTGACGGCAGAGACGCCAGCATTCGCACTGGAGAGCCTGGAGGTCATTCCGCGGGCCATCAACACCGACGGAACCACCACCACGCCGGCGCCATACAGCGCCGACCAAAACACAGACACGCTTCCCATCACCGCACCTGCCAGGCAGGCCACGATGAAGCCGACAGCCACTTGGGCAACCACGACCCTCCACGGGGACACCGGGGGGTCTAGGTCTCGCAGGGCCTGCGCCTCTAGAGCAGCCAGCCTCTTGAAACCGCGGCTTGCGGACTCATCTTCCTCTTCATCCCAAGCGCCTGACGAAGGCCTGCGCGCATCAGCGGCACGGTCTTTGCCAGCACGCGCACCCTGCGTAGCGCCCAGTTGGGAACCCTCGGGGTGCATGGGCTAGATACTCCGATAAGTAGAGCCAATCCAGTATACGCAGAAACCCGCGGGGTCTTTTGGGATTGCCCTACTCCCCACTCCACCAAGGCGCCAAACTGAGATGATGCGGGTATGAGCTCTTACGTGCGCCCACTGGTGATCGGGCTGTTGTCTTGGATGGCCGCCCTGCTGGTGTTGGCGCCGTCGGCCCGGGCCTCTGCCCTGGTAACCACCGACCAGGTGCGGGCCGAGCTGGTGGTGCACGCACCCGAAGGCTTGCGGCCCGGCACCCCCGCGTGGCTGGGGCTGAAGATCGTGCACAAGAAGGGCTGGCACACCTACTGGCTCAACCCCGGGGACTCGGGCTTGCCCACGCAACTGCAGTGGACGCTGCCCCCAGGCCTGAAGGCTGGCGAGATCGATTGGCCGGTACCGCACCGGCTGCCCATCGGCCCCCTGATGAACCACGGCTACGAAGGCACGCTGCTGCTGCAGGTGCCGCTGGTGGTGGAGCAGCCCCTGCCCGAGCAGGCCCTGACGATCGGCCTGCGGGCCGACTGGTTGGTTTGCGAAGACGTGTGCATCCCGGAAAGCGGCGACTTCACCCTGAAGCTGCCGGCCGGCTCGGCACGCGCTGCCCTGGTGCGCCACGCCGCCCTTTTTGAGGAAACCCGTGCCCTACTGCCGGTGGTTTGGCCGGGCGCGCGGGCCACAGCGAAGGCGGACGCGCAAGGCCTGCAGTTGGAATTGAGCGGCCTGCCTGCGGCTTGGCAGGGCCGCAAGCTGTCGATTTTCCCCACCGCCCCCCATGTCTTGTCGCCGTCGGTGGAGCCACAGGCCCGCTGGGGCGCGGCGGGCGGCTGGTCCGGGGTGTTGGCCTATTCGCCCCAAAGAATGGACCAGCCCCGCGACATGGGCTTCGTGGTGGCCCTTGCAGAACCCCTGCCCAAGGGCGCTGCCCCCCCGGGCGTGGCCTTGAACGCTGTCGTGGCCGGCACATGGCCGCCCGCAGACGCAGGGGCACCTGCACCGGGCGCGGGCGGGCTGCCGGCAGGGTCGGTGTCCGAAGGCACGGGAACCCGCGCGGCCGGCGGCCTGGGCGGTGCGCAGGCACCCGCGGCCAGCGGCTGGTGGGCAGCGCTCGCCTTGGCGTTCATCGGCGGCCTGATCCTGAACCTCATGCCCTGCGTGTTCCCGGTCTTGTCACTCAAGGTGTTCGGCTTCGCCTCGCATGCGCACGACCGCCGAGCCTTGGCTGTGGGCGGCGCGGCCTACACCCTGGGGGTGGTGCTCAGCTTTACCGCCTTGGCCGGCTTGCTCTTGGCCCTGCGGGCCTCTGGCGAACAACTGGGCTGGGGCTTTCAACTGCAGTCGCCCCCCTTTGTGGCCGCCTTGGCCCTGCTCTTCACCCTGATGGGGCTGAACCTGCTGGGGCTGTTTGAGTTTGACCTGATGGTGCCCGGCTCCTGGGCGGCTGCGCGCGCCAACAACCCCATGGTGGACCATTTCCTCACAGGGGTGTTGGCGGTCTTGGTGGCCTCGCCCTGCACCGCCCCGTTTATGGGGGCCTCCTTGGGTGTGGCCATGACGATGCCCACGCCCATGGCCTTGGGCGTGTTTGTGGCTCTGGGCCTGGGCATGGCCAGCCCCTACCTGCTGCTGTGCCTGATGCCCGCATGGGCGCAAAAGCTGCCGCGGCCTGGGGCTTGGATGGCCAAGGTCAAGCACGCCCTGGCCCTGCCGCTGTTGGCCACCGTGGTGTGGTTGGTGTGGGTGTTGGGGCACCAGGCTGGCATCGATGCCGCCGCGGGCCTCCTGGCCTTCCTGCTGGTCTTGGCTTTTGCCATTGGGGCCTGGGGGTGGGCCGCCACCGGGGGCCACACCCCACGCCTCCTGGCACGGGCGGCGAGCACCGCCGTGGTCGTGGGTGGGATGGCTTGGACGCTGCCGCTGTTGCAGGACAAGCCCCCGTCCTCGGGCCTGGGTGCCCCAGCCCCCTCCGTGGCCAGCGCGGGCCAAGCCTGGGCGCCATGGTCGCCGCAGGCCATGGCCGATGCCTTGGCGCAGGGCCAAACGGTGTTTGTCGACTACACCGCCGCCTGGTGCGTCACCTGCCAGGTGAACAAGCGCAGCACGCTGCGCCACCCCGAGGTGGAGCAGGCGCTGCAGGCGCGCGGCATCGTGACCCTGCTGGCCGACTGGACCCGCCGTGACGAAGCCATCACCCGCGAACTCAGCCGCCTGGGCCGCAGCGGCGTACCGGTCTACGCCTTCTACCGCTCGGGGCAGGATCCGGTGCTCCTGGCGGAAGTCCTGACGCCGGCGCTGATGCTCCAAGCCCTGGAGGCCTTGCCGCGCTGAAGGCCCGCGGCCCGGTTCAGGGCGGCAGGGCGCAGTGCAGCGGCACACCCGGCACCGACACCCGGGCGTGCAGCACGCAGCCGGCCCAGGGCTGGGCCTGCAGCTCGTGCGGCGGTCGGTTCTCCCGCGCGGTGGTCACGTACAGGGTCTGCAGGTCATCACCCCCAAAGCAGGGCATGGTGGGGCATCGAACCGGCAGATCCACCGTCTGCAGCCGCTGGCCCTTGGGCGACAGCCGAACCAAGGCCTGACCTTCGTACATCGCGGCCCAATAGCAGCCCTCGGCATCCACCGCGGCGCCATCGGGACGGCCCCCGTAGGTGTGCAGCGGCTGCCCTTCCTGGCGCCGCTCAAACGTGGTCATCGTCACCCAGGGCCCGCAGTCCCCTGTGGCCGCCGACAAGTCAGCCGCCCACACGGTGTGGCTGGTGGTGTCGCTGCGGTACACCGTGCGGCCATCGGGGCTGAAGGCCAAGCCGTTGCTCACCGTGACCCGGTCGGCCACCGCGGTCAAGCCGAACCCCTTGGGGCCCCTGTCCAGCCGGTACACGCGGGCCAGGGCCGGGGTGCGGGGCTCGTACATCGTGCCGACCCACAAGCGCCCCATGGGATCAACCTTGCCGTCGTTGAAACGCTCCACAAGGGGGTCGTAGGGGGCTGGCACCACGTCCTCTGTGGCACCCGTGGCGGGGTTCAGATGGACGATGCCCCGGCGCAAAGCCAACAGCAGGGTGCCATCGGATACGGGCGCACAACAGGCGGCGTCCGAGCCCAGGGCCCACTGGTCGTGGGCCTGGCGCGCCGGGTCCCACCGGTGCAGGACGCCGGCGGGAATGTCACACCAAAACAGCTGTCGCGTAACGGGGTGCCACATGGGGGATTCGCCCAGCCGGCTGGGCGCCACGGGCAGCGGTGCCCACTTCATTACAGGTCCACCTTCAAGTAATGCGCCCCAGGCAGGGGGTTGAAGTAGAACGGCGGTACCTCTTCGAAGCCCAGGCTGATGTACAGGCCTCGCGCCGCTTCCATCTCGTCCAGGGTGTCCAAGAGCATGCTGGAGTAACCGGCGCGCAAACCCCAGTCCATCAAGGCTTGGGCCAAGAGCCGGCCCAAGCCCAGGCGCCGAAACCCAGGCCGTACATACAGACGCCGCATCTCACAGGCATTGGGGTAGTCGGCATCGGGCAGCGGCATGATGGCGCCGCACCCGGCCAAGGCACCGTCCACCCAGGCCAGCAACACCGTGCCGCCCGGGCCTGCGTAGTGCCGGGGCAGGTCTGCCAGCTCGGCTTCAATCGACTGAAAGGACAGGTCCACCCCCAGGCCACGCACGTACTCGCCCATGATCGCGGCCGCGGCCGCCCATTGCGCCGGGGATTGCGCGGGCAGCAGGCGTGGGGCTGGGCTGGGCATGGGAGGGAAGCGTTGGGCAAGCCTGACCATGAAAAAACCCCGGCAAGCCGGGGTTTGACCATGCAGGCTTGTGGCCCG
>JBJTHN010000018.1:0-23473 GCA_046094505.1 Betaproteobacteria bacterium
CGCTGGGGCTGCGCTCACCAGACGGAAACCGGGTCCTCGGCGACCATGCCATCCCCAGGCTTGCAACCATAGGTCTGCGCGAAGGCGGGCATGTTGCTCAAGGGCCCGCGCACGCGGAAGGGCCCTGGTGAGTGCTGGCCGGTGCGGATCTGCTGCTCCAGGGCCTCGTTGCGCTGCTTGCCACGCCAGATGAGGGCATTGGTGGTGAAGAATTGGCGTGCGGCCGCGTTGGCCTCGGTGGCCGAGGCGTTCTGCCGCTTCAAGGCCAGTTGCAGGGCGTCGAAGGCAATGTTGATGCCGCCCAAGTCCGAGATGTTCTCCCCCAGCATCTGGCGTCCGTTGATCCGCAGGCCCGGCAACACTTCGTAGCGGCTGTAGAACTCGGCCACGCGGTCGGCGCGAGCCCTGTAGGCCGCCGCGTCCTCCGGCGCCCACCAGTCCTTGAGATTGCCAACCGCGTCGTACTGGCGGCCCCGGTCATCGAAGTGGTGGGTGATTTCGTGTCCGATGACCATGCCAATGCCGCCCAAGTTGGCTGCGTCACTGGCCTTCTCGTCAAAGAAGGGTGGTTGCAGGATGCCGGCCGGGAACACGATGCGGTTCTGGCCGGCGGCGAACGCGTTGACGATGTGCGGCGAGGTGTCCCAGCGGTGGCGGTCCGTGGGCTTGGGCAGGTCTGCCAAACGCTGTTCATGGCCCCAGGCCTGCACCTTCATAAAGTTGCCGGCGGGGTCCTCGGGGTTCAGGGTCAGGCCGCTGTAGTCGGGCCACTTCGTCGGCCCGCCGATCTGCGCGCTCATGCTGGCCAGCTTTTCCTGCGCCTTTTGCTTGGTAGCCGCCGTCATCCACGGCAGCCCATCGATGCGGCTGCGCATGGCCGCGCGCACGTCTTCGATCATCGCGTTGGCGCGGGCCTGAGCCTGGGGAGAGAATGACTCGCGCACGAAGAGCTCGCCCAATGTCTGGGCCAAGGGCTCCCAGCCCGTGCGCCCCCCAATGAGAAAGACCAGCTGCTCGCTGCGCGGGTTGGGTTTGGTCAGGCCCCGCTGCACGCGCTCTTTCCAGTCGAAGGCTGCGGCCTGAAAGCGTTCATCCAGCCACGGAGCCAGCGCGTCCAGCAGGCGCAGGCGCAGGTAGGTTTGCCAGGTGCTCAGCGCAGCCTCCTGCACCAGACGGGCCACGGCCTGGGCGTGCCGGGGTTGGGGCAGCATGAAGGGCTGGTCGGCACCCAGGCGGTCGGGCGTGGCCCCGGCGGCCCTGGCCCACGCGGCCCAGTCCAGTCCTGGGGCCTCGGCCTGCAGGGTTTGCAGGGTACGGCGGTGGTTGGTGGCTTGCGGGTTGCGACGCTCCACCGCGTTGAGCAGCGATTCGGCCAGCGACTTCTCGAAGGCCAACAGGGCGTCCAGCGCGGCATCGTCGGGCGTGGTGCCACCCAGTTGCAGCAGCTGCCGCGCATAGGTGCGATAGGCGTCTTGCAGACGCTTGGAAGTGGCGTCGGTCTTGAGATAGTCGTCGCGGTCGGGCAGGCCAATGCCGCTGCCGCCCACGCCCAAGATGTGCCGGCGCACATCTTGGTTGTCGGCCATCACCGACATGCCCAGCGGGCCACCCAAACGGGCGCGGGTGAACTCCGCCAACAGGGCCGGCAGTTCGCTGCGGTCTTTGAGCGCTGCGATGCGCTGCAGCACAGGCTGTGCGGCCTGCAGGCCGGCCGCCTGGGCCACGGCTGGGTCCAGCGCGCTGCCGTACCACGCGGCCAGCAGCTTCAGTCCGGGGGTGTCCTGCTGCTGCGGCTGTGCCAGCAGGCGGTCCAGCGACCGGATCAGCAGACGGGTGTTGGAGATGGCCAGTTGGTCGAAGCTGCCGATGCGGGCTCGGTCGGGCGGCAGTTCGGTGTTGGCCAGCCACTGTCCGTTGATGTGGGTGTAGAAATCGGTGCAGGCCGATGCAGTGGGCTCGGCAGCCCAGGCCATCGATGACAGGAGGGCACTGGTGGTGGCGATGGACACCGACAGGGTGCGCAGGCGCAAAGGTGTTTTGAACTTGCTCATGCCCGCAGGATAGCGCTGTGCGACGGCTCCCGCTGCACCAAGGGCCATGACCGGTGACCCAGCAAGCCGCGCAGGCACACCGCTGCGCATGCACACCGCCGCCGGTGGCCGCATGGACAATGCCCGCATGCTCAAAGCTTTTGACACCGCAGATGGCGTGGACCGCCCGAATCTGGCGCCTGATGACCGTCACCGTGTTGGGCTTTGCCTCCGGCCCACTTATTTCCTGGTCAGCACCCTGGCAGCCGTTCCCGGTTTGTGCCTGCTGTGGTGGTTGCGCAAGGACGTTCAAGCACTGGAAGGCCCAGTGGCTGCAAAATCAGAGGCTTGAACGACGGGGGCACACCCCGACCGGATGGGCCATGAGCAAGGATCCTCTTCTGAACCGATCAGCCAGCACCCGCGCCGCGGACGCATCCCCCGGCTTTTGCACCGACGGGGATGTTCCGGTGCCGCCCATGGTGGCCGCGCGCGCCTGCGGATGTGGCACACCCGCCTCGCGCCTGGGCTGCGGCGTGCATGGTCGACGCCTGTTCACCGGTGCGGCGGCCGCTTCGGCTTTGGGGCTTTGGCAGGGCATGGCCTGGGCGCAGTCGCCCACGCCGGCTGCGCCGCCGGCGCCCCAGCCTGACGAAGGCCTGCGCAAGGAAGTGGGCAAAACATCGGTGTTCGTGAACGTGGTTCCGCCGGAGCAGGTGGAGCAGGCGGCGGCACAGCAGTTTCGGCAGATGGCGCGTGAAGCCCAGCAAAAGAACCAGCTGGCGCCACCGGACCATCCCCAGTTGCTTCGCTTGCGCGCCATCGCTCAACGCATCATTCCCTTCGCACCCGCGTGGAACCCGCGCGCGCGCGATTGGAAGTGGGACATCCAGTTGTTTGGCAGCGCCCAAATCAACGCCTTTTGCATGCCGGGCGGCAAGATTGCCTTCTACTGGGGCATCTTGTCCAAGCTGCAGCTCAGCGACGACGAAGTGGCCATGATCATGGGCCACGAAGTGGCGCATGCCTTGCGAGAGCACGCCCGCGAGCGCATGGGCAAGCAGGCGGCCACGCGCTTGGGCGCCAACGTGGTGTCTTCGCTGTTGGGCCTGGGCCAGTTGGGCGACATGGCCGTGGGCATGGGGGCTCAGTTGCTCTCGCTGAAGTTCAGCCGCGACGACGAAACCGAGGCCGACCTGGTGGGACTGGAGCTGGCCGCGCGCGCGGGCTACAACCCTGAAGCCGGCGTGACGCTGTGGCAGAAGATGTTGCAGGCCAACAAGGGCGCGCCGCCGGAGTTCATGAGCACGCACCCGGCGGGCGATTCGCGCATCCAGGACATTCAAAAGGTGCTGCCCAAGGTGATGCCCTTGTATGCAAAGGCGCCCAAGCCTGAGCGCCTGTTCGGGCCGCCCGCCAGCAGCAAGGGCTGACGGCGCCTGTCCCCAAAGCCGCACGGTACGCGCTGTGCGGCGCGTTCAGGTGCCGCCGACGTAGGGGTTGCTGCGGCGCTCGCGCCCGAAAGTGCTTTCGGGCCCGTGGCCGGGAATGAACACGGTTTCGTCACCCATGGGCCACAGGCGCTGCGTGATGCTGTTGATGAGCGTGTCGTAGTCGCCCCCGGGGAAGTCGGTGCGGCCAATGCTGCCGGCAAACAGCACATCGCCCACGAAGCAGCGCTGCCCTTGCTTGGAGTGAAACACCACGTGGCCTGGCGTATGGCCGGGGCAGTGGCGAACATCGAGCGTGCAATGGCCGATGGTGACGGTGTCCCCGTCGGCCAGCCAGCGGTTGGGCGTGAACATTTCGGCCGGCGGGAAACCGAACTGCGCGCTTTGCTGGGGCAAGCCATCGATCCAGAACTGGTCACCCGGGTGCGGGCCCACGATGGGCAATCCGTCCGCTCGGGCCAGTTGCCCGGTGCCGCCGGCGTGGTCGATGTGGGCGTGGGTGAGCCAGATCGCCTTGAGGCTCAGGCCACGGCGGTTTACCTCTTGGCGGATTCGCTGAAGTTCACCACCAGGATCGATGACGGCGGCCTCCAGGGTTTGGTCACACCACACCAGCGAGCAGTTTTGCTGGAACGGTGTGACGGGAATCGTGTGGTACTGGAACATGGTGGGCGACGATGGTATCGCGTCCCCATGTTCGCTTGAAGCGCCGCTATTGAATGGACAGGCGCTTGGTGGTGCCTGCTGCCTTCTTGGCGTTCCTTAAAGAGCACACGGCCGTCGTCGCGCTCCTCTTTCTTGGACTTGCTCTGCGCGCTGAGCGTGACCACGTTGCCGTCGATGCGCACGTCGATGTCGTCCTTGCGCACACCGGGAATGTCGGCCTTCACCACATGGTGTTCGTCCTGTTCAGACAGGTCCACGCGCATGCGGGGTGCACCGTCTGCGGCACTCAGCCGCCAGGGGCGCATCAGGGTGCGCTGCGTGTCATCGAAAGGGTCTCTTAGAAAGGGATCAAGCAGGCGCAGTTCGCTCATGTCTAGGCTCCTTGGGATGGTTTTGGTGTGTCGGGCCGCAATGCGCAGGGCTGCGCACCGCAGAGCCATCTTGACCCCGGACCCGCAGCTGGCGCTTGAGCCGGCGCAGCCAGGCCTGAACCCCGCAGCACGGTGGCTACACTGTTCTCAATGGAAGCCTTCTTGATCTCCACGGGTGTGGTTGCCCTGGGAGAAATGGGTGACAAGACCCAACTCCTGGCCATCGTATTGGCCGCGGCCTTTCGCAAGCCGCTGCCCATCATCGCGGGCATCTTCGCAGCCACGGTGCTCAACCACGCGCTGGCCGGTGTGGTGGGCTCGTGGGTGGCCCAGGCCCTGGGCCCGGAGGTGCTGCGCTGGGTGATAGGCCTGTCCTTCCTGGCCATGGCGGCCTGGATGCTGGTTCCCGATGAGATCGATGAGGAAACGGCAGCGGGTCGGCAGCGCTTTGGCGTGTTCGGAACCACGGTCGTGGCTTTCTTCTTGGCCGAAATGGGCGACAAGACCCAGATCGCCACCGTGGCGCTGGCAGCGCGCTACACCGAATTGGTCGCCGTGGTCTTGGGTACCACCCTGGGCATGATGGTGGCCAATGTGCCGGCGGTGTTCTTGGGTGACCGTATCGCCAAGCGGCTGTCCATGCGCGTGGTGCACGGGCTTGCGGCGCTCATCTTTGCGGTGCTGGGTGTGCTCACCTTGCTGCAGGTGGACCGTCTGTTCTAACGGTGCACCCGGGCGTTGCCGGGTTGCAAGGGAGGCTTGTGCAATGAACGTGCATGCACGACACAAGGGTTGGCCCCGACGCGCGGCCGCCCGATGGACCTGGGCGATGGCGCTGGTGTGGGGGGCGGGCCTTGCGGCGGCTTCAGCCGAGCCTCAGCGGGTGATGGTGCCCAGCCACGACCGGGACCCCAACGGCCAGCCGGTGATGTTGATGGGCTACTGGAGCCCATCGCCGGTGCAGGCCACACCCGGCCAGAGGGCCGCTGCTGGGCACGGCGCTGCAGCGGCCCACGCGGGCGCCATGCTGCTGCTGCATGGATGCAGTGGCCCTTATGAACCTTCTGGCGAACTGTCCAGCCGCATGCGCGGCTACACCGACTGGTTGCTGCGCCAAGGATGGTCGGTCCTGGTTCTGGATTCCCTGACCACGCGGGGCGAGCGCGAGCTGTGCACGCAGCGCCTGGGCACGCGCAAAGTGACGCAGACCCATCGGCGTCTGGATGCCTGGGGTGGCTTGAGCTGGCTGGCCCAGCAGCCCGGTGTGGATGCCCAGCGATTGGGTCTGCTGGGGTGGAGCAATGGCGGCTCGACGGTGTTGGCAGCCATTCAGGCCGACCGGTTGGAACGCCGCCCGCCCGAGGTACCGCTGCCCGCATTTGCCGTGGCCTATTACCCCGGCTGCTTGGAGGTGCTGCAGCGCCAGCGCAAGCCGGCCGTGCCGCTGCTGATGCAGCTGGGGCAGGCGGACGACTGGACGCCGGCCCAACCCTGTGTGGACTGGGCCGAGCATGTGAACGGACAGCGTGGGTCCCCTGCACCCATTGAGGTGGTGCTGTACCCGGGAGCCCACCACGGCTTCGATGGTGAGGCTCCCTTGCGCTTGCGCCGTGATGTGCCCAATGGGGTGAACCGAGGCCAGGGTGTGCATGTGGGGGGGGACCCCCAAGCGCGGCAAGCTTCGTTACAGCGCCTGGAGCAGTGGCTGTCGAGCCGGAAGTGATGCCCTGAGGCCTAGCGGTCGATCCGCCGCGCCAGCACCACCGAGGTTTGCGTGCGGATCACGCCTTCGAGACGGCCGATCTCATCGAGCAGGCCGTCCAGCCGCACGGCCGACGGGGCCTGCAGCTGCGCCACATAGTCGAACTCGCCACTGACCGTGCACAACTGCCGCACCTCGGGCATGCGCTTGAGACGCGCCTCCACGCCATGGCCGCTGCGCGGCTGCACGGCAATGTGTACAAAGGCCTGCAGGCCGGCATCGAACTCATCCTGCCCCAGGCGCACGGTGTAGCCCAGGATCACCCGGTCACGCTCCAAGCGGCTCAGCCGCGCCACCACCGTGGTGCGTGCCACGCCCAATTGACGCGCCAGGTCGGCGGTGCTTTGCCGCGCATCGGTCTGCAGCAGCGCCAGCAGCGCTCGGTCGACGTCGTCGCGCGGGCTGTGCAGGGCCACTGGGCTGGAAGCTTTGGTTCGGTGTTTGGTGCTCGCCATACATCAATGCGTCACATTAAACATGCATAACGTCAAATTTGGAAGCGAATACGCCGAAATAGCACTATCTTATGACGGCTACCGGACCTAGAGTGAAGCCTCTCACTGAGCAGGGTTCCGATCATGCAGACCATCCTCCTGGGCGCCGGCCACATTGGGCAGACCATCGCACGTCAGCTGGCCGCCACCGGTGACTACGCCATCACGGTGGCGGACCGAAGCGCAGCGGCGCTGGACCCCTTGGCGGCAGCCGGCCTGCGCACGGTGCAAATGGGCGACCTTCCGAGCACGCCGCAGCACGCTGCCCAGGCCCTGCAGGCGCTGCTGCAAGGCCAGGAAACCGTCGTCAACGCGCTGCCCTATGACTGCGCCATGGCGGTGGCCGAAGCCGCGCGTGCCGCGGGCTGCCACTACTTTGACCTCACCGAAGACGTGGCGGCCACGCGCCGCATCCGCGAACTCGCTGAAGGGGCGCACACCGCGTTCATGCCGCAGTGCGGCCTGGCGCCCGGATTTGTGGGCATCGTGGCGCACGACCTGGCCTGCGGCTTTGATCAGATCTTCGACCTCAAGATGCGGGTGGGCGCCCTGCCGGCTTTTCCCACCAATGCACTGAAGTACAACCTCACCTGGAGCGTGGACGGTTTGATCAACGAGTACTGTCATCCGTGCGAGGCCATCCGCGATGGCCATCGCTTGGAGCTCCTGCCCTTGGAGGGGCTCGAAACCTTCAGCATGGACGGCTCCGAGTACGAGGCGTTCAACACCAGCGGGGGTCTGGGCACCCTGTGCGAAACCCTGGCGGGACGGGCGCACAACCTGGACTACAAATCGGTGCGCTACCCCGGCCATCGGGCGTTGGTCAAGGTCTTGCTGGATGACTTGGGCCTCAAGCACGACGCGCCCACGCTCAAGCACATTCTTCAGCGCGCGGTACCCACCACGCTGCAGGATGTGGTGCTGGTGTTCGTCACCGCGACAGGCTTGAGCGCAGGGCGCTTCGTGGAAAAGGTCTTTGCGCGCAAGATCTACTCCACGCCGGATTCGACGACGCCGCTGTCGGCCATCCAAATCACCACCGCGGCGGGCCTGTGCGCGGTGCTGGACCTCTTTCGCGAGGGCCGATTGGCGCAGCGTGGTTTCATCCGTCAGGAATCGGTTCCGTTGGCGGCCTTTCTGAGCAATCGCTTTGGGCAGGCCTATCAGCAGCTTCGCCCGGTATCCTCTGTCTCCTGATTTGGACAGCCCCTGGGGAGCAAGACCTCGATGAACAGCACGCAGCAGCTGCGCCAGCTTTGGCAACAGTTGGGCCTACCGACTTCACAGTTGGAAGGCGGCCCCATGCACAGCCGCAGTCCCATTGATGGGCAAGCCCTGGGACAGGTGGCCACCACCGCGCCCGCCGATATGGACGCCGTCTTGGCCCGCAGTGCCGCCGCTTTCAAGCGTTGGCGGGAGGTGCCGGCGCCTCAGCGCGGTGAATTGGTGCGGCGCTTCGGGCAAGTCTTGCGCCAACACAAGGGAGCCCTGGGCCAGATCGTGAGCCTGGAGGTGGGCAAGATCACCAGCGAGGGCCTGGGTGAGGTGCAGGAGATGATCGACATCGCCGACTTTGCCGTGGGTCTTTCACGGCAACTGCACGGGCTGACGATCGCTTCGGAGCGGCCACAGCACCGGATGATGGAGCAGTGGCACCCGCTGGGCCCGGTGGGCATCATCACGGCGTTCAACTTCCCCGTGGCCGTTTGGGCCTGGAACGCCGCCCTGGCCTTGGTGTGCGGCAACACCGTGTTGTGGAAGCCTTCGGAAAAGGCGCCGTTGTGCGCCTTGGCCGTGCAGGGCTTGTGGCAGCGTTGTTGCGCGGACTTCGATGCAGATCACCCTCAGCCGGCCGGTCAGGCACCCCTGACCCAGGACCTGTGCCTGTTGTTGCAAGGCTCTGCCGAACTGGGCGCGGCCTTGGCGGCTGATCCGCGTGTGGCCTTGCTGTCGGCCACGGGCAGCACGCGCATGGGCCGCGCGGTGGCGCCCGTGGTGGCCCAGCGCTTTGGTCGATACCTGCTGGAGTTGGGCGGCAACAACGCAGTGTTGGTGTGCCCCAGTGCCAAGCTGGGCCTGGCCGTTCGCGGCATCGTCTTCGGTGCGGTGGGCACGGCCGGTCAGCGTTGCACCACCACCCGCCGGCTGCTGGTGCACGAATCGCTGCACGAGGACCTGGTGCAGCGCCTGGTCAAGGCCTACGCAACCTTGCGCATCGGCGACCCACGTGAAGCCGGCGTGCTCATGGGGCCTTTGATCGATGAGGCTGCGCAGGTGGCGATGGCGCGTGCGCTTGAGCAGGCGCGGCAGCAAGGCGGTGTGGTGGTGTTCGGTGGCGATCGCTTGCAGTGCCCGGGCCTGGAAGGCGGCGTCTATGTGCGCCCGGCCATCGTCACCATGCCCACGCAGTCACCCATCGTGTGCGAGGAGACGTTCGCCCCCATCTTGTACGTCATGCGTTGGCGCACGGTGGAAGAGGCCATTGCCTTGAACAACGCCGTGCCGCAGGGCCTGTCCTCGGCCATCTTCACCCAAGACCTGATCGAAGCCGAGACCTTCCTGAGCGCATCCGGATCAGACTGCGGCATCGCCAACGTCAACCTCGGGACCTCGGGTGCAGAAATTGGAGGCGCCTTCGGTGGTGACAAGGACACCGGCGGCGGTCGAGAGTCCGGCTCGGACGCCTGGCGGCAGTACATGCGCCGCAGCACCAACACCATCAACCGTGGCACCGCACTGCCCTTGGCACAGGGTGTGGTGTTCGAGGTGTAGGCTGCGCGGCCTCAGACCAAGAGGATGGGTGGCGGCTCCAACAGGCGCGCCACCACCGAGCGCAGGGCTGCGGGTGGTTGGGCACCGGCGGCGGCTTCGTCGCCGCTCAGGGCCCAAGGGTGGCGGTAGCGTTGGCCCGTGGGCAGCACATGCAGGTTCACGCCCACCAACTCCAGCCGGTCGCGCGGCTGAACCTGGCTGGCGTTGCTCTGCATTTCCGATCCGTCTACCAAGGTGACCGAGCTGCGGCCGATCACCTCCACCGAGCGTCCGATCTCAATCAGCAGCGCGGTGTCTTCGTCCACCCCAATGCCCAAGAGGTCGGGCCGCAGGGCCAGCGCCGACAGCAGGCGGGACAAGCGACGGCGCTGAGAAAAGTGTTGGTCCACCATGGCCTGAGGCAGAAAGTTCAGCCCCAGGTCCAGGGAAACGGCCTCTTTTTGGGGCACGACCACCGCCGGCCCGTGCGCGATCATGGCGCGGGACATGGCCGCCGCTCCGGCGCTGGTGCCGGCCAGGCAGATGCCGCGTTCACGCACGGCTTGATGCAAGGCCTCCATGGCGGGTGTGGACCACAACTTGCCCATCAGCCGAGCCTGGTCGCCGCCGGTGATGAAGACGCCATCGGCTTGGCGCAGCTCCGCCAGCAGCGCCGGCTGTGCAGCGTCTTGCGCTTCGGCCAGGTGCAGGAAGCGCACGTTTTGTGCGCCCAGGCCGCCCATGGCTGCACCGTAGGCCTGCTCCGCTCCCTTGGGGTCGTTGGTGGCACCCGTGATGAACCGCAGGCGCGCCTGCGCACCACCGCACAGCTCCATGAAGCGACGCAGGATCTCGCGGTCGTCCACCCGGTCTTCACCACCGCCGATCACCAGCAGCCGGCCCACGGGTGCACCTTCGGGCAGCTGACGGGCCACACGCAGCGGTGGCGCGGGCTGTGGCGCCAGGGCGCAGCCACCCAAGGCCCCTAAAGCCCCGAACCTGCCCAAGCCCCAAAGCGCGCTTGCGCCCAGGCCCTGCAGCAGCTCGCGCCGGCCAGGCCTTGGTCTCTTGGCTTCGGGTGGGCCGCTCATGTTCATCCGCCCGATTCTGTCAGCCGATTCATGACCACCGTTTGACGAATGCCACCCCAGTAGGCCCAGCCCCGCAGCATCAGCCGGGTTCAGGCCTGAAAGCTGAAGCGGCCTTCGGCCACCAGGGCCCCCAGCGGCTGGCGCCCATTGGGCACTTCGCGTTCCTGAAGGGCTGCAGGCAGGTCTTCACGCGGGCCCTGCTCACCCACGGCCACCACGCACTGCACGGCAAACCCTTCAGGCACGCCCAGTTGCTGGCGCAGGGCCTGCGCATCGAAGCCGCCCATGGCATGGGTGCGCCAACCCATGGACTCGGCCTGCAGGGCCAGGCTCATCCAGGCCGCACCCGTGTCGAACGCGTGAAGGGGGGAGGGCTTGGCTTCGGTCGTGCCAGGTGCCACCGACTGTTGGGCCGACAGCACGGCGATCAAGGCGGAGGCCTTGCGCGCCCAGCCTTGGTTGAACGGCACCAGGGTTTGAAAGATGGCTTCGAACCCAGCGCTGCCGGCCAAGCCGTAAACAAAGCGCCAGGGCTGGGTGTTGGATGTGGACGGTGCCCAGCGCGCGGCTTCAAACAGGCTCATCATCTCGGCGCTGCTGATGGGCTTGCCCGTCAACGAGCGGGGGGACCAGCGCTGGATGAACTGGGGGTCGATGGGGGCTTGTGGCGTGCGGGACATGGTGGGACGCAGGCGTGGAGAAACGTCGATTGTGGCTTTTGCTGCAAGCTTACGCTGGGGTCTGGGCGACAAACCGGCCAAAGCGCTCGCCTATCAGCGCCGCACCGTGCGCCAACACAAACTGCCGAAACGCTTCGGCCGGGGGCGACAGCGGCTTCTTGCCGGGGTGCACCACGTACCACTGGCGAACCACGGGCGCATGCTGTACCGGCAGCACCGCCATCAGCCCGTTTTCCAGCTCCAGCCCGATGGTGTGCAGCGACAGAAAGCTCAGACCCAGCCCGGCCATCACCGCTTGCTTGATGGTTTCGTTGCTCGGCATTTCCATCGCCACCTGCAGATCCACGTGGTGCTCTGTGCAATAGCGTTCGAGCGCCGCGCGCGTGCCAGACCCTGCCTCCCGCAGGATGAAGGGCAGGCCACGCAGGCGCTGGGGAGACAGCGCCTGCGCCCGCGCTTCTTCAAGCAGCGGGTGCTCCGGCTGCACCACGAAGACCTGGGGGTGCAGGGCGAAGGCATCCTCGCGGCACACCAGGTCACGCGGCGGCTTGCCCATGATCGCGATGTCGGCGTCTCCCGCACGGATGAACTGCACCAGCTGCCCTCGGTTTCCCACCAGCAGCCGCACGTCCAGGCCGGGGTAGCGCTTGCGGAACTGCGCCAGGAACTGCGGCAGAAAGTACTGTGCGGTGCTCACCACCGCCAATGTGAGCGTGCCGGCCTCGCTCTTCATCAGCCGGGCCACGGCCTCTTCGGCTTCCTGCACGGTGCCGATCAGCCGCCGCGCATACACCAGCATGTACTCGCCGGCGGGGGTCAGCTGAACCTGGCGACCCTGGCGGGTGAACAGCGGCAGGCCCACATGCCCTTCCAACTCCTTGACCTGCTGCGTCACGGCCGGTGGCGTGAGGTGCAGGGTGGCGGCTGCCCGTGCGAAGCTCAGGTGGCGCGCCACCTCGCTGAACACCCGCCATTGCCGGAAGGTCGCGTTTTTCATTCACGTTTCCTGGAATCGAAAAGCGTCGGGATTCGAATCTACTGCATCGTGGGGCCGGTTGTTGTTGGAACGCTGCAAACGCTGGGGGGCTTGCTTTGTGTGAGCAGACCCGCACAATGGGGCAGCAGTACCGGATGGCAGTACCCGTTTTGCGTTCCCGCAGTCCCCCGTGCCCGTCGCGCAACTGGTGCCCATGATGGGTCGGCGCGGGCACCGCCACCCATGCCCCTGTCTCAACGCTCCACCCTCACGCAGTTCCTCATCGAGGAACGCCGCCGCTTCCCCGAGGCCAGCGGTGACTTCAACGCCTTGATCCTGGACGTGTCGCTGGCCTGCAAGGCCATTGCGCGCCGCGTGTCCTTTGGCGAACTCGACGGCGGCCTGGGTGACCAGACCCCACCCAGCCCCACCGACAGCGCGGGCGCCGCGGTGCCGCACACCATCGCCTCGGTCAGCCACGAGGTGTTCCGCCGTGCCAACGAGTGGGGCGGCCACCTGGCGGGCATGGCCAGCGAAGCGGTGGCGCAGCCCTTTGGCGTGCCGGTCAGCCACCCGCGAGGCAAGTACCTGCTGCTGTTTGATGCCCTGGACGGCGCATCGAACGTGGATGTGAACCTGAGCATGGGCAGCTTGTTTTCGGTGCTGCGCGCGCCATCGGCTGTGGCCCGTGGCGATCGCCCGCTTGCGGTGGGCGACTTCCTGCAGCCCGGCGCTTTGCAGGTGGCCGCCGGCTATGCCTTGTACGGGCCCACCACCATGTTCATGCTGACCGTCGGCAGCGGGGTGCACGGCTTTACCTTGGACCCCAACCTGGGCGAGTTCAAGCTCACCCATCCCAAGGTGACGGTGCCTGAGGACACGCAGGCTTTTGCCATCAACGCCAGCAACAGCCGCTTCTGGGAGCCGCCCGTCAAGCGCTATGTCGACGAGTGTCTGGCAGGCAAGACCGGCCCGCGCGGCAAAGACTTCAACATGCGCTGGATTGCCTCCACCGTGGCCGAGGCGCACCGCATCCTGATGCGCGGTGGCGTGTTTCTCTACCCGCGCGACACCAAGGACCCCAAGCAGCCCGGCCGCATGAGCCTCATGTTCAAGGCCAACCCCATCGGCCTGATCCTGGAGCAGGCCGGTGGCCGTGCGAGCACGGGTCGTGGGCCCGTGATGCAGCTGCAGCCCCAGGGCCTGCACCAGCGCATCGGAATGGTGTTTGGCTCCAAGCACGAGGTGGAGCGCATTGAGCGGTACCACGACGAGCCTTTTCCCCTGAAGAAGGCTGACTTTGAAACGCCGCTGTTTGCCGAGCGCAGCCTGTTTCGAGACTGAAGGGTTCCCATGTCCGAACGACACCCGATCATCGCCATCACCGGCTCCTCCGGTGCGGGCACCTCCACCGTGACCAGCACGTTTTCCAACATCTTCCGGCGCGAAGGGGTGAAGGCGGCCATGGTCGAGGGCGACAGTTTTCACCGCTACGAGCGCCTGGAGATGAAGAAGCGCCAGGCCGAAGCGGAGCGCGACGGCAACAAGCACTTCAGCCACTTCGGCCCGGACAACAACCTCTTCGGGGAGTTGGAGACGCTCTTCAGGCGCTACGGTGAGTGCGGCCAGGGCCGGGTGCGCCAGTACCTGCACAACGCCGCCGAGGCCGCCCCCTTTCAGCAGGCACCGGGCACCTTCACCGCCTGGGAAGACCTGCCGCCCGACACCGACATGCTCTATTACGAGGGCTTGCACGGCGCGGTGCGCACACCCGAGCATGATGTGGCGCGCTACCCCGACCTGCTGGTGGGCGTGGTGCCGGTGATCAACCTGGAGTGGATACAGAAGCTCTGGCGCGACAAACACCTGCGGGGCTACACCCAGGAAGCGGTGACCGACACCATCCTGCGCCGCATGCCCGACTATGTGCATTACATCTGCCCGCAGTTTGAGCACACCCACGTGAACTTTCAGCGCGTGCCGGTGGTGGACACCTCCAACCCCTTCATCGCTCGGGACATTCCCAGCGCGGACGAAAGCATGGTCGTGATCCGCTTTGCCAAGCCCAAGGGCATCGACTTCCAGTACCTGCTGAGCATGATCCACGACTCCTGGATGAGCCGCGCCAACACCATCGTCGTGCCTGGCGGCAAGATGGAACTGGCGATGCAACTGATCTTCACCCCCTTCGTCTGGCGCATGATGGAGCGGCGCAAGCGCGCCGTGGGCCTGGCCTGAGGGCCTTTGCCCCGACTCCCAGCAGGGAGTGTGTGCCTGCCCGGGCCGCCTTGCCGCACAATGCGGCGCCGAAGGGTGGGCGGCCACCCGAACACGAAAGGAAGCTCGAGATGATCAAGGCGATTGGCTTTTCGCTGCTGGTGCTGTCGGCCCCGGCGTTTGCCAGCATGGAGATGGCCCAGAAGAACGCCTGCATGGGCTGCCACGCGGTGGCCACGAAGGTTCTGGGCCCCTCCTACCAAGAAGTGGCCAAGAAGTATGCGGGCCAAAAGGACGCTGAAGCCAACCTGGCCAAGAGCATCAAGGCTGGCGGTGCAGGCAAGTGGGGCCAGGTTCCCATGCCGGCTCAAGCCCAGCTCAGTGATGCGGACGCCCGCCGCCTGGCGGCCTGGATCCTGGCCGGGGCCAAGTAAGAACTTCGGGCTTCAGGGCTGCGGGGCCGAAGGGCGAGTGTGATCACCCTCGGCCCCCACCGCCGTGGGGCTGCTGGCCGCGAGAGCAGGGCATGTGCTGCTGAACCTGCCGGCCTACCACGGGCCGTGGTTGGACCTGCTCGACATCCGCGACGGCGGGTTCGAGGTGTGGGCCGGTGTGCTGGCTGGCGGTGCCTTCCTGGTGTGGCGGGTTCGGCGCCACCTGGTGCATTCGCGCCGGGTGGTACTGGCTGCCGCCGGCGGTGGCCTGCTGGTTTGGGCCGTGGCGGGCTTCATCGCCTCCGCGTTACAGCCCCGGTCGGTGCAAGGGCTCTCTGAAGTGGCCGTGAGGCTGCAACCGCTGGACGACCCCTCGGCGCCCAGGGCCGGCGCATCAAGACCCATGTGGGCGCCGTGACCGAGGCCAGCCTGAGCCTGATGGTTCGCTCGGTGCAAGCTCCCTAAGGCCATCATGGCCTTCCCCGATGAAGGCCAGTCGTGCACATGCCATCATTTGGCCTGATGTCATCAACCCTTGCAGGAGTACCCATGCGTGTTGCGTCCAGTTCCCTCCGTGTGCTCAGTGCCCTTGCCCTGATGTGGGCCGCGGGTGCGGCCCATGCACAGGTCACCATCGGCGACCCCTGGGTTCGGGCCACCGTGGCCCAGCAGAAGGCCACCGGCATGTTTGCGCAGGTCACGTCGGCCCAGGGTGGCAAGCTGGTGGCGGCGTCCTCGCCAGTGGCCTCGGTGGTGGAGATCCACGAGATGGCCATGGAGAACAACGTCATGAAGATGCGCGCCGTGCCGGGCTTGGAACTGCCCGCAGGCAAGGCCGTGGAGCTCAAGCCCGGCGGCTACCACGTGATGCTGATGGGCCTGAAGCAGCAGGTCAAGGAAGGCGAGTTGGTGCCGGTCACCCTGGTGGTGGAAGGCAAGGACGGCAAGCGCGAGTCGGTGGAGGTCAAGGCGCCGGTGCGGGCTTTGGCGGCGCAGCATGGCGGCCATTCGCAGGGCGGCGGCCACCGGCACTGAGCCGCTTGGCCGACGGGGCCCCGCGAGCGGCCGCTGAGCTCAGCGGAACCCCACCCGGTCCAGCATCTGCTGCACCTTCACCTGGTTCATGCCCACCACGCTGGTGGGAATGAGCTCGGACTTGAAGCCGGTGCTGGCCAGGGCCTTGAGGGCCGGGTTGTCGAAGGTGACGCCTTTGGTGACAGGCCACTCGTTGTTGCCGTTGGCAAAGTACTGCTGTGCCTGCGGGCTGGCCAGGTACTCCAGGAACTTCACGGCAGCGTCCTTGTTCTTGCTGTGCCGTGCCACCGCGCCGCCGGCAATGTTCACGTGCGTGCCCCAAGTGGCTTGGTTCGGAAAGACCACCCCCACGCGCTCCATCAGGGCCTTGTCGTCTGGTTTGTTGGACCGCATCAGCCGCGCCAGGTAGTAGCTGTTGGTAATGGCCACGCTGCACTCGCCAGAGGCCACGGCGCGAATCTGGTCGGTGTCACCGCCCTTGGGCGCACGCGCCATATTGGCCACCAGGCCTTTGAGCCAGGCTTGCGTTTTCTCGGGCCCGATGTGCTCCAACATCGAACTGAAGAGGCTCAGGTTGTACGGGTGTGAGCCCGAGCGCGTGCACAGCCGCCCTTTGTTTTTCGGCTCGCCCAGCTCTTCATAGGTGTCCACGTCTTCGGGCGTGACCTTGAGCTTGTCGTAGACCACCACACGGGCGCGGGTGGAAAAGCCAAACCAAGCCGTGGTGCCGTCGGTTTCGGTCTTGGCGCGCAGGTGGACCGGTATGGCCGACTCCAAGGCGGGCGATTTCACCGGCAGGAACAGCCCATCGACTTGCGCCTTCCACAGGCGGGCCGCATCCACCAGCAGCACCACATCGGCTGGGGAAGACGATCCCTCGGTTGCCAGGCGGCTGAGGATGCCGGCGTCGTCGGCGTCCACCCGCTGGATGCGGATGCCCGTGGCCTTGGTGAAGTTGGTGTACAGGGCCTCATCGGTGCTGTAGTGGCGGGCCGAGTACAGGTTCAGGACGGGCTGCTGAGCAGCCACCGGACCGATGCTGAGGGCTGCGCACAGGAGGGTTAACAGGGTGGTGTCCCGGCCAAGCGTGGGCCGGGTGGTGCGTGTGGTGTGCAGCCGCTGCATGTTGATTCAAGGCCGGTGATGACGAATGGAGCCGATGCTATCCGAAATGCGAATGATTCGCAATAGCATTATTCCGGTAGGCGTCTTCGGTCGGTCGAAAGGTTCGGCCATGACCAGGCCGCTGGCCAACGGCGTTCACCGGGGCGCAGTGGGCGCATGGACCGAGCCCGGCACCTCGGGGCTGAGCGCGGCCACCGCCTGGTAGTGGCTCAGGTACACCTTGCCGCTGAGTACGCTCAGGAAGTCGGAGCGCTGCAGCTTGTCCATCACCGGGCCCTTGACCTCTGACAGGTGCAGGGTCAAGCCCGCCTGCTCCAAGCGCTGGTTGATCGACTCCAGGCTTTCCAGCGCACTGGCGTCAATGTCGTTGATGGCGGAACACTGCAGCACCACGTGGCGCAGGGCCTTGCTTTGGGCCACGGCGGCGTTGATGCGGTCTTCCAGGGCCCGTGCATTGGCGAAGTACAGGCTCTCGTCCACCCGCAGGCTCAGCACCGATGGCGAGGTCAACACCTGGTGGCGCAGCACGCTTCGGAAGTGCTCGGTGCCGGGCACCAGCCCCACCTCGGCAATGTGGGGCTGGCTGGTGCGCCACAGGTGCAGCAGCAGCGACACCACCACGCCCACCACCAGCCCCACCTCCACGCCCTGCAACAAGGTCAGCACCAGCGTGGCCACCAGCGCGATGAAGTCAGGCCTCGAGTAGCGCCAGGTGCGCTGCAGCATCTGGAGGTCCACCAAAGACCATACCGCCACCACGATGGTGGCCGCCAGCGTGGCCTGAGGCAAGTGGAACAGGACCGGCGTGAGCGTGAGCGTGGCCAGCAGAATGCCCGCGGCCGTGATGAGACCGGCCAAGGGCGTGCGGGCACCGGCGTCGAAGTTCACCACGGAACGTGAGAAGCCGCCCGTGACCGGAAAGCCGCCCGTGAAGGCTGCGCCCAGATTGGCCCCGCCCAGCGCCACCAGTTCCTGATTGGGATCCACGCGTTGGCGCCGCTTGGCTGCCAGTGTTTGGCCCACCGACACCGACTCGACAAAACCCACCACGCTGATCAACAGCGCCGGCATGGCCAGGTCGCGCCACAGGGCCAGGTCCCAGGAGGGCAGGGTCAAGGGCGGAAGGCCCTGCGGAATGTGTCCCACGGTCTTCAGCCCCTGCGCCTGCCAATCGAAGGCGGCGGCTGCGGCCGTGGTGGCGATGATGGCGGCTACCGGGCCGAGCTTGCTCAGGAGGTCTGCCGTGCGCGGCGCCAAGCCCCAAGCCGCCAGAGCCGGCTTGAGCCGACTGCGCGTGGCCAACAAAAAGGCCAGGCTGCCCAGCCCCACGGCCACGGTCAGCCCGTGCACTTGGCTCCACTGCGAGGCCAGCGCCGCCAGCATTTCCGGCAGGTTGTGGCCGCCGGCCTGCACGCCCAGCAGGGACTTGAGTTGGCTGGCGGCGATCAGCAGGCCCGAAGCGGTGATGAAGCCCGAGATCACCGGGTGGCTTAAAAAGTGGGCTACGAAACCCAGGCGCAGCAGGCCCATCACCGTGAGCATGAGCCCACTGAGCAGGGCCAGCGCCAGCGCCACTTCGGCATAGTGGGCGGTGCCGGCCTGGGCGAACTCGCCCACGGCTGCGGCCGTCATCAGAGACACCACCGCCACCGGCCCCACCGCCAGCACGCGGCTGGTGCCCAACAGCGCATACAGCACCAGGGGCACGATGCTGGCGTACAGGCCCGCCTGCGCCGGCAGACCGGCCAACAGGGCATAGGCCAGGCTCTGCGGAATGATCATCACCGTGACGATCAGCCCAGCCAGCGTGTCGTCGACCACGGTGCTGCGGTTGAGCTCGCCGCGCCATTGCAAGATGGGCAGGTAGGGCACAGGGGGCTTCCAGGTCATGCGCGGTGCTTGAGGGCTCTGAGGGCTGGTGGCGCCGCGTACGGACCCGGCGCGTATCCCCTCTGTTCATGCAGCGCCAACGGCCTGGGCCTTGGCCTTTCTGCGCTCCAGCACTTCAAACGCCAACATGCCCAAGACCATGGCGATCACGAAGACCACGGCCTTGTCCTGGCCTGCACCCAGCGACACCAGGGCCGGGCCCGGGCAGAAACCCGCCAGGCCCCAGCCTGCGCCGAACAGCAGGCTGCCCACGATCAGTCGGGCGTTGATGTCGTTCGAGGTGGGCAGGCGCATCGCGCCACCCAGGAAGTTGGCGGTGCGCTTCTCGGCCATGCCGAAGGCCACCACGCCGACGGCGATGGCGCCGCCCATCACAAAGGCCAAGGACGGATCCCAAGTGCCGAAGAGGTCGAGGAAGCCCACCACCTTGCCGGGGTCGGTCATGCCCGAGAGGATCAGGCCAAAGCCGAAGAGCAAGCCGATGAGGAACTCAGACAGGCCGTGTTCGAGGATTCGTTTCATGAATGGTGCTCCAAATGATGGTGTGGGGTTGACCAGGGGCCGCGGGATCAGCCCAGGGCGTGTCGAGCCAGGTAGACCACGACGAAGCCCGCGGCCATGAAGCTGACGGTGGCCACCAGTGAGCGCGGCGACAGGCGCGAGAGCCCACACACGCCATGGCCGCTGGTGCAGCCTGATGCATAGCGCGTGCCAACGCCCACCAAGAGCCCGGCCGCCACCACCGTGCCCCAACCGGCCTCGATGCGCACCTCCCATGGGCCGCGCAGGCCGGCATACAGCAGGGGTGCGGCCAGCAGGCCCAGCACAAAGGCCACGCGCCAGGCCACGTCACCCGCTTTGGGGATGAGCAGGCCCCCCAGGATGCCGCTGATGCCCAGGATGCGGCCATTGACCAGGATGAACAGCGCCGAGGCGATGCCCAGCAGGATGCCGCCGGCCAGCGACAGCCAGGGCGTGAAATGATTCCAGTCGATCGTCATGGTTTGAACTCCTTGCGTTGCGCAGTCGCATGAGGCGGGACTTCGATCTTTACAGAAAACCGAGATCCGACTATAAAATTGAATCCGTATGTACTGATAAATAGCCTGAACACCGCTCATTCGGGTACTTGTTCACCATTGCCCAGCCGAGAACATCTGATGAACCCAACGCTCAAGCCCCAGGTTCAGGCCTTCTTCGACGGCCCCACCTGGACCGTCACCTATGTTGTCTACGACCGTGAAGGCGGCCAGGCCGCCCTCATCGACTCGGTCCTGAACTACGACCACAAGAGCGGCCGCACCCGCACCACGGGTGCCGATGAGGTGATCGCCTTCGTCAAGGCCAAGGGCCTGAAGGTTCAGTGGGTCCTGGAAACGCATGCCCATGCGGACCACCTCTCGGCCGCACCTTACCTGCGCCGTCACCTCGGTGGCCGCATCGGCATCGGTGCCGGCATCGACGGCGTGCAGAGGGTCTTCAAGGGCCTGTTCAACCTCGAGCCCGAGTTCAAGACCGACGGCAGCCAGTTCGACCACTTGTTCCAGGATGAGGAGGTCTTTGAGATCGGCGCGCTCCAGGCCCGCGTGATGTCGGTGCCCGGGCACACGCCGGCCTGCGTGGCGTATGCCATTGGCGACGCTGTTTTCGTCGGTGACACGCTGTTCATGCCGGATGTGGGCACCGCCCGTTGCGATTTCCCGGGGGGCAATGCCCATACCCTGTACCGCTCGGTGCGCAAGCTACTGGCCCTGCCGGCTCAAACCCGGCTGTTCATGTGCCATGACTACCCCCCCTTGGTTGACGGCCGCCCCCGTGCGGTGACCTGGGAAACAACGGTGGCCGAGCAGCGCGAGCGCAACATCCACGTGCACGACGGTGTCAGCGAGGAGGCCTATGTGAAGATGCGCACGGCCCGCGACGCCACCCTGGAGATGCCGGTGCTGATCATGCCCTCGGTGCAGGTGAACATCCGCGCCGGCGAACTGCCCCCCGCAGAGGCCAATGGCGTGAGCTACCTCAAGATTCCGCTGAACGCGGTTTGATCGGTTTTCAGGAACGGGTGATGCTGGAGTCTGCCGTCGCACCACCGGGACGGTGGGCTGGTGCGCTTCGCACCAAGATCCGGGAAAGCCCTTATATCAGCTTCGGCTGATTCAATCAGAATCCATAATAAATAAGCATACAAGCATATAAAAGAACAACCGAGGAATCCCCGTGACGAATCCGAGCGACACCCCAGGCCGCCTGATCAAGGCGCCGGAGAATTTCATTTCCCCAGAGGGCGTCCGTCAGGTCTTCGCCGAGGCCAAGGCCGGCCGGCGCCATTTCATTCGCCAGGCCTTCGCAGCGGCCGCTGGCACGGCGGTGGCGGGCGCCGGGGCGGCGTCCTCGGTGGCGGCGGCATCCAACCCGGTGCCGCCCGAGGGGGGTGACCCGCACATCCTGAATCTGCCGTCCCACACCACGGGGCTGGGCATGCCGGTGGTCACCGACGGCTATGGCAAGCCGTCGAAATTTGAGCAAAACGTGCAGCGGCGTCAAAGCCCGGGTCTGACGCAGACCAACCAGGCCAGTGTCAGCTTCGCACCGCTGCAAAGCCTGTTTGGCATCGTCACCCCCAGCGGGTTGCACTTCGAGCGTCACCACCAGGGTTGGTGGGACATCGACCCCTCCAAGCACCGCCTGATGCTCAACGGCTCTGATGCCGCCCTGATGAAGACCCCCAAGGTCTTCACCATGGACGAGATCATGCGCATGCCCAGCGTCAGCCGATTCCACTTCATCGAGTGCGGCGCCAACACCGGCATGGAATGGGGCAATGTGGCCGTGCCGACGGTGCAGTACAGCCACGGCATGATCTCCTGCAGCGAATTCACGGGGGTCCCGCTGAAGCTGCTGCTCGATCAGTGTGGCGTCGACTACAAGAAGGCCCGCTATGTCCTGGCCGAAGGCGCTGACGGCTCGTCGATGACCCGCACGGTGCCGATGGAGCTGATCGAGAACGGCGAGGTCTTTGTGGCCTATGGCCAGAACGGCGAGATGCTGCGCCCCGAGAACGGCTACCCCCTGCGCCTGGTCGTGCCGGGGGTGCAGGGCGTGAGCTGGGTGAAGTACCTGCGTCGCATCGAGGTCGGCGACCAGCCCTACGGCACCAAGGACGAGGCGATCCACTACGTCGACCTCATGCCCAATGGCTTACACCGCCAGTACACCAGCACCCAGGAGTGCAAAAGCGTGGTCACCACCCCCTCGGGTGGACAGGTGCTGTTGGACAAGGGCTTCTACAGCATCAGCGGTTTGGCTTGGTCCGGCCGGGGCAAGGTGACCACGGTGGATGTGTCGGTAGACGGTGGCCGCAACTGGCGTCCAGCCCGCTTGCAAGGGCCGGTGATGAGCAAATGCTTGACCCGCTTCAACATCGACTGGGTGTGGGACGGCAAGCCCGCCGTTGTGCAAAGCCGCGCAACGGACGAAACCGGTTACGTTCAGCCCACCTACCGCCAGTTGCGCGCTTCCCGCGGCACGCGCTCCATCTATCACAACAACGCCACACAGAGCTGGCTGGTGCAGGAAAGCGGGGAGGTCAAAAATGTTCAGCTCTCCTGATCGCCTGTGCGGGTGGGCGCTGATGCGGCGCCTGCCTGTTTTTTTGGCTTTCGCCCTTACCGCTGGGGCAGCCTCCGCACAAGTCCTGCCTGGCCTGGGCCGCCCCGCTACGCCCAAGGAAATCGCGGCCTGGGACATCGATGTGCGCCCCGACTTCAAGGGTCTGCCCAAGGGCGCCGGCACGGTGGCGCACGGCCAGGACATTTGGGAAGCCAAGTGCGCGTCCTGCCACGGTGTCTTCGGTGAATCCAACGAGGTGTTCTCGCCGCTGATCGGCGGCACCACGCCTAAGGACATCGAAACCGGCCGTGTGGCCCGCCTGGCAGACGGGTCATTTCCCGGGCGCACCACGCTGATGAGGGTGCCCACGGTGGCCACGCTGTGGGATTACATCAACCGGGCCATGCCGTGGAACGCGCCGAAGTCGCTGAAGGTCGACGAGGTGTATGCGGTGACCGCCTTCATGCTGAACCTGGGCGGCATCGTGCCGGACAACTTCACGCTGTCTGACCAGACTATCCGCGATGTGCAGAACCGCATGCCCAACCGCAAGGGCATGACGACCGATCACGCCATGTGGCCCGGCAAGGGGCTGACCAGCGGGCGGCTGGATGTGAAGGCGGTGGCTTGCATGAACAACTGCGCGACCGAGGCCTCGGTGGCCTCCATGCTGCCCGACCACGCCCGCAACGCGCACGGCAATCTGGCCGAGCAGAACCGGATCGTGGGGGCGCAGCGCGGTGCTGACACCACGCGGCCAGCCGACTCGGGCCCAGATGCCAAGCTGCCGGCAGCCCCCACCCGGGCCACCGCTCAAGCCGCCGCTGCCCCCGCGGGGCCGGACATCAACGGCATGCTGGCCAAGAACACCTGTACCGCCTGCCACGCGAT
>JBJTHN010000019.1:0-14165 GCA_046094505.1 Betaproteobacteria bacterium
CAACAGCGCCTTGCGGGTATGTAGTGGGCTGCGCTGACTTTCGTAAAACAGGCACCCATACGGTGGGGCTGCTGTGAGATACGTCCGAAACCACCCCGGCGAGTTATCTCAGCCGTTAATGGGGGAGGCAGGCATAGCTAAGAAGCTACAAAACGGTGGGGCACTGCTTGTTGCGTCGCGCAGCCTGCGAAAAACAGCACACCCCATTCAAGCGGCGACGCACAGTATTGAAAGACTTAGCACTGTGAGGCTGCGGTTCGTATTTTTGAATCCGCTACGTCTACCGATTTCGTCACGCGGGCGTGACAGCCCACCATTATGGCACTGCCGGGCCGGGCTTGAGGCCCCGCGCTGCGCGATGGGCCCAGGCCTGCGAAAATCCGTGCAGGAGAAGCCATGAGCCGCTACAAGACCCTGGAAGAAGTGATCGGCGCCACGCCCCTGGTGCGGCTGCAACGTTTGGGCGCCCAAGAGGCGCAGGCCCGGGGCAACGTGATCCTGGGCAAGCTTGAAGGGAACAATCCCGCGGGTTCGGTCAAGGACCGGCCGGCCATGAGCATGATTCGGCGGGCCGAAGAGCGCGGCGACATCAAGCCCGGCGACACCCTGATCGAGGCGACCTCCGGCAACACCGGCATCGCCTTGGCCATGGCGGCGGCCATCCGCGGCTACCGGATGGTGTTGATCATGCCCGAGGACTTGTCGATTGAGCGCGCGCAGACGATGAAGGCTTTTGGCGCTGAGCTCATCCTCACCCCCAAGGCCGGTGGCATGGAGGCGGCTCGCGACCTGGCCGATGAGCTGCAGCGCCAAGGCAAGGGCCTGGTGCTCGACCAGTTCGCCAACGCGGACAACCCGCGCGTGCACTTTGAGACCACGGGCCCTGAGATTTGGCAGGACACCGAAGGACGGGTCACCCACTTTGTGAGCGCCATGGGCACCACCGGCACGATCACCGGTGTCAGCCGCTACCTCAAGCAGCGCAACCCGCAGGTGCGCATCGTCGGGGCCCAACCCAGCGAAGGCTCGCGCATTCCGGGCATCCGCAAGTGGCCACAGGAGTACCTGCCGCGCATCTACGACCCGTCGGCCGTGGACGAGTTGGTGCTGGTGAGCCAGGCCGACGCCGAGGAGATGGCGCGCCGCTTGGCACGCGAGGAGGGCCTGTTTGCCGGCATATCGGCGGCCGGGGCCTGCTGGGTCGCCCTGGAACTGTCTCGCCGCGTGGAAAACGCCACCATCGTCTTCATCGTGTGCGACCGCGGCGACCGCTACCTGTCCACCGGTGTCTTCCCGGCCTGAAGCGGCGTGCCCACCTACAATTCAGAACCAACCGATCGAACGACCATGGACATCACGCGAGAACTGGACACACGAGGGCTGAACTGCCCGTTGCCCATCCTCAAGGCCAAAAAGACCTTGGCCGAAATGAGCACGGGCCAAACCCTCAAGATCATCGCCACGGATCCGGGTTCCATGCGTGACTTTCAAGCCTTCGCCAAGCAAACCGGCAACGAGCTGCTAGAGCAGGTTGCCAGTGGCGACGAGTTCACCATCGTCCTGCGCCGGCGTTGAGGCTTTGGGTTGGCGCGGCCTGAAGCCGTGCAGCGCGCCTTAAAGCTTCATCTGGGCCAAGTAGTCCCGAAACCCGGCGCCCAAGGTGGGGTGCTGTAGGGCCAGTTCCACATTGGCTTGCAGAAAGCCTTCCCTGCTGCCGCAGTCGTAGCGCTTGCCCGCGTATCGGTAGGCAAAGACCTTCTCGCGGCGCAGCAGGCCGGCGATGCCGTCGGTGAGTTGGATCTCGCCACCCACACCGCGCGGCTGGCGAACGATCTCGTCGAACACACCGGGCGTGAGGATGTAGCGCCCGGCCACGCCCAGGTTGGACGGTGCGTCCTGCGGCGCAGGCTTTTCCACGATGCGCTGGACCTCCACCAGCCGATCGTTGACGGCCGAGCCCCCCACGATGCCGTAGCGGCGCGTGTGTTCAGAGGGAACCTCCTGAACGGCCAGGATGCTGGCGCGCCACTCCTGGAACTGCTCCACCATTTGCGCCAAGACGGGAGGCTGGCCCACCATGAGGTCGTCGGCCAGGAGCACCGCGAAGGGGTCTTGCCCCACCAGGCGCCGCCCGCACAAGACGGCGTGCCCCAGGCCCAGCGCTTGGGCCTGCCGCACGTACACGCACTCCATGTCGTCGGGTTTGACACTGCGCACCACAGCCAGAAGCTCTTCCTTGCCCGCCTGCTCCAGTGCCACCTCCAACTCGTAGGTCAAGTCGAAATGGTCCTCGATGGGCCGCTTGTGCCGCCCCGTCACGAAGATCATCTCCCGCACGCCAGCGGCATAGGCCTCCTCGACCGCGTATTGGATCAGGGGCTTGTCCACCACGGGCAGCATTTCCTTGGGCTGCGCCTTGGTGGCCGGCAGAAATCGCGTACCCAACCCGGCAACCGGGAAGATGGCTTTCTTAATGGGCATGGACGAGCTCATGTGGTCCTTTCGAGTGTGGGCAGGCTGGGGTGATCAACGACGGCTGCAGCTTCAAGCCAGGCGCGCACGCTGCTCCTGAACCCGTTGCAGGGTCAGGCTGAAGTCGGCTACCCGCTGGCGCTCTTGCTCCACCACCGCGGCCGGCGCACGGGCCACGAAGCTCTCGCTGGCCAGCTTGCCTTGGGCCTTGGTGATTTCACCTTGGAGCCGGGCGACTTCCTTGTCCAGCCGTACCGCCTCGGCGGCCACGTCCACCTCCACCTTCAGGGCCAAGCGCAGGGTGCCCACCACCAGCACCGGTGCGGTGCGGCTGGCCTCGTTGAAGGCGGCCTCTTCGGTGTAGGGTTCGACCGCAGACAGCTTGGCCAGGGCCTTGATGGCCGCAGCGGCCTGTTCCACGAAAGCGACTTCGCCGTGCACCAAGAGCGGCACCCGCTCGGCCGGCGACAGCCCCATCTCGCTGCGCAGCGAGCGGCACGCGCCCACCACCGCCTTGAGGTGCGCCATCCAGGCGTCGGCCTGGGCATCCACACGTTCCAGTTGGGCCACGGGGTAGGGTGCGGTGGCCAGTGTCTGGGGGCTGTCGGCCGCTTTGCGGCCGGCCACCACGGCCACCGTGTCCCACAGCTCAGCCGTGATGAAGGGGGTGATGGGGTGCAGCAGGCGCAGCACGGTTTCCAGCACCCGAATCAGGGTGCGGCGTGTGGCGCGCTGTTGGGCCTCATCGCCGCTGGCCAACTGGACCTTGGCAATCTCCAGGTACCAGTCGCAGTACTCGTCCCACACAAAGCCGTAGATGGCGTTGGCAACCTGGTCCAGCCTGTACGGCGCAAACCCTTCGGCCACCGCGTGTTCCACACGCTGCAGTTCGCTGGTGATCCAGCGGTCGGCCTGTGAGAACACGAGGTACTGGTGAAAAGGCCCAGCCGCCTTCACGAGGGTCCCGTTTTCATACACGGGCGCAGCGCACTCGGCCTTGCTGTGTTCCTTCAAACCGCAGTCCTGGCCTTCGCAGTTCATCAACACGAAGCGCGTGGCGTTCCACAGCTTGTTGCAGAAGTTGCGGTAGCCCTCGCAGCGCTTGGAGTCGAAGTTCACGCTTCGGCCCAGGCTGGCCATGGCTGCAAAGGTGAACCGCAGGGCGTCTGCGCCGTAGGCCGGGATGCCTTGCGGGAACTCCGTTTCGGTGGCCTTTCGCACCTTGGGTGCGCTTTCGGGCTTGCGCAGGCCTTGGGTGCGCTTGTCCAGCAGGGGGGCCAGCTCGATCCCGTCGATGAGGTCCACCGGGTCCAGCACATTGCCCTCGCTCTTGCTCATCTTCTTGCCCTGGGCATCCAGCACCAGGCCGTGGATGTAGACATCCTTGAACGGAACCTGGCCGGTGAAATGCTGGGTCATCATGATCATCCGGGCCACCCAAAAGAAGATGATGTCGTAGCCCGTGACGAGCACCGACGAGGGCAGGAAGAGCGACTGCTCGACGGTCTTGTCGGGCCAGCCCAGGGTTGAGAAGGGCACCAGGGCCGAGGAGTACCAGGTGTCCAGCACGTCGGGGTCGCGCTCCAGGGCGCCGCTGTAGCCGGCCGCGGTGGCTTGTGCACGGGCCTGTTCTTCGTCTCGCGCCACGAACAGCTCGCCGTTGCTGCCGTACCAGGCCGGAATCTGGTGGCCCCACCACAGCTGACGGCTGATGCACCAGTCCTGGATGTTCTTCATCCACTGGTTGTAGGTGTTGACCCACTGCTCTGGTACGAAGCGGACCTGGCCGTTTTGCACCACCTCGATGGCTTGCTGGGCGATGGACTTGCCGTTGGCGCCGGGTTTGGTCATGGCCACGAACCACTGGTCCGTAAGCATGGGCTCAATCACCTGCCCCGTGCGAGCGCAACGGGGCACCATCAGCCGGTGCTTCTTCACTTCCACCAACAGGCCCTGCGCCTCCAACTGCGCCACGATGCGCTTGCGCGCTTCGAAGCGGTCCAGACCCCACAGCTCTTCGGGGATGTCCGGCAGGTGCTTCACCACCTGGGCCGACAGGTCGAAGATGGTGATCATGGGCAGTGCGTGGCGCTGCGCCACCGCGTAGTCGTTGGTGTCGTGTGCTGGGGTGACCTTGACCACGCCGGTGCCGAATTCGCGGTCGACATACGCATCGGCAATCACGGGCACGAGGCGCCCCGTGATGGGCAGGCGCACCTGCTGCCCAATCAAGGCTGCGTAGCGCTCGTCTTCAGGGTGCACCATCACCGCGGTGTCGCCCAGCATGGTTTCGGGCCGTGTGGTGGCCACCACCACACTGGCCGAGCTGCCTTCCACCGGGTAACGGATGTGCCACAGCGAGCCGTCTTCCTCTTCGCTTTCCACCTCCAGGTCCGATACCGCGGACTTCAGGACTGGGTCCCAGCTCACCAAGCGCTTGCCTCGGTAGATCAGGCCCTCTTCGTACAGACGCACGAAGGTTTCCGTGACGACGCGCGAGAGCTTGTCGTCCATCGTGAAGTACTCGTGGTCCCAGCTGACGCTGGCGCCCATGCGGCGCATCTGGCGCGTGATGGTGGAGCCGCTTTGCTCTTTCCATTCCCAAACCCGCGCCACGAAGTTCTTGCGGCCCAGCTCGTGGCGGTTCGTGCCCTGTTGCTCCAGCTGGCGCTCCACCACGATCTGGGTGGCAATGCCGGCGTGGTCGGTGCCCGGTACCCACAGGGTGTTGTGCCCACGCATGCGGTGCACCCGCGTCAGGGCGTCCATGATGGTCTGGTTGAAGGCATGCCCCATGTGCAGGGTGCCGGTCACATTGGGCGGGGGCAGCTGGACGCAGAACGAGGGCTTGGCCGGGTCGGTGCTGGGGCCGTAGGCGCCCTGCTGTTCCCACAGCAGGGCCCAGCGCGCCTCGATGGCCGCTGGTTCAAAGGTTTTGGCAAGCTCGGTCATGCGGAAATCGGCAAAGTAAAGGGGCCCATCAGGGTGGGCGCTCGGTCAGAATCGCCTGGGCATGAACAGGGCCTGGCGCGAAGCGCGATTGTAGGTTGTGGTAACTTGCCGGGTGGTCCTGGCGGCCTTGTCCTGCGCTGGATCGGGCAGGGTGCAACCGGGCCTATCAAGACCATCACGGGCATGACACTCCTCTCACTTCGCACGCGGGCCCTGTTGGCCGTGGCGGCCCTGAGCCTTGTGCTCGGCGCCTGCGGCGGCGGACCGGGCACCGCACCCGCTTCGCAGAGCGAAGCCGCGCCGGACCCGCTGTCGGGATTGCCCGAGACACCGGGCTGCACCCTGCTGGACCGGCGCAGCTTCCTGGCCGATCAGTTCAAGACCCAGTATTTCTACAACGACCTCACCGCGCCCGTGGACCCGGTGCCCGAGCAGGGCTTGCGCGCCTACTTTTCCGCCTCGCTGTTCAAGGGCAACGAACGCATCCCGGCCGACCGTTTCAGCGGCTACCAGACCACCGAGGCCTACAGCCAGTTTTACGGAGAGGGCAAAACGCTCGCCTACGGTCTGGCGGTGGCCGGGCAGGAGGTGCAAGGCCGGCCCGACCTGCCTCTGTACATCCGAGACGTCACGCCGGGGTCGCCGGCAGCCACAGTGGGACTGCAGCGCGGTGACCGCGTACACCGCCTGAATGACACCCCAGTGGAAGACGCCATCACCCGTTTTGACTTCTCCATGCTCACGCCACAGCAGGCTGGGCAGGAACTGGTGCTGGAGGTGGAGCGTGCCGGCCAGCGGCGCACCGTGCGACTGAACGCCTCGGTGCACGACGTGGTGCCGGTGCGCTTGGGGCGGGTAATCACCCTGCCCGATGGGCAGCGTATGGGCCTGGTGCGCTTCAATTCCATGATCACACTGGCCGAGCCCGATCTGCAGGCGCACTTTCAGCAGTTCCGCGAGCAAGGTGTCACCGAGGTCGTGTTCGACCTGCGCTACAACGGCGGCGGTTTGGTGGCGGTGGGGGGGCGCATTGCGTCTATGGCCGCTGGCACCAAGGCCGATGGGCAGGTGTACGCCGTGTTGCGCAACAACGCACAGCTGCAGGCCTCCAACAGCACGTACCGGTTCGGCACGCCCGTGTCTTGGGGCGGCGTGAAGCGGGTGTATGTGCTGTCGGGCCTGCGCACCTGCTCGGCCAGCGAACAAATGATCGCTGGGCTGCTCGGCGTGGGCATCGAGGTTGTGCAGATCGGTTCCACCACCTGCGGCAAGCCTGTGGGGTTTCGTCCACGCGAACACTGTGGGCTCACCTACAGCCTCGTCAACTTTGACTCGGTCAATGCCAAAGGGGAGGGCGGCTACTACAGCGGCTTTGCCGCCACCTGTCGGGTTGCCGAAGACTTCACCAAGGCCATGGAAGACACCGCCGAGCCCCTGATCGCAGCGGCCATCCGCCACGCCAGCGGGCAGGGTTGCCCTGCGGCCTCGGGCCCCGACCAACAGCCACTTCTGGGCCGCACGGTGCGTAGCCTGCCGTTGCGCGACGGCCCCGATTGGCCGGGTCTGATGGTGCCTTGATGGTTCCTTGATGGGCCACACGGCCTTCGGGCTCATCACCCAAACCCCGCTGGTTCTTTCAATTGAACGCCATGGCCGCTGACCCTTTGCTCCACCACCTCAACCCCGAACAACTCGCGGCCGTCACCCTGCCGGCGCAACCCTCTCTGATCCTGGCCGGCGCCGGTTCGGGCAAAACCCGCGTGCTGACCACGCGCATCGCCTGGCTGATGCAGACCGGGCAGGTTTCACCGGGCGGGGTGATGGCCGTGACTTTCACCAACAAGGCCGCCAAGGAGATGCTCACGCGTTTGTCGGCCATGCTGCCGGTGAACGTGCGCGGCATGTGGATCGGCACCTTTCACGGCCTGTGCAACCGATTCCTGCGGGCGCACTGGAGAGCGGCAGGGTTGCCGCAAAGCTTTCAGATCCTGGACGCTTCCGACACGGTGTCGGCCGTCAAGCGGGTGATCAAGGCCATGAATCTGGACGAAGAGCGCTTCGTGCCCAAACAGGTCTCCTGGTTCATTGCGGCCAGCAAGGAAGACGGGTTGCGCCCTGGCGATGTGGAGATACGCGACGCACACACGCAGAAGTTGGCCGACATTTACCGTGCCTACGAAGACCAGTGCGCGCGTGAAGGCGTGGTGGATTTTGCCGAGCTCATGCTGCGCACGGTGGAGATCATGCGCGATGAGCCCGCCATCCGCGAGCACTACCGCAGCCGCTTTCGCCACATCCTGGTGGACGAGTTTCAGGACACCAACCGGCTGCAGTACGCCTGGCTGAAGATGTTTGCGCCCTTGCCCGGGGAGTCCGCGGCCGATGGCGTGGCCTACGGCGCGCAGGGGGTGTTTGCCGTGGGCGATGATGATCAAAGCATCTACGCCTTTCGAGGCGCGCAAGTGGGCAATATGCGCGACTTCGAGCGCGAGTTCCTTGTCGAGCAGGTGATCAAGCTTGAGCAGAACTACCGCAGCATGGGCCACATCTTGGATGCGGCCAACGAGCTGATTGCGCACAACGAACGCCGCCTGGGCAAGAACCTGCGCACCGATGCCGGCCCTGGTGAACCCATTCGGGTGCACGAAGCCACGAGTGACTATGCCGAAGCCCAATGGGTCTTGGAGGAGATTGGCCAGTTGCACCGCGCCGGCACAGACCGGCGCGAGATCGCTATCCTGTACCGCAGCAACGCGCAAAGCCGCGTGATGGAAAGCGCACTCTTCAACGCCGGTGTGCCCTACCGTGTGTACGGTGGTCTGCGCTTCTTCGAGCGAGCCGAGGTGAAGCATGCCTTGGCCTACCTGCGCTTGATCGAGAACCCCAACGACGACACCAGCTTCTTGCGCGTGGTGAACTTTCCGGCGCGCGGCATTGGTGCGCGCACCGTTGAGCAGCTGCAGGACGTGGCGCGTGCCAGTGGGCGCAGCCTGGCGCAGTCGGTGGGTGCTGTGGGCGGCGCAGCGGGCACCAAGCTGGCCGCCTTTTTGCAGATCGTCGACCGCCTTCGTGAGGCCACCCGTGGCCTGACCCTGCGCGAAATCATCGAACAGGTGCTGCACGATTCGGGGCTGTTGGCGTTCTACCGGACCGACAAGGAAGGTGCGGACCGCATCGAAAACCTCGAAGAGCTGGTCAACGCCGCCGAGGCCTTCGTCACGCAGGAAGGATTCGGACGCGATGCGGTGGCGCTGCCCGTGGATGAATGGGGGCCTGGCAGCTTGGCCATGCCCGATGAGGCGGGCGTGGTGGCACCAGCGGTGGTGGACGTGACCCCGGATGCCGAGACCGGCGAGATCATGAGCCCGCTGGCGGCGTTTCTGACCCACGCTTCCTTGGAAGCCGGCGACAACCAGGCCGAAGCCGGGCAGGACGCGGTACAGCTGATGACCATCCACGCCGCCAAGGGACTGGAGTTTGATGCCGTGTTCATCACCGGCTTGGAAGAGGGCCTGTTCCCGCATGAGAACGCAACGAGCGATGCCGATGGCCTGGAAGAAGAGCGCCGCCTCATGTACGTGGCCATCACCCGCGCGCGCCAACGCCTGTACCTGACCTTCAGCCAGACCCGCCTCTTGCACGGCCAAACCCGTTACAACGTGCGCAGCCGTTGGTTTGACGAGTTACCTGAAGCGGCCTTGAAGTGGCTCACCCCCCGCACGGCAGCCTTTGGTTCGGGCTATGCCAAGGCCTACCAGGAGGCCTGGTCGCGTGGCTCCGGCCTGGGCTCCATGGTGGGCGCCGGGCGTGTGCACAGCAGTGGCTCAGCCGCCTTGGGTGGCGGTCTTGCGACCCGAAGCGCCCAGGGGCCCACGGGCACCGATGGCCGGCCCTTGCGCGTGGGCCAGGGCGTGTTTCACAACAAGTTCGGCGAGGGCGTCATCGTCACCCTGGAGGGCTCGGGCACCGATGCCCGCGCTCAAGTGAACTTCGGGCGGCACGGCATGAAGTGGCTGGCCTTGAGCGTGGCCAAGCTCACGCCGGTGGACTGATCTCGTCGGGCGCGTCTTCGTCGGTACGCTCGCTGCCGGCCTCGCCCGTGCCGAAGGTCTGCACGAAACTGAAGTACAGGCTGGCGTAGAAGATCACGCTCAGCGTCAGGCCCAGCGGCATGGCCAAAACACCCATGAGGCCGCTCAGGCCCAAGGCCTGCAGCACCAGGCCCAAGCCAAGTCCGCTCACGCCCAACAGCGACACCCAGGCGGCCACGAACGACACAAAGGCACCTTTGCTGCGCCAAATGGCCAGGGTCGAGGAGAACAGCGCCTGCGCGGCGCTCTGCTGGCCCCACCACACCAAGGCAGGCGCATGCCAGAAGGGAATGCTGATCAAGGCGGTCAGGCCCACACGCGCATACAGGCCCCCCAAGAGCTGCGGATCGGCCAACAGCCGCTGCAGCTCCTCACGGGTTCGTGCATCGTCGCGTCCCGCGGCCATCAGTTCTTGCAGCTCCTTGAGCTTGCCGCCATCAATGGCCTCCGACACCAGCAGCACCAGCAGAGACAAGGCGCCATAGGCCGCACACAACACCAGCAGCCGCGAGCGGCGCACGGCGTCCGTTCGGAAGGGCGCCAGGTACAGGCCAGGCAGGGCCCGTTGTCCACGAACGACCGTGGCCGTGCCCATCATCATCACCAGGCCCAGCAGGGGAACGGCTGCCAGCACCACCACACCGCCGATCACCGGAACCAGCATCAGCACCAGCGCCAGAAACAAAAAGGTCCCGAACAGGCCCGCCAGCCCCAGCGGTTGTCGACCAAATGCCTTCAGGGCCTGTACGACCCACTGCACACCTTGGCGGGCTTGTACGGGCTTGAGGATGAGCTTCATACGGTCCATCTTGCCCACTTCAGCCGGCCAGCGCATGCCAGGGGTGATCGATGCGTTCGCGCAGCACCCGCTCGAAGTGAGCTGGGTCATGGGGCTTGAGCATGGAGGCTTCACGCGGCAGGTGGAAGTCCCACAGGCGCGAGACCCAGAACCGCAGGGCGCCGGCACGCAGCAGAGCCGGCAGCAAGCGGTGTTCAGTAGCCGACAGCGGCCGTACCGACTCATAGGCGGCTACAAAGGCCTGCGCGCGCTCGACCTGCAGCGCTCCACTGGCCAGATCGATGCACCAATCGTTCAGGCACACCGCCAAGTCGAACAGCCAGGTGTCGACGCCTGCGAAGTAGAAGTCGAAGAAGCCGCTAAGCGTTTCCTGGCCAGGCGTTCCATCGAACATCACGTTGTTACGAAACAGGTCGGCGTGCACCGGGCCGCGTGGCAGGCTTTGGTAGGCAGCCGAGCGGGCCAGCGCCTGCTGAAAGGCCATCTCGCCTGTCAAGAGTGCGGCCGTCTCGGTGCTGAGGAAGGGCAGCACCAGGGGTACGGTCTGCTCCCACCAGGGTAGGCCGCGCAGATTGGGCTGGCTCAAGGGGAAGTCTTGGCCTTGCAGGTGCATGCGCGCCAGCATGGCGCCCACCTGGCGGCAGTGGTGCAGGCCCGGGGAAAGTTGGTGACCGCCCGCCAGTCGGTTGACCACCGCTGCTGGTTTGCCCTTGAGCTTGAACAGGATCTCGCCTCGGGCGTCAGCCCGGGGCAGGGGCACCGGAATGTGCCGCAGCGCCAGGTGCTGCATCAACTGCAAGTAAAAGGGCAGCTGCTCGAAGTTCAGCCGCTCGAAGATCGTCAGCACCCACTCACCGGTGTCGGTGCTCACGAAGTAGTTCGTGTTTTCAATGCCCGCGCCGATGCCCCGCAAAGACTGCAGACGGCCCAGCTGCAGCGGTTCGATGAAGGACTGGACCTCCTGTTCGGAGACCTCGGTGAAGACGGCCATGGGTGCAGGGTGCGTAAACTGACATTCTATGAAACCCCTGATGCTCTTGGTCGACGGCTCCAGCTACCTCTACCGCGCCTTCCACGCGATGCCCGACCTGCGCTCGCCCGCGGGTTTCCCCACGGGAGCGGTGCACGGCATGGTGGCCATGATGAAGCGCCTGCGCGATCAATACCCCGCCGAGCATGCAGCCTGTGTGTTCGACGCACCCGGGCCCACTTTCCGCGACGAGTGGTACCCCGACTACAAGGGCCACCGCGCGCCCATGCCCGAACCCTTGGTGCAGCAGATCGACCCCATCCACGAAGTGGTGCGTCTTCTGGGTTGGCCCGTGCTGCAGGTCGGCGGCATCGAGGCCGATGACGTCATCGGCACCTTGGCGCGGCAGGCTTCGGCCAGCGGTCATCGGGTCTTGATTTCCACCGGTGACAAAGACCTGGCGCAGCTGGTCACGCCCGATGTGGGCCTGGTCAACACCATGAGCAACGAGTCTTTGGATGAGGCCGGGGTCTTGGCCAAGTTCGGCGTGCCGCCCGAGCGCATCATCGACTACCTGACCCTGATGGGCGACGCGGTGGATAACGTGCCCGGCGTGGAAAAGGTGGGCCCCAAAACCGCTGCGAAGTGGATCGCCGAGTACGGCAGCTTGGACGGGGTCATCGCAGCGGCCGCCTGCATCAAAGGGGCGGCGGGCGAGAACCTGCGCAAAGCCCTGGACTGGCTGCCCATGGGCCGGCGCTTGGTCACCGTGAAATGCGACTGCGACTTGGCGGCCTCGATCGAAGGGTGGCCGGCACTGGAGCGCTTGGCCCTGCGCGTGGTGGACCAAGCTGCCTTGCATGACTTCTATCAACGTTACGGCTTTCGCACCTGGCTGCGTGAGCTCGACGCCCAAGGCGTTCGGGGCGGCGCACAGCCATCCCCCTTGACTGGGCTGCCCATGGCGTCCACAGACAGCGCGCTCGGCCAGGCCAGTTCACCGCCCCTCCACCCGGTCGACATTCCCCCCTTGACCGAACCGGTGCAGTACGAAACCGTGACCACCCTGGAGCAGTTCCAGGACTGGATGCATCGCATCCGCAGCGCATCCCTGGTCGCCTTCGACACCGAAACCGATTCCCTGGACCCGATGGCTGCGCGCCTGGTGGGCTTGAGCTTTTCCGTCACGCCCGGACAAGCCGCCTACATCCCGCTGCACCACGACCACCCCGGGGTGGCACAGCAGTTGGATGCCGCCATGGTGCTGGATGCGCTGCGCCCTTGGTTTGAGGATGCCGCTGCCGCCAAGTTGGGCCAGAACATCAAGTACGACCTACACGTGATGGCCAACGCCGGCATCACGGTGCGGGGCTATGTGCACGACACCTTGTTGCAAAGCTATGTGCTGGAAGCGCACCGTTCGCACAGCCTGGAGAGCCTGGCCGAGCGGCACCTGAACCGGCGCGGACTGTCCTATGAAGAGGTGTGCGGAAAAGGCGTGCACCAGATTCCGTTTTCGCAGGTGGACCTGGACAAGGCCACGCGCTACTCCGGCGAAGACAGCGACATGACCCTGCATGTGCACCAGGTGCTGTGGCCACAGCTGGAGCGCCAGAGCGGCCTGCGCCGCGTGTATCAGGACATCGAGATGCCCTGTGCGGTGATTCTGCAGCGCATGGAACGCCACGGTGTGCTGGTGGATGCAGCCGTGCTGCAGCAGCAAAGCCGCGAACTGGGCGAGCGCATCTTGGGCTTGGAGCAGCAGGCCTACGAGATCGCTGGGCAGCCCTTCAACCTGGGCTCACCCAAGCAGATCGGAGAAATCCTGTTCAACCGCTTGGGCCTGCCGGTGAAGAAGAAGACCGCCACCGGCGCACCGTCGACCGACGAGGAAGTGTTGCAAGAACTGGCAGCCGACTATCCGCTGCCAGCCAAGCTTCTCGAGCACCGCAGCCTGTCCAAGCTCAAGAGCACCTACACCGACAAGCTGCCCCAAATGGTCAACCCACGCACCGGCCGCGTGCACACCAGCTACCAGCAGGCCGTGGCCGTCACCGGGCGTTTGTCGAGCAACGAACCCAATCTGCAGAACATCCCTATCCGCACCGCCGAAGGCCGCCGCATCCGCGAGGCCTTCATTGCGCCACCCAGGCATGTGTTGATGAGTGCCGACTACTCGCAAATCGAGTTGCGCATCATGGCCCACATCAGCGAAGACCCCGGCCTGCTGCGCGCCTTTGCCGAAGGTGTTGATGTGCACAAGGCCACCGCCAGCGAGGTGTTTGGCGTGCCGGTGGCGGAGGTGAGCTCTGAGCAGCGCCGCTATGCCAAGGTCATCAACTTCGGCCTGATTTACGGCATGGGCGCCTTCGGCTTGGCCTCAAACCTGGGCATCGAGCAAAAGGCCGCGCGCGACTACATCGACCGCTACTTCGCCCGCTTTGCCGGCGTCAAGCGCTACATGGACGAGACCAAGGCGCAAGCCGCTGAAAGCGGCTATGTGGAAACCGTCTTTGGCCGCCGCTTGGTGCTGCCCGAAATCCGCGGCGGCAACGGCCCCCGCCGCTCCGCAGCCGAACGCCAGGCCATCAACGCCCCCATGCAAGGCACGGCAGCCGACCTCATCAAGCTGGCCATGATGGCGGTGCAAAAAGCCTTGGACGACGAGCAGCGCGCCACCCGCATGGTCATGCAGGTTCACGACGAATTGGTGCTCGAAGTGCCCGACGCTGAAGTGCCCTGGGCCCAAGAAGCACTGCCGCGCCTCATGGCCAGCGTGGCCCAACTCAAGGTGCCGCTCTTGGCCGAAGTGGGAATCGGCCCCAACTGGGACCAAGCCCATTGACGCAGACATGGGCCGATCCGAACCCAGGACGGCGCG
>JBJTHN010000020.1:0-43514 GCA_046094505.1 Betaproteobacteria bacterium
CTACGCTGGTTTGAAGCAAGACGATTTGGGCTGGATCGAGCTCAACGAGGCTTTCGCGGCGCAGGCCCTGGCCGTGCTCAACACCCTGAACATCGACCGCAGCAAGGTCAATCCCATGGGCGGGGCCATCGCCTTGGGCCACCCGCTGGGCGCCACGGGGGCCATCCGCGCGGCCACGGTGGTGCACGCCCTGCGCCGCAAGAACCTGAAGTACGGCATGGTGACCATGTGCGTGGGCACCGGCCAGGGTGCCGCCGGCATCCTGGAACGCGTCTGAGGAGCCCTTGTCATGAGCATCAAATCCGGCCTGATCAACGGTGTGGCCACCATCGAGATCGCACGCCCTGAGAAGAAGAACGCGCTGACCATCGCCATGTACGAAGACATGGCGGTGGCCCTGCAAGCCGCAGCGGACAACCCTTCGGTGCGCGCCGCGCTCATCACCGGCCAGCCCGGCATCTTCACCTCGGGCAACGACCTGGAAGACTTCATGCAGCGCCCGCCGCAGGGGCAGGACTCGCCGGTGTTTCGATTCATCCAGGCGGTGCTGGCCTTCGACAAGCCCCTGGTGGCAGCGGTCACGGGCCCGGCCATCGGCATCGGCACCACCGTGCTGCTGCACTGCGACTTGGTCTATGTGGCCGACGACGCCCGCCTGGCCATGCCCTTTGCCAGCTTGGGCTTGGTGCCCGAGTTCGCCGCCAGCCTGGTGGTGCCCGCCCTCATGGGCCAGCGCCGCGCGGCCGAGAAGCTGATGTTGGGTGACCCCTTCACCGGCCAGGAGGCGGTGGACTGCGGCATCGCCAATGCGGTGTTGCCCGCGGCTGAGGTGCTGCCGCACGCTCGGCGCATGGCCGAGCGCTTCAATGCCCTGCCGCCCTCAGCGGTGCGCCAGACCAAACGCCTGATGAAGCGCTGGTCGGCTGATGCCGTGCTGCAGGCCGTGGGCGTCGAGGGTGAGCAGTTCGGCGCAGCCCTGCGCAGCCCCGAGGCGCGTGAAGCCTTTCAAGCCTTCTTCGAGAAACGAAAACCCGACTTCAGCCGCTTCTGAGCCGGCCCGCTCCGGGGCCGGCGCTGCTGAGCGGCGCTTCAAGCAGCCGCCTCAGGCCGGCGGCACCGGCCTGGGATGGCCCTTTTCGTCGGTGGCCACATAGGTCAAGGTGGCCTGGGTCACCTTCACTGCGTACTCGCCACCGTCGCGCAGGCGTTGGGCATACACCTCCACATCCACCGTGATCGAAGTGGTGCCCACGCGGGTGATCTCGGCATAAAAGCTCAGAAGGTCGCCCACCTTCACCGGTTGCTTGAAGATGAACTGGTTCACCGCCACGGTGGCCAGTCGCCCGCGGGCGCGGCGCACCGGCAGGACCGCGCCGGCCAAGTCCACCTGCGCCATCACCCAGCCCCCAAAGATGTCGCCATTGGCATTGCAGTCCGCGGGCATGGGAATCACGCGCAGCACCAACTCCTTGTCGGTGGGCAGTTTCACGGGGTTGTCGGACTGTCGGGGATCAGGGGAAGGGCTGGTGCTCATGCGCCCGAGCATAGCGCCAGGGGCCAACGGTGGGTGCAGGCGAGAATGAGCCCCATGCGCGGACTCGCCCACGGAAACCCCACCAGCACCGCCCCGGCGGCCAACAGCCCCTCTACAAGGTCCGATTGGGGCACGCTGCAGCGCTTGTTTCCCTATCTGTGGCGCTACCGTTGGCGCGTGGGGGCGGCCCTGGCCTTCATGGTGGTGGCCAAGCTGGCCAACGTCGGGGTGCCGGTGTTGCTCAAACACCTGGTGGACAGCCTGAGCATCCAGCCCGGCGACCCGCAGGCCCTGTTGGTGGTGCCCGTGGGCCTGCTGCTGGCCTACGGCGCGCTGCGCCTGTCGACCTCCCTGTTCACCGAACTGCGCGAACTCATCTTTGCCAAGGCCACCGAGGGCACGGCGCGCAGCTTGAGCCTGCAGGTCTTCAACCACCTGCACGGCATGAGCCTGCGCTTTCACCTGGAGCGCCAAACAGGGGGCATGACACGCGACATCGAGCGTGGCACGCGGGCGGTGCATGCACTGGTCAGCTATTCCCTTTACAGCATCTTGCCCACCCTCATTGAGGTGGCCTTGGTGCTGACCTTGCTGGCGGTGCAGTTCGATTCGCTGTTTGCCTGGATCACCGTGGCGGCGCTGGTCGTGTACGTGGCCTTCACCTTCAAGATCACCGAGTGGCGCACCCAGTTTCGGCGCGAGATGAACGAGATGGACTCCAAGGCCCACACCAAGGCCATCGATTCCCTCTTGAACTACGAGACGGTCAAGTACTTCAACAACGAGCCCTGGGAGGCCCGGCGCTACGACGAGAGCCTGGAGCGGCTGCGCAAGGCCGCGCTCAAGAGCCAGACCACCCTGAGCATCCTGAACACGGGGCAGCAGCTGATCATTGCGGTGGCCCTGGTGCTGATGTTGTGGCGGGCCACCCAAGGCGTGGTTGACGGTCGGCTGACCCTGGGTGACCTGGTGATGATCAACGCCTTCATGATTCAGCTGTACATCCCCTTGAACTTCCTGGGGGTGATCTACCGCGAGATCAAGCAGGCCCTGACAGACCTCGACAAGATGTTTGGGCTGCTCGAACGCGAGCGCGAGGTGGCCGACGCGCCGGGCGCGCCCGAGCTGCAAGTGGCCACGGGGCGCGTGCGGTTTGAGGGCGTGAGCTTTGCTTATGACCGTGGGGCCGCCGCTGCCGCCGCTGCCGCTACCGCCGCCGCCGCACCGGGTTCGCCGGCACGGGAGCCTGCTGATCCTCAAGAACAGTCCAAGCCAGCGGCCCGCCGCGCCATCTTGCACGACGTTTCCTTTGAGATTCCACCGGGCAAGACGGTGGCCGTGGTGGGCTCTTCTGGTGCCGGCAAGAGCACCTTGGCCCGCCTGATGTTTCGCTTCTATGACGTGCCCGATGGCGCTGGGCGCATCACCATCGACGGCCAGGACATCCGGGCTGTGACGCAGGCTTCCTTACGCCGCGCCATCGGCATCGTCCCGCAAGACACGGTCCTGTTCAACGACACGGTGGAATACAACATCGCCTACGGCCGGCCAGGCGCCAGCCGCCAGGAGGTGGAGGCCGCTGCGCGTGCGGCGCGCATCCACGACTTCATCGCCTCCACACCGCAGGGCTACGACACCATGGTGGGCGAGCGCGGCCTGAAGCTCTCGGGCGGGGAAAAGCAGCGTGTGGCCATCGCGCGAACCCTGCTCAAGGACCCGCCGATCCTGATCTTCGATGAGGCCACCTCGGCGCTGGATTCGACCAACGAGCGCGCGATTCAGGCTGAACTGCGCAGCGCCGCGCAGGGCAAGACCACCCTGGTGATCGCACACCGCTTGTCCACTGTGGTGGACGCCCACGAGATCCTGGTGATGGAAGACGGCCGCATCATCGAGCGGGGCTCCCACGAGGCCCTCTTGGCCTTGGGCGGACGGTATGCTTCGATGTGGGCGTTGCAGCGCAGCGGGCATGGAAACCAAGTGGCTTGAAGATTTCGTGAGCCTGGCCGAAACGCGAAGCTTTTCGCGCTCGGCCGTGCTGCGTCATGTGACGCAGCCTGCTTTCTCGCGCCGCATTCAGGCGCTGGAGGCCTGGGCCGGGGTGGACCTTGTGGACCGCTCTTCCTACCCTACACGCCTGACGCCGGCCGGCGAACTGCTGCACGCGCAGGCCTTGGAAATCCTGGGGGCGCTGCAAAGCGCGCGCCACCTGGTGCGCAGCCACCAGGGCGACTCGGCCGACGTCATCGAATTCGCCGTGCCGCACACCCTGGCTTTTACCTTCTTTCCGCATTGGCTCATGGACCTGCAGGCCCATTTCGGCCCCCTCAAGAGCCGCTTAACCGCCTTGAATGTGCACGATGCGGCGATGCGCTTGAGCGAAGGCGGCTGTGACCTGCTGATCGCCTACCACCACCCCTCCCAGCCGCTGCAGCTCAACCCTGAGCGATACGACATGTTGGTCTTGGGGCGGGAAACCCTGGCCCCCTTCAGCTGTGCCGACGCCGGGGGGCGCGCGGTGTACACCCTGCCCGGGGACAAGGGGCGCCACATTCCGTTTCTGAACTACGCCCCCGGGGCGTACTTGGCGCGCCTGGTGGACCTGATCCTCAAGGATTCGCCCCAGGCCGCCGAGCTGCACCCGGTCTATGAAACCGACATGGCCGAGGGATTGAAGGCCATGGCCATCGAAGGCCATGGGCTGACCTTTTTACCGCTGGGGTCGGTGCAGCGGGAGCTGCGGGCCGGGCGCCTGGTCGAGGCGGCGCCCGAGGACAGCTTCCGTCTGACCATGGAGGTTCGGATTTACCGCGAGCACCCGGGCGCGCCCGGTGTGCGGCCCACAAAGGCCTCAACTCAGGGTCTGTGGGCATTTCTTCAGGGCCCGTCTACTGCCTAAAATCGGTTACATGTGGCAGCCCGCCGCATCCTTCCCACCCTCCACAGGAGCATTCATGAAGAAGTCCCTCATCCTGGTGGCGGCCCTGGCTGCTGCCACGGGCCTGGCCCAGGCCGACACCCTCAAGAAGATCAAGGATTCCGGCAGCGTCACCATGGGCGTGCGCGAGTCCTCCGGCGCCCTGAGCTTCACCCTGGGCGACGGCAAGTTTGCCGGCTTCCATGTGGAGGTCTGCCAGCGCGCCCTGGCCGACATCCAGAAGGCCTTGGGCATGTCCAAGCTCGACGTCAAGTTCCAGGTCGTCACCTCTCAGAACCGCCAACCCCTGGTGCAAAACGGCACCGTGGACATCGAGTGCGGCTCCACCACCAACAACGCCAACCGTCAGAAGGACGTGGCCTTTGCGGTGACCACCTTCGTGGAAGAGGTTCGCATGGCGGTGAAGGCCAACTCCGGCATCACCAACATCAACCAGCTCAACGGCAAGAAGGTGGCCACCACCACCGGCACCACCTCGGTGCAGCACCTGCGCCGCCACGAGCGCGCCACGGGCGTGAATTTCGACGAGGTGTTCGGCAAGGACCACGCCGACAGCTTCCTGCTGCTGGAAAGCGGCCGCGCCGATGCCTTCGTGATGGACGGGCAGATCCTGGCCGGCAACATCGCCAAGGCCAAGAACCCGGCCGACTTCCGCATTGCCGGGGAAGTGCTGAGTGTGGAGCCGATTGCCATCATGTTCCGCAAGGATGACCCGGCCTTCAAGAAGGCGGTGGACGACAGCATCATCGGCATGATCAAGTCGGGTGAGTTGGCCCGTCTGTACGACAAGTGGTTCATGCAGCCGATCCCGCCGGCCAACACCGCCTTGCGCCTGCTGGCATCGGATGCCACCAAGGCCGCCTGGGCCGAGCCCAACGACCGGCCCATGGAGGCTTACGCCAAGCGCTGAGTCTGCCTCGGTTGGCCTCGGGCCACCCGGTGGCGGTGGCCGACCGGCTCGGCAGGCCACCCCCAAGCCCGACCGCGTGTCGGGCTTTTTTATGTGCGCTCGCTCGTGGACACCACCAGGCGGGCCGACTCCCACCGCGGCTATAGTTCTGCGCAAACAAGGGAGCATGCGTGGCCACTTGGGACTGGCAGGTCTTCTGCCGCGACATCGTCACCGGCGAGCAGCAAAGCGGCTGCTTCGGCCAGGGGGGCGACATCACCTACCTGGATTGGATGCTCTCGGCCTGGGGCTGGACCCTCTCGGTGGCTGCACTGGCCTTGGTGGTGGCACTGGTGGTGGGCTCACTCGTGGGCATTGCCCGAACAACGCCCTCGCGCGCGGCGGTGTTTCTGGGAAATGCCTGGACCGAGCTGTTTCGCAATATTCCCCTGCTGGTTCAAATCTTTCTTTGGTACCACGTGATTCCGTCGCTGGTCACGCCCCTGCGGGGGGTGCCCAGTTTTGTGCTGGTGGTGCTGGCCCTGGGCTTTTTCACCAGTGCGCGCATTTCCGAACAGGTCAAGGCCGGCATTCAAAGCATTCCGCGCGGCCAGCTTCATGCGGGCCTGGCCATGGGGCTGAGCCTGCCGCAGACCTACCGCTACGTGCTCCTGCCGGTGGCCTTTCGGGTGGTGATTCCGCCGCTGACCAGCGAGTCGATGAACATCGTGAAGAACTCCTCGGTGGCCTTTGCGGTGTCGATCGCCGAGCTGACGCTGTTTGCGCTGCAGGCGCAGGAAGAAACCTCGCGCGGCATCGAGGTCTACTTGGCGGTCACAGGCGCGTACTTCGTGTCGGCCTTTGCGGTGAACCGCGTGGCGCTGTTCATCGAGCAGCGGGTGCAGATTCCCGGCACCTTGGGCGCTGCGCGGTGAGGGGCCTGGCATGACGCTGGACTTCACCTTCCTCACCTGGCAACTGTTGTCGAGCTATGTGCTCAAGGGCCTGATCTTCTCCATCCAGCTCACCCTGGTGGCCATGATCGGTGGAATCGCCTTGGGCACGGTCATTGCGCTCATGCGCCTGTCTGGGAAGCACTGGCTGGCCGTACCGGCGGCAGCCTATGTGAACACGCTGCGCTCGATTCCATTGGTGATGGTGATCCTGTGGTTCTTCCTGCTGATTCCCTTGGTCACGGGCAAGCCGCTGGGGGCCGAGTGGTCGGCCGTGATCACCTTTACCGTCTTCGAGGCCGCCTACTATTCCGAGATCATGCGCGCGGGCATCCAAAGTGTGCCCAAGGGGCAGGTGCACGCGGGCTATGCGGTGGGCATGAGCTACGGCCAAACGATGCAGCTCATCGTGCTGCCGCAGGCCTTTCGCAACATGCTGCCGGTGCTGCTGACGCAGACCATCATCCTGTTCCAGGACACTTCGCTGGTGTATGCCATCGGCGCCTATGACCTGCTCAAGGGCTTTGAGGTCGCCGGCAAGAACTTCAACCGCCCCGTTGAAACCTACCTGGTGGCTACGCTGGTGTACTTCGCGATCTGCTTTAGCCTGTCGATGCTGGTGCGTCGGTTGCAGAAGCGCATCCAGATCATTCGGTGAGTCCCCCGTGTAGGCGAGCCTGATAACAGGAGTGTTTCGTGATTCAGATTGACCATGTCAGCAAGTGGTACGGCAGCTTTCAGGTGCTGACCGACTGCACCACCGCCATCGCCAAGGGCGAGGTGGTCGTTGTGTGTGGGCCTTCCGGTTCGGGCAAGAGCACGCTCATCAAGACGGTCAATGCGCTGGAGCCGATTCAAAAGGGCGACATCGTGGTCGACGGCGTGAGCATCACGGCCCCGGGCACCAACCTGCCCCAGTTGCGCAGCCGCGTGGGCATGGTGTTTCAGCACTTTGAGCTGTTTCCCCATCTGTCGGTCACCGAAAACCTGACCCTGGCCCAGATCAAGGTGCTGGGCCGCAGCAAAGACGAGGCCCTGGCCCGCGGCCTGAAGATGCTGGACCGCGTGGGCCTGATGGCCCACAAGGACAAGTTCCCCGGCCAGCTCTCGGGTGGGCAGCAGCAGCGCGTGGCCATCGCCCGCGCCCTGTCCATGGACCCGGTGGTGATGCTGTTTGACGAGCCCACTTCGGCGCTTGACCCGGAAATGGTGGGCGAGGTGCTGGATGTGATGGTGGGCCTGGCCCAAGAGGGCATGACCATGATGGTGGTGACCCACGAGATGGGCTTTGCACGCAAGGTCAGCCACCGCGTCATCTTCATGGATGCTGGCCGCATCGTTGAGGACTGCAGCAAAGACGCCTTCTTTGGCCAGCCTGAAGCCCGCAGTGAGCGGGCCCGGGATTTCCTGTCCAAGATCCTGCAGCACTGAGCCGCGCGACAATGGCGGGATGAACGAACTCGTCCTGACCCGCCCCGACGACTGGCACCTGCACCTGCGCGATGGCGCGGCCATGGCCGATGTGGTGCCCCACACCGCACGGCAGTTCGCCCGTGCCATCGTCATGCCCAATCTGAAGCCGCCGGTGACCACCGCCGCACAGGCCGTGGCCTATCGCCAGCGCATTGAGGCGGCCGTCCCCGAGGGCCTGCGCTTCACCCCGCTGATGACGCTGTACCTGACCGATATGCTGCCGCCCGACGAAGTCAAGCGGGCCAAGGACGCTGGGGTGGTGGCGCTGAAGCTGTACCCGGCTGGGGCCACCACCAACAGCGATGCGGGCGTGACCGACATCCGCAAGACCTACAAGACGCTTGAGGCGATGCAGCGCGAAGGCCTGCTGTTCCTGGTGCACGGCGAGGTCACCGACGCCGAGATCGACCTGTTCGACCGTGAGGCGGTGTTCATCGACCGCATCTTGGCGCCACTGCGGCGCGACTTCCCCGAGCTCAAGATCGTTTTCGAGCACATCACCACCAAGGAAGCCGCACAGTACGTGGCCGAGGGCAACGAGCGCTTGGGCGCCACCATCACCGCCCACCACCTGCTTTACAACCGAAACGCCATCTTCCAGGGAGGCATACGGCCGCACTACTACTGCCTGCCGGTGCTCAAGCGCGAAGAGCACCGCCGCGGCGTGGTGGGCGCCGGCCCCCCCGGCCCCCCCCCCGTCTTACAGGGGCGCCCCCCCGCCCCCCCCCCCCACCCCCCCCGCCGCGCCTTGGGGCCCGCGGCCACCGGCGGCAACCCCCGTTTCTTCCCGGGCACCGACAGCGCACCCCACCCCTCACAGTTGAAGGAGCATGCCAGCGGGTGCGCCGGCTGCTACACCGCCCTCAGCGCCTTGGAGCTGTACGCCGAAGCATTTGAGGCCGTGGGCGCCCTGGACCGCTTGGAGGCCTTTGCCAGTTTCAACGGTGCCGACTTCTATGGCTTGCCGCGTAACACCGACACCGTGACCTTGCGCCGCGAAGACTGGACCGTGCCCGAGCTGCTGCCCTTTGGGGGCGCGCCGCTCAAGCCGCTGCGCGCGGGCGAGACCCTGGGCTGGCGCCAGGTGGACTGAGCCGCGCCAAGGCCTTGGCAATGCGCTGGCGCCCCACGGTGGGCTTGGGCACGCGCTCCGCACCGCCGCAACACCCCGGGAGCGCAGAAAGCCCGTGAGGTAGGCGGTGCTGGGGTAGGGGGTGTTGAGCTGCGTCATCGGCGGGATGAGGCTCAGCACCTTGAAGGCAGCGGCAGTCATGAGCGGCTGATTCTGTCTCAGCCGCAGGGCCCGGCCCGCCCCAACGCAGGGTGCGCGCGATAATCCATCTGTGAAGCAAGCCAGACCGCCGCTGGTGCGATCGTGGAAACACGGCACTGGAGGAAGGTCCGGACTGCACAGGGCAGCGCAGGAGCTAACGGCTCTCCACCGCGAGGTGAGGATCAGAGCAACAGAGACGAGTCTGCGTGGGCAAGGACCGCACGGAGTGTTCTACGAGGTGCCGGCAACGCCGGCAGCCGCTCCCGAAAGGGAGCGACCCTGGCTTCAGCCAGGGGGCGAGTAGCACCCTGAGTGGGCGCAGCCCACCCAGGGTGAAACGGGCAATCTCTGCGCGCAGCAACACCAAGTAGGCCGGCGTTGACGTGACCCGCGGAGCCGGCGGGTAGGTGGCATCGAGCCGGGTGGGCGACCCCCGGCCCAGAGGAATGGCGGTCATGCCGCGTCGGCTGCAAAGCCGCAGCGGTGCACAGAATCCGGCCTATCGGCTTGCTTCACACTTTTCATATGAATCCCCAAGCCGAACAACTGTGGACCCGTCCCCGCTGGCAGCTGGCCCTGCTGCTGGCCGGCCTGGGCATGGTGGGGCCCTTTGCCATCGATGCTTATCTGCCGGCCTTTGCCGGGCCTGAAGGCATCGCCCAAACGCTCGGGGCCACGCCGCTTCAAATGCAGCAAACCCTGTCGGCCTACTTGCTGGCCTTCGCGGTGATGAACCTGTTTCACGGTGCTCTGGCCGACAGTTTTGGCCGGCGCCCGGTGGTGCTGGGCGGCGTCGCGCTGTTCACCTTGGCCTCTATCGGCTGCGCCCTGTCGCAAAGCATCACCGAGCTGATCGTGTGCCGCGCCCTGCAGGGCCTGTCCGCGGGCGCGGGCATGGTGGTCTCGCGCGCCATCATCCGCGACATGTACCCGCCCACTTTGGCGCAGAAGGTGATGTCCCAGGTGACGATCTTCTTCGGTGTGGCGCCGGTGATTGCGCCGGCCTTGGGCGGCTATGTGTTCGTGGTAGGGGGCTGGCACGCCGTGTTCTGGGGCCTGGCGGTGGTGGGGGCCCTGCTGTTTTGCTTGAACTGGCGCCTGTTGCCGGAAACCCTGCACGAACTGCAGGTGCAACCCTTTCATCCGCGACACCTGATGGCTGGGTACTGGGGCTTGGGCTCCAGCCGGCGCTTTTGGCTGTTGGCCCTGTCCAGTGGCATTCCCTTCAACGGCATGTTCTTGTATGTGCTGGCCGCCCCCACGTTCCTGGGCGAGCACCTGGGCTTGCAGCCCACCGAGTACTTCTGGTTCTTTGCGCTGTCCATGTCCGGCCTGACCCTGGGCGCGTGGCTGTCGGGCCGCCTGGCCGGACGCATACCGCCACAGCGGCAGATTCGCTGGGGCTATACCGTCATGGGGGTGGTCTCCGTGGCCAATGTGGCCCTGAACCTGCTGCTGCCGCCCAGTGCGGCCTGGTCCATGCTGCCCGTGGCGGTGTTCTCCCTGGGCTGGGCGCTGATGGTGCCGGTGGTCACGCTGATGGTGCTGGATTTGGCTCCTGACCGTCGGGGCTTGGTGAGCTCACTGCAGATGTGCGTGGGCAGTGCCGCCAATGCCGTGGTGGCCGGCGTGCTGGTGCCCCTGGTCATGCACTCGGCCCTGGCGCTGGCCTTCGCCTCCCTGGGCTTGCTGCTGGTGGGTTGGTCCGCCTGGAAGTTCGACACCGCCCATTCCAGGCCCCATTCCTGAGCCTGCCCATGGCCTTCAGGGAAAGTCCTAGCCTGCTACGCTGCTCAACCTCAACTTTGAGTGTGGTGGGCAAGTACTTCATTTGATTGATAATTTTGTGGCGGACCTGGCTTTTCAAGCGCCCTCTAAGTAATTGATTTGATTGAGATTTTTCGCTCAACGCGTTGACCAGACGCATGGGAATCCGGTAAAGTGTCGGAAAGTGGTTTTTTGTGGGTGTTTGTGACAGAGCACAGCACCCGCTCACCCTCCCGAACCCAGGCCACCGGTGTCCCATTTCGTGTTTCAAGGCAGTTCAGCGCTCACCCTAGACGGGAAGGGGCGCATCACCGTCCCGGCGCGCCACCGTGAAGTGCTGTCGGCCATGGCGGCCGGCCAACTGACGGTCACCAAGCACCCGCACCGCTGCCTCTTGGTGTTCCCGCGGCCAGCCTGGGAATCCTTCCGCGAAAAGCTGATGTCCTTGCCCATGGGGGCCGAGGGATGGCGCCGCATCTTTTTGGGCAGCGCCATGGACGTGGAAATCGACGCCGGTGCGCGCGTGCTGATTGCGCCTGAGCTGCGCACTTGGGCAGGGCTGGAGCGCGAGGTGATGCTCCTGGGTATGGGGCAACGCCTGGAGTTGTGGGATGCCGCGAAGCTCGCCACCCACGAAGATCAGGTCATCGAGCAGGGCATGCCCGATGCCCTCAAGGATCATGTCTTCTGATGAGCGCGCCTGGCCCCGCCGAGCCTGCGGCCTTGCCGGCGCGCCATGTCACGGTGCTGCTGGAAGAGGCGGTGCAGGCGCTGGCCGTGCAGCCCAGTGGCGCGTATGTGGACGGCACCTTCGGCCGTGGAGGCCACAGCCGGCGAATCCTGCAGGCCTTGGGGCCTCAGGGTCGGCTGGTGGCCTTCGACAAGGACCCCGATGCCTTGGCTGCAGCCGCCCAGGCGGGTACGCGGGTCGCCGACCCGCGTTTTTCCATCTGCCACGCCAGCTTTGCGCAGATGCGCGGCTGCTTGGCCGATCTGGGGATCCACGCGGTCAACGGCATCTTGCTGGACCTGGGCGTGAGCTCGCCCCAGATCGACACCCCGCAGCGGGGCTTCAGTTTTCGATTCGATGCGCCGCTGGACATGCGCATGGACACGACCCGCGGCCCCACGGCGGCGGACTTTCTGGCCAGTGCCGATGAGCGGCGAATTGCGCAGGTGATCCGTGACTATGGGGAAGAACGGTTTGCTCTACCGATTGCAAAGGCGATTGTGGCTCGCCGCGAGAGCGGGCGTCCCATTCGAACCACGCTTGAGCTTTCCGAGCTCGTGGCTCGTGCGGTCAAAACCCGCGAGCCGGGCCAGGACCCTGCAACGCGCACATTTCAGGCTCTTCGGATTCAAGTCAACGCCGAGCTTGAGGAGCTCGAGCAAGGCCTAGCGGCCGCGCTCGACCTGTTGGCACCCGTTGGACGACTGGCCGTGATCAGCTTCCACTCCTTGGAAGACCGCATCGTCAAGCAGTTCATCGCCCGCGAAAGCCGCGAGGTGGTGGACCGCCGCGCCTTGTTGGCCCCGCCCAAGGCGATGCGGCTGCAGGCGCTGGGCCGCATCCGTCCTACGGACGAAGAGGTGGCGCATAACCCGCGCTCGCGTTCGGCCATCCTGCGGGTGGCGCAACGGCTGGCCACACCAACGGGAGCATCGGCATGACCCGGCTCAACCTGGTGTTGATGCTGGCGCTGGTGCTCAGTGCCTTGGCCTTGGTGCAGACCGCCTATGAATCGCGCCGCCTGTTTGCCGAGATCGAAAGGGCCAAGGCTGAACTGGCGCGATTGGAATCGGACCACGCCCGCTTGCTGGCCGAGCGGCAGGCGCAGGCCACCAACCTGCGGGTGGAGCGCCTGGCGCGTGACCGTTTGCAGATGACCCCCATCAGCCCTCAGGTCACGCAGTACGTGAGCGATACCCCTCGCCGCCCCAACGCGCCCGCATCGGGTGCTGAGGACACGCCCGGAGGGCCACGCTGATGGCCTGGAATCCCTTCAAGAAGGCCGCTGTGCAACGGGCGGGCGCGCGGGGCGTGGTGTACAGCAACAGCCCGCTCTTGGCCTCCAAGACGCCACTGTGGCGCGGGCACTTTCTCGTGGCCTTGTGCGGCCTGGGCGCCTGCGTGCTGATTGGGCGCGCGGTCTACATCCAAATCATTGGCACCGACTTCTATCAGCTCGAAGGCGAGAAGCGCTACGCGCACACCGTGCCCCTGCCGGCCAGTCGTGGGCGCATCCTGGACCGCAACGGCACCACCTTGGCCAGCAGTGTGGCCATGCCCTCGATCTGGGCCGACCCCAAGGAGTTCCAGGCCAGCCCCGAGCAGCTCAAAGCCTTGGCGCAAACCTTGAAGATGCCGCTGCCCGAGTTGCAGCGCCGCGTGGCCGATGAGAACAGCCGCTTTGTGTGGCTGCGCCGCCATGTGGACATGGCCCTGTGGCAAGAGGTCAAGGCCTTGAAGATCAAGGGCGTGGCCGAACTGCGCGAGTACCAGCGCCGCTACCCGGAGAGCGAAGCTGCGGCGCACGTGGTGGGTTTCACCAACGCCGACGATCAGGGCCAGGAGGGCATCGAATTGGCCTTCCATGACCGCTTGCTCGGCCGCAATGGATCGCGAATGGTCATCCGCGACCGCACGGGACGCACGGTGGAAGACCTGGGCGACGCGGTCGAGCCGCTTCATGGGGACGACATCCAGCTGTCCATCGACGCCAAGGTGCAGTTTTTCGCCTACCAGCGGGTGCGCGAAGCGGTCTACCAACACCGCGCGCAGGCCGGTAGCGTGGTGGTCCTGGATGTGCAGACCGGCGAAGTGTTGGCCTTGGCGAACTACCCGAGTTTTGATCCTTCGGACCGCCGCAACCTCAGCGGCGGACAGTTGCGCAACCGCGCCTTGACCGACACCTTCGAGCCAGGCTCCACGATGAAGCCCTTCATCGCAGCCTTGTCCTTGGAAACCGGGAAGGTGCGGCCCACGACGATGATCAATGCCAGCCCCGGCAGCCTGGTGATCAGCGGATTTCCCATTCGCGACGCCCACCCCTATGGCAGCCTCTCGGTCGAGCAGGTGATCCAGAAGTCCAGCAACATCGGCACGGTTCGCCTGGCCATGGACCTGCAACCCCGCGAGATGTGGGACATGTTCTCGGCCATCGGCATGGGCCAGAAGCCCCAGTTGGACTTCCCCGGCGCCGTCACCGGCCGCCTGCGTCCCTACAAGACCTGGCGCCCCATTGAACAGGCCACCATGTCGTACGGCTATGGCTTGTCGGCCAGCCTGTTCCAACTGGCGCGTGCCTATTCGGTGTTTGCGCGTGATGGCGAGTTGGTGCCGGTGTCCGTGGTCCGGCGCGACGCAGCCCCAGGCGGCATACGCGTGTTCTCACCGGAAACCGCCGTGGCGGTGCGGCAGATGCTGCAGCTGGCCGCTGCACCCGGTGGTACCGCCCCCCTGGCACAGACGCCGGGCTACACCGTGGGCGGCAAGACAGGTACGGCGCACAAGCAGGAAGGCCGTGGATACGCCGGCAACAAGTACCGATCGTGGTTTGTGGGTCTGGCCCCGGTGAGCAAGCCGCGCATCGTGGTGGCGGTGATGGTCGACGAGCCCAGCGACGGCGCTTACTACGGCGGCGCCGTGGCCGCACCCGTGTTCAGCCAGGTGGTGGGGCAAACGCTGCGCCTGCTGAACGTGCCGCCCGATGCCGACGTGAAGTCCCAGATCGTGGCCAAGGTGCCCGCGGTGGAGGAGAGCTTCTGATGGTGGCCTCCGGTCTGCTGCACCTTGACGGCGTGGAGCAGGCGCTGCCGTGGCTGCGCAGCTGCGGCGCGCGCCGGCTGGTAGTCGACAGCCGTGCAGTGCGCCCGGGCGATGCCTTTGTGGCGTGGCCGGGTGCCGCCCATGATGCACGGCAGTTTGTGCAGGCAGCCCTGTCCTCAGGGGCGGTGGCCTGCCTGGTGGACCAGGCGGGTGTTGAAGCCTATGGCTTTGACGATGAGCGGGTGGCGGCGATGCCCGGGCTCAAGCAGCACTTGGGTGCTCTGTGTGCGGACTTTTGGGGCCACCCCAGCGCGTCGATGCAGGTGATGGCGGTCACGGGCACCAATGGCAAGACGTCGTCGGCCTGGTGGTGGGCGCAGGCCTCAACGTTGTTGGGACAACGCAGCGCGGTGGTGGGTACGCTGGGCATTGGGGAGCCGCCCTCGGCGGGCGTTGCCGGCTCACCGGACCCGCTGCGGGGATGGACCGCCACGGGCCTGACCACACCCGACCCAGCGGCCCTGCAGGGTGGCTTGGCGGCCTACCTTGAGCAGGGTGTGCGGCGCTGCGCCGTTGAAGCGTCCTCCATCGGTTTGGCCGAGCATCGCCTGCAAGCCCTGCACATCTCGGTGGCGCTGTTCACCAATTTCACACAAGACCACCTGGACTATCACCACACCCTGGATCGGTACTGGGCGGCCAAGCGGCAGTTGTTCGACTGGCCGCAACTGTCGGCCGCGGTGATCAACGTGGACGACCCGCGTGGCGCCTCCTTGCATGCGCAACTGCGCGCGCAACGGCCCTCGCTGGACCTGTGGTCCGTGGGCGTGGCTGAAACGGCCCGGCTGCAGGCGCGCGGTGTTCAGGCCACAGCGAACGGTCTGCGCTTTGAACTGCACGAAGCGCCTGTACAGGGCCGCGGCCCGGAGGCGCCACCCGCCCCGAAGGGCGGGCTGCCCGTGCACGCGCCCTTCTTGGGGAACTACAACCTGCTCAACCTACTGGGGGTGGTGGCCGGCCTGCGTGCATTGGGGCACCCCCTGGCCGACATCGCAGCCGTCCTGCCTCTGCTTTCGGCGGTGCCGGGCCGTCTGCAGGCCCAGGGCGGGGCCGGTGAACCGCTGGCCGTGGTGGATTACGCGCACACGCCCGACGCCCTCGAAAAGACCTTGGCGGCGCTGCGCCCTGTCGCACAAGCACGGGGTGGGCGCCTGTGGTGTGTCTTCGGCTGCGGCGGTGACCGCGACCGCGCCAAGCGCCCCTTGATGGGCGCGGTGGCCGCTCGCGGCGCCGATCGCGTGGTGTTGACCAGCGACAACCCGCGCAGCGAAGACCCTCAGCACATCCTGGACGACATTGGTGCCGGATGGCCAGCGGGTACCCCGGTGCACCGCCAGGTGGACCGGCGCCGCGCCATCGTGGACACGCTGGAGGAGGCTGCCAGCCGGGACGTGGTGCTGGTGGCCGGCAAGGGCCACGAGGCCTATCAGGAGCTTGAGGGCACACGTCATCCTTTCAGCGATGTCGACGTGGTGCAGTCGGGCCTGCAGGCCCGGTCGGCTCAGGGCTTCATGACCTTGGGCGACGTGGCCGCCTGCATGGGCAGCACCGCCGCGCTGCAGGGTGATCCCCGCACCGTCATCCGCCGGGTGCACACCGATACCCGAACCTTGCAAGCGGGCGACCTGTTTGTGGCCCTTCGCGGTGAGCGCTTCGATGGCCATGATTTCTTGAGCCAGGCCCGCAACAGCGGTGCGGTGGCGGTGCTGGCCGAAAGCGGCTTGGCCGGGGCTGGCCTGCCCGGGGTGGAGGTGCCCAACAGCCTGCTCGGCCTGCAAGCGCTGGCCCGTGGATGGCGTGCCCAGTTGTCGCTGCCCGTGATTGCCGTGACCGGCAGCAACGGCAAGACCACCGTGACCCAGATGACCGCCTCCATCCTGCGCGCCTGGTGCGGCGAGCGGGCTGGCCACACCAAGGGTAATCTGAACAACCACATCGGTGTACCGCTGTCGGTGTTGTCGCTGCGCGCCGGCACTGAGCACGGGCATCAAGCGGCGGTCTTGGAGCTGGGCATGAACCACCCTGGCGAGGTGCAGCAATTGGCCGCCATGGCGCAGCCCACGGTGGCGGTGGTGAACAACGCGCAGCGCGAACACCAGGAATTCATGCACACCGTTGAGGCGGTGGCCCGCGAAAACGGATCGGTGTTGCAAGCCCTGCCGCTGGAGGGCACCGCGGTCTTCCCGGCTGAAGACGCCTATGCGCCCCTTTGGACGCAGCTGGCGGGCGGGGCCCGCGTGTGGCGCTTTGCCTGCCAGGTGCAGGGCGATGCGGGCCAGGCCCCCTTGGCGGTGCCAGCCGAGGTGGTCGGGCAGGCCCGCTGGGAAGGGCAGGCCTGGTCCTTGCACATCCACTCGCCGGTGGGCGAATTCAGGACGCAGCTGCACCTGCCGGGCCGCCACAACTTGCACAACGCCATGGCGGCTGCCGCGGCGGCGCTGGCTGTGGGCGCACCGCTGCAGGCGGTGGCCCGCGGGTTGGCGACGTTCGAAGCGGTGGCGGGACGCTCGCGGGTGCTGGCCTGTGTGCAGGCGGGCCAGACCATCACGCTCATCGACGACACCTACAACGCCAACCCCGATTCGGTCCGCGCGGCCATCGAGGTGCTGGCCGACTTGCCCGGCCCCCGCACCTTGATCTTGGGTGATATGGGCGAGGTCGGGCAACAGGGCCCGGCCTTCCACGCCGAAGTGGGCGCGTATGCGCAGCAGCAAGGCGTGGAGCAGTTGTGGACTTTGGGCGATTTGTGCGCACACAGCGCAGCGGCCTATGGCCCCGCGGCCCGCCACTTTGGATCCATGGACCAACTGTTGGCGGCCCTGCCCGCTGCACGGCTGGGCCGTAGCGTGCTGGTCAAAGGGTCTCGCTTCATGCGCATGGAGCGTGTGGTGTCGGCCCTGCAAACCCCCAACCCGGAGGCCGGCTGACATGCTGCTGTGGCTGTTCCAGACCCTGCAGACCGCCTACCCGGAGGAGTTGGGTTTCTTGCGCGTGTTCCAGTACCTCACCTTCCGCGCCGTATTGGCGGCGATGACGGCGTTGTTGATCGGCATCGGACTGGGCCCCTGGGTGATCCGGCGCCTGACCGAACTGAAGATCGGCCAGCCCATCCGCGAGTACGGGGTGCAGGCACACATCGCCAAGAGCGGCACGCCCACGATGGGGGGTGTGTTGGTGCTGCTGAGCATTGCCGCGGCCACCGTGCTGTGGTTCGACTGGGACAACCGCTTCGTGTGGGTGGTGATGGTCGTGACCTTTGGCTTTGGGGCCATCGGCTGGGTCGACGACTGGCGCAAGGTGGTGGACAAGAACCCCGAGGGCATGTCCTCGCGCGAGAAGTACTTTTGGCAGTCGGTGATCGGCCTGCTGGCTTCGCTGTACCTGGCCTTTGCGGTGTCCGAGACGTCCTTCGTGCGCGTCTTGGAGCTGTTTGCGGTGTGGGTGGCCAGCGGATTCGACACCGATCTGCCCCCGCGTGCAGACCTGTTGGTGCCCTTCTTCAAAACGGTGAGCTACCCCCTGGGGGTCTGGGGCTTCATCGTGCTGACCTATCTGGTGATCGTGGGTTCGAGCAACGCGGTCAACCTCACCGACGGTCTGGATGGCCTGGCCATCATGCCGGTGGTGATGGTGGGTTCGGTACTGGGGGTGTTTGCCTACGTGGTGGGCAACTCGGTCTACAGCAAATACCTGCTGTTTCCCTACATCCCGGGCGCAGGCGAGTTGCTCATCTTCTGTGCGGCCATGGCCGGCGCGGGCTTGGCCTTCCTGTGGTTCAACGCCCACCCGGCTCAGGTCTTCATGGGCGATGTGGGGGCGCTGGCGCTCGGCGGTGCACTGGGCACCATCGCCGTCATCACCCGACAGGAAATCGTCTTGGCCATCATGGGTGGCATCTTCGTGATGGAAGCCCTGTCCGTGATGGTGCAGGTGGGCTGGTTCAAGTACACCAAGCGCCGTTTCGGCGTGGGCCGTCGCATCCTGCTCATGGCACCGCTGCACCACCACTTCGAAAAGAAGGGTTGGAAGGAAACGCAGGTGGTGGTCCGGTTCTGGATCATCACCATGCTCTTGTGTTTGGTGGGTCTTTCCAGTCTGAAGCTGCGTTGAGGCGATGAACCATCTGTCGGGACGTTCGGTGTTGATCCTGGGGCTTGGGGCCTCGGGCTTGGCCATGGCCCGCTGGTGCCTGCGCCACGGCGCGCGTGTACAGGTGTGGGACAGCCGCGAACAGCCCCCTATGCGCGCGGCCCTGGAGCAGGCCGGCGCGGATGTCACCTGGCTGCGCGGCCCCTTGGACCCGGCCGTGCTGATGGACGTGCACCTGGTGCTCAAGAGCCCCGGTTTGTCGCCACACGATCCACAGGTCGGCCCACTGTTGCAAGCGGCCCATTCCGACCGTGTGGCGGTGGCCGGCGAACTGGCCTTGTTTGCGCGGGCGCTAGCCGATCTTAAGGCGGCGCGCGGCTATGAGCCACAGGTGTTGGCCATCACCGGTACCAACGGCAAGACCACCACCACCCAATTGACCGCCTTGCTGGTGCAGCGCTGTGGACGCCGTGTGGCGGTGGCCGGCAACATCGGGCCCACGATGCTGGACACCTTGGCGCAGGCCTTGGACGCGGCACAAGGCGACCCAGAAGCGGCCTTGCCCGAGGTTTGGGTCTTGGAGCTGTCCAGTTTTCAGCTCGACGGTGTGGACGGGTTCGAGCCGACCGCAGCGGCGGTGCTCAACATCACGCAGGACCACCTGGACTGGCATGGCGACATGGCCCACTATGTGCAGGCCAAGTCCCGCATCTGGGGCCCGTCGCCCCGCACCCTGGAAGATGGCACGGTGGCCTTGTCCTCGACCGTCATGGTGATCAACCGTGGCGACGAACGGGTGAGCGCCATGGAGCCGGCGCCGATTCCGGTCAAGGGCACACGCGGCCGAGCCGGCAAGCCGCTGGTGCGGCGCGTGATTCGCTTCGGCCTGGACGCGCCGAAGCGGCCGGGTGACTTTGGTCTGGTGGTGGAAGGTGGCATGGCCTGGTTGGTCAGGGCTCATCCGCAAGATGACGAGCCGGCGCGGCCCACGCAGGAGACCGATGAAGAACTGCATCTGCAGCGCCTGATGCCGGCCGATGCCCTGCGCATTCGAGGCCGCCACAACGCGGCCAATGCCTTGGCCGCACTCGCCCTGGCCTCGTCGATTGCGTGCCCCTTGGGCGTGATGCTGCGCGGCTTGCGGGAATACGTGGGCGAGCCACACCGGGTCAGCTTTGTCCTGCGGGCCGCCGACGTGCAGGTGTACGACGACAGCAAGGGCACCAATGTAGGCGCCACCGTGGCGGCCGTTCAAGGCTTGGGCCAAGACATCGAGCCGGCCCGGCTGGTGCTGCTCTTGGGTGGTGACGGCAAGGGGCAAGACTTTTCTCCTCTGCGCGCGCCACTGACGCGTCATGCTCGCGCCGTGGCGCTTTACGGGCGCGACGCCCAGGCCATTGCCCAAGCCTTGACGGGCTTGGACCTGCCGATGCAGCGCCACGAAGACCTGGTGTCGGGCTGTGCCTGGGCTTTCGAGCAGGCCCAACGGGGTGACTCGGTGCTGCTGAGCCCAGCGTGTGCCAGCCTGGACCAGTTCCGCGACTACAAGCACCGGGCAGAGGTGTTCGTGCAGCAGGCGCAGGCCTGGGCGCAATCACAGGGGGCGGTGGCATGAGCCTGCACGCACCCATGACCCATGCGGGCTGGTCCCAGCGCTTAGCGGCCGCTTGGCAGTCACGGCCAGGGTGGCTGGGCGGCGCGGCGCCGGGCCGCGAGGAAGCCGTCCGTTCTGTGCCCATCCACGACTGGGTGGGCCGCAGCGGACAGCCGGTGAGGCTTCAGGGCTTCGACCAAGCCTTGGTGCTGGTGGTGCTGGTGTTGATGGCCCTGGGTCTGGTGATGGTGTATTCGGCCTCGGTGGCCCTGCCCGACAACCCCCGCTTTGCCCGCTACACACCCACCCACTTCCTCAGCCGTCACCTGCTGTCCATTGGCGTGGCCACCGCTGCCGCGTTGGTGATGCTGCAAATTCCGATTCGGGTGTGGGAGCGCTACGCGCCGCACCTCTTTGTGCTGGCCCTGGTCCTCTTGGTCATCGTGCTGATCCCCTTCATCGGCAAGGGTGTCAACGGCGCGCGGCGCTGGATCCCACTGGGCATCATGAACTTCCAGCCCAGCGAGTTGGCCAAGCTGGCCATGGCCATGTATGCCGCGAACTACATGGTGCGCAAGATGGACGCCCGGGAGAACTTCATGCGCGCGGTGTTGCCCATGGGGGTTGCGCTGGGGGTGGTGGGGGTGCTGCTGCTGGCCGAGCCCGATATGGGGGCCTTCATGGTGATCGCCGCCATTGCCCTGGGGATCCTGTTCCTGGGCGGGGTGAACGGCCGCATGTTCTTCCTGAGTGTGGCCATTCTTCTGGGCGCATTCGTGCTGATGATCGTATTCAGCGAATTCCGCCGCGAGCGCATCTTCGCCTACCTCGACCCTTGGAATCCCGCCCACGCCCAGGGCAAGGCCTATCAGCTCACCCACTCCCTCATCGCCTTTGGCCGCGGCGAAATCTTCGGCCAAGGCTTGGGCAACAGCGTGGAAAAGCTGTACTACCTGCCCGAGGCCCACACCGACTTCTTGATGGCGGTGCTCGGTGAAGAGTTGGGCTTCATCGGCGTGCTCTTTGTGATCGTGGCGTTCTTCTGGCTCACGCGCCGCGTGTTCAGCATCGGGCGCCAAGCCATTGCCATGGACCGTGTCTTCGCCGGTCTGATGACCCAGGGCATCGGCATCTGGATTGGCGTGCAGGCCTTCATCAACATCGGCGTGAACCTGGGGGTGCTGCCCACCAAGGGCCTGACCCTGCCGCTGATGAGCTACGGCGGTTCGGCCCTGCTGCTGAACCTGACGGCCATTGCCATCGTGCTGCGCGTGGACATGGAGAACCGCCAGTTGATGCGGGGAGGAAGCGCGTGATGCCCCACCTCGTGATCATGGCTGCAGGCACCGGTGGACACATCACGCCGGGCCTGGCCGTGGCCGGCGAAATGCAGCGCCGGGGCTGGACGGTGTCGTGGATGGGGACCACCACCGGGATGGAAAACCGCTTGGTGCCCCCCAGCGGCATTCCCTTGGACGGCCTGGCCTTCAGTGGCCTGCGGGGCAAGGGCTTCTGGCACGCCGCCACGGGGGGCCTGCGCCTGCTCAAGGCCTTTTGGGATGCTGCGCGTGTGCTGCGCCGGCGCCACGCCGACGCGGTCTTGGGCATGGGCGGCTACGTCTGTTTCCCCGGTGGGCTCATGGCCAGCCTCTTGGGCAAGCCGCTGATGCTGGTCAACGCCGACGCGGCCCTGCTCTTGAGCAACAAAGCCTTGCTGCCGGTGGCCGACCGGGTGGCTTTTGGCTTTGAAGGCGGTTCACAGGGCGTCAAGCAGGCCCTGGTCACGGGCAACCCGGTGCGCGCGGAAGTGGCGGCCCTGCCCCCGCCGCAACAGCGCTACGCCGCACGCCAGGGGCCTGTGCGCCTGTTGGTGGTGGGCGGCAGCCTGGGTGCGCGGGTGCTCAACGAAACCGTGCCCCAGGCCCTGGCCTTGATGGCCGAGCACCAGCGGCCCCGTGTGGTTCACCAGACCGGTCAATCGCATGCCCAAGCGGTCGAGCAACGCTGGGTCGACTTGGGCCTGAAGATGCCTGCCGTAAGCGTTCGGCCTTTCATCGACGACATGGCCCAGGAACTGGCCCAGGCCGATGTGGTGCTGTGCCGAGCCGGTGCGATCACCGTGAGCGAGCTGTGTGCGGCCGGCGTGGCCAGCATCCTCGTGCCCCTGGTGGTCAGCACCACGGCCCACCAGCGCCACAACGCCGCCTACATGGCCGAACAGGGCGCAGCCCTGCACCTGGAGCAGGATCAGTTGACGCCCCAGGTGCTGGCCGACTTGCTCAGCAGTTTGAACCGCGAGGCCCTGCTGGGCATGGCCGAACGGGCCCGCACCTGTGCCCGCGCCGATGCCACCGCCCGTGTGGCCGATGAACTGGAACGGTTGGTGAAGCACCCATGAAACACGCCGTCAAACACATTCACTTCGTGGGCATTGGCGGCTCGGGCATGAGCGGCATTGCCGAGATCCTGCACAACCTGGGCTTTGCCATTTCAGGCTCAGACCAAAGCGATGGCCCCGTGATCCAACGCTTGAGTGGCCTGGGAATTCGGGTGTCCATTGGTCACCACGCCTCGCATGTGGATGGCGCGCAGGCGGTGGTGGTGTCCACGGCGGTGCGCCACGACAACCCGGAGGTGATGGCCGCACGCGCGCGGCGCATCCCCGTGGTGGCCCGTGCGGCGATGTTGGCCGAACTCATGCGCCTGCGCCAGGGCATCGCCATTGCCGGCACCCATGGCAAAACCACCACCACGTCCTTGGTGACCTCGGTGTTGGCCGCCGCAGGCTTGGATCCAACCTTCGTCATAGGAGGGCGGCTCAACAGCGCGGGCACCCATTCCGCTTTGGGCCGTGGCGAGTACATCGTGGTGGAGGCCGACGAGAGCGATGCTTCCTTCCTCAACCTGAGCCCGGTGCTCAGCGTGGTCACCAACATCGATGCAGACCACATGGAAACCTACGGCCACGACTATGCGCGCCTGAAGAGCGCGTTCGTGGACTTCCTGCACCGCATGCCCTTCTATGGCGCGGCCATTCTGTGCACCGACGACGCGGGGGCCCGGTCCATATTGCCCCTGGTCAGCCGTCCTGTGGTTACCTACGGCCTGGGCGAAGAGACGCAGGTGCGCGCGGTGAATGTGCAGGCCCTGCCCGGCGGGCAGATGCGGTTCACCTGCCAACGCCGCAACGGCGTGCAACTCCCCGATCTGGACATCACGCTGAACCTGCCGGGCGTGCACAACGTGCGCAATGCGCTGGCCGCCATCGCGGTGGCCACCGCACTGGACCTGCCTGATGAGCCCATCGTCAAGGCCCTGGCCGGCTTCGGTGGGGTGGGGCGCCGCTTCCAGCGCCACGGCGAGTGGCCGCTGCCCGCAGCACAGGGTGGCGGGCGCTTCACCCTCATCGACGACTATGGCCATCACCCGGTGGAAATGGCCGCGGTGATCGAAGCCGCGCGCGGTGCGTTCCCGGGCCGGCGCCTGGTGCTGGCCTTCCAGCCGCACCGCTACACCCGCACACGCGATTGCTTTGAAGACTTCGTCAAGGTTCTGGGCACGGCCGATTCGGTGCTGCTGACCGAGGTGTACCCGGCCGGCGAGGCACCCATCGTGGCCGCCGACGGCCGCTCCATGGCCCGCGCACTGCGCGTGGCTGGCCGCGTGGACCCCATCTTCGTGGACGATGTGCAGCGCCTGGACCAGGAGATTCTGGCCGCCGCACGCGACGGGGATGTGGTCATCATCATGGGCGCTGGATCGATCGGCTCGGTGGCTGGCCGCGTGGTGACCCTGGCCGGCGGTGCCGGCCCCGGGGCGTCTGAAGAGGGCGGTGCATGAGCCAGGCACCCATCGACCCCCGTCAACTCGGCCGCGTTGCCGTGCTCATGGGCGGCACCTCGGCTGAGCGCGAGATTTCCCTGATGTCTGGCCAGGGTGTGCTGCAGGCCTTGTGCACGCAGGGGGTCGATGCCCATGCCTTTGACCCGGCCCAGCGCAGCCCGATGGACCTCAAGGCCCAAGGCTTCACGCGCGTGTTCATCGCCTTGCACGGGCGCGGCGGCGAAGACGGCTGTGTGCAAGGTGCGCTGGAACTCCTGCAGCTGCCCTACACCGGTTCGGGTGTCATGGCCTCCAGCATTTGCATGGACAAGGTGATGACCAAGCGGGTGTGGCTGGCCGAGGGCCTGCCCACGCCGCGCTGGGTCCGCCTGGCGGGGGCCGATCTGCAGCCCGCACGCATCCGCACCGTGCCCGATGAATTGGGTCTGCCCCTGATCGTCAAGCCGCCGCGCGAAGGCTCCTCCATTGGCGTGAGCAAGGTGGCCGGCTACTCGGAGATGGGGGCTGCAGTGGCCTTGGCCGCGGGCTACGACCCGGACGTGTTGTGCGAGGAATTCATCGAGGGCGAAGAGGTCACCTGCGCGGTATTGGGCCAGGACGAACAGGCCCAGGCGCTGCCGGTGGTGCGCATCCGTGCGCCTGAGGCCGGCTACGACTACCAGAACAAGTACTTCACCGACGATGTGCAATACCAGGTGCCCAGCGGACTGCCGCCCGCTGAAGAGGCCGAGATTCAGCGCATCACCTTGCAGGCCTATCGCAGCTTGGGCTGCCGTGGGTGGGGGCGTGCCGACATCATGATCCGCGCGCGGGACCGCAAGCCGTTCTTGCTGGAGATGAACACCTCACCCGGCATGACCAGTCACTCGCTGGTTCCCATGTCGGCCCAGGCGGCCGGTATCGCCTACGGCGAACTGTGTGTGCGCCTGCTGGCCGCGGCCACCGTGGACCATGAGGGTAGCCGCGCGGCCTCATCGACCGGAGGGCCCGCGTGATGGCCGCCGCCACCCTGGGCCACACCAGCGGCTGGAGCGCCATGCTCGGCGGCGCCTCCACGCGCCCGCCGGCGCATCAGGCGCCCTGGGATGTGCGCCTGATGCGCCGGGCCACACGCTGGACCCTGTTGCTGGCGGCGCTGACGGTGCTGGCCCTGATCGTGACTTGGTTGCTGCGTCATGGCAGCTTCGCCATTCAGCGCATCAAGCTGGATGCAGAACTGCACCGCACCAGTGTGGCCACCATCCGGGCCAACGCACTGCCGCGCTTGGAGGGCAACTTCTTCACCATGGACCTGCAGGCCGCGCGGCGCGCCTTTGAGTCGGTGCCTTGGGTGCGCCGGGCCGAGGTGCAGCGGCATTGGCCCGGTCAGCTGCGCGTGCACATCCTGGAGCACAAGGCCGTGGCCCTGTGGGAGTCCACCGACAGCCGCGAGCGCCGAGACGACCGCCTGGTGGGCCAGGACGGATCGGTGTTTCAGGCCAATCCGGGCGATGTGGAGGACGACAACCTGCCCCTGTTTCGCGGCCCGGAGGGCTCGTCCGGACAACTGTGGGCCCTGTACCGTCCGTTGGCACAGGTCTTGGCACCCATCGGCCGTTTGGCGGGGGGCAGCCAGGAAGCCGGGATACGGCTGCTGCAGCTCAGCAACAAGGGTTCGTGGTCGGCCGAGTTGGACACCGGCGCGCGGCTGGAGTTGGGCCGTGGCACACCGGCCGAAGTGATGGCCCGCACCGAAACCTTCGTGCGCACGCTGCCGCAGGCGGTGGCGCCCTTCCGCCGCCCAGTGTTGTACGCCGACCTGCGCCACGCCGAGGGCTACGCCCTGCGTCTGGCCGGCATCTCCACGACCGCGGCTGCACCGGCCAAGCCGGCGCCACCCGCGCCGCGGCCTTCCAAGCCCAAACCCTAGACCACAGGACAAAAGATGGCCAAGGAATACAAGGACCTCGTTATTGGACTGGACATTGGCACAGCCAAGGTGATGGCCGTGGTGGCCGAGTTCATGCCTGGAGGCGAGCTGCGCGTGGCCGGCCTGGGCACCGCGCCCAGCCACGGCCTCAAGCGCGGCGTGGTGGTCAACATCGACGCCACCGTGCAGAGCATCCAACAGGCCCTCAAAGAGGCCGAGATGATGGCCGACTGCAAGATTGCCCGGGTCTACACCGGCATCACCGGCAGCCACATTCGTGGCCAAAACTCCACCGGCATGGTCATCGTGCGCGACAAGGAAGTGACGCCGGTGGATGCGGCCCGGGTGGTGGAGACCGCCAAGGCCATCAACATTCCCAACGACCAGCGCCTGCTCTTGGTGGAGCCGCAGGAGTTCATCATCGACGGCCACGAGGTGAAGGAGCCCATCGGCATGAGCGGTGGGCGCCTGGAGGTCAAGGTGCACCTGGTCACGGGTGCCCAGAGTGCCGCCGAGAACATCGTCAAGTGTGTGCGCCGCTGCGGTCTGGAAGTGGAGCAGCTGGTGCTCAACCCCAGCGCCAGCAGCCATGCCGTACTCACCGCCGACGAAAAGGCCTTGGGTGTGGCCTTGGTGGACATTGGTGCCGGCACCACCGATGTGTCGATCTATACCGAAGGCTCGGTGCGGCACACGGCCGTCATTCCCATCGCAGGCGACCTCATCACCAGCGACATCGCCATGGCCTTGCGCACCCCCACCAAGGATGCCGAGGAAATCAAGGTCGAGTTCGGTGTGGCCAAGCAGCTGCTGGCCGACCCGGCTGAACAACTCGAAGTGCCCGGCTTGGGCGACCGCATGCCGCGCATGCTCAGCCGCCAGGCCTTGGGCGCGGTGATCGAGCCGCGTGTGGAAGAAATCTATTCGCTGGTGCACCAGGTGATCCGCGACAGCGGATACGAAGAAATCCTGGGCAGCGGCATTGTGATCACCGGGGGTTCGGCCGTGATGCCGGGCATGGTGGAGCTGGGCGAGGACATCTTCCTCAAGCCTGTGCGAAAGGGCGTGCCCACCTATGGTGGTCCGCTGTTTGACATGGTGGCCAACCCTCGGTCGGCCACGGTGATGGGATTGCTCGAAGAAGCAAGGCTGGCCCGTGCGAGGGGTCAGCGAGCGGCTCAACAGGCCGGTTCGATGAAGGGTTGGGTCTCAAGGGCCAAAGACTGGTTCATCGGTAATTTCTAAACAACGATGTTCTTTCAACCACTGGCAACTGCGAACGAAGGAGGTTCCACATGGCCATCGAGATGATCGAAGAGTTTGACCAAGGCACCAAGATCAAGGTGATCGGCGTGGGCGGAGGCGGCAGCAATGCCGTTGAGCACATGATGAAGCAAGGCATGAGCGGCGTGGAGTTCGTGTGCGCCAACACGGACGCGCAAGCCCTCAACCGCTCCACGGCCCAGCACGTGATCCAGTTGGGCCGCAATGGCCTGGGTGCCGGCGGCAAGCCCGAAGTGGGCAAGGCTGCGGCGGAAGAGGCCATTGACGACATCCGCGCGGCGCTGGAAGGCACGCACATGGTGTTCGTCACCGCCGGCATGGGCGGTGGAACCGGTACGGGCGCTGCACCGGTGGTGGCCCGCGTGGCCAAGGAATTGGGCATCCTCACCGTGGGTGTGGTGACCAAGCCCTTCGAGTTCGAAGGCAAGCGCCGCTCCAAGCAGGCCGATGCCGGATCTGCTGAGCTCGAAGCCAACGTGGACAGCCTGATCGTGGTGCTCAACGAGAAGCTGCTGGAAGTGCTGGGCGACGACATCACGCAGGATGAGGCCTTCTCCAAGGCCAACGATGTGCTGCGCAACGCCGTGGGCGGCATCAGCGACATCATCCACATGGACGCGCTGGTCAACGTGGACTTCGAAGACGTGAAGACGGTGATGAGCGAGCCCGGCAAGGCCATGATGGGCACCGCCATGGCCAGCGGCCCGGACCGCGCCACCAAGGCCGCTGAGGCCGCCGTGGCCTGCCCCTTGCTGGAAGGCATCGACCTGTCGGGCGCGCGCGGCGTGCTGGTGCTGCTGGTGGCCTCGCGCGCCACCTTCAAGCTGCAGGAAAGCCGCAACGCGATGAACACCATCAAGCGCTACGCGGCCGATGATGCACACGTGATTTACGGCGCGGCCTATGACGAGAGCTTGGGCGACCAGATGCGTGTGACCGTGATCGCCACGGGTCTGAACCCCGGCAAGCGCCAGCAGGCGCCCCTGACCGTGGTGCAGGCCGTGCCGGTGGTGCAGCGCACCGGCACCGACAACCTGCCGGTGATGGCACCGACCGATGGCCAGGTTCAGCAAGCCCCCGTCGAGGCGAACTACTCGGGTCTGGGCGTGCCCAGCGTATGGCGCAAGCGCGAGGCTTCGGCCCGCGTGGAAGCCCTGGCCAACAACGGCATGGATGAGATCGAGATTCCGGCCTTCTTGCGCCGGCAGGCCGACTGATTCAAGTCGGCTCAAACGTGCGGGCGGGCACTCGCAGGCCCAAGACCCGCTGCTTCGCTGGGGTGGTGATCCCTCCTTCTCACCACCTCAGCGGAGCGGTCTCTGTACCCCGGCAGGGCGTTTCGATGCCGCATGCACCGGGGCCTGAACGGCTGGCATGTTCGGGTTAACCCGGCAGCTCCAGACAAAATCACCGACAATCACAGCATGCTTCGACAACGCACCCTGAAGTCCGTGACGCGCGCCGTCGGCGTGGGTGTTCACAGCGGTCAGCGTGTGGAACTCACCCTGCGACCCGCTGCTGCGGACACGGGCATCGTGTTTCGGCGCATCGACTTGCCGCAACCGGTCGACATTCCGGTCACCCCGGAGTCGGTCAGCGACACCCGCATGGCCACCACCATCAGCCCCATCGGCAACCCCGGTGGGCCCAGGGTGCAAACCATCGAACACCTGCTCAGCGCCTGTGCAGGCCTCGGGCTGGACAACCTCTACATTGACATCACGGCCGAGGAAGTGCCCATCCTCGACGGCAGTGCCGCCAGCTTTGTGTTTCTGCTGCAAAGCGCCGGCATCGAGCTTCAGAACGCGCCCAAGCATTTCCTGCGCGTCAAAAAGCCCGTGGAGCTGCGCGAAGGTCAGGGCGATTCGCTCAAGTGGGCGCGGCTCGAGCCCCACCACGGGTACCGCCTGAGTTTCGAGATCAGCTTCAACCACCCGGCACTCGACGCCACCGGCCACCAGGTCACTTTTGACTTCGCCAGTGGCCAGTACAAGCGCGACATCGCCCGCGCCCGCACCTTCGGTTTCACAAAAGACGTGGAGATGATGCGGGCCCGTGGCCTGGGCTTGGGTGGCAGCATGGACAACGTCATCGTGGTGGACGATTACCGGGTGCTCAACGCTGAAGGTTTGCGCTACGACGATGAGTTCGTCAAACACAAGATCCTGGACGCCATCGGTGACATGCAGGTCTTGGGCAAGCCGCTGTTGGCCGCCTATACCTCCTACAAGGGTGGTCACGCCCTGAACAATCGCCTACTGCGTCAGTTGCTGGCCGACCAAGACGCCTGGGAGATCGTCACCTTCGAAGATGAGCGCCAGGCCCCCGCGGGCTTTGCTGAGTTGGCGCCGGCCTGGTAGTTCAGTAGGTTCGCCCGCCCTTGTACAGGGCATGGGTTCGCCGCTGCAGCTTCGCATCTTTCGAATAGGCGGCAAAAGAAGCACCCGCATGGGCATGCATGATGGCCAGGCCCAGGGCGTCTGAGGCGTCCTTGCCCGGCAGCCCCGGCAGGTTCAGCAGGCGCTGCACCATCATCTGCACCTGCTCCTTCTTCGCGTGCCCGTGCCCCACCACGGCCTTCTTCATTTGAAGCGCGGTGTACTCGTGCACCACAATGCCTTGGGCAACCAGGGCCGTGAGCGCAGCGCCTCGCGCCTGCCCCAGCAACAAGGTGCTTTGAGGGTTCACGTTGACGAAGACGATCTCCACCGACGCCTGCGTGGGTTGGTAGCGGCTGACGATTTCGCCGATGCCATCAAAGATGATCTTCAGCCGTCCCGGCAGGTCCCCTTGCTCGGCGCGGTGGGCCGCCCCCGAGGTGCGAATGGTCCCGCTGGCCACATAGCGCAGCTGCGCCCCTTCGGCCTCGATCACGCCAAAGCCCGTGGTCTGCAGGCCGGGGTCAATGCCGAGTATGCGCATGGTGGGCGGGGACATCGGCCCGGATCAGTGCCGGAAGTGCCGCACCCCGGTGAGCACCATGGCGATCCCGCGCTCATCGGCTGCGGCGATCACCTCCTCGTCGCGCACCGAGCCACCGGGCTGAATCACGCAGGTGGCCCCGGCCTCGCACACCACATCCAGCCCGTCGCGGAACGGAAAGAAGGCGTCGCTGGCCACGGCCGATCCCTGCAGCCTCAAGCCCGCGTTGGCCGCCTTGATCGAAGCGATGCGGGCGCTGTCGATGCGGCTCATCTGCCCGGCGCCCACGCCCAAGGTCATGCCGCCGCCACAGAACACGATGGCGTTGCTCTTGACGAACTTGGCCACCTTCCAGGCGAACAGCAGGTCGGCCAGCTGCTGGGGCGTGGGCTGGGCTTTGGTCACCACACGCAGTTCCGAAGCGGCCACGACCCGGTTGTCGGCGCTTTGGATCAGCAGGCCCGAGCCCACGCGCTTGACGTCGTGGCTGTTCAGGCCACGGCTCCAGTCGTTGGGCCCGTCCCGCTTCACACCGTCCAGGCTGATGCTCAGCACGCGTGTGTTGGCCTTGGCGGCGAACACCTGTAGAGCCTCTTCGGTGTAGCCCGGCGCGATCAACACTTCCACGAACTGTTTGGCCACCGCTTGCGCGGCGGCTTCATCCAGCACGGTGTTGAAGGCAATGATGCCGCCAAAGGCCGAGGTGGGATCGGTCTTGAAGGCCTTGCTGTAGGCCTCCAGGGCCGATGCGCCCACCGCCACGCCGCAGGGGTTGGCGTGCTTGATGATCACGCAGGCCGCGCCGTCGGTGGCGGCATCGAAGCTCTTGACGCACTCCCAAGCCGCATCGGCATCGGCGATGTTGTTGTAGGACAGTTCCTTGCCTTGCAGTTGCCGTGCGGTGACCAGGGAACCCGGCGCTGGGTACAGGTCTCGGTAGAAGGCCGCTTGCTGGTGCGGGTTCTCGCCATAGCGCAGGTCCTGCAGCTTGACGAAGCGGCCATTGCTTTGCGCCGAGAAGGCGGCACGCTGCGCTGCATCCTCGTCGGAGTCCGGCAACTCGATGCCCGAGAGGTAGTCGCTGATGGCCGCGTCGTAGTTGCTGATGCGGTTGAAGGCCGCCACGGCCAGCGCAAAGCGCGTGGCGCGTGTCAGGCCGCCGGCCTTGAGTTCAGCCAGCACACCGGGGTACTGCGCGGCATCGGTGAGCACCGCCACGTCCTTCCAGTTCTTGGCCGCACTGCGCACCATGGCCGGCCCGCCGATGTCGATGTTCTCAATGGCCTCACCCAGGGTGCAGCCCGAGCGTGCCACCGTGTCTTCAAATGGGTAGAGGTTGACCACCAGCAGGTCGATCGTGTCAATGCCGTGCTCGGCCAAAGCGGCCATATGGGCTGGCAGGTCGCGGCGGGCCAACAGGCCGCCGTGCACCCGCGGGTGCAGGGTCTTGACCCGCCCGTCCAGCATTTCCGGAAAGCCGGTCATCTCGGCCACTTCCGTCACGGGCAGGCCCGCCTTGGCCAGCAGCTGTGCGGTGCCGCCAGTGGACAGCAGCTTCACGCCCAGGGCATGCAGTTCGGTGGCGAATTCCACAATGCCGGTTTTGTCCGACACCGAAATCACGGCTGTGCTCATGGTGTGTGGGGCCGGTGCGGCCGGATGCAAGTCAAGGTAAAGGAATACGACACAAAGGGTGAATGCGACACAGCGGGCTCTGGAACACCTCAGCCGCTGGCCAAGCCATGTTCCAAGAGCTTGCGCCGCAAGGTGTTGCGGTTGATGCCCAGCCACTGCGCAGCCTGGCTTTGGTTGCCCTGTGCGCGCGCCATCACCTGCTCCAACAGGGGGCGCTCCATCGAGCGGACCATCAGCTCGTGCAGGCCAGCGGGCTCTTGCTCACCCAGGTCGCGGAAATACTGTTCCAGGGCGCGCCGCACGCAGTCGTTGATCATGGCCTGGCTCATGCCCGCAGCCTCATCTGTTCGTCATTGGCAGCAGCCGCCAAAGCCGGCCAGCAGGGTTGGCGCAGGGCATAGGCCTGCAGCCACTCGTCCAGCATCCGGTGCTGCAGGCTGCAGTCGTCAATGGTGTTGAGGGTGCGCATGAAGTCGCGCCCACCCTCTACACCGGCCAGGGCCCACCCGATGTGTTTGCGCGCGCTGCGCACGCCGATGAACTCGCCATACAGGGCGTAGTGGTCCAGCAGGTGCTCCAGCAGCCACAGCCGCACCTGTTCCACCGATGGCGGTGGCAGGGCCAGGCCGGTGGCCAGTTCATGCGCCACTTCACGGAAGATCCAAGGCCGGCCCTGTGCGGCGCGGCCAATCATGAGCGCATCGGCACCCGTGTGGCGCAGCACGGCTGCGGCCTTGGCGGCGCAGTCGATGTCTCCGTTGGCCACGACCGGGATGCGCAGGGCTGCCTTCACCGCAGCAATGGTGTCGTACTCGGCATACCCCTTGTAGCCTTGGTCGCGGGTGCGGCCGTGCACCGTCAGCATGGCAATGCCGGCCGATTCGGCCGCCCGCGCCAGCACCAGGGCGTTGCGCTCGGCTGCACACCAGCCGGTGCGCATCTTCAGCGTCACCGGCACCCCCAAGGGCGCGCAGGCGGCCACCACCGCCTCCACGATCCGCAGGGCCAAAGGTTCGTTTTGCATCAGCGCTGAACCCGCCCACACCTGGCACACCTTCTTGGCCGGACACCCCATGTTGATGTCGATGATCTGCGCGCCGCGGTCGATGTTGTACCGGGCCGCATCGGCCATTTCCAGCGGGTCAACGCCGGCGATCTGCACGGCAATCGGCGCAGACTCACCCGAGTGGTCGGCCCGCCGCGAGGTCTTGAGGCTGTTCCACAACTCGCGCTTGCTGGTCACCATTTCGCTGACCGCGTAGGCCGCACCCAGGTGCTTGCACAGCATGCGAAAGGGCCGATCGGTCACACCCGCCATGGGCGCAACAAACAGGCGCCCTGGCAGTTCATGGTGGCCCAGGCGCAGGGTGGAGGTGGAAAACACGGCGGGGCGACCTGCTTAAAAATGAGGCAGCAGTATAGCCAGCGCTGGCCGGGCTTAAGCTCGCACCATGGAAGCGTGGATCTTGTCCCTGCTGGGAGCACTGGCCCTGCCCCGATATGGCCTGAGCACGGTGTTTGTCGTGGCCTTCTTGTCGGCCACCTTGCTGCCCATGGGCTCGGAGCCCGCCGTATTCGGCTTGGTCAAGCTCAACGAAGACCTGTTTTGGCCGGCGGTGTTGGTGGCCACGCTGGGCAACACCCTGGGCGGCATGGTTTCCTGGTGGATGGGGGCCGGTGCCCACCAGGCGGTGCACCGGCTGCGGGCATCGGGCTCGGCGGCCAGCGCGGCTGAACACCGCGCCTTGCAATGGCTGCGCCGCTTCGGCCCCAAGGCCTGTCTGCTGAGCTGGCTGCCCGTGGTGGGCGACCCCCTGTGTGCCGTGGCCGGCTGGATGCGCCTGCCCTTGTGGCCCTGCACGCTGTACATGGCCATAGGCAAGTTCTTGCGCTACTCGCTCATGACCGCTGCGCTGCTGTGGGTGTTTCCGCAAGAATTGGCTCTTTGAGCCTGGCCTAGGCCTGCCGGCCCCAGCGCCCACTTCATTCACCGTTCACGGTTCACTCGAAACCACACCCCCGATGAGCACCGCCACACCCGCCTACGCCGAACTCACCGCCCTGCACACCCGGCTGCACCGCCTGGACCACCTGGGCTCCATCGCCGGCTGGGACCAGGCCGCCAACATGCCGCCCAAGGGCAATGAGGCCCGAGCCGCAGCCCTGGCCGAACTGGCCACACTCACCCACCGGCTGCGCACCGACCCCGCCTTGCGCAAGACCTTGGCCCAGGCCGAGCAGGAAGACCTGTCGGACGCGCAGCGTGCCAACCTGCGCGAGATCCAGCGCGATTGGCGCGCGGCCAATGCCTTGCCCGAGTCGCTCGTTCAGCGGCGCCAGTGGGCCACCTCCCGCTGTGAACATGCGTGGCGAAGCCAGCGCCCGGCCAACGATTGGGCGGGTTTTCTGGAGAACTTTCGCGAAGTGGTGGCCGTGGGCCGAGAAGAGGCGGCACGCTTGGGCGATGAGCTGGGCTGCGGCCGCTACGAGGCCTTGATGGACCGCTACGAGCCGGGTATGACCACGGCGGAAGTGGACCGTGTGTTTGGGGACCTGCGGCAGTGGTTGCCCAAGCTCATCGAACAGGTCATCGAGCGGCAGGCCCAGGAACCGCACATCCCGGCACAAGGGCCGTTTGCCGTGGAGGCCCAACGCGCCCTGTGCGGCTCGGTGATGCGCCTCTTGGATTTCGACTTCGAGGCGGGCCGTTTGGACGTCAGCACCCATCCCTTCTGCGGCGGGGTGCCCGAGGACGTGCGCATGACCACGCGCTTTTCCACCGAAGACTTCTTGGGCAGCCTGATGGGCACGGTCCATGAAACCGGACATGGCCGTTACGAACAGAACCGGCCGCGTGAGACCATCGACCAGCCGGTATCCCAGGCCCGCTCGATGGCCTTGCACGAAAGCCAAAGCCTGTCCTTCGAGATGCAGCTGGGCAGCCACCCGGGCTTCGTGGGCCTCTTGGCGCCCCTGGTTCGCGAGCACCTGGGGCCGCAAGCCGCTTTCGAGGCGGGCAACCTGGCCAAGCTGCTCACCCGCGTCAAGCGGGGCTACATCCGGGTGGAGGCCGATGAGGTGACCTACCCCGCACACATCCTGCTGCGCTATGGGATCGAGCGGGCGCTGGTGGAAGGCGACATCGAGGCGCAAGACATTCCCGCGCTGTGGGACGAGCAAATGAAAGCGCTGCTGCACCTGGACACGCGGGGCAACTTCCGAGACGGCCCGCTGCAGGATGTGCACTGGCCCGAAGGGCTGTTTGGCTACTTTCCCTGCTACACCCTGGGCGCCATGTACGCCGCACAGTGGTTTGCCGCCATGCGCAGCGAGATGCCCGATCTGGATGCGCGCATCACCCGCGGCGAGTTGTCACCGGTGTTCAACTGGCTGCGCGAACGCATCTGGAGCCAAGGCAGCCGCTGGACCACCGACGAGCTGTGTCGCCGCGCCAGTGGCCAGGCCCTGAGCCCCGCGCACTTCCGGCGCCATTTGGAGGCGCGCTACCTGCCCGGCGCTTAAGCCTTGCCCTGCGCGGCCACGGCCGCCGCGGCTGCGGCCGCGGCTTGCGCGTCGCCGAGGTAGTAGCTGCGGATGGGCTTGAGGGTCTCGTCGTCGAGTTCGTACACCAGGGGGATGCCGTTGGGGATGTTCACCCCCACGATCTCCTGGTCGCCAATGCCGTCCAAGTGCTTGACCAGGGCGCGGATGCTGTTGCCATGCGCGGCCAAGACCACGCGCTGGCCACTGCGGATGGCCGGCACGATGCGCTCGTTCCAGCAGGGCAGCACCCGAGCCACGGTGTCCTTCAGACACTCGGTCAGGGGGATTTTCTCCGGAGCAAGCCCTGCATAGCGCGGGTCTTGCCGCTGGCCGCGAGGGTCGTCCACCGACAGTGACGGTGGCGGCACGTCGTAACTGCGCCGCCAGATCAGCACCTGCTCGTCACCGTATTGGCGGGCCATGTCGGCCTTGTTCAGGCCTTGCAGCCCGCCGTAGTGCCGTTCGTTGAGCCGCCAGTCATGCTGCACCGGCAGCCAGGTCCGCTCCATGGCATCCAGGCAGTGCCACAGCGTCCAGATGGCCCGCTTGAGCACCGACGTGTAGGCCACATCAAACTCATAGCCCGCTTCGCGCAGCAGGCGCCCGGCTTGCTGGGCCTGTGCCACTCCTGTGGGGGTCAGGGGCACGTCAGTCCACCCGGTGAATCGGTTCTCAAGGTTCCACGTCGATTCCCCGTGGCGGATCAGGACAAGCTTCTTCATCGGCGGAATTTTATAATCCGCGGTTTTTCGCGGACGCCCACCTCATGCTCGACTTTCTCACCGACAACATCGTGCTGGTCATGGCAGCGCTCACCTCGGGTGGCCTGCTCTTGTGGCCGACCCTCAAAGGTGCGCAGGGCGGAGCCCAGGCCGTGAGCGTTTCTGAGGCGGTGCGCCTCATCAACCGGGAAAAGGGCGTGTTGCTGGACATCCGTGACGCCACCACCTACGCCGCCGGGCATGCCACCGGTTCGCGGCACGTGCCGTTTGAGCAGATCAGCCTGCCCACGCCATCGGCGGCCCTGCCCACCAACAAGGCCCTGCCCGTGCTGTTGTTGTGTGACAGCGGCTCCAAGGCGTCCAAGGCGGCCACCCTTTTACGCAAAGGTGGCTATGAGCGGGCCGTGCCGGTGCAAGGGGGCATGGCCGCCTGGCGTGAGGCGCAATTGCCGGTGGAAAAGTCAGCCGCCTGAACCGCCGCCTGCAAGGTTTTCACGGGCCCGACACAATTTGGCATTCACCACTGCCGAGCCGAACATGCCTGCCGTCAAGATGTACACCACCCAGGTCTGCCCCTACTGCCAGCGGGCCAAGGCCCTGTTGAAGCAGCGCGGCGTCGAATCGATTGAAGAGATCCGAATCGACCTGGACCCGGCGCAGCGTGACCACATGATGGCCGTGACCGGCCGGCGCACCGTGCCCCAAATCTTCATCGGCGACACCCACGTGGGCGGTTGTGATGACCTCATGGCGCTGGACCAGCGCGGCGGCCTGATGCCGCTGTTGAGCCAGACGGCCTGAGGGTTCGGCCACAGCCGCATAATCCTGGCCGTGGGCGGCGGCCTTCGCAAACGCCTTTTACCCCGGCCGGCGCGCAGATGCCGGCCGATTCCTTTTTGAGAACCCCATCATGTCCGACCAGAACCCCGACAACGGCGCTGCCGATGCCTCCCCCGTGTTCCAGATCCAGCGCCTGTACCTCAAGGACTTGTCGCTGGAGCAGCCCAATTCGCCCCAGATCCTGGGCGAGGCCATCCAGCCTGAGGTCGACATCGCGCTGGCCGTGTCGGCCGAGCCGGTGGTCGAAGGTATCTTCGAGGTGTGCGTCACCGCCACCGTCACCGCCAAGTCGGGTGAGCGCACCGTCTTCCTGATCGAAGCCAAGCAGGCCGGCATCTTCGAGTTGCGCAACATCGCCTCCGAGCAGATGCAGCTGATTTTGGGTGTGGCCTGCCCAACCATGGTCTACCCGTACCTGCGCGCCATCGTCTCGGATGTCTGCACCCGCGCAGGCTTCCCGCCGGTTCTGCTGACGGAAGTGAACTTCCAGGCCATGTACGAGGCCCAACAGCAGCAAATGGCCTCTGGCCAGGTGAACTGAGGCCTGCGCAGCAGGCCCGGTGCGCCGCGATTGGCCACAGCGGCTGCGGCAACGAACCCCATGAAGATCACGGTACTGGGCGCGGGGGCTTGGGGGACAGCCTTGGCCCTGCAGGCTGCTCCGCGGCACGAGGTGCTGCTGTGGGCGCGCAACGCGCAACAAGCCGCGCTCATGCAGCGCGAAGGCAGCAACGCCCGCTACCTGCCCGGGGTCCCGCTGCCCCCAGCCCTGTCCATCACCCACGACCTGGACCGGGCCTTGGCCCACGGGCGATCGGGTTTAACCGTGGTGGGCACGCCCATGTCGGGCTTGCGCAGCATGCTGCAGGCCGTGGACGCACAGGCCCCGGTGGTGTGGTTGTGCAAGGGCCTGGAAGCCGACACGGGCCTGATCGGCCATGAACTGGCCGCACAGGTCAGGCCCAGTGGGCGCCACGGGGTGCTCTCGGGCCCCAGTTTTGCAGCCGAAGTGGCGCGTGCCCAACCCACCGCCTTGGTGGCGGCCAGCCACGACGCCGACGTTCTCGAGCGTGCGGTGTCGGCCTTTCACGCCGACGCCCTGCGGGTGTACACCAGCACCGACCCGGTGGGTGTGGAAGTGGGTGGCGCGGTGAAAAACGTGATGGCCATCGCCACCGGTGCATGCGATGGGCTGGGCTTGGGCCTGAATGCCCGCGCGGCCCTGATCACGCGGGGCTTGGCCGAGATCACGCGTTTGGGCCTGGCCCTGGGCGCGAAGGCCGAAACCTTCATGGGGCTGTCGGGCCTGGGCGACTTGGTGCTGACCGCCACGGGCGACCTCTCACGCAACCGCCGCGTGGGCTTGGCGCTGGCGCGCGGGCAGCAGCCCAGCGAGATCCTGGCCGAGTTGGGCCATGTCAGTGAAGGCGTCTACAGCGCCCGGACCATCGCCCAAAGGGCCCAGACCCTGGGCGTGGCCATGCCGATCACCGAAGCCGTGGTGGGCCTGTTGGAAGGCCGTCTCACGCCGGCCCAGGGCGTTCAGCAGCTGCTGCAGCGCGAGGCCAAGGCCGAGGGCTGAGGCCCTTGCTTATACGCCTCCCGCATAGCCCAACTGCCGCCAGCCTTCATACACCGTTACCGCCACCGCGTTGCTCAGGTTCAGGCTGCGCTGGCCGGCCCGCATGGGCAGCCGTATGCGCTGCTGCGGTGCAAACTGCGCCGCAATGTCGGCCGGAAGGCCCGCTGTTTCGCTCCCAAACACCATCCAATCACCCGGCTGCCAGTGCACCGAAGACAAGAGCGTCTGCGCCTTGCTGCTCAGGGCGAACCACCGCTGGGGCGGTGGTTGCTCGGCCTGCAAGAAGGCTTCCCATGAAGCGTGGCGGCGCACCTGTGCGGTCTCGTGGTAATCCAAGCCGGCTCTTCGCAGCAGCTTGCTGTCCATGGAAAAGCCCAGGGGCTCGATGAGGTGCAGCGCACAGCCGCTGTTGGCCGCCAGCCGGATCACATTGCCGGTGTTGGGCGGAATCTCGGGATGCACCAGGACGATGTTGAACATGGCCGCGGATTGTCAGGCAAGCCCGACTCATGAGGGCCCCTCTTCCGGCGGCGGGGTTCGCGCGAAGGCCCACACCTGCACCGACTGTGCGCCAGCGGCCAGCAGCGTGCGCGCGGCTTCGGCTGCGGTGGCGCCGGTGGTGAGCACGTCGTCTACCAAGGCCACGTGTTGGCCCGCCACACAGGACCGGCCTGCCGGACCGATGTGAAACACGCCTTGCAGCCGCTCCAGGCGGGCTGCGCGGTCTTGCTCGGCTTGGCCGGGCAGGTGCACCGGTCGCGTCAGGGCATCCGCCCGGGCGGCCAGCCCCAAGCGCGTGGCCAAGCGCCGCGCCAATTCCCAGGCCTGGTTGTAGCCACGCTCGGCCATCCGCTGCCGCGACAAGGGCACCGGCACCAGCAGGGCGGGCAGCGCCAGCCGCAGCGGCGTATGGCCCGGCTGGGCTGGCCCGTGCGACGCGCCGGGCGGGTGGGCCCTGAGTTGCTCGGCCATCAGCAGCGCCATGGCTGCCGCGCAGTCGGGGCGGGCGCCGAATTTGAACTGCATCAGCACCCGGTCCCAGGGGTGGGCATAGTCCACCGCCACGTGAACCGGCCCGTGGGGTGCAGGTGCACGCTCGCAGTCTGAACACCGGGCCAGGCCCACCGCCAGGCGCAGCCCACAGCCCGAACAGCGGGGCCGGCTGCTCAGGGCCGCCTCATCGGCATACAGGCCCAGGCAGGCCCCGCACAGCGCCTGGTGGGCCCAGGCCTGGCACAAGAGGCAACGCCGTGGCAAGGAAAGGCAACGCCGGGGCATGGTCAGCCACCCGGCCCATCGCGCAGGCCAGCCCACACCCGGCGCACCAGGCCGCGCCCCACCGTTCATCACCATCGGCTCCCTATACTGACCGATCCATGGTGTCAGACCCCAACGCCCCCCTGCAACACCCCCTGGGGGAGGGCGGTGACCAAGCCCCACCCATTCACGCCCCCGCCTGGGCCCTGGCCCAGCGCCAGTGGGCCGCCGGTGCGCCCTTGCCTTGGCTGCACCAGGAAGTGGCCCGCCGCATGGCCGACCGGCTGTCGGTGATTCGGGAGCAGCCATCGCTCATCTTGGAGTGGGATGCCCTGGCCGGTCAGTCCCGGCCCGCGCTGCAGGCCGCCCTTCCCGCCGCCCAATGGGTGCCGGTGGCGCCCACACGGGTGGCCCTGGAACGCATCCACTCGGGGGGCTTTCTGAACCCCAGCCAACCCCCCCGGCCTTCCCAGCCCCAGCCCACGGGCCTGCTCGTCCAACTGGCCAGGATCAGCAGCCGGGTCAAAAACCTCATCACGCCGGGCCCACAAGCCACGCCTGCGCCGGCTGCCCAGCCCCCTGCGCCCCTGGGCTTTCTGGATGCCGAGGTGCCTGCGGGCCACGGGCAGTTGCTGTGGTCCAACCTGGGCCTGCACACCCATGCCCGGCCTGCAGATGTGCTGCGGCGCTGGCATGCCGCACTGGCGGTGGACGGCTTTCTGATGTTCAGCACCTTTGGGCCCGACACCTTGCGCCAGTGGCGCGGGCTGTGGGAATCGGCCGCTTGGGGCCCGCCAGCACAGCCTTTTCGCGACATGCACGACTGGGGAGACGACCTGGTGGCCGCGGGCTTCGCCGACCCGGTGATGGACCAGGAGACGGTGACCCTGACCTGGGCCAGCCCCGCCGAGGCCTTGGCCGAGCTGCGCACCATGGGACGAAACGCCCATCCCGGCCGCCACAGCGGTTGCCGCACCCCGCGTTGGCGAGCCCGGTTGGAGGCCGCGGTGCAGCAGGCTGCCGGCCCCGATGGGCGGGTGGCCCTGGGCTTTGAAATCATCTACGGGCACGCCTTTCGGCCCGTCCCGCGCAGCCGCCTGCAGGCCACCACCACGGTCTCCCTGGACGATATGCGCCACATGGTGAAAACGCCGCGCCGTTCGCTCTAGGTCGGCATCAGGGTATTCGGGTTGTCCCGGCTCACTGGGGTACACTGCGGCCCGCCAAAAGGGGGTCTGTGGGCGCGTCCGAAAGGGCGCTTGACGCAGGCCATCACCAGCGGTCAGCAGTACGACATGACATCGAATTCCGCATCTCTGAACCTGCCGGGCTTCATGGCCCTGGGAACCCCCTGGAGGGCCGCCCCGCTGGACGACAGCCCGGGTGGCGGCTTGCGTTGGGTGATGCGCCGCAATTGCTCGTTGGCTCCGCGTCAGGTGCTGGCGGCATATTTCGCGTTTTGCCTGGTGTCGCTGTCGATCGCCTGCGTCTTTGCCTGGTTCGGTGCCGTGCCGGTGCTGTACTTTGCGGGCCTGGAGTTGCTGCTCTTGGGTGCGGCGCTGCTGGTGTATGCGCGCCACGCGGCCGACCACGAGACCATCACGTTGAAGAACTCGATGTTGGCGGTGGAGCACCACTGCGGCAACCGGGTGGAGCGCTCCGAGTTCCGCGCCGATTGGCTGCGGGTGGAGCCGGCACAAGGTCAGGGCTCGCTGCTGGAGTTGTCCGGTGCGGGCCGCAAGACATTCGTGGGCCGCTATCTGCGGCCCGAGTGGCGCCAGATGCTGGCGCGGGAATTGCGACAGGCGCTGCGCGTGCACACCGCAACCGCAGCCTCTGGAGAGGTTTTGAACTGAAGTGACGATGATGAAGATGGACCACCTTTTTGCTAGGCAGGCACGCCGTGCCGCGCTCGCACTGGCCGCCCTGTCGGGCATGTCCGCTGCCGTGGCATCCACGGTGAACGACCTGCCGGGCGGCCCTGCCGTCAACCAGCTGAACCTGCACCCGGCGGTGACCCGCATTGCCGCGGACGTCTCCAGCCTGCACATCGCCATGTTGGTGATCTGCCTGGTGATCTTCGTGGCGGTCTTTGGTGTGATGTTCTATTCCATCTTCAAGCACCGCAAGTCGCTGGGCCACAAGCCCGCCCAGTTCCACGAAAGCGTGGCGGTGGAGATCGCCTGGACGGTCATTCCCTTCATCATCGTCATCGGCATGGGCGCCATGGCCACCCGCTCGGTCGTGGCCATGAAGGACACCACCAACGCTGACATCACCATCAAGGCCACCGGCTACCAGTGGAAATGGGGCTACGACTACCTCAAGGGTGAAGGCGAGGGCATCAGCTTCCTGGCCACCCTGGACGCTAGGCACCGCATGATGAGCGACAGCGGCAAGCCCGAAGCCGTGGACAACTACCTGCTCAAGGTGGACAACGCGGTGGTGGTGCCTGTGGACAAGAAGATCCGCATCATCACCACGGCCAACGACGTGATCCACGCCTGGGCCGTGCCCGCCTTTGCCGTCAAGCAAGACGCCATCCCCGGCTTCGTGCGCGACACCTGGTTCCGCGCCGAAAAGATCGGCGACTACTACGGCCAGTGCCAGGAGCTGTGCGGCAAGGAACACGCCTACATGCCCATCCACGTGAAGGTGGTCTCGCAAGAGGACTACAGCAAGTGGGTGGACGGCGAAAAGAAGAAGGCCGCGGCCAAGGCTGACGACCCCAACAAGGAATGGAAGCTGGCCGAACTCGTGGCCCGCGGTGAAAAGGTCTACAACGCCAACTGCGCGGCCTGCCACAAGGCCGACGGCGCGGGCGCAGGCCCCATCAAGGGCCTCGTGGGCTCCAAGGTCGTGTTGGCCGACGACAAGTCCCAACAGATCGCCATCCTGCTCAACGGCGCCGGCGGCGGCTCCATGCCGGCCTGGAAACAGCTTTCGGACACGGAAATCGCAGCGGTCATCACCTACACCAAGAACGCCTGGGCCAACCAGACCGGTCAGGCGGTGCAGCCTGCTGACATCAAAACCGCTCGCAAGTAACCCCCGCTTTAAGTCTTGAAGGAAACCTCATGAGTGCAGTTCTCGACCATCACGGCCATGCTGGCCATGACGATCACGCGCATGACCACCCGCACGGCTGGCGTCGCTGGGTCTTCGCGACCAACCACAAGGACATCGGCACCCTGTACCTGCTGTTCAGCTTCACGATGCTGATGATCGGCGGCTTGCTGGCCCTGTTCATCCGCCTGGAGCTTTTCCAGCCGGGCCTGCAGTACTTCAACCCGGAACTCTTCAACCAGTTCACCACCATGCATGGCCTGATCATGGTATTCGGCGCCATCATGCCGGCCTTCGTGGGCTTTGCGAACTGGATGATCCCGCTGCAGATTGGTGCGCCCGACATGGCCTTTGCGCGGATGAACAACTTCAGCTTCTGGCTGATGATCCCCGCGGCCCTGATGCTGGCGGGCAGCTTCTTCATGCCCGGTGGCGCACCCGCAGCCGGCTGGACGCTGTATGCACCGCTCACACTGCAGATGGGCCCCTCGATGGATGCCGGCATCTTCGCCCTGCACATCCTGGGCGCTTCGTCGATCATGGGTTCGATCAACATCATCGTGACCATCCTG
>JBJTHN010000021.1:0-28933 GCA_046094505.1 Betaproteobacteria bacterium
CCCCACGCCCCCCATGTTCACCCCCTACCGCGTGCGCGGCTGCACGCTGGCCAACCGGGTGGTGGTGTCTCCCATGGCGCAGTACATGGCCCGCGACGGCCTGGTGGGGGACTGGCACCTGATGCACCTGGGCGCACGCGCCGTGGGCGGGGCTGGCCTGGTGATGGCCGAAATGACCTGCACCAGCCCGCAAGCCCGCATCACCCCGGGCTGCCCTGGCCTGTGGAACGATGAACAGGCACAGGCCTGGGCACGCATCGTTGACTTCGTGCACCGCCACAGCACGGCCAAGATCGGGGTGCAGCTTGGGCATGCCGGGCCCAAAGGCTCCACCAACGTGCCCTGGGAGGGCGGGGGAATGGACACCCCACTGGCGGCAGACCACCCCGTGGGCAACTGGCCCTTGCTGGCCGCCAGTGCACAAGCGTATGTGGCGGGCGTCAACGCCGCGCCGCAGGCCATGACGCGCGCCGACATGGACCAGGTCCTGCGCGATTTCGAGGCCGCCACCCGGCGAGCAGCAGCCGTGGGCTTCGATTGGTTGGAGCTGCACTGCGCGCACGGCTACCTGCTGTCCTCGTTCATCTCGCCCCTGACCAACCACCGCCAAGACGCGTACGGCGGTCCTTTGAGCCAACGCTTGGCCTACCCCCTGGAGGTGTTTCGCGCGGTGCGGCAGGCATGGCCGCAAGAGCGGCCCATCTCGGTTCGCATCTCGGCCCACGACTGGGTTGAAGGCGGCATCACGCCCGACGACGCGGTGGAGATCGGCAGGGCCTTCAAGGCCGCTGGCGCCGACATCATCGACTGTTCGTCGGGCCAGGTCAGTGCCCAGCAGAGGCCGGTGTACGGCCGCATGTACCAAACGCCCTTTGCCGACCGCATTCGAAACGAGGCGGGCATTCCCACCATGGCCGTGGGCGCCATCACCGACGCCGACCAGGTCAACGGCATCATCGCGGCCGGCCGTGCCGATCTGTGCGCCGTGGCCCGGCCCCATCTGGCACACCCGGCCTGGACCCTGCAAGAAGCCGCCCGCTGGGGCTATGAGGCCATGCCCTGGCCGCAACCCTACCTGGCCGGCAAGCAACAGATGGAGCGCTTGTTCGAGCGTGAGCGCGCGCAGGCCGCCGACACGCCTTCTACGCGGGAGATGGGCACATGAGCCGCCTGGCCCGCGTGGAGCTGGGGCTGGAAGCCCGTGCCCACCGCGAGGACCACGTGGACACCCGCATGTGGCTTCGGCTGTTGGCCTGCAGCACCGACATCGAACAGGCCATCCGCCAGCGGCTGCGCCAGCAGTTCGGAACCACCCTGTCGCGCTTTGACTACCTCGCCCAGCTGGAGCGCCACCCCAAGGGCCTGCGCATGAGCGAGCTGTCGGCCTGCCTGATGGTCACCGGCGGTAACGTCACGGGCCTGACCGACCAGTTGGTGCAGGAGGGCTGGGTGCAGCGCACCGAAGACAGCCGCGACCGCCGCGTGTGGCGTGTGCGCCTGACAGCCGAAGGCCGCCGGCGCTTCGAACAGATGGCCGCTGCACACGAAGGCTGGCTGCGGCAGCTGTTCAAGCCCATGCAAAGCGCCGAGAAAAAGGTCCTGTATGAACGGCTGGGCCAGCTGCGGCAGCACCTGCTGGCCACCAGCGATTCACCCGCCCCGCCGGCGGCCCCAGCGGCTGCAGCCTGGTCCATCAAGCGCAACCCCAGCAACCCAGGAGGCCGCCCGTGAGCACTGCGCACGACCTAGACCCCGCTTTGGCCCGCGGCAACCGCCGCCCCATGGCGCAGTACGCGGCCCAGCATGTGCTGTGGGCCTGCCAGGATGGCGTGGCCACCATCACGCTCAACCGGCCCGAGCGCAAGAATCCCCTGACCTTCGACAGCTACGCCGAGCTGCGCGACCTCTTCCATGCGCTGCGCTTGGCCAGTGATGTGCACGTGGTGGTGTTGCAGGGCGCCGGCGGCAACTTCAGCTCCGGCGGTGATGTACATGAAATCATCGGCCCCTTGGTGAAGTTGCCAGCCCCCGAGTTGTTGATGTTCACCCGCATGACGGGCGATGTGGTCAAGGCCATGCGCACCTGCCCGCAGCCCATCGTGGCGGCCATCGACGGTGTGTGTGCCGGCGCCGGCGCCATCCTGGCCATGGCATCGGACCTGCGCTTGGGCACGGCGCGCAGCAAAACCGCCTTCTTGTTCAACCGCGTGGGCCTGGCCGGCTGCGACATGGCCGCCTGCGCCATCCTGCCGCGGCTCATTGGGCAGGGGCGTGCCAGTGAACTGCTCTACACCGGCCGTGTGATGGGCGGCGAAGAGGCCGAGCGCTGGGGCTTCTTCAACCGCCTGTGCAGCCCAGAAGACCTGCAAGCCCAAGCGTTGGCGCTGGCCCAGGACCTGCGCGCGGGGCCCACCTTTGCCAACGGCATCACCAAGACCATGCTGCACCAGGAGTGGTCCATGACCATCGAGCAGGCGCTGGAAGCCGAGGCGCAGGCGCAGGCCCTGTGCATGCTCACCCAAGACTACACGCGCGCCTATGAGGCCTTCGTGCAGCGCCAAAAGCCGGTGTTTCAGGGGAACTGACCGTGGCCGGCGCAGCACCCATCGGTCTGGCCCACCTGGCTTGGCCCTTCTTCGACCCGGAGCACCGGGAACTGGCCCATCGCCTGGCGCACTGGACCGCGCAACAGCCGGCCCATGAAGACCACCTGGGAACCGATGAACAGTGCCGTGCGTGGGTGCGGCGCCTGGGTCAAGCCGGGTGGCTGCACCACGTGGTGGACCTGCACGGCGGCGAATCGACCGGCGGCACCCCTCGCTCCCAACTGGACACCCGCACCATCTGCCTGCTGCGCGAAACCCTGGCGCAGCACGACGGGCTGGCCGACTTCGCGCTGGCCATGCAGGGCTTGGGGTCCGGCGCCCTTTCGCTGCACGGCACACCGCAGCAGCGCAGCGATTGGCTGCCCCGCGTGGCCTCAGGCCAGTGCATCACCGCGTTTGCGCTGAGCGAGCCGCAAGCGGGGTCTGATGTGGCGGCCCTGCAGTGCCGCGCAGAGGAAACGCCGCACGGGGTGGTGCTCAACGGCGAGAAAACCTGGATCTCCAACGGTGGTATTGCCGACCTCTACGTGGTGTTTGCGCGCTCGCGTCCCACCGATGCCGGTGCGCCGGCCAAGGGCTCTGCCGGCATCTCGGCCTACCTGGTGCCCGCCAACACCCCCGGCCTGCACATCGCCGAGCGCATCGAGCTCATGGCGCCACACCCCCTGGCCCGGCTGCGGCTGGAGAACTGTCACCTGCCACTGAGCCATCGGTTGGGCCAGGAAGGTCAAGGCTTCAAGATCGCCATGCAAACGCTGGACGTGTTCCGAACCTCGGTGGCCGCTGCTGCGCTGGGCTTTGCGCGCCGCGCCTTGGCCGAAGGCCTGCACCACGCCCGCAACCGGGCGATGTTCGGCACCACGCTGGCCCAGCTGCCGCTGGCCCAGGCCAAGCTGGCCGACATGGCCGTGCAGGTGGATGCAGCCGCTTTGCTGACCTACCGCGCGGCCTGGCTGCGTGACCAGGGGCAAACGGTGACACAGGAAGCGGCCATGGCCAAGCTCACCGCCACCGAAAACGCGCAACGCGTGATCGACTCGGCCCTGCAGCTCTTTGGTGGACTGGGGGTGGTCAGCGGCCAAACGGTGGAGCGTCTGTACCGCGAGATTCGGGCCCTGCGCATCTACGAAGGCGCCAGCGAGGTCCAACAACTCATCATCGGCCGCGAGTTGTTGCGCGAGTCCACATGAACCGAGGGGTTTAGACATGCCAACGGCCCACACCGACACCTTCACCGCCGACCACCTTCCGCCCAAAGACCAGTGGCCGGAACTGCTGTTCGAGGGGCCTGAGCTGCAGGCCCTGGCAGACCGCCCGCAGCTGAACTGTGCCGCCGAGCTGCTGGATGTGGCCGTGCAAAAGGGCTGGGGCGACCGCCCCTGCATCGTCAGCGACACCAGCTGCTGGACCTATGCCGAGCTGCTGGAGCACAGCAACCGCGTGGCCCAGGTGCTGGTGCAGGACATGGGCTTGGTGCCGGGCAACCGGGTGCTGTTGCGCAGCCCGAACACCCCGATGATGGCCGCCTGTTGGTTCGGTGTGGTCAAGGCCGGTGGCGTGGCGGTGCCCACCATGCCCCTGCTGCGCGCACGCGAGTTGCGGGTGATCATCGACACGGCGCAGATCAGCCATGCCTTGTGTGATGCGGGCTTGGCCGAGGAACTGCGCACGGCGCAAGCGGGCAGCGTGCTGCACCAGGTGCGGTGGATCACGGGGGACACCGCGGCTCAGACCAGCGGCGCGGCGGCATCAGCGTCCTTGGAATGGGCCATGGCCCAGCACAGCGGGCCGTTCAGCGCGGTGCCCACTGCGGCCACCGACACCGCCTTCCTGGCCTTCACCTCCGGCACCACGGGCGTGCCCAAGGCCACCATGCACTTCCACCGGGACGTGATGGCCGCCTGCCTGTGTTGGCCGCGGCACACCCTGCGCGCACAGGCCGACGATGTGTTCATCGGCAGCCCACCCCTGGCCTTCACCTTCGGCCTCGGCGGCCTCTTGCTGTTCCCCCTGCACATCGGGGCCAGCACGGTGCTGTTGCCCCAGGCCTCACCACCCCTTTTGCTCGAAGGCATTCAGCGGCATGGTGCCACCGTGGTCTTCACCTCGCCCACCTCCTACCGCGCCATGGCCGCTCGCGGGCAAGAGCTGCGCAGCAGCCGCCTGCGCCACTGCGTGTCCGCGGGCGAAGCCCTGCCGGCGGCCACGCGTGAGCTGTGGGCCAGCGCCACAGGCCTGGGCATGATCGACGGCATCGGTTCAACCGAACTGCTGCACATCTTCATCTCCGCGCGTGCACAAGACGCCGTACCGGGTGCCACGGGCCAGGTGGTACCGGGCTACCGCGCGCGCGTGGTGGACGAGCAGGGCCAGGAGGTGCCGGACGGCACCGTGGGTCGGCTGGCCGTGCGCGGCCCCACGGGCTGCCGCTACCTGGCCGACGAACGCCAGCGCCAGTACGTGCAGCACGGCTGGAACCTCACCGGAGACGCCTATCGGCGGGATGCGCAAGGCCACTTCCACTACGTGTCCCGCACCGACGACATGATCGTGTCCTCGGGCTACAACATCGGCGCACCAGAAGTTGAGGACGCCCTGATGTCACACCCCGCGGTGGCCGAATGCGGCGTGATCGGGGTGCCCGACGAGGAGCGCGGCCAAATCGTCAAGGCCTTTGTGGTGCTGCGCCCCGACCACCCGCCCAGCGAACAGACCCTTCAAGCGCTGCAGGACCACGTCAAGGCCACGATTGCGCCGTACAAGTACCCCAGGGCCATCCGCTTCGTGCCGGGATTGCCCCGCACGGAAACCGGCAAGCTGCAGCGCTTCAGGCTGCGCGACCTGCCCTAGGCTTGGTGCCGCATCGATCCGCAGGCTGCTCAATTTCCAGGCCTACCGACCGCCTCAATCCTTCAAATCAGGAGCCCCGCCTATGAGCCTGCAAACCCTCTTGCCCGCGGGCTGGCCACGCCCCAAGGGCTACGCCAACGGCGTCTCCGGACGCGGCCGCATGGTCTTCGTGGCCGGCATGGTGGGCTGGGATGCACAGGGGCAGTTCCACAGCCGAGAACTCGTGCCCCAGGTGGAGCAGGCGCTGCGCAACATCGTGGCGGTGCTGCAGGAAGGCCAGGCCCGGCCCGAACACATCGTGCGCATGACCTGGTATGTGCTGGACCGCCAGGCGTACATGAAGGCCTGGCCCGAAATCGGCCGACTCTTCCGCGAGATCATCGGCAGCTACAACGCGGCGATGACGGCGGTGGAGGTTTCCGGCCTGATGGAAGAGCAGGCCCAGGTGGAGGTTGAAGTCACCGCCCTGGTGCCCGATCAGGGCTGAGCCTGGAGCTTCAAGCCCAGCAGGCCAGCCCAGCAGCCCAGGCGGCGCGTCAGACCACGCGAACCTTGAGTTCGCCCAAGCCGTCGATGCCGCCGTGCATCAACTGCCCGCGCGTCACCGGCCCCACCCCATCGGGCGTACCGGTGTAGATCAGGTCACCCGGGGCCAATTCGAAGAAGCGCGAGAGGGTGGAGACGATCTCCGGAACGCTCCAGATCAGGTGGGTGATGTCGCTGTTCTGACGGGGCTGCCCATCCACCGTCAACCAGATGCCGGCTTGGGCCAGGTGTCCGCACTGCGCCACCGGCACGATCGGCGCCAAGGGGGCCGAGTGGTCGAAGGCTTTGGAAATGTCCCAGGGCCGGCCCTTGTCGCGCATGGCGAACTGCAGGTCGCGCCGGGTCATGTCCAACCCCACCGCGTAGCCGGCCACCAGGCTGAGGGCTTGGTCCTCGGGCACGTCACGGCCGTGCCCGCCAATGGCCACCACCAGTTCGATCTCGTGGTGCAGGTTGTCCGTTTGGCTGGGATAGGGCACCGCCGTTTCTTGCCCTGGTGGGCACACCACCACCGCGTTGGCGGGTTTGCAGAAGAAAAACGGAGGCTCGCGGTCGGGGTCGAACCCCATCTCACGGGCGTGGGCGGCATAGTTGCGTCCCACACAATACACACGGCGCACCGGGAACCGCTCACGGCGCCCGACCAGGGGTACCCCAACGGGGGCTTCGGGGGGGAAAAGGTAGCTCATCCCTAGATTGTGGACTGCGCCCAACATCCCCGGGACATCGGTGTTTCCTAGCGAAGACAAGCACTTGGAATTTCTAGGACAATAGCGGGATGGCTGCGAACAACCCCCCTGTCACCAAGCTGGCCGAGAATGGTCTTCGCTACAAGAGCAAAGCCCCAGGCTCACCCTTCGAAACCTCCTCGCCCTTCTCCTCCACCACCATGTCCTGCTTCCTGTGCGGCAAGCACCGCCAGCGCAGCCAGCTCAAGACCCGACGTCTGCTGGGCAAGCCGCAGGCGGTGTGTGCGCCCACTTGCAAGGAACTGGAAGCCACGCTGAAGGGCTGAGCCCCTCCAACAGGCTCCAAACTAGGGATTACCCTTGGTTTTGTGGGTTCCGCCGGCTTAGCGGGCTGTGCGGCGCGTGCGCACCGCGCGCCGCTTCAGCGCTTGGCCACCAGGGTGAGGATGTCGTAGCTGGCCACAACCTCACCCCGCTGGTTGGTGACCTCCACATCCCAGGCCACCACACCCTGCCCCTTGCCATCGGCCCCCACCTTCAAGCGGTCAATCTTGCGCTTGGCCGTCAGCCGGGCGCGGATGACATCCCCCAGGGCCACAGGCTTGGTAAAGCGCAAGGTGTCCAGGCCGTAGTTGGCCAGCAGGGGTCCAGGGGCCGTCCAAACGAACAGCCCGGCGGCCGCTGACAGCACCAGATAGCCGTGGGCGATACGCTGGCCAAAGGGTGATGCCTTGGCCGCTTCCTCATCAAAGTGCATGTAGAAGGTGTCGCCGGTGAGGTCTCCAAAGGCCTGCACGTCCTCGGCACTGATCACCCGCTCGGGCGTCAGCAGGCTTGCGCCGATCTGCAGATCCTCGAAGGCCTTGCGCATGGGGTGCTGGCCGCCTTCGATCAGCGTGGCCCCACGCACGTATTCACCGGTCACCGCCATCACCATGTCCGGCGAGCCCTGGATGGCGCTGCGTTGCAGGTTGTGCTTGACCGCCCGAATGCCGCCGAGCTCTTCACCGCCTCCGGCGCGGCCCGGGCCCCCATGCTTGAGGTAGGGCAGCGGCGAACCGTGCCCGGTGGACTCGGCCGCCGACTTGGAGTCGAGGATGTGCAAACGCCCATGCAGGGCGGCCGCCACGGGCACCACGCGGGCCGCCACCGCAGGAGACTTGGTGATGAGGGAGCCCACCAGGCTGCCCTGCCCCCGCGCGGCCAAGGCCATGGCCTCGTCCAGGTCGTCGTAGGGCATGAGGGTACTGACGGGCCCGAAAGCCTCCAGCTCGTGCACCGCTTGAACGTTCATCGGCTGGGCACAGGACAACAAGGTGGGGCTGAAGAAGGCCCCTTCGGCCACACCCTGGCCACGGGGTGCGAAGCCATCGCTCTGGCCAAACACCAGGCTCATGTGCGGGGCCGCCAACAGCTGGCTGACCCGCTGCGCCACATCAGCCTGCTGGGCCTTGGAAGCCAAGGCTCCCATCTTCACGCCTTCGATGGCCGGGTCGCCCACCACCACCCTGGACAGCCGCTCGCGCAGGCGCTGGGCCACGGCGTCGAGGTGCCGGCGCGGCACGATGGCGCGGCGGATGGCGGTGCACTTCTGGCCCGCCTTGACCGTCATCTCACGCACAACCTCCTTGATGAAGAGCTCAAACTCGGCGTCATCAGGCGTTACATCATCGGCCAGCACGGCGCAGTTCAGCGAGTCGGCCTCAGCATTGAAGGCAATCCCGTGGCGCAGCAGGTGCGGCCTTGCGCGCAACTGCGTGGCGGTGTCGGCGCTGCCCGTGAAGGTCACCATGTCCTGCCCGTTCAGGCGGTCCAGCAGGTCACCGGTTCCACCGATCACCAGTTGAATGGCGCCTTGGGGCAGCAAGCCGGACTCCAGCATCATGCGCACCACGGCCTCGGTCAGGTAGCTCGTGGCCGTGGCGGGTTTGCCGATACAGGGTTGCCCGGCCAGAAAGCCCGGCGCGAACTTTTCCAACAAGCCCCACACCGGAAAGTTGAAGGCGTTGATGTGCACCGCCAGGCCCCGGCGCGGCGCCAGGATGTGCGTGCCCACAAACTGGCCGCTCTTGCCCAGCGTCACCACCGGGCCTTCGTGCACCACGTTGCCCGAGGGCAGCTCGCTGCTGCCGATGCTGGCATAGGCGAACAGCGTTCCCGTGCCGCCTTCGATGTCGATCCAGCTGTCGTTTCGGGTGGCCCCCGTGTGGGCCGAGATCGCGTAGAGCTCCTCCTTGCGGCCCACCAGGTACTTGGCCAAGGCCTTCAGGATGGCCGCACGCTGCTGAAAGTCGGTCTTGAGCAACTCGGCCACGCCAACGTTGCGGGCATGGTCCACGGCCGCTTGAAAGTCCAGCGCTTCAGCGTGGGTGTGGGCCACCACTTGGCCATGGATGGCACTGCGCAGGGCCACAGCCGGCTGCTGGCCGATCCACTGGCCGGCGATGAAGCTCTGAAGGAGGGAAGGAACGCTCATGACAAGACTCAACAAGGAATGGGGAAGCTCAAGTGAAGCGGCCCCGGCTGATGAGCACCGGGGCCGCGCGGTGGGGGCCTGGATCGATCAGTCGCCGATGTACTTCCAGGTACCACCGCTGATGGTCACCATCACACGGCCGCGCTGGTCCAGGCCGTTGTGGTCGCCGGCGGACATGTTGAAGATGCCGTGCGCACCCGGCATCTCCTTGACCGCTTCCAGTGCCTCACGCATCGCGGCGCGGAAGGCGGGTGTGCCGGGCTGGGCCTTCTTCAAGGCTTCGGTGCCCGCGCGCTCCACCAAGAGGCCCGCGTCCCAACCGTGCCCGCCGAAGGTGGACACACTGCCCTTGCCGTACTTGGCCTCATAGGCGTTCACATAGGCCAGGGCGCTCTTGCGCACCGGGTGGTCAGCGGGCAACTGTGCGGCCACCAGCATCGGGCCCGCGGGCAGGATGGTGCCTTCCACGTCCTTGCCGCCCACGCGCAGGAAGTCGTTGTTGGCCACGCCGTGCGTTTGGTAGATCTTGCCCGTGTAGCCGCGCTCGCGCAGGGCCTTCTGGGGCAGCGCCGCGGGCGTGCCCGATCCGGCGATCAGCACGGCGTCGGGCTTGGCGGTGGTCAGCTTGAGCACCTGGCCGGTCACCGAGGTATCGGTCCGGTTGTAGCGCTCCACCGCCACCACGTTCAGGCTCTTGATACCGGCTGCCTTCTGGAACTCCTGCAGCCAGCCCTCACCGTAGGCGTCTGCAAAACCAATGAAGCCCACGCTCTTGATGCCGGCGTTGGCCATATGCTGGGCAATGGCAATGGCCATCATGATGTCGTTTTGGGGGGTCTTGAAGACCCAGCGCTTCTTGGCGTCCACGGGCTCGACGATTCGGGCGGAGGCCGCCATCGAGATCATGGGCGTCTGGCTTTCGCTGACCACGTCGATCATGGCCAGCGAGTTGGGTGTGGTGGTCGATCCGATGATCACGTCCACCTTGTGCTCCGTGATCAGCTTGCGTGCATTGGTAACGGCCGCTGTGGTGTCCGACGCATCGTCGAGCACGATGTAGTTGATCTTGACCTTGCCAATCTGCTTGGGCATCAGGTCGATGGTGTTCTTCTCGGGAATGCCCAGCGAAGCAGCAGGGCCCGTGGCCGATACGGTGACGCCAACGGTGATGTCAGCTGCCTGGGATGCCAGTGCTGCGGTGGCCATGGCGGCCGCCAACAAGGACTTCAAGAACTTCATTGCAGGTTTCCTTCTTCAGTGGTGGGTGGGTGAAAACAAACCGGTTCGACTCGGATTTTGGCTTTGGGTTCAGGATAACCCGGCACGGCGTGTTCGCCGGGCCGAATTTGGTTTGGGCGCGCCGGTGGGTTCGGGCTTCTTGGGCGCGGGCGAAGCCTTGCGGACGGCGGCGCCTGCCTGGGCCTGCACCGCATCGAGTCCACCAAAGAACAGGGCCGCCACGATGCCGCCCATCTGCGGGTGCGTGAGGGTGCCGCCGGGTCTGAGCCAGGTGAACAACCAGTTGATCATCCCAAACAGCAGCATCGTCACGGCCTTGTGCGATCCGGCCTTGACCAGTTCGGGGCGGATTTCCTGCACCACGTCGGCAAAGGCCTGCACCACACGCCGCTGGGCCGCCACAACCTGCTGCTGCTCCTGCACGCCCAGGAACTTGACGTCTTCGGTGAGCACCCGGTGCTCGTGGCGGGATCCGGCGTATTCATCAACGAAGCGCAGGATCAAGCGCTCCAGCCGCTGCTGCGGCGGCAGGTCTTGTTGCAGCACTTCACGGGTGACGTGCTCCAGGCGCTCCACATGCGTCAAGGCAATCAGGGTCAACAGTTCCGACTTGTCGCGCACGTAGTGGTACAGCGCGGCCTTGCTCACCCCACAGGCTTGGGCCACTTCGTTCATGGTGGTGCCGCCGTAGCCCTGCACGGCGAACAACTCGGCCGCCTGGTGCAGGATGCGTTCACGCTGGTCGTCGTAGGTGGCGGCGCGGGGTCTGGCCATATCCGGGTTCCGGTTCAGCGCTCGTCAAAACTCAGCACCACGCGCTCGGTCAGCGGGTGGGCCTGACAGGCCAGCACGAAGCCGGCTTGCACCTCACGGCTGTCCAGCGCGAAGTTGCGCTCCATGCGCACGTCCCCTTCCAGGACCTTGCAACGGCAGGTTCCGCACACGCCCGAGGTGCAGGAAAACGGAACCTCCAGACCGGCAGCCGAGGCCGCATCGAGGATGCTGGGCTGTTCCTGGCTGAAGGCAATTTCGCGCTGAAGGCCATCGCGCACAATGACCACGCGAGCCGTCTTCGCATCGCCCGGCTGCGACTGGTGCATCACCGCGCCGGCACCCGCGCCCGCCTGCCCGCCAGCGGTCTGGGCCACACCGAAGCGTTCAATGTGGATGCGCTCATCGGGCACACCAGCGGCCTGCAGGGCAGCCTGCGCCTCGTCGTTCATCTGAAAGGGCCCGCAGATGTAGGCATGGTCGATGGAGCCGGCCGGCACCACGGTCCGCAGAAACTCGCCGAGCTTGTCGCGGTTCATCAATCCCATGTTCAGCGGGGAATCCGTGGGTTCGTCGGAGAACACATGGTGCAGCACCACCCGTTGCATCCATCGGTTCTTCAGGTCTTCAAGCTCCTCCTTGAACATGGTGCTGCGCAAGGTTCGGTTGGCGTAGATCAGCGTGAAGCGCGAATGGGGTTCGCGCACCATCACCGTCTTGAGAATCGACAAGATGGGCGTGATGCCGCTGCCGCCGGCAATGCCCAGGTGATGCCGCCTGTGCTGAGCATCCAGGGGCACGAAAAAGCGCCCCTGGGGGGCCATCACGCTGATCTGATCACCCGGGCGCAGCCGTTCATGGATCCAATTGGAAAAGACACCGCCCTTGACCTTGCGCACGCCCACGCGCAGCTCGCCGTCGTCCACGCCTGCGCAGATCGAGTAGGAGCGGCGCAGGTCTTGACCGTCGATGGTCTTGCGCAGCGTGAGGTACTGGCCTTGCGTGAAGCCGAAGGTTTCGCGAAGTGCCTCAGGCACCCCAAAGGTGACCACCACCGCTTCGGGCGTGTCAGGCTCTATGCGGCACACGGTGATGTCGTGGAACAGAACAGACGGTGCGCTCATATCGGCTTGAAGTGTTCAAAGGGCTCGCGGCAGGCGCGGCAGCGGTACAGGGCCTTGCAGGCGGTCGAGCCAAAGGCCGAGAGCCGTTCGGTGTCGCGGCTGTCACAGTGCGGGCAGGCCACGGTGGCTGGTCGCACGATGCGGATGGGTACCGCACCGTTGAGGTCTTGCTGCACATGGGCGGGTGGCGCAATCCCATAGGCCTTGAGCTTGGCGCGGCCTTGCGCACTGATCCAGTCGGTGGTCCAGGCCGGCGCACGTCGCAGCACGGTTTGAACCGTTTCAAATCCCGCCAACCGCAGGGCGTCGCGTACGGCCGCCTCAATGGCCTCGGTGGCCGGGCACCCGGAATAGGTGGGGGTGAGCCATACCGTGAGCGGCCCCGTGAGCTTCCCATCCATGCACGCGCCAGCCGGGTCTGTAGTAAACCCTGCCGCAGGCTCGAAGCGCAGCTCCCGCACAATCCCCAAGTCGCACACGGAAAGCGCAGGCACCTCGGGGTCAAGCACCTGGTGCAGCACCGCCCAGGCCCGTGCCTCGGGCTTGTCCATACCGGGCAATCCTTCCGTGCGAATGGCCCCCAGCGCGTGGGCTGGGCCTCCCAGGCTCAGCGGAATGACCGGGGCGGCCGGCAACTGCCTCACCAGGCGGCTCCGGGATGGGCGCGCGGCAGGCTCTGCATTTCAGCCAGCAAATAGCCCATGTGCTCGGAGTGCACACCGGTGCGCCCCGTGCTGCGAAAGGCACCGAAAGCCGGTGCGCGCAGTGTGGCCTGCTGCAGCACAGCGGCCATCTCGGCCTCCCAATCCGCCTTCAGATCGCTGGCCTTGGGGCCCCAGCCATGGCTGGCGGCCGCCTCGTCCACCGCGTCGTCCTCAAACAACTCGGGCACGTAGGGCCACAGGCGGTCCAAGGCGCGTTGCATGCGCGCATGCGACTCCTGCGTCCCGTCGCCCAGACGCAGCACCCAATCACCGTTGTGTTGCTGGTGGTAGCGCGCCTCCTTCAAGGCCTTGGCGGCAATGGCGGCCAGCTCAGGGTCGCGCGAGGCGCTCAGCCGGCTCCAGGCCTGCTTCAGCCAGGTCGACACCATCAGGTTGCGCAGCACCGTGAAGGCAAAGTCACCCGGTCGGCTTCGGCGGTGGGTCGCGTCATCGGCCGTGTTGGGCAGCTCGCACAGCGTGGGGTTGAGAAAGTCGCGCTCCTCGCGCAGAAAGGCCAGCTGGTCCTCATCAAAGGCGATGCCGGCGGCTTTGGCATGCAGTTGCCCCGCATGCGTGAGCAGGGCGCGAGACTGGCCCAGCAGGTCCAAGGACATGTTGGTCAGCGCGATGTCCTCTTCCAGCACGGGCGCGTGGCCACACCATTCGGACAGGCGCTGGGCCAGGATCAGGGCCGTATCGGCCAGTCGCAGCACATACCGCACTTCAGCCGAGGGCTTGAGGGTGATGGAGCTCATTGCCGCGGCCTCACATGTGGTCCACCGCATCGGGCAGCCGGTAGAAGGTCGGGTGACGGTAGACCTTGTCTTCCATGGGATCGAAGAACATGTCTTTGTCACGCGGGTCACTGGCCGTGATGTCGCTGGACTTCACCACCCACACGCTGCAACCTTCCTGGCGTCGGGTGTACACCTCACGCGCCATCTGCACCGCCATGGGCGCGTCAGCTGCATGCAGGCTGCCGCAATGCTTGTGGTCCAGGCCCGCTCGGCTGCGTACAAAAACCTCCCAAACGGGCCACTCCGGGTTGGAACCCTCCGTGGTGCTGGGCTTGTTGGACGGCTGGCTGTCGACGCTCATGCGGCCTCCTGCTTGATCGCTTGTTTACGCGCATGGGCCATGGCGGCTTCCCGCACCCAGGCGCCCTCTTCCCAGGCGGTCACACGGGTGGCCAGCCGTTCCTTGTTGCAGGGGCCCTGGCCGCCCACCACACGCCAGAACTCGCTCCAGTCAATGGCGCCAAAGTCCCATTGGCCACGCGCCTCGTTCCACTTCAGATCGGGGTCGGGCAGGCTCACGCCCAGAACTTTGGCCTGGTCCACGGCAGCGCCCACAAACTTCTGGCGCAGCTCGTCGTTGGACACGCGCTTGATGCCCCAGCGCATGCCCTGTGCGCTGTTGGGGCTGTCGGCGTCATGCGGGCCGAACATCATGATGCTGGGCCACCACCAGCGGTTGACCGCGTCCTGCACCATCGCGCGCTGGCCATCGGTGCCGTCGCGCATCATGGTGAGCAGGGCATCGAATCCCTGGCGCTGGTGAAAGCTTTCTTCGCGGCAGATGCGGATCATGGCCCGTGCGTAAGGGGCGTAGCTGCAGCGGCAGATGGGGACTTGGTTCATGATGGCCGCGCCATCCACGAGCCAGCCAATCACCCCCACATCGGCCCAGGTGAGCGTGGGGTAGTTGAAGATGGAGCTGTACTTGGCCTTGCCGCTGTGCAGGGCCTGCAGCATTTGGTCGCGGCTGATGCCCAGTGTCTCGGCCGCCGAATACAGGTACAGGCCATGGCCGGCTTCGTCTTGGATCTTGGCCAGCAGGATGGCCTTGCGCTTCAAGGTGGGCGCACGGGTGACCCAGTTGCCTTCGGGCAGCATGCCCACGATTTCCGAATGTGCATGTTGGCTGATCTGTCGGATCAGGGTCTTGCGGTAGTCCTCGGGCATCCAGTCTTTGGCCTCGATGAACTCACCGGCATCGATGCGCTCGTCGAAGCGCTCCTGCAGCACCGCCTCTTCGGCCGTGCGAACCGCTTTGCGGGCCTCAGGGGCCTGCGTGTCCATGGATTGGGTGTACATGAAGAGTCCTTGCTTACTTGGGACGGCGGTCGAAGACGCGCTTGGCCTTGCCCACCTCGGTACGCTTGAGGCTGCCCGGTGCCAAGACCAGCACCCGGGTGGAGATGCCCACCAAGGTCTTGATGCGGTGGTTGACCCAGCGCGAAACGTCTTCCAACTGCGCCGCCGACAAACCGCCGTGGTGGGGCTGAAGTTCGGTGTGGACCTCGACCTCATCGAGAATCCCATCGCGGCTCACGTGGATCTCGTACTGGCCCGACAGGTGCTCGTTGGCCAACACGATTTCCTCGATTTGCGTGGGGAACACATTCACGCCCCGGATGATCAGCATGTCGTCGCTGCGGCCCACGATCTTGCCCATGCGGCGGAACGAGCGGGCCGTAGGCGGCAAGAGGCGCGTGAGGTCGCGCGTGCGATAGCGGATGATGGGCAAGGCCTCTTTGGTCAGGGAGGTGAACACGAGTTCACCTTCAGAGCCATCGGGCAGCACCTGGCCTGTTTGCGGGTCGATGATTTCCGGGTAGAAGTGGTCTTCCCACACCACAGGACCATCCTGGGTCTCCACGCACTCGCTGGCCACACCCGGCCCCATGACTTCACTGAGTCCATAGATGTCCACCGCCTTGATGTCGGCGTTGCGCTCGATGTCCGCGCGCATGGCCTCTGTCCAGGGCTCGGCACCGAAGATGCCAATCTGCAAGGACGATTCACGCGGGTCCAACCCCATCTTCTGGAAGTGCTCGATGAGCACCTGCATGTAGCTGGGGGTCACCATGATGACCCTCGGCTTGAAGTCGGTGATGAGCTGAATCTGCTTTTCCGTTTGCCCGCCACTCATGGGAATGACGGTGCAGCCCAGCCGCTCCACGCCGTAGTGCGCACCCAGGCCGCCGGTGAACAGCCCATAGCCGTAGGCCACATGGACGATGTCCCCCGGCCGTGTTCCGGCGGCCCGAATCGAGCGGGCCACAAGGTCGGCCCAATTCGAGATGTCTTGCCGGGTGTAGCCCACCACGGTGGGCTTGCCGGTGGTGCCCGATGAGGCGTGGATGCGCACCACCTGCTCACGCGGCACGGCGAACAAGCCGAAGGGGTAGTTCTCGCGCAGGTCTTGCTTGGTGGTGAAGGGAAAGCGGGCCAGATCGGCCAGCGACTGGCAATCTGACGGGTGCACGCCATGCGCATCGAAGGCCTGCTTGTAGTGCGGCACGTGGTCATAGGCATGCTGCAGCGACCAGCGCAGGCGCTGCAGTTGCAGGGCTGCAATCTCGTCGCGGCTGGCGCGCTCGATCGGGTCCAGTTCCGAGGGGGCGGGCGGGCGGATGTCCACCATGTCTTGAGTCTCCCGAGTGCCTGTGTGTTGTGCAGCGGTCCGTGGTGTGGTGGGCATCAACCCAACACGGGCTTGCCCTTCAAGGTGTAGGACCGCCCACGGAACAGGGCAATGCGCTGCTCGGCTTGGTTGCGAACCTCGACGTCGTAGACGCCCGTGCGGCCGGTCTTGTTCTGCTCCGAGCAAACGGCCCTGAGCACGTCACCTTCATGGGCCGGTGCCACGATGCTGATGTCAAAGCCCGAGGCCACCGTCACCTCGTTGTAGGCGTTGCAGGCAAAGGCAAAAGCGCTGTCGGCCAAGGTGGCAATGAAGCCGCCATGGCAGGTGGCATGCCCGTTGAGCATCCACCGCTGCACGGTCATGGTGGCCACGGCGCTGCCCGGGCCTACGTCGGTGATGTCGATGCCCATGTGGGCGGTGGCATGGTCGCCCTGCAGCATGGCCTCACGCACGCGGGCGGCCAACTGCCGAGCCTGGTCTTCGGGGGTGGTGGTGCTCATGTGCGCGTGTGAACGAGGGCTGATCAGCGGTCGGTGAACACCGGTGCACGCTTGGCCAAGAAGGCCGCGATGCCCTCTAGGCTGTCGGGTGCCACCGCCAAGCCCGCTTGCAGCCGGCCTTCTTCGGCCAACGCCGCTTCCAAGCTCAGGCCTTGTGCCGCATCCATGGCCAAGCGTGTGGCCACCAGGGCCTTCACCGGCATGGCCGCCAACTGCGCCGCCAAGGCTTGCACGGTGGGCATGAGCTCGGCGTCCGGCACGCATTGCCAAATCAAGCCCATGGCCTGGGCCTGGCTGGCGGGCAGCTTGTGGGCCGTGAGCGCCAAGCCCAGCGCCTGGGCACGACCCACCAAGCGCGGCAGCAACCAGGTACCCCCGCAGTCGGGTACCAGCCCAATCTTGGAAAAGGCCTGCATGAAAGACGCCGACTCGGCCGCCACCACCAGGTCACACCCCAGGGCCAGATTCGCGCCGGCCCCCGCGGCCACGCCATTGACCGCTGCGATCACCGGCACCGGCATGCGGCTGATCTGCAAAGCCAGGGGCTTGTAGTGTTCGACCACCAGGTCACCCACCGGCGGTGCACCGGGCGCCGTTACCTCGGCCAGGTCTTGCCCAGCGCAGAAGGCGCGGCCCGCACCCGTGAGCACCACACAGCGCACGCTGGGCGTGGCCGCGGCCTGCTCCAGCGCCAAGCGCAGGCTGTGGTGCAGGGGCAGGGTGAAGCAGTTCAGCGCCTTCGGACGGTTCAGGGTGATGGTGCGCACGGCACCCACATCACCCACCAGGACGGGCACATCAGAGGCATCGGACATGGTCGCTACAGGCCAAGGTTGTGGATTCAAGGTCGACATCGTATAGTTTACCGACCGGTCGGTCAATTAATGGAATTCCCATGCCCTGCTACTCCCTGGACGGCTTGTCCCCCGTGGTGCACCCCAGCGCCTTCATCCACCCCAGTGCCGAGCTGATCGGCGACGTGTGGGTGGGTGCCAACTGCTACATCGGCCCGCTGGCCAGCCTGCGCGGCGACTTCGGCCGTATCGTGGTGCGTGAAGGCGCCAATGTGCAGGACACCTGCGTGCTGCACGCCTTCCCCGGCAAGGATTGCGTGGTGGAGGTGGACGGGCACATCGGCCATGGCGCGGTGCTGCATGGCTGCACCGTGGGGCGCAATGCCCTGGTGGGCATGAACAGCGTGGTCATGGACGAGGTGGAGATCGGTGAGTCCACCATCGTGGCCGCCGGCGCCTTCGTGCGGGCGGGCTTGAAAGTGCCGCCGCGCGTGTTGCTGGTGGGCACACCGGCCAAGGTGGTGCGGGAACTGAGCGACGACGAGGTGAAGTGGAAGAGCGAAGGCACCGGCGTTTACCAGTCCTTGGCGCACCGTTGCCGCACCAGCCTGGTGCCGGTGCAGCCCCTTTCAGCCGATGACGAAAACCGCCGCCGCTACACCGAAGCCGAGTTACACGCCGGCCGCAGCGGTGCGCAAGGGGGCCTGAAATCGCTGGTGGAGCTCAAAAGAACCAGCTCATGAGCCCCAAGGTGAGCGTGGGGAAGAACAGCATCAGCGTCAGCCGCACCGCGTCCCAGGCCAGGAAGGGCATCACACCGCGGTAGGTGTCGCGCATGGGCACTTCGCGCGCAATGTTGTTGACCACGTAGACATTCAGGCCCACGGGCGGCGCCGTCATCCCAATGCCCACCGTCATCAGCACCAGAATGCCGAACCAAATCGCCTTGGCTTCGGGGTTGAGCCCCCACAGGTCCAGGCCCATGATGGCCGGGAACAGCACCGGGATGGTCAGCAGCATCATGGACAGTTCGTCCATCACGCAGCCCAGCAGCACATAGAACACCAGCACGGCCGCCACGATCACCAGGGGCGAGACCTGCAGGTGGCTGACCCAGTCGGCCAGCCCCGCGGGCATCTGGGTGAGCGCCAGGCTGGCGTTCATCATGTCGGCGCCCAGGAAGATGAGAAACACCATGGCACTGGTCTCGGCCGTGCCCAAGAAGCTGCGCTTCAAGCCTGAGAAGTCCAACTCGCCCTGCAAGCACCCCGCCAGCAGCGTGGCCACCGCACCCACGGCAGCCCCCTCGGTGGGCGAAAACACGCCCGTGTAGATGCCGCCAAAGACCAAGCAAAAAATCACCACGATGGGCCAGATGCCCCACAGCGCGCGCCAGCGTTGGCCCCACGGCAGCGCCGGCAGCGCCGGGGCCAGGTGGGGCTTCAGGCGGCACACGATGCCCACCACCACCAGGTAGCCCAGCATGGCCAGAATGCCCGGCACCATGGCCGCAGCGAACAGCTTGCCGATGTTCTGCTCGGTGAGGATGGCGTACACCACCAGTGGAACGGAGGGCGGAATCAGGATGCCCAGGGTGCCGCCACTGGCCAGCGTGGCCGTGCTCAGCCCACCGGCGTAACCGTGGGCCTTCATCTGCGGGTAGGCCACCTGCGTGATGGTGGCCGACGTGGCCACGGCCGATCCACACACCGCCCCAAACGCGCCGGCGGCCAAGACCGAAGCCATGGCCAGGCCCCCACGGATGTGCCCCACAAAAGCCGCAGCCGCCTGAAACAGCGCGCGGCTCAAACCACCTTGTGTGGCGAACTGGCCCATCAGCAAGAACAGCGGGATCACGCTGAGGTCGTACACCGTCAGGCGCGCCACGGCGCTGCCCTTGAGTTGGTTGAGCAAGGCGGTGTCGTTGGTCAGCGCCCAGTAACCCAGGGCCCCCGGAATGAACATGGCCGCCGCAATGGGCACACGCACCGCCATCAGCAGCAGCATGCCGGCGAACATGATCAGCCCCAGGGTGGTCGGGCTCATGCGGTGTGCTCGCCGGCCGGGTCCAGCGCGGTCAGGGGGTGTGCGGGCTGCTCGTTCGGCCCATGGTGGCGCTGCCCCACAAAGCCCAGCAACAGCAGCCCCGCTTGCCACAGGGCCAGCACCGCACTGAGCAACAGGCCCGGCACCAAACCCGCATACGCCCACCACATGGGCAGCCCCAGGATCATGGTGGTCTCAAAGGCTGCGTGCACCGACTGCGCGCCCACGGCTGAACGCCAGGCCAAGAGCAGGTACATGGTGGCAATCAAGCTGCAGCCCATGGCGTCGAGCAGCCACTGATGGGGCCGGCGCAGGCGCTGGGTGAAGAAGTCGACGATGATGTGGCCGCGCTTGAGTTGGCACCAGGGCAGGCACAGCGAAATGCACAGCGCAATGCCCACCTGCGTGAGCTCCACGTCACCGAAGATGGGGCGCGAAAACCAGGCGCGCCCCAACACGCTGACGAAGGTCATCACACCCACCAGCAGCCCCACGGCGGCGCCCAGCAGGGCAAACCAGGCGGCGGCCGTTCGAAGGAATCGATGCATGCCAGTGGGCGGGCCGCCGCTTCAGCGCGGCGGCCGCTCGGGCGTGTGGCTTACTTGCGGAAACGGCTCAGCAGTTCGCGCGCCTCGGCCAACAGGGCCTTGCCGTTGGCGCCGCGCTTGTCCATGTCGGCCACCCAATCGTCGAACAGGGGTGCGGAGGCCTTGACCCAGTTGTCCAACTCCGAGCCCGGAATCGTGTAGAAGGTGTTGCCGCGGTCTTGCGCTGCCTTGCGCCCAGCGGCTTGGCTGTTGTCCCAGATCTTGCCAATCTGCTGCGAAAGCGCAGCGCCGCTGTTGTTGTCGATCACCTTCTTCAGGTCCGCCGGCAGGCTGTCGTACTTGGCTTGGTTCATCGCAAACACGAACACCGCGCTGTACAGGGCTGGGCGTGCAGGGTCGGTCTCGCTGTGGAACTTCACCATCTCGTGCAGCTTCAGTGAAGGCATCACCTCCCAGGGCAGCAAGAAGCCGTCGATGGTGCCCTTGCTCACCGCATCCGGAATGGCCGGCAGCGGCATGCCCACGGGCGTGGCACCCAAGGAGGCCAAGAGCTTGTTGGTTTGGCGCGTGGGCGCGCGCATCTTCATGCCCTTGAAGTCCGCCAGGGTTCGAACCTGTTTGCCGTTGGTGTGCACATAGCCTTCGTCGTGCACCCAGGTGGCCAAGAGCTTGGTGCCGGGAAACTCCTTGGTGGAGTGCTTGTTCATGTAGACCCAGGTGGCCTGCGCGCCCACCTCGGCCGAATTGCACAGGAAGGGCAGCTCAAACACCTCGGTGCTGGGGAAACGCCCTGCGGTGTAGCCCGGCAGCGTGATGACCACATCGTCTACGCCGTCCTTGACGCGGTCGACCAGCTGCGCCGGGGTGCCCCCACCGCTCATGGCCGGCAGAATTTGGCACTTCAGGCGGTTGTTGGATTCCTTGGCAATCTTTTCGCACCACGGGCCAATCACGTTGACCGAGGCCATGGCCTGTGGGTTCCAGATGTGGTGGAACTTCAGGGTCACCTCCTGGGCCTGCACGTGTGCCATGCCCAAGGCCAGAGCCGCGGCTGCGGCCAGCTTCATCTTCAACTGCTTCATGTGGGTCTCCAGTTCTTGCTGTTTGAATGTGGGCCGCTCCAGGCGGACCTGGGTGTGCAGCCGGGTCAGCCCCAGACTTCCTGCGCGGTTTCCACCACCAAGCGCAGCTTGCTGCGCTGGTCTTCCACGGCAATGTTATTACCGTGCACGGTGCTGGAAAAGCCGCACTGCGGGCTCAAGCACAGCTGATCCAAGGGCGCGTACTTCCCCGCTTCATCGATGCGGCGCTTGAGGGTGTCTTTGCTCTCCAGCTGCCCGAACTTGGTGGTCACCAAGCCCAGCACCACCAGCTTGCCCTTGCCCAGGAAGCGCAAGGGGCGGAAGTCGCCCGAGCGGTCGTCGTCGTATTCCAGGAAGAAGGCATCCAGCCGCATCTCGGACAAGAGCGCCTCGGCCACGGGCTCGTAGTTGCCCGAAGCGGCATGGGTGCTCTTGAAGTTGCCCCGGCACAGGTGCATGGCCAAGGTCATGCCCGCGGGCTTGCGGTCCACCACCTTGTTGATGAACTGCGCATAGCGGTGGGGCAGCTCATTGGGGTCGTCGCCGCGTTGGCGCGCCGCCTCGCGCATCTTCTCGTCGCACAGGTAGGCCAGGTTGGTGTCGTCCATCTGCACATAGCGGCAGCCTACGGCGTGCAGGCTGTGCAGTTCGTCGGCATAGGCCTGCGCCACGTCGTCGTAGAAGGCCGGGTCAAGTTCGGGGTAGGCCTCGCGTGAAATGCCGGCACGCCCGCCCCGGAAGTGAAGCATGGTGGGCGATGGAATGGTGACCTTGGGCATCAAGGCTGGATCGCCCGTGGCTTGCACCTGCTGCTGCAGGTACACGAAGTCCGCCCGCTGGATGTCGCGCACATGGCGCACCCGGTCGGTCACGCGAATCACGGGCGGCGCCAACTCCTCGGTGCCGTCGGCCCGCCGAACGGTCACCGGAATGTCGGTCTTGACGCCGCCGAGCTGCTCCAGGAAGTCGATGTGGAAATAGGTGCGGCGAAACTCGCCGTCGGTGATGCTTTGCAGCCCCACGCTGCGCTGGAACGCCACGATTTCGGCGATGGCGCGGTCTTCAACGGCGCGCAGTTGTTCGGTCGTGATGGCTTTGCGCTGGAAGAAGGCTTCTCGGGCCTCCAAGAGGTAGGCCGGACGCAGGAAGCTGCCGACATGGTCGGCACGAAACGGTGGGGCAGTACGCAGGGTCAAGCAATCACTCCGAATTCACAACGCTGGGCAGGCGCCATGGCCATAGGCCGGCTGACCGCAGCGCCAATCAAGGGCGGAGGATAGGCCAAGGCAGGCCCAAGAGCAGTAAGGGCAATCACTCAAGCCGCGCAGGCCCTGGCGATTGCAGGGGCTGGCGCTACTCCGGCATGCGCCAGTCCAGATGGCGCAGGAGCCTTCGCCGCTCGGTCGCGCTCATGCCGGCCAGGTAGTTCAAGCGCCAACAGGCGCGCGGTGGCGATGGGCGGCTCGTGCACGCCGGTCTCGTATCGGCTGATGCGGGCGCTGCTGGTGTAGCGAAGCAGACACCCTTCGAACGTCGAAGTCTTCAGGCCTTCAGCCAGGCGCGCAGAACGGCCGCAAAGGCATCCGGGCACTCGGCCACGCTCAGGTGGCTGGCGTGCTCCAGCACCGTCAAACGGGCACCCTGGATGCGCTCGGCAATCGCTTGGGCCATGGCCGGCGTGGCGCCCGCGTCCAAGGCACCGGCCACCACCTGGGTGGGGCAGGTGATGTGGTGCAGTTGATCCAGCCAGTTCACAGCCGCCACCGCCTGGCAGGCCTGCACATAGGCCTGTGGGTCTTGGCGCGCCAAGGTGGCCCGCAAGGCTTGCACCTGTTCGGGCTGGGCCGTGCGAAAGGCCTCGTGCACATAGCGTTGCACCACTTGGTCCAAAACGGCGGACATCCCGCCGTCGCGAACGGCCTGTATGCGTGCGGCCCAAGCCGGCTGCGCCGCTGCAGGGTACACCGCCGTGGTGTTGGCCAACAGCAGCCGCGAAACGCAATCGGGGTGACGAATGGCCAGGCCCTGGCCCACCATACCGCCCATGGACAGCCCGACAAAGGCCACAGGCCCACGGCCCCACTCCCGGATCAGCCGTGCGGCATCGTCCACCAGGTCGTCCAGCGTAAAGGCGCCCGGGCCGCAGCCCGAACCACCGTGGCCGCGGTGGTCGTAGCGCATCACGGGATGCTCAAGCGCCAGCGCCTGCGCCAGGCCATCCCACATGTGCAGGTCCAGGCCCAGGGCATGGCTGAAGACCACCGGCATGCCCTCACCATGGCCCTGCAAAGCCACGCGCAGCTGCGGTTGGCTGAAGGTGTGGTGCACCTGCACCCGAACATCGGGGGTCAAGGGCGCGGGGCCGGGCAACAAGCCCTCCTCGCGCAGGATGCCCGTGGTGATCTTGAACGCCGTGTTGGCCGCCGGCACGCCACAGTAGATGGCACCTTGCAGCAGGGTCTCCTGGATCTTCTCCAGGGGCACGCCCCCCCGCACAGCGGCGCGGCAATGCAGCTCAAACTCTTCCCATCGCGCCTGCCCCATGGTCATGCCCAAGACCAACAGGCGCCGGGTGGTGTGGTCCAGGCCGGGCCGCCCCCAAATCTCATGCCAGGCATAGCGCGTGATGAGCGCTTGAAAGTCGGCGTTGAAGCCGTTGGCCCCGCTGGTGGAGGCCCGCACCCATTCCTCGCCCAACACGGCGCGTCGGTTGCGCAGGCCGCGCTCGAAGTCGTCATCCCTGGGGGGCATTGCATCCGGGCTCATCCCTGATCCTCTCTCAAGCTGTGCTCCAGTTCGGCCCACAAGGCCGCACGCTCGGCTTGCAGGCCCGTGGCTGCCGGGGCACGCGCCGCGTTGAACGCCGCATCGCCACCATGGGCCTGCAGCAGTGCCGCCATGCGCGCCGGGTCGGCGCTGGCGTGAGCAAGCGCCTGCGCCATGGCGGTGGCTGAAGCCGCGGCCATGCTGAGCAGTTCTGCCAACTCCGCGCCCTCGGCCTGCCAAGACCCCAAGCCTCGCTCCTGGGTCACGGCCATGGCCCCCAGCACGGCCGCCACCCGGTGCGGCGCGCGGTGCAGGGCCGACAAAGCCACCATCGCCCCCACCGGGTTGCGCTTGTGCGGCATGGCCGAGGATCCGCCGCGGCCTTCGGCCTGCGACTCCTGCAGCTCACCCAGTTCGGGCTGCGCCATCAGCGCCACATCCAGCCCCACCTTGGCCAAAGCACCCACCAAGACGCCCAGCTCGGCGGCCAAGCGCGCCATCTCATCGCGCTGGGCCTGCCAGGCCCCCGGGGTCAGGGGCAGGTTCAAGCGCTGGGCCACCGCCCGGCGCAGGGCCGAGGCCTGCGGCCCCCAGGCCGCGCCGTCCCCCACCGGGCCGGCCAGCTGCAACACCCATGCGGCCTGGGCGCGCTGGCGCAGCGCCAAGCGGCTGCGGTGCACGGGCAGTGCCCAATTCAGCAGCCGGGCCTCCAACACGGTGGCCACCGCAGGCTGCAAAAGGGTGCGGGCCAGCAGGGGGGCATCACCGTGGGCGCGTTTGAGTTGCAGCAGCGCCTGCAGCACCTGCCCCAGCGCCTCGTCGATCAGGGCCAACACCGCTCGGCCCTGCAGGCACAGGGCGGTGTCGATCAGGTCTTGGCTGGTGGCGCCCAGGTGCACCGCCACCAGGGCCTCAGGGTCACGCTCCCGCACCCGGGCCTTGAGCAGGTTGACCAGGGGAATGGCCAGGCTGCCGGATGCCGCCGCCTGCTCCACCAGCGCCTGGGCCGAAGCCTCGCTGGGTAGCGCCATGTCGCAGCACTCGGCCACGGTCTGGGCATGCGCGCGTGCCACCAGGCCCAGGTCGGCTTGCGCGGCCACCAGCTCGCGCTCCAGGCGCAGCATGGCGCGCATCACGGCCGCCGGCCCCAAGAGCTCGTCGGCCTTGGGGTGGGCCAACATCATGGAAAAGGCGTTGCTCATGTGCTCAAGCCCCGCCCGCAGCCATCACACCGGCAGCTTCAGCGCCACGCGGCGCTCCACCAAGCGCCGCATCACCGCCATCGAGCCGATGTGCGCATACAGCAGCGCCAGAATGCCCGCACGGTGCAGCTCCACCACGGTGGCGTCGGGCAGCTCGGCCAGCTTCGGTTCATTCACCGCCAAGAAGCCATCGACCACCAGGGTCTGGCCGTCTTCCATTTGGGCATCAAAGCGCATGTCTTGCAGCAGGTCCAGCTCCACCAGGCGCTGGCAGAACGCGCGGGTGCGCTGCAGTTCGGCATCCAGCTGTTCCAGGTAGGACTGCACGCCCTTCATGAATTCGGTGGGCTCGCCCGCGTCGTCGAACAGGCGCTCACCCTCTTGTTCAGAGAACCCGCTCCAGGCCTTGTCGAAGCACACGATGTAGTTGTTGTCTTCGGTGTGCACCAGGGCAAAGGGGTATGAGCGCAGCATGGCCGGCACATAGGAAGCCGACCACGAGCCGTCTTCCTTGAGGTACAGGTTTTCGCCGCGCTTGAGCCCCAGCACCGCCACGGGCGACACCTCCAGCTTGCCGTTGTTGGCCGCCGGGTCACCGGCACGCACGAACACCACCGGGTATTCGCGCGCCAGGTCCAGGAATTCCACCGCATTGGCGAACATCGAGTTCATGCCGCGCGCGGGGCTGTGGTCGCTGTGCACCAGGCGCGCCAAGCGCATTTGGCGGTGGGCGCCGCGGTCCAGGGCCTGCAGTTCGGTGAACAGGTTGTCCTTGGGGGTGGCGGCTGCGGTTTGTTCAGGGGTGCTCATTGAATCGCTTCTCCAGGGGTCTTCAGCGGTGTGGCCAGCACCTTGTCGATGCGTTTGCCGTCCAGATCCACCACCTCGAACTGCCAGCCCGACCATTGGACGGAGTCAGCGGTTCGCGGCACGCGGCCCAACAGCAGCATGATCATGCCGGCCAAGGTGTTGTAGCGGCCGCGTTCTTCGTCGGGCAGCTCCTTGATGTCCAGCCGATCCTTCAGCTCTGGGGCGGGGATCAGGCCGTCGAGCAGCCAGGAACCATCCCCGCGCTCAACAGCCCAGGGATTGTCGTCGCTTGGCGGGGTGAATTCGCCGGCGATGGCTTCGAGCAGGTCGCGAACGGTGATGACGCCCTGCACTTCACCGTATTCATCCACCACAAAGACCAGCTCATCACGGGACAGACGGAACTGCTCCAAGAGCTCCATCCCGGTGAGGGTCTCCGGAACAAACACCGCGGGCTGCAGCAGCTTGGCAATGTCCAGGGTTTCGCCGCGGGCCAGGGCGGGCAAGGCCGCGCTGGAAGCCACCACGCCCACCACGTCCTGCAGGCCGTCTCGGCACACCGGGTAGCGGCTGTGGGCGTGCTCGCCGATGATGCGCAGCTGTTCGGCCATCGGCGCGTTGATGTCCAGCCACACCACGTCGCTGCGCGGCACCATCATCGAGCCCACCGGGCGCTCGTCCAGGCGAAACACATTGCGCACCATCTGGTGCTCTTGCTCTTCGATCACGCCGCTTTCCAAGCCCTCTTCCAGGCTGGCGGCAATCTCTTCTTCGGTCATGCCCGGGCCGGCCTTGCGGTGCTGGCCCATCAGGCGCAGGATGGCGTCGGTGCTCAGCGTGAGCAAGGCCACGAAGGGGCGGGTGGCCGTTGACAGCGCCTGCATGGGCCGCGCCATCACCACGGCCACGGCTTCGGGGTGCAGTTGCCCAATGCGCTTGGGCACCAGTTCACCAAAGATGATGGTGGCAAAGGTGATCAACACCACCACCAGGCCCGTGGCCATCCAGCCGGCCACCGTGGCCGACAGCGGAAACTGCTGCTGCAACCAATGCGACAGCGGGCCAGCGAAGGCGGCCTCGCCCACGATGCCGTTGAGCACGCCAATGGAGGTGATGCCAATTTGAACCGTCGACAAGAACTTGGTGGGCTTGTCGTGCAGGTCCATGGCCGCAGCGGCCCCAGGGTTGCCGGCCTCCACCAGCACCTGCAGGCGCGCCTTGCGGCTGGCCGACAGGGCCATCTCAGACATCGCAAAAACAGCGTTGAGCAGAATCAGCCCAAGCAGCAGGACTAGGTCCATGGGTTTGCCCTTGCCCAAACCCAGGCGGTTCAGGTGCAGGCACTCGGAAATGCAAACGCGGCAAAGCGTAGCAGAATCAGGCGATGCACCTGTTGATTGGCGACCTGCAAGGCTGCCTGGAGGCTTTTGAGCGCTTGTTGGCGCAGTGGGGCTTTTCCCCTTCGCGCCACCGGCTGACGGTGCTGGGCGACCTGGTCAACCGCGGCCCCAGCAGCGCGGCCACCCTGCGCCGCATCATGGGCCTGGGCAGCAGCGCGCAGTCCTTGTTGGGCAACCACGACCTGCACCTGTTGGCCGCAGCCCACGGCGTGCGGCCCGCCCACCGCAGCGACACCCTGGCCGATGTGCTGCAAGCCCCCGACCGCCACGAACTGTTGAATTGGCTGCGCCAGCGCCCCCTGGCCCTGCAGGCCGAGGGCTGGCTGTGTGTGCACGCCGGGGTGCCGCCGCAGTGGGACGCCGACCAAACCCTACACCATGCGGCCGAGGTGCAAGCCCTGCTGCAAGGCCCGGCCCTGGCCGACTTTCTGCCGCTGATGTACGGCAATGAACCGGCCGTGTGGAACGACGCCTTGCAGGGCCCCGAGCGCTGGCGCTTCATCATCAACGCCCTGACGCGCCTGCGCTGGTGCGGGCCCGATGGGGCGCAAGACTTTCAGGTCAAGGAAGGCCCCGGCCAGGCCCCACCGGGCTTGCAGCCCTGGTTTGAACTGCCCCAGCGGCGCACCCGCCACACACCCGTGGCCTTCGGGCACTGGAGCACCCTGGGCCTGATCAACCAGCCGCACCTGCTGGCCCTGGACACCGGCTGCGTGTGGGGCGGCGCGCTGACCGGCGTGCGGGTAGACGGCGGCCGGCGCGAAGTGCGCCAAGTGCCCTGCCCCGCGGCCCAACAGCCCGGCGCGTGACGCCCAGCCCAGGCCGCTACACTCGCTTGTGTGGGAGGCTTGGGGGAGTGGTTTAACCCAGCAGTCTTGAAAACTGCCGACGGGCAACCGTCCGTGAGTTCGAATCTCACAGCCTCCGCCAGAACTCGGTGTCAGCCCATTCCACGGCGAGGCACTTTTCAGACTTCTCCCTCTGAGCGCGACGGGCCTCTTGTGTCAAGCGCTATCAAGGCATATCATCCAATGGCAACTTTTATGGTATGTCGTTTGGTATGCCAAAGATCGCCAAAGAACTGTCAGCCATTGAGGTGAGGCGACTGAGTCGCCCGGGCTGGCACGCTGTAGGGGGTGTGGCCGGACTGCTTCTTCAGATTCGCCCCCCCCCTCGACAAGGCGCGCAGGCACCTAGGTCGTGGATCCTCCGTCTTCAAGTGGCAGGGGAGCGCCAGCCGATTGGCTTGGGGCCATATCCACAAGTCTCCCTCTCTGAAGCCCGTGAGCAGGCTCGAAAGTTGTCGCTGGAGGCCAAGGGCGGGGTCAACCTGCTGGCCCGCAAGCGC
>JBJTHN010000022.1:0-25523 GCA_046094505.1 Betaproteobacteria bacterium
GCGCCCCCCCCCCCGGCGGGCCCTGACCGGGCGGGTGCGGGGGGGGCCCGGGGCCCGGCCCCACGGCCCCCCCCACGAGGCCATCGGCCAGGCCTTGGACGACCTGGCCTGGATCGTGCGCCACGTTCAGCAGACCCACCCGGACGTGCGCATCGGCATCGACCTGTCTGATCTGGGTGGGCAGGATTACTACAGCGGCATCCGCTTCAGCGTGATGGGCACCGCCGCTTCTCAGGTGCTGGCCAGCGGTGGCCGCTACGACCACGTTGGCCGCGTCTTTGGTCGAGAGCGCCCGGCGGTGGGCTTCAGCTTGGACCTCAAGGCCCTGTCAATGGCGCTGCACCGGTCGGGTCCCGCGCCGATGCCGCGTCCGGCCATCCGCGCACCGTGGTCGGCCGATGCGGGATTGCGCGCGGCGGTTCGTGGCTTGCGCTCTCGCGGCGAGACGGTGGTGTGCATCCTGCCGGGTCACGAGCAGGAAGCCCAAGAGTTTGCCTGTGACCGTGAGCTTGTGCAGGTGGCCGGTCAGTGGGTGCTGCAGGCACTCTAGCCTTTTCCAATCAATCGACAACACATGAATCAAGCACATTCGACGGGCAAGCCCCAGGGGCATAACGTCGTCGTCGTGGGCACCCAGTGGGGTGACGAGGGCAAGGGCAAGGTGGTGGACTGGCTCACCGACCATGCCCAAGGCGTGGTGCGTTTCCAGGGCGGTCACAACGCAGGCCACACCCTGGTGATCAAGGGCGTGAAGACCGCGCTGCAGCTCATTCCCAGCGGCATCATGCGCGACGGCGTGAAGTGCTACATCGGCAACGGCGTGGTGGTCGACCCTTCCCACCTGCTGTCGGAAATCGAGCGGCTCGAAAAGATCGGCCTGGAGGTGCGCTCGCGCCTGTACATCAGCGAGTCCTGCCCCCTGATCCTGCCCTTCCATGTGGAGTTGGACAAGGCGCGCGAGGCGCGGCGTGAGAGCAGTGGCGCTGGAAAGATCGGCACCACCGGCAAGGGCATCGGCCCGGCCTATGAGGACAAGGTGGCACGTCGCGCGCTGCGGGTTCAGGACCTCAAGCACCCCCAGCGCTTTGAAACCAAGTTGCGCGAGCTGCTGACCCTGCACAACGCCGCGCTGCAAGGCATCTTGGGCGCGCAGCCCCTGGCCTTCGAGCCGATCTTTGAACAAGCCATGGCCATGGGCGAGCAGCTGCGCCCGATGATGGCCGATGTGGGTTACCTCATTCACCAGGCGGGCCTGCGCGGCGAGAACATCCTGTTCGAAGGGGCCCAGGGCACCTTGCTGGACATCGACCACGGCACCTACCCCTATGTGACGTCGAGCAACTGCGTGGCCGGCAATGCGGCGGCGGGCTCCGGGGTTGGACCGGACCGGTTGCAGTACATCCTGGGCATCACCAAGGCCTACGTGACCCGCGTGGGGTCGGGTCCCTTCCCCACAGAACTGGATATAGAAGATCCGAGCTCGGTGGGCCACCACCTCAGCACCATCGGTCAGGAGCGAGGAACGGTGACGGGCCGCGCCCGGCGTTGCGGCTGGCTGGACGCGGCAGCCTTGAAACGCTCCATCATCATCAACGGCGTTTCCGGGCTGTGCATCACCAAGCTGGACGTCTTGGATGGCCTGAAAGAGATACTGGTGTGCACCGGTTACACCTTGAATGGTCGGCGTTTGGACATCCTGCCCTTGGATGCCGACGAGATCGCTGCCTGCCAGCCCGTTTATGAGTCGCTGCCGGGGTGGTCGGGCTCGACCGCTGGGCTGACCCAGTGGGAGCAGCTGCCGGCTGAGGCCAGGGCCTACTTGGAACGGATTCAGGCCGTGATTGGCGCGCCCATCGACATGGTGTCCACCGGGCCTGATCGAGACCACACCATTCTCTTGCGACATCCCTTTCAGCGTTGAGCAGAAGGCCCCTCGGGCTCTGCGTACACTCACCAATTTCAAGGCACCACACGCCATTCCCGCCTGACCCGCAGCAAGGAAACCGCGCGATGCTCACCGACGACGGCAAACACCTCTATGTCTCCTGGGACGCCTACCACCGCTTGATCGAGAAGTTGGCGATTCAGGTATGGGAGTCGGGCTGGGCCTTCGATCAGATCCTGTGTCTTGCACGGGGCGGCATGCGCCCGGGCGATGTGTTGTCGCGCGTGTTCGATAAGCCACTGGCCATCATGTCCACAAGCTCCTACCGTGCCGAAGCCGGCACGATTCAAGGCCGCTTGGACCTGGCGCGTTACATCACCATGCCCCAGGGCGAACTGGCGGGCCGGGTGCTGTTGGTGGACGATCTGGCCGACTCGGGCATCACGCTCAAGGCGGTGGTGGAGCGGCTGCGAGCCATGCCGGCCATCACCGAACTGCGCTCGGCGGTGATCTGGACCAAGGCGGTCTCAAGCTATCAAGCCGACTACACCGTGGAGCACCTGCCCACCAGCCCTTGGATACACCAGCCCTTCGAGGAATACGACGGGCTGCGCCCCGAGGCGCTGCTGCGGCGCCTGGGCTGAACGGGGGTTAGCGCGCGGGGGCAGGGCGCAGGATCAGGCTCTGCGTGGGGCCAAGCTCATGCGCGGCGGGCCACACGGGCACTCCGGAACCTTCGGCCCAGTTCTTCAACCAAGACCGGTAGCCGGGCATCCAAGGCAGGCCACTTTGGCCCGAACTGTGGATGAAGCGTGAGCGGCTGCGGTCGCCCAGGTCATACACCGCCTTGAGGCTGGGGCCATGGGTGGCCCGGTAGCGCTGCGAGGCTGGCCCGCCCAGGCCCACGCGCAAGGCGTGCACCGTGTACGTATCGCCCCCCATGGGCAGGGTCAGCCCGAACCAAGGTTCCAAAGGCTTGACCCGTGAAAAGGGGCGGTGTTCAGCCACCATTTGGTGCACGCGGTCCCAACGCCATTCGTCGATGTTCGGCCCCAGCCGCTCGCTGAGTTCCTGTAGTGCGGCGTCCCAGGCGCGTTGGCTTTGCCGTTCGCAGCTCTCCTGCTCCGGGGTACGGGGGTCATCGCACCACCAGGCGTCCTGCCGCTCCAACACGCCCAGCACGGCATCGTGAAAGCTGCGCTGCGCAAACGAGCGTTCAAAGCGTTCACGCCCGATGCGCGGCGAGAAGAGTTGTTCGGCCAAGGCACGCTGCCAGGCCCAGATCAGCAGGGGCGCCACTCCATCGGCGCGCATGTGGCCGTCAAACGCGGCCAGGCGTTCTTGTGCGGTCGCGGTCAGCCCATGGGTTCCGCGCACCTGGCGCAACCAAGGCAGCAGCACTTGAGCAGCCAAGGACACCTCATCCTGCTGCAGCGCGCTCATCTGCTGTGGGCTGTGCTGTGGACGCGACGTCAACACCTGCTCGATGCGCAATTGCCGGTAGGGCAGTGCCCAATCGCTGCCCAGATAATAGGGGTAGTCGTCGTCATGCAGGCGGTGATTGGCCGTGGCAATCCACCCCCCTTCAGGGTCAATCACGCGAGGCGTCTGGTGTGCGGGTACCCACCCCACCCAGTCGTAGCGTGACTCCCAGCCTGGCGCTGGTGCCAAGCCCATCAGGTCATGGTCGGCGCGGCGCAGTGGCACGCGGCCTGCGGCCACCATACCGATGCGGCCTTCGGTATCTGCCACCACCATGCTTTGCATGGGGGCCGTCCACCGCTGGGTGGCTTGGACGAAGGCCGGCACGGTTCGGGCTTGGGCCATTGCCAGCCCGGCAGCAATCAGATCGACATCCTCTTCCAGGGCGGTCCACCGCAGGGCCAGCACATAGGGCCCCAGGTCCAAGCCCTTGAAGGTGCCCGCGTCCGAAATGACGGGGCCGTGTCGGGTGCGGCGAACCGTGATCTTGTGCTCGGCTCCACCTTTGACCCGAATCGTTTCTTCCCACGACTCGAAGGCAGCTGTGCCGCTGGGGGTTCGGTAGCGCTTGGGGTCGCTGGGGTCGACGGCCTCGATGTACAGGTCCTGCACATCCGGGCCGGTGTTGGTGAATCCCCAAGCCACATGGGCGGACTGCCCCAGTACCACCAGGGGAAGGCCTGGAAGCGTGGCCCCCGCAATCTCCAGATTGGGTGCCTTCAGCCGAGCGAAGTACCACAGCGCCGGCGTGCTCAAACCCAGATGGGGATCGTTGGCCAGCAAGGGTGCGCCCGTGGTGGTGCGCTTTCCAGACAAGACCCAGTTGTTGGAGCCAGCCCCTTCAATGCCCGATGGCGGTGCGATGCGAAGCAGGTGGTCCAGGGTGGCGTCGATGCGGGCAGGGCTGCTCGCCACTGCGGGGCTGTCGGGCTTGGCCAGCCCCAGTTCCCGGTACAGGGCCACATAGTCGCGCGTGGCCGGGTAGTCGTCTCCTGGGTAGGGCGGCAGCACCTCTTCGATGCGCTGGGCATCCAACACGGCGCTCAGGCGCAAGCGCATCAACTCCGTGGTCCAGTTGCCCCCCAGGTCCCAGGCCATCATCAGGCTCCAGGACAGGCTGTCTACCGGCGTCCACGGCTCAGGCCTCACACCCAAGAGCCAGAACTCCGGTGGCCACACCCGCGTGTGGGCCATCGCCGCATTCACCCCGGCGGCATAGGCCTGCAGCAGTTCGCGGCTGGCCGACCCCATCCGCTCCCATTGGGCCTGTGCCGCGCGGCGCACCCCCAAAGCCCGCAGGAACCGATCGTTGTCCAGTGCGGCCTCACCAAACACCTCGGCCAGGCGGCCTGCGCCGATCCGCCGCTGGGTCTCCATTTGCCACAGGCGGTCCTGTGCGTGGACAAAGCCCAAGGCATAGGCGGCATCGTGCAGGCTGTCAGCCGTGATGGAGGGTATGCCGTGAGGATCGCGCTCGATGCGAACGCTGGCGCGCAGTTCGCCCCCACCTTCAGACAGGGCGGGCTTCAAAACCAGTTCGCCGGCGACCTGCGGTTCAGCGCCCTTGAGCAGCAGGGCCAGGGCCAGGGCCGCGGCCGCCAAGAGCGCTAAGGGGGTGAGCACTGCCCAGCGCAACCAACGTCGCCGGCGGGGCTGGGTTTCGGGGGCAGATTCCGGATGCGTCATGGGGGCATTGTGCGCCGCGCCGACCTGCTGAGGCTCACCCGAGCGCGGCGGGCGGATGATGCAGAATCACCCCATGGGGTTCAGCCAACAAAAAAGCCTTCCACGCGTTGCGTTGGAAGGCTCTTTGCGGGTTGTTGACGGTGGGCTCGCAAGGGACCACCGCATCACCTTCGCCGCTGCGCCACCCTTGGTGCCCAGGAGAGGACTCGAACCTCCACGGAGTTACCCGCTAGTACCTGAAACTAGTGCGTCTACCAATTCCGCCACCTGGGCCCAATTCAGCTGACGCAATCAGCGAAAACAGAAAGTCTATCATCAAAAAATCAAAGATTTCAAATCCCACCACGGGGCTGCTGCAGGAAGTGGAGGGGACCGTCCAAGGCCACCGTGATGGCCACGGTTTCCTGCTGGCCGATCAGGGCGGCTCGGACATCTACCTGGCCCCTCAGGAAATGCGCGCGGTGCTGCACGGCGACCGCTTGAGGGTGCGTGTGGTGGGAACCGATCGGCGGGGACGCCCTGAGGGACGCATCGTGGACATCCTGGAGCGCCCGTGCCGGCCCATCATTGGCCGCCTCCTGCAGGAGAGCGGCGTGTGGGTGGTGGCCCCTGAGGACCGTCGCTATGGGCAGGACATTCTGATCCCCAAGAACGCCGTGGCCAGCGCACAGGCGGGCCAGGTGGTGTGCGTCGAACTCACCGAAGCCCCCTCGATGCACACGCAGCCCAGCGGGCGCGTGACCGAGGTCTTGGGCGAGGTGGACGACCCCGGCATGGAGATCGAGATCGCAGTACGCAAGTACGAGGTGCCCCACCGCTTCACGCCAGAGACCTTGGCACAGGCCGCCGCCTTGCCCGACAAGCTGCGGCCGGTGGACCGGCGCAACCGCGTGGACCTGCGCGATGTGCCCTTGGTGACCATCGATGGTGAAGACGCGCGTGACTTCGATGATGCGGTGTATTGCGAGCCGGCTGCTTTTGGCAAGGGGCGCAATGCGTTCAAGGGTTGGCGTTTGGTGGTGGCCATTGCCGATGTCAGCCACTACGTCAAGCCGGGCGAGGCCTTGGATGTGGACGCCTATGAGCGGGCCACCTCGGTGTATTTTCCGCGGCGGGTGATCCCCATGCTGCCGGAAAAGATTTCCAACGGACTGTGCTCCTTGAACCCGTTGGAGGACCGGCTGTCGATGGTGTGCGACATGTTGGTCAGCGAGGAGGGCGAGGTCACGGGCTACCAGTTCTTCCCCGCGGTGATCTGTTCGCATGCGCGCCTGACCTATACCGAGGTGGGCGCCGCACTGAGCAACACCCGTGGGCCCGAGGCGGCTCGCCTGGCGCCCCTGTTACCGCGCCTGCTGCACCTCCATGAGGTCTACCGTGCCCTCTTGCGCCAGCGCACACGGCGTGGGGCCATCGACTTCGAGTCGACCGAAACGCAGATCATGTGCGACGACAACGGCCGCATTGAGAAGATCGTGCCGCGTACCCGCAATGAGGCCCATCGCCTGATCGAGGAGGCCATGCTGGCCGCCAATGTGTGTGCAGCCGACTTCATCGAGTCGCACAGCCACCCGGCCCTGTTTCGTGTCCATGAGGGCCCGACACCGGAAAAGCGGGTCACGCTGCAGAACTACCTTCGGGCCTTGGGCCTTGGCCTGGCGGTCAGCGACGACCCCAAGCCTGCTGAGTTCCAAGCCATTTCGAAGGCTGTGCGCGAGCGTCCGGATGCGCAGCAGATCCAGACGATGCTCTTGCGCTCCATGCAACAGGCCATCTACACCGCCGTCAACAGCGGCCATTTCGGCCTGGCCTATGAGGCCTACGCACACTTCACCAGCCCCATACGCCGATATCCCGACCTCTTGGTGCATCGGGTGATCAAGGCCATCCTCTTGGGCAAGCGTTACCACCTGGGGCTTTTGCCGGCCGTGTCTTCGGCTGCGGCATCGGGCAACTACCGCCGGCCCGGCCGCAGCGCAGCCGGTGCCGACCGCAGCGCCCCGGTGGCCAAACCCGGCAAAGCCGCTGCAGAGATGGCCTTGTGGCAAACCGCGGGCGAGCACTGTTCGGCCAACGAGCGGCGTGCGGATGAGGCCTCTCGTGATGTGGAGGCTTGGCTGAAGTGCCGCTACATGCGCGACCGATTGGGCGAGGAGTTTGCCGGGACGGTCAGCGCTGCCACGTCTTTTGGTCTGTTTGTGCAGCTTGATGAACTGTACGTTGAAGGATTGATTCACATCACCGAGTTGGGTGGCGAGTATTTCCGCTTCGACGAGGTGCGCCAGGAACTGCGGGGCGAGCGCACGGGCGTACGCTATGCCGTGGGGTCGCGGGTAAGGGTGCAGGTCAGCCGGGTCGATCTGGATGGCCGACGAATCGACTTCCGCATGGTGCGCGATGGTCTGGCCGAGCCCCTGCGCAGCCCTGCGGGTGCTCGCAAGTCGCCTACGGCCAAAGCCGGCAAGGCCAGCAGGGGCCGCGCAGCTGCCGACCAGGGGCCGGACGACGGCAAACCCAGTGGCTTGACCTCGCCCTTGGACGAGTGGGCCAGTGTGCAGCTCAGCGATCGTCAGGTGCGCCAGGCTGCGCGGCAGGCGCGCGACGCTGTTGCTGTGCGCGCGGCTGCGCCGGCTCGCGCGGCGGCAGGCTCGCCCAAGGGGACGGCAGCAGCCAAGGGCAAGGCCAAGAAGCCCAAGGCGGGGATGTCGGTGGTGGCCAGCCGAAAGCTGGCCGCCAAAGCGGCTCGCAAGGGCGGCAAGAAGCGCGGCTAGTGTGAGGCCGCTCGGAGGCAGCCCACCCAGGGCCGCGCGTGGCCCGAGTCTCAGCCCGCCGCGTAGTCGCTCATCGGCGGGCAGCTGCAGCTGAGATTGCGGTCGCCCCACACGTTGTCCACTCGGCCCACAGGGCTCCAGTACTTCTGCCGACGCAGCGAGGCCAGGGGGTAGGCCGCCTCCTCGCGGCTGTAGGGCCGGTCCCACTGGCTCGCACTCACCACCTGTGCGGTGTGGGGTGCGTGTTTCAGGGGGTTGTCCTCCTGAGGCCACTGGCCACTCTCGACCTTCGCAATTTCTTGACGGACGGCGATCATGGCATCGCAGAAGCGGTCGAGCTCCTCCAGTGACTCGCTCTCCGTGGGTTCCACCATAAGGGTGCCGGCCACCGGAAAACTCAGCGTAGGGGCATGGAAGCCGTAGTCGATGAGGCGCTTGGCCACATCTTCGGCGGTGATGCCGCTACGCTCTTTGAGGGGGCGCAGGTCAAGGATGCACTCATGGGCCACACCGCCACCCTTGAGGTGCGACAGACCGCTGCTGAAGTGGATGGCGTAGTGGTCGGCCAGGCGCGCGGCCACATAGTTGGCCGACAGGATCGCCACCTCGGTGGCGGCCTGCAGACCTTCAGCCCCCATCATGCGTACATACATCCAGCTGATGGGCAGCACGGCAGCGTTGCCCAGCGGAGCAGCCGAGACCGCACCCACCGGCGTGGCAACGCCAGTGGCCGTGTGGTGGCCTGGCAGGAAGGGCTTGAGGTCGTCCACCACACACACCGGGCCCACGCCCGGGCCGCCGCCGCCGTGCGGGATGCAAAAGGTCTTGTGCAGGTTCAGGTGGCTGACGTCTCCACCGAATTCTCCTGGGGCCGCCACGCCCACCAGCGCATTCATATTGGCGCCGTCTACATACACGCGGCCGCCATGCTGGTGCACCAAGGCGCACAGTTCCTTGACCCGCACATCGAAAACACCGTAGGTGCTGGGGTAGGTGATCATGATGGCTGCCAGGTTGGCGCTGTGCGCTTCGCACTTGGCCCGCAGGTCGTCCAGGTCCACATTGCCCATCGCATCGCACTTCACCACCACCACGCTCATGCCCACCATCTGGGCGCTGGCGGGGTTGGTGCCGTGTGCGGATTCTGGAATGAGACACACGTGCCGGTGACCCTGGCCACGCGCGCGCTGCCAGGCGCGGATGGCCAACAGACCAGCATATTCGCCCTGTGAGCCGGCGTTGGGCTGAAGGCTGATACCGGCATAACCGGTGGCCTGGCTGAGCCAGCGTTGAAGGTCCGCGTCTATCTGGGCGTAGCCGGCGAGCTGGCTGCTGGGGGCAAAGGGGTGAAGCCGTGCAAACTCGGGCCAGGTGATGGGGATCATCTCGCTGGTGGCATTGAGCTTCATGGTGCATGAACCCAGTGGGATCATCGTGCGGTCCAGCGCCAAATCCTTGTCTGACAAGCGCCGGATGTAACGCAGCATCTCGGTTTCCGAGTGGTATCGGTTGAACACCGGATGCGTGAGGTAGGCACTGGTGCGGCGCAGGTTCTCAGGAATGAGGCTGTCGACGCCCTTTTCAAAGGTGTTGAAGGTCTGCTCGGTGGGCGCTGCTTGGCCCGGCTGGGTGAACCACGCCCACAGGTTCAACACATCTTGGCGTGTGGTGGTTTCGTCCAGACTGATGCCGATGGCTGTTGGGGACAGACGGCGCAGGTTGGCGCCAGCGGCAAGTGCGCGGTCCATGATGGACTGTGCATCGGAGCCCGCGTCTACGGCCAACGTGTCGAAGGCCTGTGGCGTGATCCGGCTGTAACCCAGGCCCACCAGGCCCTGGCGCAGGATGGCGGTGTAGCTGGCCACGCGCTGCGCGATCCGCTTCAAGCCTTGAGGGCCGTGGTAGACCGCATACATGCTGGCCATCACGGCCAGCAGCACCTGCGCGGTGCAGATGTTGGAGGTGGCCTTTTCCCGCCGGATGTGCTGTTCACGCGTCTGCAGTGCCAGGCGGTAGGCGGGTGCGCCCTGTGCATCGATGCTCACGCCCACCAGGCGACCCGGCATCGAGCGTTTGAACTCGTCACGACAGGCCAGGAAGGCGGCATGGGGGCCGCCGGCGCCCATGGGCACACCAAAGCGCTGGCTGTTGCCCACCACGATGTCCGCACCCAGCTCACCAGGCGGCACCAGCAGGGTGAGCGCCAGGAGGTCGGTGGCCACGATGAACGCGGCCGACTGGTCATGGGCCTGCTCAATCACCTCGCGCAGGTCGTGGATGAGACCTGAGGTGGAGGGGTACTGCGCCACCACGGCGAAGTAGTCACCCGCCTGCATCAGGCTGGGCGCAAAGCCCACCTTGACCTCCAGGCCCAGGGGTTCGCACCGGGTCTTGATCACTTCAATTGTCTGTGGGTGGCAGTCGCCGGCCACGATCAGCGTGTTGCTCTTGCTCCTGACGCTGCGCTTGGCCAGCGTCACCGCTTCGGCCGCTGCGGTGGCTTCGTCCAGCATGGATGCGTTGGCAATGGCCATACCGGTCAGGTCGCACACCATGGTCTGGAAGTTCACCAATGCTTCCATGCGCCCCTGCGAAATCTCAGCTTGGTAGGGCGTGTAGGCCGTGTACCAGGCGGGGTTCTCCAGGATGTTGCGCAGGATGACGCCGGGTGTGTGGGTGTCGTGGTAGCCCTGTCCGATGAAGCTGCGCAGCACCTGGTTTCGGGCGGCCACGGCCCGCATCTCCGCCAAGGCCTGCGCCTCGGTGACGGCTGGGGGCAGGTCCATCACCTGGGCCCGGGCGATGCTGCGCGGCACCACGGCTTCGATCAGGGCGCGCCGCGAGGCCGCACCGATGACCGACAGCATGCGGGCTTCATCGGCTTGTCCGGGGCCCAAGTGTCGGGCCCGAAACTCGGTGTCGTTTTCCAAATCACGCAAGGGGGTCAGGGCGGACATCAACATGGTGGGCTCGCGGTTGGGGGTCAGAGGGTCTTGAGCAATTCGTCGTAGGCGGTGCCGTCCATCAGGCCATCGAGCTCGGACGGGTTGGACAGCTTCACCTTGAAGAACCAACCGCCCTCCAGTGGAGCGCTGTTGGCCAGTGAAGGGTCGTCGCGCAGGGCTTCGTTCACCGCCACCACCTCACCGCTGACGGGCATGTACACATCGGCTGCGGCTTTGACGCTTTCCACCACGCCGGCCACCTCGCCCTGGGCGTAGGACTTGCCAACTTCGGGCAGATCGACAAAGACCACATCGCCCAGGGCGTCTTGGGCGTGCACGGTGATGCCGACGACCGCGGCGGCGGTGTCGGTGACGTTGACCCATTCGTGGTCGCTGGTGAACTTGATGCTCATGGTGGATCCTCTTGTGTTCAGTGGGCTGTGGATGGGATTGAATGGATGTGCTGGTGGGACAAGTAGCGGCCTGCAGGTGCCAACGAAGCCGCTTAACGTTGGTAGCGGTGTGGCGTGAAAGGCATGGTCACCACCGTCATGGGCAGTCGCTTGCCGCGCACGTCGGCGTATACCCGTGAGCCCGGGGCGGCGTGTTGGGTGGTCAGCCATGCCATGGCCACCGGTTGGTTGACGCTTGGCCCGAGGGTGCCGCTGGTGACGCGGCCCATCACTTGCCCCTGCGCGTCATGCAGGGTGGTGCCTTCCCGCACGGGCGCGCGTTCCTGGCCCAGCAAGCCCACGCGCTTGCGGCTCACGCCGTGCTCCAGTTCCTGGGCGATCCGGCGCGCGCCAGGGTAGCCGCCTGCGCGCTCGCCGCCCGGGCGGCGCACCTTTTGGATGGCCCAGGCCAAGCCCGCTTCAATCGGACTGCTGTCGGTGTCGATATCGTGGCCGTACAGGCACAGGCCCGCTTCCAGCCGCAGCGTGTCGCGCGCGCCCAGCCCAACGGGCTGTACCCGCTCATCGGCCACCAGGGCCTGGGCCAGTGCTTCGGCTTGGGGAGCAGGCACCGAGATTTCGAAGCCGTCCTCGCCGGTGTACCCGCTGCGGGTGACGAAACACCGGGCCCCCGCCAAATCAAGGGCGCGCCCTTGCATGAACCGCAGTTCGCCCGCAGTGGCGTTGAGGCGCTGCAAGACCGCCACGGCCATAGGACCCTGTAAGGCCAGCAAGGCGCGGTCGGGCAGGTCGGTCACGGTGCACTGCGCCCCGATGTGTTGACGGAGGTGGGCCAGGTCAGCGGCCTTGCACGCGGCATTGACCACCAGCAGCAGGTCGCCGAAGCCCTCGTGGGCATGCGGGCGTACGACCATCAGATCGTCGAGGATCCCGCCGTCCTCGTTCGTGAAGAAGGCGTACCGCTGCTGCCCCGGCTGCAGGCCCAACACATCCACGGGCACCAGGCTTTCCAAGGCCTGTGCCGCTTGTGGCCCGTCCAAGCGGATCTGGCCCATGTGCGACACATCGAACAGGCCCGCTTGGGCGCGCGTATGCCGGTGCTCGGCCATGACGCCCGCCGGGTACTGAACCGGCATCTCATAGCCGGCGAAGGGCACCATCCGGGCACCCAGCGCCCAGTGCAGGGCGTGCAAGGGCGTGGTCAGCAAAGCGGCAGGTGCCGGCGCAGCGGTAGGAGCGGGTGCGGAAGCAGACATGGCGGCCTTTGGTGGGCCGGGGTGCGCGACACAGCGGCACCCGCGGGGGCTCGTTCATACGCACAGCGGCAGCCTGCAGCCACCAGCCATGCACCGGGCCCCCACTGTCCGCTTTACCTGAGAGATTCGGGCCACCGCGCCTTTCGGCCGGAAACCCTTGCCCCTTCGGTGGGCGCGTTCCGGGTGGCGTGCCACCGTGACGAGCCTCTCTCCAGCGAGGAGGAAAGTCAGTCCTGGGTACCTGAGCGTTCGAGCCTCAGCTCTGCGCCTTCGGTGGCCGGCACATCCGGCTCTCTCCTGACGGTTTGAGTGTATCAGCCGGCGCTAAGATGGAGCGATGTCCACGACAGCGACCAACCCTTCGGACGCGGCGGTGCGGGAGCTGTTGCGAAAGGCCCGCACCATCGCCGTCGTGGGCTTGTCGAACAAGGTCAGCCGTCCCAGTCATGTGGTGGCGGCCTACCTTCAGCAGCAGGGCTACCGCATCCTGCCGGTCAATCCGCAACTGGTGGGCCAGACGTTCTTGGGCCAGCCCTGCGTGGCCCAGCTGGAGGACCTTCAAGAACCGGTGGACATCGTGGACGTGTTTCGCCGCACCGACGATGTACTGCCGGTGGCCAGAAGTGCCGTGATCATTGGGGCACGATGCCTGTGGCAGCAACTGGGCGTGGCCCATGTAGAAGCGGCCGAGCAGGTGCAAAGCGCAGGTCTGGTCAGTGTCATGGACCGATGTTTGAAGATCGACCACGCGCGCCTCATCGCGTGATGTTTCAACAAGGGGTGAACGCGATGCCGGGTTTTTCAACCGTCTCTTCAAGCGTCTGTCCGACCACATGGACCCGGACGGTTCTGACAAAGACGACGCTGCGCGCGGCGCCGAGCCTGGTGGTGGCTTGCCTGCTGGGCCCCGCTCAGGCCGCCGAAGGCATGTGGACACTGGACAACTTGCCGCGCGCCGCACTACAGGCGCAGCACCGTTTCGAGCCAGACGCCGCTTGGTTGGCGCACGTGCAGCGGGCTGCCGTTCGGGTGGGGGGCTGTTCGGCCTCGATCGTCTCCGAGCAGGGCCTGGTGATGACCAACCACCATTGCATTACGCGATGCCTGGCGGAGCTGACCACCGCACAGCGCCCGGTGGCGTCCCAAGGCTTCTTGGCCTCAAAGCCTGAACAGGAGCTGGCTTGCAGTGGGCTGGAAGTGATGCAGTTGCAATCCGAGCAAGACGTCACCGCCCAAGTGCACGCTGCCACGCAGGGCTTGACGGGCGAGGCCTTTCAAAGGGCCGAGGACGCTGTGCGTGCACGGCTGTCACGGGAGTGCCAGCAAGACCGGTCGGCCACCCGGCGCTGCGAGGTGACGGTTCTGTACCGCGGCGGCCAGTATGTGCTGCAACAGTATGAGCGCTACAGCGATGTGCGCCTGGTGTGGGCGCCCGAAGATGCGATTGCCGCTTTCGGCGGCGACCCCGACAACTTCAACTTCCCCCGCTGGTGCCTGGATGTGGCGCTGCTGCGCCTGTGGCGGGATGGGCGGCCGGTCCAGACACCGGTGTACCTGGCGGTCGAGCCGCAGGGGCCCAAGCCCGGCGAGTTGTTGCTGGTGCCGGGGCATCCTGGCCAAACGCAGCGCAGCCTGACGGTGGCGCAACTCGAGCGGCTGCGCGAACGCCTGGCCACCCAAACCATTCCGGCCGCATCGGAGTCGCGCGGGCTGATGCACCTGCTGTCGCAGCGACCGGAGCCCACCCGCACCTGGGCCTTGCAGGCCATGAGCAGCATTGAAAACGGTCTGAAGGTTCAGCAGGGCCAGCTGCAGGCCCTGTTCACGCCGGCGCTTTGGGCGATGAAGCAGGCCGAAGAACAGGCCCTGAAGGCGCATGTGCGGGCCAAGCCCGCCTTGCTGGCCCGGGTGGGTGACCCATGGTCCGACATCGAGCGGGCTCAACGGGTGAGGCGGGAGCTCGAGTTGGAGTTCAGCCTTCTTTCGGATGGCGCGGCCTTTGCAGCCCCCCATTTCCAGTTTGCGCGCACCCTGGTTCGCGGTCCGGTAGAGCGGCTCAAGCCCGACGGCCAGCGCCTGCGAGAGTACAGCGACAGCGCACTGCCCGTGTTGGAGCGCCGCCTCAAAGCCAACACGCCCACAGACCTGGTGTTCGAACGCGAGCGCCTGGAGTGGTCCCTTACACGGATGCGCAGCGTCTTGGGGCCCGACCACCCGGTCGTGCGACAGGTGCTGGGCGACCGCTCACCGGCTCAGCTGGCGCAGACGTGGATCCAGCAGTCGCGGCTGCATGACGCCGCTGAGCGGGCTCGCCTGTGGGATGGGGGCGAGGCGGTGGTGGCGTCCAGTGCGGACCCCTTCGTAGCCCTGGTGAGGTCCATTGAGCCTCATGCCCGGGCGCTGCGCGAACGGTTTGAGGCGCAGGTGTTGGCAGTGGAGCGGGAAGCGGCGCAACGTTTGGCCAGAGCGCAGTTTGACCGTGACGGCCGCAGCCGCTACCCCGACGCCACCGGCACCCTGCGGCTGTCCTACGGCACGCTCAAAGGTTGGCAAGAAGCGGGCGTTGAGGTTCCCACGCACACCCAGGTGGCCGGTCTGCGGCGCCGCCACACGGGTGCCGCGCCCTTTGCCATGCCCGAGCGCTGGCGCAGCGCCGGTGCCGCGGTGGCTGATGATCTGCCCTTCAACTTCGTGACCGACCACGACATCATCGGCGGCAACTCGGGAAGCCCCATGATCAACCGCCAGGGCCGCTGGGTGGGCCTGGTCTTCGACGGGAACCGCCACTCCCTCGGAGGGTCCTTCTTCTACGACGCGGCATCCAACCGAGCGGTGTCGGTGCACCCGGCGGTGATTCTGGAGTCGCTGAGGTCGGTGTATGGCGCACACGACCTGCTGCGGGAGTTGACGGGCGGGCCGGTGCCCGCGCGCTGAGGGAGTCAAGATGAGCATCTACGAACAGGGCCTGGACCCTTGTGACGCCAACCAGGTGGCCTTGTCTCCGGTCAGCTTTGTCGAGCGGTCGGCGGAAGTGTTTGCCGAAGTGCCCGCGGTTGTGCATGGTCATCGCTGCTACAACTGGGCCCAGGTGCGCGACCGTTCGGCGCGGCTGGCTGCGGCGCTGCAGGCCTTGGGTGTGGGCCACGGCGACACGGTCAGCGCCATGCTGCCCAACACGCCCGAGATGGTGGAGGCGCACTACGCGGTGCCGGCCTTGGGTGCTGTTCTCAACACCCTGAACACCCGCTTGGATGCGGCCTTGTTGGCCTGGCAGTTGAACCACTGCGAAGCCAAGGTGCTGCTGACCGACCGTGAATTCGCGCCGGTGATGGCCCGTGCGCTGGACTTGCTGCGCAACACACACGGTCGAGCAGTGGTGGTGGTGGATGTGTGCGACAGCGAGTACGCGGGTCCGGGTGACCGCCTGGGCACCTGGGCCTACGAGGACTTGATTGCCGCCCATGAGCCCCTGGCGCGGCTGCAAGGCCCACGCAACGAATGGGACGCGATTGCGGTGAGCTACACCAGCGGCACGACCGGGGATCCCAAGGGCGTGGTCACCCACCACCGCGGGGCCTACCTGAACGCGGTGTGCAACGCGGCAAGCTGGACGATGCCGCACTTTCCGAGGTACCTCTGGACCTTGCCGATGTTTCATTGCAACGGTTGGTGCTTTCCGTGGACGGTGGCCATGCTCGGCGGCACACATGTGTGCCTGCGCAAGGTCGACGCTGCGGCCATCCTGCAGGCCATCCGCGATCACGGCGTGGACCACTACTGTGCAGCGCCCATCGTTCACTCCCTGATCTACAACGCGCCGCCTGAACTGCGGGAGGGCATCACACAGCAGGTGCGCGGCATGGTGGCCGGTGCCGCCCCGCCGGCGGCCATGATCGAAGGCATGTCGCGCATCGGTTTTGACATCACCCACGTCTACGGCTTGACCGAGGTGTATGGGCCTGCGAGTGTGGCGGTAAAGCGGCCCTCGTGGGCGGGCGAAGACCTGTCGGAACAGACCCGGCTCAATGGCCGTCAGGGGGTGCGCTATGTCCTGCAGGAGGGCATGACGGTGATGGACCCCAGCACTCTGCAGGAAGTACCCGCCGATGGCCAAACCATGGGCGAGATCATGTTTCGCGGCAACATCGTGATGAAGGGCTACCTGAAGAACCCCCAGGCCACGCAGAAGGCTTTTGAGGGTGGTTGGTTCCATACCGGTGATTTGGCGGTGATGGAGCCCGACCGCTATGTGAAGATCAAGGACCGCAGCAAGGACATCATCATCTCGGGGGGCGAAAACATTTCGTCCCTGGAGGTGGAGGACGCGCTTTACCGGCATCCCGCCGTGCTGGCCTGTGCGGTGGTGGCCAAGCCCGATCCGAAATGGGGTGAATCGCCCTTGGCTTATGTGGAGACCAAACCGGGATCCACCGTTACCGCCGAAGCCCTGGCCGCGCACTGCAAGGCCCTGCTCGCCGGATACAAAGTGCCGCGGGAGTTCCGATTCGAGGAGATCCCCAAGACGTCCACTGGCAAGATCCAAAAGTTTCAACTGCGCGAGCGGGCGAAGTCCAGCAGCGCCATCGAGTGAAGGAGGCCCGCATGTCCACAGTCCAAGCCCCCGTGTTGCTGCGTGCCGATGATGGGCGTGGGGTCACCACCTTAAGCCTGAACCGGCCGCAGGCCTTCAATGCCTTGAGCGAAGATATGCTGGCTGCGCTGCAGCTCGAATTTGACCGCTTGAACACCGACTCCTCGGTACGGGTGGTGGTGATCGCGGCCCATGGCAAGGCTTTTTGCGCCGGGCACGACCTCAAGGAAATGAGAGCGCAGCCTTCCTTGGAGTACTACCGCAGCCTCTTCAACCGTTGCGGCCGGTTGATGATGGCCATTCAACGCCTGCCCGTTCCAGTGATCGCCAAGGTTCAAGGTCTGGCCACTGCGGCCGGCTGTCAGCTGGTGGCACAGTGCGACCTGGCCGTGGCCAGTACGACCGCGCGCTTTGCCGTCAGTGGGGTGAACCTGGGCCTGTTCTGCTCGACGCCGGGCGTGGCGCTCTCGCGCAATTTGTCGCGCAAGGCGGCGTTTGAGATGCTGGCAACGGGCGAATTCATTTCAGCCCAGCAGGCGCAGGACAAAGGCCTGGTCAACCGGGTGGCTGCGCCGGAGGACCTCGATGAGGCTGTTCAAGCCTTGTGCGAATCCATCCTGCGCAAGCCTCGGCAGGCCTTGGCCATGGGCAAAGCTCTGTTCTATCGGCAATTGGAGAGCGGCCTGGATGCGGCGTACATCGACGCCGCGCAGACCATGGCCTGCAACATGATGGACGCGTCGGCCTTGGAGGGGGTTCAGGCCTTCATTGACAAGCGGGAGCCGGACTGGCCCGAACGCCGCTGACACCGGACCATCGGGCCGGTCTGCAGGCTGGGGCCTACTGTTCAGCGAAGGCGCGCTCGATCACGAAGTCGCCGGGGCGCGTGGTGTTGCCTTCCTGAAAGCCACGGGCTTCGAGCATGCCCTTGAGCTCCTTGAGCATGGCCGGGCTGCCGCAGATCATGACCCGGTCTACGCTGGGATCCAGCGCGGGCAGCTGCAGGTCGGTGAAGATCTTGCCGGACTCGATCAGCTCGGTGATGCGGCCATGGTTGACAAAGGCTTCCCGGGTGACCGTGGGGTAGTACTTCAGCTTGTCGCTGATGAGCTCTCCGAGAAACTCGTGCTCGGGCAGATGCTTGACCAGCAGGTCGTGGTAGGCCAGCTCTTCGACCTCACGCACCCCGTGTACCAGCACCACCTGCTCATAGCGCTCGTAGGTCTCGGGGTCACGAACGATGCTCATGAACGGGGCCAAGCCGGTGCCCGTGGCCAGCATGTACAGGCGCTTGCCGGGCAGCAAGTAGTCACACAGCAGGGTACCGGTGGGCTTCTTGCCCACGATGATGGTGTCGCCCACCTGGATGTGTTGCAGGCGTGAGGTCAAGGGGCCGTCGGGCACTTTGATTGACAGGAACTCCAGGTGCTCTTCGTAGTTGGCGCTGACGATGGAGTAGGCGCGCAGCAGGGGCTTGCCCTCCACCTTCAGACCGATCATGGTGAAGTGGCCGTTGGAAAACCGCAGCGCGGGGTCGCGGGTGGTGGTGAAGCTGAACAGGCGGTCGGTCCAGTGGTGGACGCTGAGGACGGTTTCTTCGTGCAGGGCGCTCATGCGGCCATTATCCCAAGATTGGTTTCGGAACTAGGGAAACCACGGATCATCGCCTGAAGGTCACAATCCAAGCCACAACTGTTTGGTTCTGAGCATATGCGCTGAGTGAGGCGGTGCTTGGGGCTTTCGGGATGAAAGGCAAACCTTTGAAAACGGACCCTATCCCCAAGGAGGTCAACCCGGCCGAGCCGCGGTTGACCAGCCTCTCCCACGGGGGAGGCTGCGGCTGCAAGATCGCGCCCGGTGTGCTTGGCGAAATCTTGAAGGGCACGACCGCAATGCCCATCCCACCGGAACTGCTGGTGGGGATTGAAACGGCGGACGACGCGGCTGTTTACCGGCTCAATGACGAGCAGGCCTTGATTGCGACGACCGACTTCTTCATGCCCATCGTCGACGACCCCTTCGACTTCGGGCGCATCGCCGCCACCAACTCCATCAGCGACGTGTACGCGATGGGGGGTCGGCCGATCCTGGCCTTGGCCTTGGTGGGCATGCCCATCAACGTGCTGTCGCCGGCCACCATCGGCCGCGTGCTCGATGGTGGGGCCAGCGTGTGCCGCACCGCGGGGATCCCCATTGCCGGCGGCCACACCATCGATTCAGTGGAAGCCATTTACGGCCTGGTCGCTCTGGGTCTGGTGCATCCCAAACGGGTGCGGCGCAATTCGGACTCCAAGCCGGGTGACCTCTTGGTGCTGGGCAAGCCGCTGGGCGTGGGCGTGATGAGCGCCGCGCTCAAGAAGGGCGAACTGGGTGAGGCTGGCTATGCCATCATGATCGAGAACACCACCAAGCTCAACACGCCGGGGCCTGACCTCGCGGCGCTGGACGGTGTGCATGCGATCACCGACGTGACCGGCTTTGGTCTGGCCGGTCATGCGCTGGAACTTGCGCGTGGCGCGAAGTGCACGATCGAAATCGACTGGCCGGCCGTGCCCTTGCTGCTGGGTGTGCGCGACTTGGCGCAGCGCGGCTTCGTGACCGGGGCTTCCAACCGCAACTGGGCGGGCTATGGCGCGGAGGTGGCCTTGTCGGCTTCGATGGCGCCTGAAGACCGGGCGCTGTTGACCGATCCGCAAACCAGTGGCGGCCTGCTCGTTTCTTGCGAGCCAGGCAGCGTCGACGCAGTGTTGGCGGTCTTCAAGCGGCACGGCTTTGAGGATGCGGCGGTGGTGGGGCGGGTGACGGCCGCCGGGGCTTCTGCCTTGGTGATCAAAGGCTGAGTCGCCCGCAGCCGTTACATCCCCGCATAGTTCGGCCCGCCGCCGCCTTCGGGCGTCACCCACACGATGTTCTGGGTGGGGTCCTTGATGTCGCAGGTCTTGCAGTGCACGCAGTTCTGCGCGTTGATCTGCAGGCGGTCGCTGTCGTCTTCGTTCTTGACGAACTCGTACACGCCGGCCGGGCAATAACGGCTCTCCGGGCCTGCGTACGTCGACAGGTTATGGGCCACGGGCACGCTGGCGTCACGCAGTGTCAGATGGGCGGGCTGGTTTTCCTCGTGGTTGGTGTTGCTCACGAACACCGAGCTCAGGCGGTCGAAGGTGAGCTTGCCGTCGGGCTTGGGGTAGTCGATCTTGGCGCACTGCGCGGCGGGCTTCAGACGCGTGTGGTCGGCTTCGGTGCGGTGGATGGTCCAGGGCGGGGCCTTGAAGCCCAGCTTGGGCAGCAGCCACTGCTCAATGCCGGTCATGAAGGCGCCGACCGTGTTGCCCTTCTTGAACCACTGTTTGAAGTTCTTGGAGCCTTGCAGCTCTTCATGCAGCCAGCTCTTTTCGAAGGCGGCTGGGTAGGCCAGCAGCTCATCGTGTGAGCGCCCCGCTTGCAGAGCTTCAAAGGCCGCCTCGGCGCACAGCATGCCGCTCTTGATGGCGGCGTGTGAACCCTTGATGCGAGCGGCGTTCAGGTAGCCCGCATCGCAGCCCACCAGTGCACCACCCGGGAACACCGTCTTGGGCAGGCTCAAAAGGCCGCCGGCCGTGATGGCGCGCGCACCGTAGCCAATGCGCTTGCCGCCTTCCAAGTGGGCACGGATGGCGGGGTGTGTTTTCCACCGCTGCATTTCCTCGAAAGGCGACAGCCAAGGGTTCTGGTAGTCCAGCCCGGTGACAAAGCCCAAGGTGACCTTGTTGCCCTCAAGGTGGTAGAGGAAGCCGCCTCCGTAGGTCTGGCTGTCCATGGGCCAGCCAGCGGTGTGCACCACCAAGCCGGGCTTGGCCCGGTCGGCGGGCACCTCCCACAGTTCCTTGATGCCGATGGCATAGCTCTGGGGATCTTTGCCGGCGTCTAGCTTGAATTGGGCGATCAGCTGCTTGCCCAAATGGCCGCGCGCGCCTTCCGCGAAGACGGTGTACTTGCCCAGCAACTCCATGCCAAGCTGGAAGCCATCATGCGGCTGGCCGTCCTTGCCGATGCCCAGGTTGCCGGTGGCCACGCCCCGCACGCGCCCTTGCTCGTCGTAGAGTACTTCGGCGGCGGTGAAGCCGGGGAAGATCTCCACGCCCAGCGCTTCGGCCTGCTCGGACAACCACTTGGTGACCGCGCCCAGGCTGATCACATAGTTGCCGTGGTTGTGGAAGCAGCCGGGCACCAGCCAATCGGGTGTTTGGGTCGCGCCGGTTTCGGTGAGGAACAAGACCTCATCGCCCGTCACGGGCTGGTTCAGCGGCGCCCCCAGTTCCTTCCAGTCGGGGAACAGTTCCAGCAACGCGCGTGGGTCCATCACCGCGCCCGAAAGGATGTGGGCGCCCGGCTCAGACCCCTTTTCCAGCACCACCACCCCGATTTCGCCGCCACGCTCAGCGGCCAGTTGCTTCAGGCGGATGGCGGTGGCCAATCCCGCCGGGCCGCCACCGACCACGACCACGTCGTACTCCATGGATTCGCGGGGGCCGAACTGTTCGAGCAGGGCTTGGGGGGTCATGGACGGCAACCTCTGGGTGATGCGGGTGAACGACGCCCGGAATTCTATTCGGACGGTCCCTGGCGGCCTCACACCGCAACGGCCGTTCGACCAAAGTGGGCACCCAGCGGGCGGCCCGTGCTAAGGTTTGCGGCACTGCACTCTCTCGGAGCCTGCCATGTCCTACACGATCGATCTCTCTGGCCGCGTGGCCCTTGTCACCGGCGCCTCCAGCGGCCTGGGTGCCCAATTTGCCCGCGTGCTCGCGCGCAGCGGTGCGGCGGTGGTGTTGGCGGCGCGCCGCACCGAGAAGCTGCGGGACCTGCGCACCGAGATCGAAGCCGAGGGCGGCGACGCGCATGTGGTGAAACTGGACGTGACCGACCCCGACAGCATCCGCTCGGCCGTGGCGCACGCCGAGACCGAAGTCGGCACCATCGACATCCTGATCAACAACTCCGGCGTCAGCACCACGCAGAAGTTGATCGATGTGTCCCCGGCCGAATACGACTTCATCATGAACACCAACACCCGCGGGGCGTTTTTTGTAGCCCAAGAGGTCGGCAAACGCATGATCGCCCGCAGCAAGGGCGCGGCCCCTGGCACCTTCGTGGGCGGGCGCATCGTCAACATCGCCTCCATGGCCGGCTTGCGGGTCTTGGGGCAGATTGGGGTGTACTGCATGAGCAAGTCGGCCGTGATCCACATGACGCGGGCCATGGCGCTGGAGTGGGGCCGTTTTGGCATCAACGTGAACGCGATCTGCCCGGGCTACATCGACACCGAGATCAACCACCATCACTGGAAGACCGAGCAGGGCCAAAAGTTGGTGAACATGCTGCCGCGCAAGCGCGTGGGCCAGCCCCAGGACCTGGACAGCACCCTGTTGATGCTGTGCGCGCCGCAAAGTCACTTCATCAACGGCGCCGTGATTTCGGCTGACGATGGCTTTGGGGTCTAGAACAGGGCCACACCATGCTGCGTTTCACCCTGCCCGAGCACAAGACGCTGGTGCACCAGACGACCATGCCCATACGGTGGGGCGACATGGACGCCATGGGCCATGTCAACAACGCGTCTTACTTTCGCTTCTTTGAAACCAGCCGCATCGAGTGGTTTGACACACTGGGCTGCACGCCGGGGCCCGACCGTGTAGGCCCGGTGATCGTCAACGCCTTTTGCAACTTCCTGATCCAGCTTGAATACCCGGGGTCGATCGTGCTCAAGCACTACGCGGCCAACCCGGGGCGCAGCAGTTTCGACACCTACGTCACCATGGAGCGCGTCGACCAACCGGGCGTGATCCACGCGGAAGGTGGTGCCAAGGTGGTGTGGACCGACTTTCGGGCGCAGAAGTCGGTGCCCATTCCGGATTTCGTGAGGGCGCTCATCCTGGCCTGAGTTGGGCTGTTGGTACGGGCCGCCGCTGCGGCGCCTGTCCAAAGCCCTGAACCCCGGTTGTGGTCCGCCAACATGCCCGTCAGGTGGTGAGAAACTTCCTGTTGTACCGTTACACGGTCTCTCTCGCTTTATCCCGGTCGGTTTTCCGTTTCTCCGTTCCCCAGCAAGGATTGCTTCGATGAACAAGATCTACCCCTCCGCCGCCGAGGCCCTCCAGGGCATCGTGCGCGACGGGCAATTGTTGGCCGTGGGCGGCTTCGGCCTGTGCGGCATCCCGGAAGCGCTGATCGCCGCACTGCGCGACAGCGGTGTCAAGAACCTCAGCGTCATTTCCAACAACGCTGGGGTCGACGGTTTCGGCCTGGGCTTGCTGCTGGAGACCCGGCAAATCAAGAAAATGATTTCGTCCTATGTGGGCGAGAACAAGGAGTTCGAGCGCCAATACCTGGCCGGTGAATTGGAGCTGGAATTCACGCCGCAAGGCACCTTGGCTGAGAAGCTGCGCGCCGGGGGTGCGGGCATCCCGGCCTTTTTCACCAAGACGGGCGTGGGAACCGTGGTGGCCGAAGGCAAGGAACTGCGCGAGTTTGACGGCCAGACCTATGTGATGGAGCGCGCACTGGTGCCAGACGTGTCCCTCGTCAAGGCCTACATGGCCGACACCAGCGGCAACCTGGTGTTCCGCCGCACCGCGCGCAACTTCATCCCCGCGGCTGCCATGGCCGGCAAGATCACCGTGTGCGAAGTGGAAAGGATCGTGGACAAGGGCGAGATCGACCCCGACCACATCCACTTGCCGGGCATCTATGTGCACCGCCTGGTGCTCAACGCCCATCCCGAAAAGCGCATTGAGAAGCGCACCATCACCGAAAAAGCAGGAGTCTGACCATGCCCTGGACCCATGACCAGATGGCCGCGCGCGCGGCCCACGAACTGCAGGATGGCTTCTATGTGAACCTGGGCATTGGCTTGCCAACCCTGGTGGCCAACCATGTGCCCTCCACGATGGAGGTGTGGCTGCAAAGCGAAAACGGCATGCTGGGGATCGGCCCCTTCCCGACGGAAGAAGAAGTGGACGCCGACCTGATCAATGCGGGCAAGCAGACTGTTACCACCATTGCCGGCAGCAGCATCTTCGGCAGCCACGACAGCTTCGCCATGATTCGCGGCGGCAAGATCAACCTGTCGATCCTCGGCGCCATGCAGGTGTCCGAGAAGGGCGACCTGGCCAATTGGATGATTCCGGGCAAGATGGTCAAGGGCATGGGAGGCGCCATGGACCTGGTGGCCGGCGTGGGCCGGGTGCTGGTGCTGATGGAGCATGTGGCCAAGAAGAAGGATGGCAGCACCGATCTGAAGATCTTGCCCCAGTGCAACCTGCCGCTGACCGGTGTGGGTGTGGTGGACCGCATCATCACCGATTTGGCGGTGATGGACGTCACCGAAGAAGGCCTGAAGGTGGTGGAGATGGCGCCGGGTGTGAGCGCCGAAGCGTTGCAGCAACAGACAGGGGTGAAGCTGCGCTTTTAACGGGCCGGGCCGCTTGAAGCGTATCTGAGGGCACACCGGACCGTGTTTCGGAACGCTTACCTGGCCACGCTGTCGGCTTGCGTTTTTTGCGCAAGCGGTCTTGCTGGGGGCGCACAAGACGCGTCATCGCCGACTGCGCGGGAGCTGCGCCTGTCGGCCGATGCCGTGGAGCCCGAGGCCGCCTCGGGCTGGACGCCGCGGGCGGGTTGGGCTGGTAGCCGCCACATGGTGGCCGCTGCGAATCCCTTGGCCACCGAGGCAGGGCTCCTGATCCTGCGGGCAGGCGGCTCTGCGGTGGACGCTGCCATCGCGGTGCAGATGGTGCTCACGCTGGTCGAGCCCCAGAGCAGCGGCATCGGTGGGGGCGCACTGATGCTGAGCTGGAATGGGCGGCGGGTGCAGGCCTACGACGGCCGCGAGACGGCACCCGCCGGTGCGCACGAGGATCTGTTTCTGGATGCGCAGGGGCGGCCGCTGCCGCTGCAGCAAGCGACCTTTGGCGGGCGCGCGGTGGCCACGCCTGGCGTGGTCCGGATGTTGGAGTTGGCCCACCAGCAGCATGGGCGCCTGCCCTGGGCCCGCCTGTTCGAGCCCGCCATCCGCTTGGCTGAGGAAGGATTCCCGCTGGGCCCTCGGCTGCACCGCCTCTTGCAGGTGGATGTCCTGCTGCCGCGAGACGACCGTGCCCGGCGCTTCTACTACCAGGCCGACGGCTCCCCGTGGCCGGTGGGTCATCGCTTGCGCAACCCGGCCTTGGCACAGGTGTTGCGGCAAGTGGCCCAGCAAGGCTCGCAAGCCCTACACGAAGGTGCGGTGGCGCGCAGTGTGGCCCAGGCGGTGCAGTCTCACCCCGTGCCGGGAACCTTGAGCGTGGCGGACCTGCAGGGCTACCGGGCGCTGGAGCGCGAGCCGATCTGCACCCCGTGGCTGGAGCGGCTGATGGTCTGCGGCTTTCCGCCGCCTTCATCGGGTCATCTGACGATGATGCAGATCCTGGGCATGCTGGAGGTGCTGGATGGCCGCCGGGTGCCCACCGAGCCGGGC